>NZ_AKJM01000057.1 GCF_000282335.1 Pseudomonas sp. GM48
TGCCGAGCCTGCGAGGCTGCGTTCGAGGACGCAGTCCTCGCCCCCCTGAGAGTGCGGTTTACCTGAGTCTGCGACTGCTTCGCAGCCGAACGCTGCCTCGCAGGCTCGACAGCTGCTACAGGACTCAAACCAACGTCGGCAACCACAACCGAAACCTCGCCCCGCCAAGCGGCGAGGCTTCGACGGTCAACGTGCCGCCCTGGGCCTCCAGCGCCCGGCGGCTGATCGCCAGCCCCAGACCGAAGCCGCCGGTGGCGCGGTCGCGGCTGCGGTCAAGGCGGTAGAACGGTTCGAAAATCCGCTCACGCTCGTCCTCCGGAATGCCGATGCCATCATCGTCGACCCAGATTTCACAGCCGCCGGCATAAACCTGCACACCGATCTGGATACGCTTTTCGCAGTAGCGCATGGCGTTTCGCAACAGGTTTTGCAGGGCTCGGGCGGTCAGGCGCGGGTCCAGGCTGAAGCGTTCGAGCTGGCCGTGGAGCAGCACGTCGATGACGATTTCCGGAGACTCCAGCTCTTCGTCGACGCTACCCAGAATGCTGTCGATGAACTCATCCAGCGACACCTCGACCTGTTCCGTTAACCGCGCCGGGTTTTGCAGGCGACTGTAGGACAGCAACTCCAGCACCAGCTCATCGAGCTCACGAATGTGCGCCACCAGGCTTTGCAGACGCTCGCGGCTGGTCGCTGGCAAGTCGTCGGACAGGGCCAGTGCCAGGCCGAAATCCAGGCGGGTCAATGGCGTGCGCAACTCGTGGGATACCGCATTGAGCAAGTCCCGCTGCTGGTTGAGCAGGTTCTCGATGTCGCCGGCCATGGTGTCGAAAACGCTGGCCAGGCTGCCAATGTTGGAACTTGGGGAAATGAGCGTGCGCTCGCCCAGGTGCCCCTTGCCAAAGCGCTCGGCCGCACCCTTGAGACGCTCCAGATCACGCCAGTGCGGGCGCAACCACAGCAACAGGCACGCGAGCATGGTCGCGCCGATCAGTACGTTGATGCTCCAGTACAACAGGCTGACGTCCATCGGGTCCGGCGGCACGACCATTTGCACCACGCTGCGCTCGTTCAGTGGTGCCACTGCCAAAGTGCGCCAGCCCCAGTCGCCGATCCGCACCACGTTCTCGCCGCGCTGCAATCGCTGCTGCTCATCAAGGGAAAAATCCGCATCGTCGTTGCCGCTAAGGACGATGTGCAGCGGATGAAACTCCTTGTCCATGTCTGCGGCCAAGGCCGGCCATTGTTCGGTCGGCACGGCCTTGAACTGTTTGACGATCAGGGTTTGCAAGCCTCGGGAGTAATCGAGGTTGTAGGTAATGAAGCGCTCATGAAAGACCTTGATCACCAGATCCGGCACCAGATAAATCGCCGCGCTGAACGAGACGATGGTCACCAGGTACAAACGAAAGAGGATTCTGAACATCGGCTCAGCATTCCCACTCGGAACGACTGAACAGGTAACCCTTGCCCCACACAGTCTTGATCTTGCGCGCCTCGCCGGCGTGATCGTCGAATTTGCGCCGCAACTTGGAGATCGCCACGTCCACCGAACGGTCAGTGCCGTTGAATTCGATGCCGCGCAGGCGCTGCAGGATCTGGTCGCGGCTCAGCACTTCACCGGCATGCCGGGCCAGTACCACCAGCAGGTTGTACTCACCGCTGGACAGTTCCACCAATTGCTCGCGCCAGGTCACGGTGCGTTCGGACAGGTCGATGCACAGGTTGCCCATCAGAATGCGGTCGTTGGCGGTCTGCGGCTCGCTGAGGCTGCTGCGGCGCAGCAAGGTCCGCACCCGGGCCAGCAGGACCCGCGGTTCGCAGGGCTTGGTCACGTAGTCGTCGGCACCCATTTCCAGGCCCAGTACCTGGTCGTGGCTGTCGTCGCGGGCGGTGAGCATCAGGATCGGCAAGGTCGCGGAATCGGCGCGCAGCAGGCGACAGACCTGCAAACCGTCGAGGCCAGGCAGCATCAGGTCGAGGATCACCAGGTCCGGCGGATTGAGCCGTGCACGTTCGCGCACATGATCACCGCGACCGATCACGCTGACGGAGTAACCGTTGCGTTCCAGGTAACTGGCAATCAGTTCGGCGAGGGCGGTGTCGTCTTCGACCAGGAGGATGTTGGGCATTGGGTGTTTCCAGAAAAAAGCAGTGGCGTCTGTGCCGGCCTCTTCGCGGGCAAGCCCGCTCCCACAGGGGTTGTGTGCGAATCAGTTCCAATGTGGGAGCGGGCTTGCTCGCGAAGGCGGCACAGCAGTCGCATAAGGAATCAAGTTGTGAAGGATATACGCCCTCACCCACACATGAGTAAAACCCTTACACAATTTCACACAGCGCCAACAAAGCTTCACCGCTACCCTCGCCTTCGCCCGGTAGGATGCAGGGAGTCTTTATTGGGGTATTACATGTCGAAGAATCTGCTTGCCAGGCTCAGCCTGATTGCACTGGCGTTGACACTGGGCGCGTGTGACAAGTCCTCGAATGCCGAGGAACAGGCGCCGCTGGCCACGGTGCGCATCGAGACCATCGAAGCGCGGCCACTGACCATCAGCAGCGAACTGAGCGGGCGGATTGCTGCGCCGCGCATGGCCGAAGTGCGTGCCCGCGTGGCCGGCGTAGTCTTGCAGCGGACCTTCCGTGAAGGCAGTGATGTGAAACAGGGCGATGTTTTGTTCCGCATCGACCCGGCGCCATTCAAGGCTGACCTGGACAGCGCCGAAGCGGCGTTGCGCAAGGCCGAAGCCAACGCGTTCCAGGCCAGATTGCAGGAACAGCGCTACGCCCAGTTGATCGACGACAAGGCCATCAGCGGTCAGGACTACGACAACGCCCGGGCCAATGCGCGGCAGACCGCCGCCGATGTTGCTGCCAACAAGGCGGCGGTGGAGCGCGCCCGATTGAACCTCGGTTACGCCACCGTCACCGCGCCGATTTCCGGGCGCATCGGCCGGGCGCTGGTCACCGAAGGCGCGCTGGTCGGGCAGAACGAAACCACACCGCTGGCGCTGATTCAGCAGTTGAACCCGATTCATGCCGACCTGACCCAGTCCACCCGCGAACTCAACGAACTGCGCCGCGCCTTCCGTTCCGGCCAGTTGCAGCAGGTCGGCCAGGACCAGGCCAAGGCCACGCTGATTCAGGATGACGGCAGCCTCTACCCGCTGCCGGGCAAAATGCTGTTCAGCGACATCACCGTCGACCCGGGCACCGGCCAGATCATCCTGCGCAGCGAGTTCCCCAACCCCGACCTCGACTTGCTGCCGGGCAGTTTCGTCCGCGTACGCCTGGAACAAGCGGTCAACCAGCAAGGCATCAGCGTGCCGCAACGGGCCATCCAGCGCGACAGCGCCGGCATCGCCCAAGTGCTGCTGCTCGACACTGAACAGAAAGTCGGGCAGCAACCGGTCGAACTGGGCGCCGTGCAGAACGATCGCTGGATCGTCACCTCAGGTCTGAAAGCGGGCGACCGCGTCGTCATCGAGGGCCTGCAGCACGCCCGCGTCGGCGAAAAAGTACAGATCGACGACACCCCTCTTCCACTTGCCCAGGTGACTGGTCAGTAAGCAGGATGCTTTTTTATGCCGCAGTTCTTTATCGACCGCCCGGTATTCGCCTGGGTGGTTGCACTGTTCATCCTGCTGGCCGGTGCGCTGGCCATTCCGCAACTACCGGTGGCGCAATACCCCGATGTCGCGCCGCCACAAATCGAAATCTACGCCGTGTATCCGGGCGCTTCGGCGCAAACCGTGGACGAGAGCGTGGTCAGCCTGATTGAAGAAGAACTCAACGGCGCCGATCACCTGTTGTATTTCGAGTCCCAGAGCAGCCTGGGCAGCGCCACCATCAAGGCGACCTTCCAGCCCGGCACCAACCCGGAACTGGCACAGGTCGATGTGCAAAACCGCCTGAAAGCCGTGGAGTCGCGCTTGCCGCAAGCGGTGACCCAGCAAGGTTTGCAGGTAGAGAAAGTCTCCTCCGGTTTCCTGCTGTTGATCACCCTGACGTCCAGCGACGGCAAACTCGACGACGTAGCGCTCAGCGATTACCTGGCGCGCAACGTGATGAACGAGATCAAGCGTCTGGACGGCGTCGGCAAGGCACAGTTGTATGGTGCCGAGCGGGCGATGCGGATCTGGATCGACCCGCAGAAACTGATCGCCTTCAACCTGACGCCGGCGGACATCAACGCCGCCATCGTGGCGCAGAACGCCCAAGTGTCGGCAGGCAGCATCGGCGATCTGCCGACCCGAACCACCCAGGAAATCACCGCGACCATTCTGGTCAAGGGGCAGTTGTCGACCCCCGAAGAGTTTGCCGACATCGTCCTCAAGGCCAACCCGGATGGTTCTACCGTGCGCATCGGCGATGTGGCACGGGTCGAGATCGGTAGCCAGGAATACCAGTTTTCCACGCGCCTGAACGGCAAGCCATCCACCGCCGTCGCCGTGCAGTTGTCGCCCGGTGCCAACGCGCTGAACACCGCGACCCTGGTGCGGGCGAAAATGGATGAGCTGTCGCGCTACTTCCCGGCGAACGTCGAATACAAGATCCCGTACGACACCTCGCCCTTTGTCAAAGTGTCGATCACCAAGGTCGTCTACACCCTCGGCGAGGCCATGCTGCTGGTGTTCGCGGTGATGTTCCTGTTTCTGCAAAACATCCGCTACACGCTGATTCCGACACTGGTGGTGCCGGTGGCGTTGATGGGCACTTTTGCGACGATGCTGGCGCTCGGGTTTTCGATCAACGTGCTGACCATGTTCGGTATGGTGCTGGCCATCGGCATTCTGGTGGACGACGCCATCGTGGTGGTGGAGAACGTCGAGCGGATCATGGCCACCGAGGGCTTGTCGCCCAAGGACGCCACGCGCAAGGCCATGAAGCAGATCACCGGGGCAATCATCGGCATCACCCTGGTGCTGGTCGCGGTGTTCATTCCGATGGCCTTCATGCAGGGTTCGGTCGGAGTGATTTACCAGCAGTTCTCGCTGTCGATGGCCACCTCGATCCTGTTCTCGGCATTCCTCGCCCTGACCTTGACCCCGGCCTTGTGCGCGACGTTGCTCAAGCCGATTGCCAAAGGCGAGCACCATGAAAAAACCGGTTTCTTTGGCTGGTTCAACCGTCGTTTCGAGCAACTGACCGGGCGCTATCAAGGCTGGGTCGCCTATGCGCTGAAACGCAGCGGGCGCTTTCTGCTGATCTACGGCGTACTGCTGGTGGGTCTTGGCGTGTGCTTCAGTCGCCTGCCCTCTTCGTTCCTGCCGGTGGAAGACCAGGGTTACACCATCACCGACATTCAGCTGCCACCGGGTGCAAGCAAGAACCGTACGGTGCAGGTGGCCGAGCAGGTTGAAGCGCACAACGCCGGGGAACCGGGCATTCGGGACAGCGTGGTGATTCTCGGTTTCAGCTTCTCTGGCAGCGGGCAGAATGCGGCGCTGGCGTTCAGCACGCTGAAAGACTGGTCCGAGCGGGACAGTGACGATTCGGCCGGCTCGATTGCCGACCGGGCCAACGTCGCCCTCAGCCAGATCAAGGACGCGGTGACGTTTGCCGTACTGCCGCCGCCTGTCGATGGCCTCGGCACCTCCAGCGGTTTCGAGTTCCGCCTGCAGGACCGCGGCGGTCTCGGTCATGCGAAGTTGATGGAGGCCCGTACCGCGTTACTCGCGGCGGCCGAAAAAAGCCCGATCCTGATGAACGTGCGCGAAAGCGCCCTGGCCGAAGCACCGCAGGTGCAACTGATCGTCGACCGCAAGCAGGCCAACGCGCTGGGTGTGTCTTTTGCCGACGTCGGCAACGTGCTGTCCACGGCCGTAGGCTCGGCCTACATCAACGACTTCCCCAATCAGGGGCGGATGCAGCGCGTCGTGGTGCAGGCCGAGGGCGACCAGCGCAGCCAGGTGGCTGACCTGCTGAAGATTCATGTGCGCAACACCCATGAAAAAATGGTGCCGTTGTCAGCCTTCGTGCAGGCCACGTGGACTCAGGGCCCGGCGCAGCTGACCCGCTACAACGGCTACCCGGCGATCAGCATTTCCGGTGAACCGACGCCGGGCCACAGCACCGGTGAGGCCATGGCCGAGATCGAGCGCCTGGTGGCGCAAGGCCCGGCCGGCCTGGGCCAGGAATGGACCGGGTTGTCGTTGCAGGAACGTTTGTCCGGCAGTCAGGCGCCGATCCTGCTGGGGCTGTCGCTGTTGATCGTGTTCCTGTGCCTGGCGGCGTTGTACGAAAGCTGGTCGATTCCGACCTCGGTACTGCTGGTGGTGCCACTGGGTGTGCTCGGCGCGGTGCTGGCCGTGACCTTGCGCGGGATGCCCAACGATGTGTTCTTCAAGGTCGGGCTGATCACCATCATCGGCCTGTCGGCGAAGAACGCGATCCTGATCATCGAGTTCGCCAAGAGCCTGTACGACGAAGGCCACGACCTGATCGACGCGACCCTGCAAGCGGCACGCCTGCGGTTGCGGCCGATTGTCATGACTTCGCTGGCGTTCATCCTTGGCGTGGTGCCGTTGGCGATCGCGACCGGCGCCAGTTCGGCAAGCCAGCAGGCCATCGGCACCGGGGTGATCGGCGGGATGATCACGGCGACGTTGGCCGTGGTATTCGTGCCGGTGTTTTTTGTGGTGGTGATGAAACTGGTGCGCAGGCGCCATAAAAACATCTGATCAACACCACTGTCCCAATGTGAGAGCGGGCTTGCTCGCGAAGAGGCCGTCACATTCGACATCCGTGTTGATTGACAGTCCGCCTTCGCGAGCAAGCCCGCTCCCACAAGGGATCTCCGTGATTTCAAGATTGTGCCCACCTGGGCTAAGGTGTTGGCATAGCCCCAACCCCATCGAGCCTCCATGTCCTTCCTCACCCACACCCACCCTCGCCTGTCCGCCGCCATCCTGCTGGGCATCGCGGTGGGCATTCTGGCTCCAGCCGATTCGCCGATCAGCAAGATCCTCTTCGGCTGGAATGCCGGCGTCTGGATCTACCTGTTGCTGATGTTCTGGCTCACCGTGCGTTCGAAAGCGACTGACGTAAAACGCATCGCCGAAATCGAGGACGAAAACGCCGGGTTGGTGCTGGCACTCGTGTGCATCGCCGCATTGGCCAGCCTGGCGACCATCACCTTCGAACTGGCTGGCAGCAAAGACCTGGAAACCACGCGCAAGCTGTTGCACTACGGCTTCACTGCCCTGACGGTGATCGGCTCGTGGCTGCTGATCGGGGTGATTTTCAGCGTGCATTACGCGCGACTGTTCTACACCTGGGAAGGCAAGGAACCGGCTCTGCGCTTTGCCGAAGGCCTGACGACCCCCAATTACTGGGACTTCCTGTATTTCTCCTTCACCGTCGGCGTAGCGGTGCAGACCTCGGACGTAGGCGTGGCGACCCGGGAGTTGCGCAAGATTGTACTGGCGCAATCGTTGATCGGTTTTCTGTTCAACACGGCCATCCTTGGATTCTCGATCAACATAGCCGCCGGGTTGTTCAACTGACAGTTGCACAAACGTTCCAGTCATCGTCCTGAATCCGCCCGTCGGTATAAATCGACTCAGGGGCTTGACGAGGCATTTGGTTTTGGTGTCTTCTGAAACCGGTTTCAGCGCATTGCGCAAACCTTATAAATCCAATAAGAAGGTTTCAGACCGTGAACGATTTCTCCGCCGCCCAACGCAGCCGCGTGACCATGCTCGACGTGGCCGAACACGCCAAGGTTTCCAAGGCCAGCGTTTCGCGGTTCATCGGCGAAGACCGCGCCCTGCTCTCCGATGCCATTGCCCAACGTATCGAGCAGGCGATTGCTGAGTTGGGCTATCGCCCGAACCAGATGGCCCGCGGCCTCAAGCGCGGGCGCACCCGCCTGATCGGCATGCTGGTGGCCGATATCCGCAACCCTTATTCAATTGCCGTGATGCACGGGGTGGAAACCGCCTGCCGTCAGCATGGCTACAGCCTGGTGGTGTGCAACACCGACCGCGATGACGAGCAGGAACGTCAACACCTGGCCTTGCTGCGCTCGTACAACATCGAAGGCCTGATCGTGAACACCCTCGGCCATCACCGTGACGAGTTGCACGAGCTACACCGGGAAATGCCCCTGGTGCTGGTGGACCGCAAGGTCGAACACCTTGAGAGCGACATGGTCGGGCTGGACAATCCGGCAGCCGTTGAGATGGCCCTCGCGCATCTTGAAGAGCGCGGCTACCGCGATGTGTTGATGGTGACAGAACCGTTCGACGGCACCAGTTCGCGGATCGAACGGGTCGGCAGTTTCAGGGCGCAAATTGCCCTGCGCCCGGCTCTCCATGGCAGCATCATCGAAACCGGCAGCGAACTGACTGCACAACTTAAAACCTTTCTCGACACGCCCGGCCCTGGCCCGAAAGCGCTGTTTTGCGCGAACGGGATCGCGGCGCTGGCCTGCACCCATGCGTTGCGTGAACTCAAGTGCAAGCTGTTCGAGGATGTGGGTCTGATTGCTCTGGATGATCTGGATTGGTATCCGTTGGTGGGTAGCGGGATAACCGCGCTGGCTCAGCCGACCACCGAGATTGGCGCCAGTGCGTTTGAGTGTTTGCTCAAGCGGTTGCGCGGGGATGACGGGGCGGTGAGGACTTTGGATTTTTCGGCGCGGTTGATTGTTAGAGGGTCGACCCTTGGAAATTCTCGGTGAATGTTATGGCCCCTTCGCGAGCAAGCCCGCTCCCACATTTGGAATGCATTCCCCTGTGGGAGCGGGCTTGCTCGCGAAGAGGCCATCAAGATCACCCACTATTTTTTTGAACAAAAATGAAACCGGTTTCAGAGGTAAAACAACAATGAACAAACCAGCCATTTCCATCAGCCTGTCGAGCTACGGCGCCGACCTTGTGCGCCAACGCGGCCAAGGCAGTTTCATCGAAGTGCTGGCCGCCGCCGGCGCCACGCACATCGAATGGCGCGAAGAATTGCTGACCGGCGAAGTGCCTGCGCAACTGGCGGAGGTGACCCGGGCCGAGGGTCTGGAGAGCGTGTATTCCTCACCGATGGAACTGTGGCTGGCTGGCCAATCGAAGCCCAACCTTGAACTGATCCGCGCCCTGCAACGCGCCGAGGCGTTCGGCGCCAAATGGTTGAAAGTGTCGCTGGGTTATTTCACTGACAACCGCGATCTGCAATCCCTCGCCCGGCTGCTGGACGCCAGCCCCGTGCAGTTACTGGTGGAAAACGACCAGACCTTGCACGGCGGTCGCATCGAGCCGTTCCAGCGTTTTTTCGCGGACGTCGAACAGCACAAGCTACCGATCAAAATGACCTTCGATATCGGCAACTGGCACTGGCAGGACCAGTCCGCCGCCAGCGCCGCGCGCCTTCTCGGACGCCATGTCGGCTATGTGCACTGCAAAGCGGTTACGCGTCGCGCCGACGGCAAGCTGGTCGCCATCCCGCCGACCGCAAGCGACTTGCAACAGTGGGAACAGCTGCTGCGACACATGGCCCAAGGCGTTATGCGTGCCGCGGAATATCCGCTGCAAGGCGATGACCTGGTGCAACTGACCCGCGAACATGTGGTCGCCCTCGCTCACCTCGGCCAATCGCAGTTGGAGAGCGCTCATGTCTGAGTTCGATATCCTCTCGTTCGGTGAAACCATGGCGATGTTCGTCGCCGAGCAGGCTGGTGATCTGGCCAGCGTTGGCGCTTTCCACAAACGCATCGCCGGGGCTGACAGCAATGTTGCGATCGGTTTGTCGCGGCTGGGTTTCAAGGTGGCGTGGTTGAGCCGGGTCGGGGCCGATTCGTTGGGTCGGTTCGTGGTCGATACCCTGGAAAAAGAAGGCCTGGATTGCCGTCACGTCGACATCGACGCTGCCCACCCCACCGGTTTTCAACTCAAGTCCCGCACGGATGATGGCAGCGATCCGTCCGTCGAGTACTTCCGACGCGGCTCTGCGGCCAGTCACCTGTCGTCGCACTCGATCGTCCCCGAATTGCTCAAGGCCCGGCACCTGCACGCCACCGGCATTCCCCCGGCGCTGTCGGAAACTGCCCGGCAGATGTCGTTTGAATTGATGACCTGCATGCGCGATGCCGGGCGCAGCGTGTCCTTCGACCCGAACCTGCGTCCCAGCCTGTGGGCCAGCGAGCAACAAATGATCAGCGAGATCAACCGCCTCGCCGCCCTCGCCCATTGGGTGCTGCCGGGGTTGAGTGAAGGTCGCTTGCTGACCGGTTTCGAAGACCCGGCGGACATCGCCGCGTTCTACCTCGACCAGGGCGCCGAAGCCGTGGCGATCAAGCTTGGGCCCCACGGTGCTTACTACCGCACCCATCTTGATCAAGGTTTCGTCGCTGGCGTGCCGGTGGCAACGGTGGTCGATACGGTGGGCGCCGGTGATGGTTTTGCTGTCGGCATGATCAGCGCGCTGCTGGAAAACCAGAGCTTTGCCGATGCCGTGAAGCGCGCCAACTGGATTGGCAGCCGGGCGGTTCAGAGCCGGGGGGATATGGAGGGGTTGCCTACCAGAGCCGAGATGGTCAGCGAATTTGAGGCCGCCTTCGCGAGCAAGCCCGCTCCCACACTGGATCGTATTCCAACGTAAATCCCCTGTAGGGGCCAGAACGGTCACTGAAAATTTTGAACCCGTTACCTGCTGCGACAAAAACAACAAGCTCAGGAGCACCACTCATGAAAACCGCAACGCTCGCCACCCGCCGCTGGTGGTACATCATGCCCATCGTGTTCATCACTTACAGCCTGGCGTATCTGGATCGCGCCAACTACGGCTTTGCCGCCGCCTCCGGCATGGCTGCCGACCTGATGATCACGCCGGGCCTGTCGTCGATGCTCGGCGCGCTGTTCTTCCTCGGTTACTTTTTCTTCCAGGTGCCTGGCGCGATCTACGCGCAAAAACACAGTGTGAAGAAGCTGATTTTCGTCAGCCTGATCCTCTGGGGCAGCCTCGCGACTTTGACCGGTATCGTCTCCAACGCCTATTGGCTGATCGTCATTCGTTTCATGCTCGGCGTGGTCGAGGCCGCGGTGATGCCGGCGATGCTGATCTACCTGTGCCACTGGTTCACCCGCGCCGAACGCTCGCGGGCCAACACCTTCCTGATTCTCGGCAACCCGGTGACCATGCTCTGGATGTCGGTGGTGTCAGGGTATCTGGTGCAGCACTACAGCTGGCGCTGGATGTTCATTGTCGAAGGTTTGCCGGCAGTGCTCTGGGCTTTCATCTGGTGGCGTCTGGCCGATGATCGTCCGTCGCAAGCCAAGTGGCTCAACGATCAGGAAAAGCAGGATCTGGAAAGCGCACTGGCCGCCGAGCAGGTTGGCATCAAGGCCGTGAAGAACTACGCCGAAGCCTTCCGCTCGCCGAAAGTGATCATCCTGGCCTTGCAGTTTTTCTGCTGGAGCATCGGCGTCTACGGCTTCGTGCTTTGGCTGCCGTCGATCCTCAAGGCCGGCGCGCAGATGGACATGGTCCAGGCCGGCTGGCTCTCCGCGCTGCCGTACCTGGCGGCAGTGATCGGCATGCTGTTGGTGTCCTGGGGTTCGGACAAGCTGCAAAAACGCAAACGCTTCGTCTGGCCGCCGCTGCTGATCGCCTCGATTGCGTTCTACGGCTCCTATGCCCTAGGGGCCGAGCATTTCTGGTGGTCCTACACGCTGCTGGTGATTGCCGGTGCCTGTATGTACGCGCCCTACGGCCCGTTCTTCGCGATCATCCCGGAAATCCTCCCAGCCAACGTTGCGGGCGGCGCCATGGCGCTGATCAACAGCATGGGCGCCCTCGGTTCGTTTGGCGGCTCCTATTTGGTCGGCTACCTGAACAGCTCCACCGGTTCGCCCGGCGCCTCGTACCTGTTGATGAGCGGCGCCTTGATGCTCTCGGTGCTGCTGACCATTTTCCTCAAGCCCGGTGCCAGCGACCGGGAGCGGCCCACGGCTACCGTAGCGCGCACCGCTACAGCCCATTCCTGAATTGATTTCGAGATGAATACCATGAAAAAGCAGGTGGTCCTGTACAAGAAACTTTCACCGTTGCTGATGGCTCGCCTGCACGAGCAGGCCGAAGTGACGCTGATCGACAACCTCGACAGCGAAGGCCTGGCCAAGCTGCGCAACGCCCTGCCCCGCGCCCACGGCCTGCTCGGTGCCAGCCTGAAACTGGATGCCGAACTGCTCGACCTCGCGCCGAACCTTGAAGCCATTGCCAGCATTTCGGTGGGCGTCGACAACTACGATATCGACTACCTGAGCGAGCGGCGCATCCTGCTCAGCAACACGCCGGACGTGCTCACCGAAACCACCGCCGACACCGGTTTCGCCTTGATCCTGGCCACGGCCCGGCGCGTCGTGGAACTGGCGAACCTTGTCCGCGCAGGCGGTTGGCAGCGCAACATCGGCCCCGCGCATTTCGGCAGCGACGTGCATGGCAAGACCCTGGGCATCATCGGCATGGGGCGCATCGGCGAGGCACTGGCCCAGCGCGGGCATTGCGGTTTTGGCATGCCGGTGATCTATCACAGCCAGTCGCCGAAACCGGCGGTGGAGCAGCGTTTCAATGCGCAGTACCGGACCCTGCCCGAACTGCTGCAACAAGCGGACTTCATTTGCCTGACGCTGCCACTGACCGCAGACACCGAAGGCCTGATCGGCGCCGAACAGTTCGCCCTGATGCGCCCGCAGAGCATCTTCATCAACATCTCCCGGGGCAAGGTAGTGGACGAGGCGGCGCTGATTGAAGCCTTGCGTGCGGGACAGATTCGCGCGGCGGGACTGGATGTGTTCGAGCGCGAGCCGTTGCATCCCGACTCGCCACTCTTGCAGCTGGACAATGTGGTAGCGACACCGCACATAGGCTCGGCGACCCATGAAACCCGGGAAGCCATGGCCAGCTGCGCGGTGGACAATCTATTGGCGGCGCTGGCGGGTGAGCGGCCGGTGAATCTGGTGAATGGGGCGGCGTGGCGAGGTTGAGGCAGCCTCCCTTGTAGCAGCTGGCGGAGCCTGCGTCCGGCTGCGTAGCAGTCGCGAAATCAGACAACACGGTGTTTCAGGTAGACCTCGCACTCAGGTTTTACGACTGCTGCGCAGCCGGACGCAGGCTCCGCCAGCTGCTACGGGCGAGTGGTGGCATCAGGCGCGGCGTGCTTCGAGCGCGTCCGTGGCACACAGCGCGATGCGCCGACAGGCATCCGCCAGTTTCGGCCGATCGACCACCAGGCCGATGCGGATATGCCCCGCCGCACTCGGTCCGAAGGCTTCACCGGCCAATACCGACACACCGTACCGTTCCAGCAGCCGCTCGGCGAAATGCTGGGCCGACAACCCGGTGGGGCGCACATCGACCATCACGAACATGCCGCCATCGGGGCGGATCGCCCGCAGACCGGCGCAATGATCGAGACTTGTACACACAAGGTCACGACGCTGGCGATACTCTTCGCGCATCGAGGCCACTTCCGGCAGGTCCCGGTCCAGCGCCAACTGCGCGGCGTTCTGCACGAAATCCGGGATACCGAACAACATGCTGAGCGACAAGTTGACCAGATGCCCGGCCATGGGTTTGGGCCCGATCACCCAGCCCACTCGCCAGCCGCTCATGGCGTGGGACTTGGACAGGCTGTTGATCGTCGCCGTCCGTTCGGCCATGCCCGGCAGACTCGCCGGACTGATGTGCTCACCCTCGTACAGCAGATCGCTGTAGACCTCATCGCTGATCAGCCACAAATCGTGGCGAATGCACAGCGCCGCCAGCTCCTGCCAGCTCGCTAGTGACAAACTGGCGCCGGATGGATTGTTCGGACTGTTGAGCAGGATGGCGCGTGTTTTCGGCGTGATCCGTGCCGCGACATCCGCCGGGTCGACGCGAAACCCGTTCTGCGGACGCACTGGCACCGGGACCACTGTGGCCGCACAAGCGCCGATCACGCCTTCATAAGTCACGTACATCGGCTCGGCGACTATCACTTCATCGCCCGGATCGAGCAGGCATTGCGCCACCGAATACACCGCGCACTGCGCGCCTGGAAAGACGATCACATGTTCAGCATCCACCGCCTGACCGCTACGGTGCCGATGCCGGCGGGCAATGCTGTCGCGCAGCCCTCGACTGCCGCGCACTTCAGGATAGTGCGTATCACCGGCCAACAGGCTGGCAATGGCCGCCTGGACAATCGGTTGCGGGGTGTCGAAATCCGGGTCACCGATCGACAGCAGCAAGACATCGACGCCCTGCTCGCGCAACGCCAGCGCTCGATCGTGAATCTGCCAGGCCGCCGCTCCGTCTCCGGCGATTCGTTGAGTCAAGGCTGAATAGCGCATGTCGTTCTCCTGTCGCGCGGGTGCTCCAGCCTCAACCCTATCTCAATTCAGGAAATGCGCCACTATTGCAGGGATGCCCTTTATTCTTCGGGCCCGATCCGCACCTGGGCTCTGGCCACCCGCCACACCCGGGCCACATCGCTCGCCCGCTCACGCAGCAAACGCGGTGCTTCGGCACAAGCCTGCTCGAGGGTCATCGGCCCGCTCGCCAGGGCAAACGCCGCGTCGATGCCATGCTCATAGAGCGCCTGATAACCGTCGCCCAGCGTGCCGGCAATGACGATGACCGGCACACCGTGCTGCCTGGCGACACGCGCCACACCAAACGGCGTCTTGCCGCGCAGGGTTTGCGCATCGAAACGCCCTTCACCGGTGATCACCAGGTCGGCGCCTGCAACCGCCTCGGCCAGGCCCACCAGCTCGGCAACCACCTCGACCCCGGCCTTGAATTGCGCGCCCAGGAACGCTTTGGCGGCAAACCCCAGGCCACCTGCCGCGCCACTGCCCGGTTCGTCACGGACATCGTTGTTCAAGGCTGTCGCGCAATGCCCGGCAAAGTGCCTGAGAGCGCGGTCCAGTTGCTCGACCTGTGCGGGCGAGGCGCCTTTTTGCGGGCCAAAAATCGCCGAGGCGCCGTGGGGACCGCACAGCGGGTTGTTGACGTCGGCGGCGATGTCGAAGCGTACCTGCGCCAGTCGCGGATCGATGTCGCTCAGGTCAATGTGCGCCAATTGCCCAAGGGCGAGACCGCCCGGTGACAGCGTCTGCCCCTGAGCGTCCAGCAGTTTCACACCCAAGGCCTGCATGGCACCCGCGCCGCCATCATTGGTCGCACTGCCGCCAATCGCCAGGATCACCCGTTGTGCACCGGCATCCAGCGCGGCACGGATCAATTGCCCAGTGCCAAAGGTGCTGCTAATGCACGCATCCCGTTGCGCCACCGGGACCAACTGCAAACCACTGGCCTCGGCCATTTCGATGATCGCGGTGTGGCTCTGCGGCAACCAGCCCCAGGCGGCATCCACCGTTGCCCCCAGCGGCCCGCGAACCACAGTGCGGCGCAGTTCGCCTTCGCACGCGGCAAGAATCGACTCGACAGTCCCTTCCCCGCCGTCGGCCATCGGGCACTTGATCAATTGAGCATCCGGCCACACCTGCGCCAGCCCCAACGCGATGGCATCGGCCACGCCTTGAGCGCTGAGGCTGTCCTTGAACGAATCGGGGGCGATCACGATTTTCATGGGAATTCTCCAGTTCCAATGTCCACATGCTGCCAGCCGTCATGAACAATAACGCCGGTCCGCTGCACAAGCGGCTTTGAGGATTATTGTTCATTTCCACAAAACCTTCTTCCTGCGACCTTCACGTGTAGCAGCTGCCGAGCTTGCGAGGCTGCGTTCGGCGGCGGAGCCGTCGTCAATCCTATGCATGCGGTTTTCCTGAAACACCGCAGCGTTTGAGTTCACGACGGCTTCGCCGCCGAACGCAGCCTCGCAGGCTCGGCAGCTGCTACGGGTTTACGTCGGTTTGTGGGAGTAATTGCACGCCGAGGTACAGTGCGAGCATGCCGTCCAGGCGTAGAGGATCAACCCCGCTCAGTTCGGCGATGCGTTCCATGCGATAACGCAGACTGTTGCGATGGATGCCCAGGGCATCGGCGCAGGCCTGGCTCTGGCCGTCGTGTTCGCACCAACTGCGCAGGGTCGCCAGTAATTGACCATTGCTGTCCTTGGCAATGACTTTGCGCAGCGGGTTGAGCAATTCGTCGAGGGCGTCGTCGTTGCGGTGGCGCCAGAGCATCACCGGTAGCCGATAGCGGGTCAGCGTCAGCAATCTGGAGCGCGGCAATACATCGCGACCGTAGGCCAGCAAGTCACCGACCCGGCGATAGCAGCGGCGCAAACCCGCCAGTCCATCGGCCTGACCACCCACGGCTATGCGCAGGATGTTCCAGCCCAGGCCGTCGAGTTTGTCCAGCAAGCGCTCGTTCTCGATCGTCTGGCTGGCTGGCCGGCACCAGAGCAACGAGGTTTTGGCCGAACTCACGCACCAACTGTCGGGGTAACGGCTCGTCAACCAGGCACTGAGTGCCTCGACGGTTTGCCCCGGGGCGTGCTCCAGGCCCAGTTCGAACAGGTATGGCACTCGGGTCATCCGTGGCTTGAGGCCCAACTGCTGCGCTTCATCGACCAGTCGCGGAGAATCCCCGGCTTCGCTGAGCAGCAGCGCCAGCAAATCATCGCAGCGCTGGCGTCGCCATTGCTGTTCGGCCTGCTGGTTGCGCTGGCCCACCAGCATTTCGGCGGTCATGCGCACCAACTCGGCGTAGGTGCGCAGTTGCTCGGGTTCGCCGGTGATACCCAGCACGCCGATCAGGCGCTGATCAAGCCACAACGGCAGGTTGATGCCTGGCTGCACGCCCTTGAGATGAATCGCTGTCTGCGCATCGATCTCCACCACGCGGCCGTTGGCCAATACCAGTTGCGCCCCCTCATGCCGGGTGTTGACCCGCTCCGGTTCGCCACTGCCGAGGATCAAGCCCTGGCTGTCCATGACGTTGACGTTGTATGGCAGGATAGCCATCGCCCGGTCGACGATGTCCTGGGCCAGGTCGTGATCGAGTTCGAACATGCAAGTGATCCTTGAAGACGGTGATGGAACGGGTTGTTCACCCGCACAGGCCTTGGTTGCAAACCCTGTGCTCAGGCACAAAGACAGCCACCATAAGGGTGGTCGAGACTCTCAGGGCGATCAACGTTACCCTTTGCATCGCAAAAAATCATAATAATGAGAGAGCCGCCATGACACAGAGCGCCGTAGCGTCCGACGCCATCGCTGACGACAAAAACGCCGTCTACAAGCGCATTACCCTGCGTTTGATCCCCTTCATTTTCATCTGCTACCTGTTCAACTACCTCGACCGGGTAAACGTTGGATTCGCCAAGCTGCAGATGCTCGACGCGCTGAAGTTCAGCGAAACCGTGTACGGTCTCGGCGCCGGCATCTTCTTTATCGGTTACGTGCTGTGCGGCGTGCCAAGCAACCTGGCCCTGACCAAGTTCGGCCCGCGGCGCTGGATCGCGCTGATGATGATCGCCTGGGGCTCCCTGTCGACCTGTCTGCTGTTCGTCACCACCCCGACCGAGTTCTATACCCTGCGCCTGTTCACCGGTGCTGCCGAAGCCGGGTTCTTCCCGGGCGTCGTGTTGTATCTCTCGCAATGGTTCCCGACCTTCCGCCGGGGCCGCATCATGGCCTTGTTCATGTCGGCGATCCCGGTATCCGGCCTGCTCGGCAGTCCGTTCTCCGGCTGGATTCTCAACCACTTCGGCGCAGGCCAGGGCGGCTTGGCCGGTTGGCAGTGGATGTTCCTGCTGCAAGGTATTCCGACCGTGATCCTCGGTACGCTGGCTTATTTCCTGCTCAGCGACAGTTACGCCAATGCAAAATGGCTGACCCCATTCGAGCGTTCGGTGCTGGAGGCCGACCACGCCGAGGACCTGGCCAACAAACCGAAAACCACGACTGATTCGCTGCTGGCGGTATTCAAGAACCCGGCGATCTGGGCCTTCGGCCTGATCTATTTCTGCATCCAGAGCGGTGTGTACGCGATCAACTTCTGGCTGCCATCGATCATCAAGAACCTGGGCTTCAGCGATAACCTGGTGATCGGCTGGCTCAGTGCGATTCCCTACCTGCTGGCGGCAGTGTTCATGCTGATCGTTGGCCGCTCGGCGGACCTGCGCAAAGAGCGTCGCTGGCATCTGGTGGTGCCGATGCTGATGGGCGCGCTCGGGCTGCTGATCGCGGTGAACTTCGCCGCCAACCCGGCCATCGCGATTCTCGGCCTAAGCATCGCCACCATGGGCGCCCTCACCGGCCTGCCGATGTTCTGGCCGGTGCCGACCGCCCTGCTCAGTGCTGGCGCCGCTGCGGGTGGCCTGGCGCTGATCAACTCGATGGGACAGATGGCCGGCTTCCTCAGCCCGTATCTGGTGGGTTGGGTCAAGGACAGCACCGGTTCGACCGATGCGGCGCTGTACCTGCTGGCGGGTGTGATTGTCTGCGGCAGTTTGCTGGCGTTGCGCATGACCCGTACCCTGCGCGCCTAAACACCACTTCCCCCCTGTAGGAGCGGGCTTGCTCGCGAAGAGGGAGCGTCAGGCAACATCAATGTCGTCTGATACACCGCCTTCGCGAGCAAGCCCGCTCCCACATTTGATCTGGTGTGTTCGATATTTCAGTTTGATCCCTGCAGTTGTTCTGGTATCTGATTGAGCCTTTCCCACTGGTAAAAGGATTTGCTCATGAGCTATCGCACACTGGGTTATTCGGGTCTGCAGGTGTCCACCCTGACCCTGGGCACCATGATGTTCGGCGAACAGACCAGCACCGAAGATTCCCTGCGAATCATCGACAAGGCCTGGGACCAGGGCATCAATTTCATCGACACCGCCGACGTCTACACCAACGGCCGTTCCGAGGAAATCGTCGGCGAGGCTATCGCCAGCCGCCGCCATGAATGGGTGTTGGCCACCAAGGTCGGCTTCGGCCCCGTGGACGGCGTTCCCAACCGCAGCGGCCTGAGCCGCAAGCACCTCTTCAACGGCATCGATGCCAGCCTGACGCGCCTGGGCACCGACTACCTCGACATCTACTACCTGCACCGCGAAGACCACAATACGCCGCTGGAAGTCACGGTATCGGCCATAGGCGATCTGATTCGCCAGGGCAAAATCCGCTATTGGGGCTTGTCGAACTACCGTGGCTGGCGTATCGCTGAAGTGATTCGCGTGGCCGACAGGCTGGGGGTCGACCGGCCGGTAATCAGCCAGCCGCTGTACAACATCGTCAACCGCCAGGCTGAAACCGAGCAGATCACTGCGGCACAAAACTATGGTCTGGGCGTGGTGCCCTACAGTCCGCTGGCGCGCGGGGTACTCAGCGGCAAATACGCACCGGACGTGACACCGGACGCCAACAGCCGTGCCGGGCGCCAGGACAAACGCATCCTGGAAACCGAATGGCGCGTCGAATCCCTGCGTATCGCCCAGCAGATCCAGCAATACACCCAGCAGCGCGGAGTCGGCATCGTCGAGTTCGCGATTGCCTGGGTGCTGAACAACAACGCAGTCACCTCGGCCATTGTCGGGCCGCGCACCGAAGCGCAGTGGGACGCCTACACTAAGGCGCAGGCAGTGAAGATCACGGCTGAAGACGAGGCGTTCATCGATTCGCTGGTGACGCCGGGGCATGCATCAACACCGGGGTTCAATGATGTGAGCCACTTTGTGTCGGGGCGCAAACCGCGCAATAGCTGACACAACACAAGACAAAATGTGGGAGCGGGCTTGCTCGCGAAGGCGGAGTGTCAGTCACATCAATGTTGTTTGACCCACCGCTTTCGCGAGCAAGCCCGCTCCCACATTCGAGTTGTGTTGATTGATTGGTCAATATTCGGCCCGAAAACCACGTATCCTCCGCCCCCCGTTTCACCTTCAACATCGCGAGGACAGTTTGTCTAAAGGTATCGCTCTATCGGTTTCAGCCTCGGTGCTGTTTGCCGTCATGTATTACTACACGTCGCTGCTCACCCCGTTGAGCGGCGTGGAAATCTTCGGTTGGCGCATGCTGCTGACCGTACCCTGCATGACCGTGTTCATGGTGTGGTCCGGGGAGTGGAAACGCGTGCTCGAGATTGTGCGGCGCGCCATTGCCAATCCGAAACTGATTGGCGCGCTGATCACCTCCTCTGCCCTGCTCGGCGTGCAACTGTGGCTGTTCATGTGGGCGCCGCTCAACGGCTACAGCCTCGACGTATCACTCGGCTATTTCCTGTTGCCGCTGACCATGGTCCTGACCGGTCGCCTCGCCTATGGCGATCGCCTGTCTTATCTGCAAAAAATCGCCGTGGTGTTCGCCTGCCTGGGCGTGATCAACGAGGTGTATCAGGTGGGTGGTTTTTCCTGGGCGACCTTGCTGGTCTGCATTGGCTATCCGACCTACTTTGTCCTGCGCAAACGCTTGGCAACGGACAATCTCGGCGGCTTGTGGCTGGACATGGCATTGACGCTGCCGGTGGCCATCTGGTTCGTTCAGAGTGGCGCGCAAGGTTTCGGTGTGTTTGACCAGCATCCATGGTTGTCGCTGTTGATCCCGATACTCGGCGTGATCAGCGCGTCGGCACTGGTGGTCTACATCATTGCCAGCCGCCTGCTGCCGTTCAGCCTGTTCGGCTTGTTGAGCTACGTCGAACCGGTGCTGCTGCTGGGCGTGGCGTTGCTACTGGGAGAGAGCATCAAGGCCGGCGAATGGCTGACATACATCCCGATCTGGATGGCCGTGCTGGTGCTGGTGTTCGAAGGGTTCAAGCACCTGGTGCGACAACGCAGACCTTAAGGCCACACATAACAAATGTGGGAGCGGGCTTGCTCGCGAAAGCGGTGTGTCAGTCAACATTAATGTTGAATGTACAACCGCTTTCGCGAGCAAGCCCGCTCCCACAGTTTTTTACAGCGTCTACAGATTAGTCGGTGGAGAGAACGCCACGACGAACCTGGTCACGCTCGATGGATTCGAACAGAGCCTTGAAGTTGCCTTCGCCGAAACCGTCGTCGCCCTTGCGCTGGATGAACTCGAAGAACACCGGCCCCATCAGGGTTTCCGAGAAGATCTGCAGCAGCAGACGCTTGTCGCCCGACTCGGACGAACCGTCCAGCAAAATGCCCCGCGCCTGCAGTTCGCCCACCGGCTCGCCGTGGTTCGGCAAGCGGCCTTCGAGCATTTCGTAGTAGGTGTCTGGCGGCGCGGTCATGAAGCGCATGCCGATGCTTTTCAGGTGATCCCAGGTCTTGAGCAGGTCATCGGACAGGAAGGCAACGTGCTGGATGCCCTCGCCGTTGAACTGCATCAGGAATTCTTCGATCTGCCCGGCGCCCTTGGACGATTCTTCGTTCAGCGGGATGCGGATCATGCCATCCGGTGCGGTCATGGCCTTGGAGGTCAGGCCGGTGTACTCGCCCTTGATGTCGAAGTAGCGGATTTCGCGGAAGTTGAACAGCTTCTCGTAGAAGTTGGCCCAGTAGGCCATGCGACCGCGATACACGTTGTGGGTCAGGTGATCGATGATCTTCAGGCCGGCACCGACCGGGTGGCGGTCAACGCCTTCGATGAACACGAAGTCGATGTCATAGATCGAGCTGCCTTCACCGAAACGGTCGATCAGGTACAGCGGCGCGCCGCCGATGCCTTTGATCGCCGGCAGGTTCAGTTCCATCGGGCCGGTTTCAATGTGGATCGGCTGGGCGCCGAGTTCCAGGGCACGCTTGTAGGCTTTTTGTGAATCCTTGACGCGAAACGCCATGCCGCACACTGACGGACCATGCTCGGCCGCAAAGTACGACGCCACGCTGTGAGGTTCATTGTTGAGGATCAGGTTGATCGCGCCCTGGCGATACAGGTGCACGTCCTTGGAACGGTGGGTCGCCACCTTGGTGAAACCCATGATCTCGAAGATCGGCTCCAGGGTGTTCGGGGTCGGCGATGCGAGCTCGATGAATTCAAAGCCCATCAGGCCCATTGGGTTTTCGTATAAATCTGCCATGGTTGGCGCCTCATCATTTTTTATCAATTAACTAAGGTTAGTTGTAAGCAATGCTGAGACCGGTGGGTGGCGCACAGGAGATGCCCCGCACACTGCGGGCGAGAAAATCACCGTAGATCAGTTGAAACCCGAATATCTTCATTTTCGACCCAAGGCTCTTGCGGGCGAGGCTTCTGCTGCCAGAAGACGATTATTATTGTATGCGTAACCGGATTCTACACAGCGTAAATAGATTTGTCCGCCTTCTGTATCAAATCCCCTTTTTCCTTGCTCGCGCAAGAGGTTTATTGCAGAGGAAAATTCCCGCCAGAATCAATCCGCCGCCCAGGCACATTGCCAGCGTCAGTGGCTCATCCAGCAGCAGCGCACCAAGGATTACCGCCGTCAGCGGGTTCAAGGCAATGAACACTCCGGAACGTGTCGCGCCGATTTTGCGAATGCCGTCGTAGTAGCCGATGTAGGCCAGCGCCGAACCCAGCACGCCGAGGTACAAAAGACTTAACCATTGCGGCGCCCCGAGGTTGGCGATCGCGGTGACACTCACCTCGCCACGGACAATGCAGGCTATCCAGAGCATGACAGTGCCCAGCAGAATCGAATAGGTCACCGTTTGCACCGGCCCCAGTGTCTGGTTCAGCTCTCTGGAGAACAACGAGTAAATCCCCCAACCGAGGACGCAGCCGAAAATCAGCAGATCACCGATCCAGGCATCGGCGCCGCCGGCCAATAATTGCGGGGCGCGACTGACGATCACCATGCTCGCGCCAGCCATGCAAATCGCAATGCCGGCGACTTTCGCCCGGTTCAATCGCTCCTTGAACAGCAGCCAGGAAGCCAGGCCGATCACAGCCGGATTCAGCGCCACGATCAAGGACGCCCGTGAAGCGTTGATGTAATGCAGGCCATAAAAGAAGCACAGGTTGTAAAAAAAGATCCCGAAAAAGCCAAGCAACAGCAATTGCAACCAATGCCGGGCGCTGGGCCGGACCAGCGGTATCCGCGCCATGCGTACAAACAGTAGCAACGCCACGCTGGCCAGTAAAAACCGCAGGCTGGCGGCCAGCAGCGGGCTAAGGCCGTCGGCCAGAAAGCGTCCGGCAACGAAAGTGCCGCCCCACACCATGGTGACCGCCGCCAGTTTCAGATATACCGGCAGATCCGAGGGTTTTGACAGGGTTTGCTCGCAGATCGTCATACAATTCCAGGACCGGATGTTAGAGAGATGACGTATCATTCGACTAATGCCCAGTCATCGTAAAATGAGCAAACACTCATGACCCTCTCTCAACTGGAGATTTTCTCCCTCGTGGCCGAACTCCACGGCTTCACGGCAGCGGCCAATCGCCTGGGAATTTCCCAATCGGCGGTCTCACATGCCTTGAAGTCCCTGGAGCAGGAGTTGGGCGTCGAGTTGTTGCGCCGACATCAATCCCGGGTCGAATTGAGCGATATTGGCCAGCAGCTGTTGCTACGTGCCCGTGCAATGCTGGGCCTGGCCAACACCCTGCGCCAGGAAGCGGCCGATGCGAAGGGCATGAAACGCGGCACGCTGCGCATCGGCTCCTTCGGCCCGACGTCATCGATCAAATTGCTGCCATTGATTCTGCAGCAGTACCGCGCCGCTCATCCCGGCATCGAGGTGCATATCGACGAGGGTCCTGATCGCCAGGTACTCCAGTGGCTGGAAGAACGACGGATCGACATCGGTTTCGTGGTATTGCCCGAGGAGCGTTTCGACACGGTCGCGCTGATCGAAGACCAGATGGTAGCGTTGCTGCCCGCCAGCCATCCGCTGGCGACTTACGACAGCCTGAGCCTGGACGATCTGTGCCACGCCCCGTTTGTGCTGACCGAGGCCGGTTCATCGGAGCTGGTTTCACGCTTGTTTAGCGCGGCCCGACTGACGCCCAACATCCGCTATCGCTGCTCGCAGCTGATGAGCACCCTGGATGTCGTCGCTCGCGGTGACGGGGTGACGGTGGTTGCCGAGGGCTCATTACCCCATCAAATTGATAGCCGCTGCGTGAAAAAACCGCTGTCGCCTGCGGTGTCGCGGCAGGTCGGCCTGGCGGTGCTCGATCGACGCCAGGCCTCCCCCGCGACGCTGGCCTTTATCAAGCTGGCCGAAAGTCTCGACCTGCGTTGAGCGGCATAACTGCCAAGCGCCAACTATCATGGCCCATACCCAAACTCTTCATGGGAGGCGTATTGCCCTGCCAGCGTTTGAGAGCCTTACTACTTCGTGACAGGATTCGCGAATGCCATTGAAAGCCAAAACCCGCAGTCGCAGCACAAGAATTGCTGTGACCCTGATCAGTGGATTGCTCCCGGTGCTGCTGGGGGCCGCCATTCTTTACATGCAAGCTGGGCGTGCGCTCAAACAAGACACCGAACAAACTGCCGAAGCAGCGATTCGCCAGTTCGACTTGATGCTCGACAACACCGCCCAGGCCGCTCGCGAACTACTGCCACTGGCCGGTCAAAGTTGTGGCGACGTCAACCTGTCTCTGCGCGAGCAGGTCACTCGTCGCCCATTCGTGCGATCAGCCAATCTGGCGTGGGACAACAACCTCTACTGCAGCTCGTTGTTCGGCGACTATCAGGAAAAGGTCAAGCCCGGTGACTACACCCAGGGCGCCTTATGGCTCATGAACGGCAATGCGGTGACGCCCGACACCGCCGTGCTGGTGTACCGGCTGAGCGAAGGCAAAAAAGGTGCGCTGGCGACCGTCGATGGTTATCACTTGAGCAATATTCTGCGCCTGATAGGCCACCAGACCGTGCTATTGCTGCAAGTTGGCCCGGACTGGCTGTCTGTCGATGGCAAGGTTCACACGGGCGCGGTGCCTGAGTTGCCCGTTGCGCAAAGTCGTTTGACCTCCGGGCGCTATGCCTTTGCGGTGCAAGCCGGCTTCCCCGAAGGCGAAACCTGGCGATACATGAGCAGCGAGTATCCACCGTTGTTCAGCTTGCTGATGTTCTTCGGTGTGATTGCCGGTTCAATTGGTCATTTACTGCAAAAGCGCTCATCGGCACCCACCCAGGAAATGCAACGGGCACTGGAAGCCGCAGAGTTCATTCCGTATTTCCAGCCCGTGGTGCATGGTGACAGTAAAAGCTGGTCCGGCACTGAGGTACTGATGCGCTGGAAACATCCGAAGGAAGGCCTGGTGCGTCCGGATCTGTTCATCCCGTTTGCCGAGCACTCCGGACTGATCGTGCCGATGACCCGCTCGCTGATGCAACAAACCGCCGCCCTGCTGGCGCCGCAATCCGCCAGATTCAACAAACCGTTTCACATTGGCATCAACATCACCGCCAGCCATTGCCAGGATCTGGAGCTGGTCAAGGATTGTCGCGAGTTTCTCGACGCGTTCGAGCCAGGCTCGATCTATCTGGTGCTGGAACTGACCGAGCGCGAACTGATCGAGCCCACGGCCATTACCCTGCAACTATTCGAGCAACTTCGCGAACTGGGCGTGAAAATCGCCATCGACGACTTCGGCACGGGTCACTCAAGCCTTGGCTACCTGCGGCAGTTCAACGTGGACTTCCTGAAAATCGACCAGAGCTTTGTCGCCATGATCGGCATCGACACACTGTCCAGCCACATCCTGGACAGCATCATCGAACTGGCGGTCAAGCTCGACCTTGCCCTGGTAGCCGAAGGTGTCGAAACCCGTGAGCAGAGTGATTACCTGAGCGCTCATCAGGTCAACTTCCTGCAAGGTTATCTGTTCGGCAAACCCATGCCGGGTGCGGAATTCATTAGTGCATTAAGCAACCATTAACTAGCGGATTTAACCGGCAAAATAACGATTGCACGCACCAATTTGAATCAAAACACTACTGTAGTTACATGAAGAAAAAGACAGGATTTACTCTTGACCAATTAACTACTACAATTTTTCATGCCTGCGCTAAATTGGCAGGTGAGCCACTATCACCGAGTCGCTTCAAGGCTCTTGGCTTATAGCTTTGTTTGCGGTTGGTATCAGCCAAATACACTATTGGAGTAAAGATATTGTCCAGACTCGCTGAATTCCGTGCAGCCGAAAAGGCCCTTCAAGAACAGCTCAAGCAGTTGGAATCCCTGAAGAACGATGCCGGGCTCAAGAAAGAAATCGAATTCGAAGAGAAGCTCCAGGGTTTGATGAAAACCTATGGCAAGAGCCTGCGCGATATCATCGCCATTCTCGATCCGAAACCGGCAAAATCCGGCCTGCAGCAGGCAGCCGCACCAAAAACCCGCCGCGCCCGTGTGGTCAAGGTTTATCAGAACCCGCACACCGGCGAACTGATTGAAACCAAGGGCGGCAATCACCGCGGCCTGAAAGCCTGGAAAGAACAGTACGGTGCAGCCACCGTTGATTCCTGGCTGCGCGGCTAACTCTCGCTGCGACAAAAAAGCCCTGCTTATGCAGGGCTTTTTCATGGGCTATCTAAATGCCGGAGGGCCGGCGCCGCACATTTACCTAACTGCCAACAACTTTGTGCTTAATCCATTTAGGTATCTAAAAATTTCTTCATGCATCAAAAAGCACTGTCGCTTACTAAAGCTTCAAGCTGTTACGGGCTGCGTCTATTTCATCCTGGCTCGCCTTATAAGCTTCGGCCTGCCCCGCGTAGGAAAGAACATAGGCCTTATCTGCATCCACCGCGGCCACCAATGTTTGAGAAAGCACATGCCTGCCGTTTTGTGTGATGGTGCAGGTTGTTTCCAGCGCAGCCAATCGACTCAACGTAGTCGAATGTATTCGCGTGCAGACACTTTGATAGCCGCCCTGAAAGAAGTCTTTTTGTACTGACTTGCGCATCTCCAGCAATACGCCTTCAAGATTTACCTGATGATCGCTTTGCACCTGACTCACGGTCAGCTCCATCACCATGACCGGCGAACCAGTCTGATCATTTTTCACCGCCCGCTGGCGAATGACCCCCGACGCCGATTCAGGCACGGCTTCGATCTGCCAGCCTTCCGGCCAGGTCACCACTGGCGCATCGGCATGAGCGGCACCCACCACCGAAACCAGGCTTAGCAGGATAAACAGCAATTTACAGAATCGAATCATTGCAATGGGCACTCACGGATTAAGCCGTAAAGTCTGGGCCCAGGCCGGCTGTCAGGCAATAGCCGACTGTTTGGGTTTGGTGATGTCCGAGCCCTTGCGTATCATTGTCACCATTCGTTAGCCCACATATTTCCCGGAGGGCCCATGAGCCTGCACGAATTGAACACCTTCCCCGGCGTCACCGCCCAACCGGACGCCGCTACACAGAAATTTGTCTTCAACCACACCATGCTGCGCGTCAAGGACATCACCAAGTCCCTGGATTTCTACACACGCATTCTGGGCTTTACACTGGTGGAAAAACGCGACTTCCCGGAAGCCGAGTTCAGCCTGTATTTCCTGGCGCTGGTCGACAAAAACCAGATCCCGGCCGATGCCGCCGCGCGCACCGAGTGGATGAAATCAATCCCCGGCATTCTGGAACTGACCCACAACCACGGCACCGAGAACGATGCGGATTTCGCCTACCACAATGGCAACACCGACCCGCGCGGTTTCGGCCACATCTGCATCTCGGTGCCGGATATCGTCGCCGCCTGCGCGCGCTTTGAAGCATTGGGCTGCGATTTCCAGAAACGCTTGAGCGACGGCCGCATGAAGAGCCTGGCCTTCATCAAGGACCCGGACGCCTACTGGGTCGAGATCATCCAGCCAGCTCCGCTCTAAGCCACACCGCAAATCCCCTTGTGGGAGCGGGCTTGCTCGCGAAGGCGGAGTGTCAGTCAACAAAAATGTCGTCTGATACACCGCCTTCGCGAGCAAGCCCGCTCCCACATTGGTAATGTGCAAGACACAAAAAACCCCATGATCACTCATGGGGTTTTGTGTTTTCAGCGCCGGCGGCCGATGCTCCCTGTAGGAGCGAGCTTGCTCGCGATAACCCGGAGAACGCCGCGGGGCATCTGCCAACCAGCGTTATCGTTGACGACCATCGCGAGCGAGCTCGCTCCTACAGGGTTTGTGTTTTCAGCGCCGGGACTTATGCCGGGGCGGAAGTCCGGATCAAGTGATCGAAGGCACTGAGAGAGGCTTTGGCGCCCTCGCCCACCGCGATCACGATCTGCTTGTACGGCACAGTGGTCACGTCGCCGGCGGCGAACACACCCGGCACCGACGTTTCACCACGAGCGTCGACGATAATCTCGCCACGCGGTGACAGCTCGATCGTGCCTTTGAGCCAATCGGTGTTCGGCAGCAGACCGATCTGCACAAAGATCCCTTCCAGCTCCACGCTGCGCAATTCGTCACTCTGACGATCCTTGTAGCGCAGACCGTTGACCTTCTGACCGTCGCCGGTGACTTCAGTGGTTTGTGCACTGGTGATCACAGTGACATTCGGCAGGCTGTGCAACTTGCGCTGCAATACCGCATCGGCACGCAACTGCACATCGAACTCCAGCAGCGTGACATGCGACACGATACCCGCCAGGTCAATGGCCGCTTCGACGCCGGAGTTACCGCCGCCAATCACCGCCACGCGCTTGCCCTTGAACAGTGGGCCGTCGCAGTGCGGGCAGTACGCCACGCCTTTGTTGCGGTATTCCTGCTCGCCCGGAACATTCATTTCACGCCACCGCGCACCGGTCGCCAGAATCACGGTTTTGGCTTTCAACGATGCACCGCTGGCGAAGTGAATCTGGTGCAGCTCGCCATTTTTGCCGGGCACCAGTTTGTCGGCACGTTGCAGGTTCATGATGTCCACGTCGTATTGCTTGACGTGCTCTTCCAGCGCCACGGCCAGTTTTGGCCCTTCGGTTTCCTGCACCGAGATGAAGTTTTCGATGGCCATGGTGTCCAGCACCTGACCACCAAAACGCTCGGCCGCGACACCGGTGCGAATGCCTTTACGGGCCGCATAAATTGCCGCCGAAGCACCGGCCGGGCCACCGCCGACCACCAGCACATCAAAGGCTTCCTTGGCGCTGATTTTCTCGGCCTGGCGTTCGATGCCACTGGTATCGATTTTGGCGAGGATTTCTTCCAGGCCCATGCGGCCCTGGCCGAAATTCACACCGTTCAGATAAATGCTTGGCACGGCCATGATCTGGCGATCATCGACTTCGGCCTGGAACAGCGCGCCGTCGATGGCGACGTGGCGAATGTTCGGGTTCAGTACCGCCATCAGGTTCAGTGCCTGGACCACGTCCGGGCAGTTCTGGCAGGACAGCGAGAAATAAGTCTCGAAGTTGAACTCGCCTTTGAGCGAGCGAATCTGTTCGATCACTTCGACACTGGCTTTGGACGGATGACCGCCGACTTGCAACAAGGCCAGCACCAGTGAAGTGAATTCATGGCCCATCGGGATGCCGGCGAAACGCAGGCTGATGTCGGCTCCCGGGCGATTGATCGAGAACGACGGCTTGCGTGCATCATCGCCGTTGTCGAGCAACGTAATCTGGGTGGAAAGACTGGCAACGTCTTTCAACAGTTCGAGCATTTCCTGGGATTTCGCACCGTCGTCGAGGGAAGCAACGATCTCGATCGGCTGGGTGACCCGTTCCAGGTACGATTTCAACTGGGCTTTAAGATTGGTGTCCAACATACGGGCGATTTCCTTTTTGCTGTTTCATATAAAGCAGGCATAAAAAAACGCCCGAGCGAATCTCGCCCGGGCGTTTTTATTGGGCGGTGCAGCTTACCGAGTAGGTGCGGAGTTCCGCCCTGATGGAGCGATCACAGACTTAGATCTTGCCGACCAAGTCCAGGGACGGCGCCAGAGTGGCCTCGCCTTCTTTCCACTTGGCAGGGCAAACCTGGCCAGGGTGAGCAGCGACGTACTGGGCAGCCTTGATTTTGCGCAGCAGCTCGGAAGCATCACGGCCTACACCGCCATCGTTCAGTTCAACGATCTTGATCTGGCCTTCCGGGTTGATTACGAAGGTGCCACGGTCAGCCAGACCGGCTTCTTCGATCAGCACGTCGAAGTTGCGGGAGATCGCGTGGGTCGGGTCGCCGATCATGGTGTACTGGATTTTGCCGATGGCTGGCGAAGTGTTGTGCCAGGCAGCGTGGGCAAAGTGGGTATCGGTGGAAACGCTGTAGATCTCGACGCCCAGCTTCTGGAATGCATCGTAGTTGTCGGCCAGGTCTTCCAGCTCGGTCGGGCATACGAAGGTGAAGTCGGCTGGGTAGAAGAACACCACAGACCACTTGCCTTTCAGGTCAGCGTCCGAGACTTTTACGAAGTCGCCATTTTTGAATGCATCAGCTTTGAACGGTTTAACTTGGCTGTTGATGATAGGCATCGTTGACTCTCCGTCAGGGGTTAAGAAGTTGATGGAGAGAACTTTACTCACTCGACGGACGGTTGGCTCATTGGCAAACCTCATGCTGCTGATTGGCTTTCGCTATTAGCCGACTGTATTAATAGAAGAAAACGGTATTCAGGATTTTTTGTAGCAGCTGGCAAAGCCAGCTGCTACGGATCGCATTACAACGTGGTTGTGCGGGAGAAATCCATCGCGCCATGGGCCTTTCCTCGACACGCGATAGAAAACGCTCTTTGTAGCAGCTGGCGAAGCCTGCGTCCGGCCGCGAAGCGGTCGTGAAATCAGAGCTCGCGGTGTGTCAGGCAGGCCATGCACGCCGGGTTTACGACCGCTGCGCGGCCGGACGCAGGCTTCGCCAGCTGCTACGGATCGCGTGGATCCAGGGCGATGTGAGTCATGCCGAGGAACGGGCTGGCTTCGATGTAACGCATGGCTGACTTCATGTCCTTCCAGCCCACATAACTCATCAGGGACTTCAAATCCCAGCCACTCTGATGCGCCCAGGTGGCAAAACCGCGACGCAAGGAGTGACTGGTGTAAAGCTCGCCGGCGATCCCCGCACGCGCCAACGCTTGGCGCAATAATGGAATCACACTGTTGGCGTGCAGTCCCTCCTCACCCAGATGCCCCCAGCGATCAATGCCGCGAAAAACCGGCCCGCGCACCAGAGCCGCCTCGCTGATCCAGTCAATATAAGCCTGCACCGGACACAAGCGTTGCAAGGCCGGCGTCTGATACGTCTTGCCGAGGTTATCGCGATCACTCTTGCTGCGCGGCAGATAGAGGCTGATGCCGAAACCGGCACTTGCCTGCACATGCTCAACCTGAAGCCGACACAACTCGTCACTGCGAAAACCGCGCCAAAAGCCCAGCAGGATCAACGCCATGTCGCGCCTGGCCCGCAGCAATCCCGGTCGGTCACCTTCGGCCCTGGCGGTTTGCACTTCCAACTCCAGACAACTGACCACCTGTTCCAGATGCTTAAGTTGCAAAGGTTCGGCTTGTTTTTCCTGGGCCGGGTGCAACGCGCGGATGCCCTTGAACACCTTGCGCACCACCGGCGCCTTGGTGGGATCGGCAAAGCCCTGGCTGTTGTGCCACTGCGCCAATGCCGACAAACGCAGTTTCAGCGTATTGATCGACAACACGCCGGCATGGGCCACCAGATAGCGCGCCACGCTGTCGCCGGTTGCCGGCAGAAAACCGCCCCACGTGACTTCGAAGTGTTCGATGGCTGCCCGATAGCTGCGACGGGTGTTGTCGCGAGTCGCGGCCTGCAGGTAACGATCCAGCTCAGTCATGGGGTCAACTCTTGAATTCATACCGCTTTGACGGGTCAAAAACCGGTACTTGGCGTATCACACGGGGTAATACCAGTATATCCCGTGTTAATTACATTCAGTATTTAACTTTATTTATTGAATGGTACAATGTGTATTTACGTGGTACGTACCACATCACAGAAACACGGGAGAACTCATGGCACGCGGCGGTGTAAATAAAGCGGTGGTGCAAGCCGCCCGATTGGCGATCCTCGCCCGTGGCGAAAACCCCAGCATCGATGCCGTACGGATCGAGATGGGTAATACCGGTTCGAAAACCACGATTCATCGCTATCTCAAAGAGCTCGATGACCGGGTCGATCCTGTCGAAGCACCGACGGAACCGATTGACGACGAACTGATGGCGCTGGTGGCGCGGCTCGCGCAGAGACTAAAGGAACAGGCACAAGAACCCATCGACCAGGCGCGAGCGCAATACGAAGAACAACGCAAGGCGCTGGACAGCCAACTCGCCGAAGCGCAGGAGGCCAACAGCGAACTGCACCAGCAATACGAGTTTCAAAGCCTGGCGCTGACCCAGGAGTCCGAGACCCTGCAAGAAATCCGCGCCATGCTGCAAACGGAACAAACCCGTAACGCCGGGCTGAACCAGGCGCTGGCCGATTTCGAATTGCGCTTGAAAGACAAGGACGAGCAGATTCGCTCCCTGGAAGAAAAACACCTGCACACTCGCGACGCACTGGAGCACTACCGCAATGCGGTCAAGGAACAGCGCGAACAGGAATTGAGTCGCCATGAAGGCCAGGTGCAACAAATACAGATGGAACTGCGTCAGGCACAACAAAGCGCGCTGGTACGCCAGGATGAAATCACCCAATTGCACCGTGACAATGAACGCTTGCTGACTGAAAACCGCGGCACGCTGCGAGAACTGAGCCTGCTGCAAGAACAACTCAAGCAAAGCAACACCCGTCAGGATCAGCTGCTGGAACAGGCCACTCGCGTTGACAGCGAACGCACCCTCCTCCAGGAGCGCCTGCGCGTCGCCCTGCTGGAAAGTCAGGCACTCAAACAGAACGTCGATGAGCAGTCGCAGATCAACAAGTCACTGGAAATTGATTTAGCCAAGACCCGGACGGATCTGGAAGAACGCGTACGTCTGGCCGCGACCATTGCGGCAGCGGCAGACGCAGCGAAGGACGATTAACCGGCGACCGGCGTACGCATGGTGACGAACTCTTCGGCGGCCGTCGGGTGTACGCCGATGGTTTCGTCGAAGTGACGCTTGGTGGCGCCGGCCTTCAAGGCAATCGCCAGGCCCTGGACGATTTCACCGGCATCCGGGCCGACCATGTGACAACCCAGCACCTTGTCGGTCTGGGCATCCACCACCAGCTTCATCAGCGTACGCTCCTGGCATTCCGTCAGGGTCAACTTCATCGGCCGGAAGCGGCTTTCGTAGATCACCACCTCGTGCCCGGCATGGCGCGCTTCATCTTCGGTCAAACCGACGGTACCAATGTTGGGCAGGCTGAACACCGCCGTCGGGATCATCTTGTAATCCACCGGACGATACTGCTCTGGCTTGAACAGACGTCGCGCCACTGCCATGCCTTCAGCCAGAGCCACCGGTGTCAGTTGCACACGACCGATCACATCCCCTAGAGCCAGGATCGACGGCTCGGCGGTCTGGTACTGCTCATCCACCTCAACGAAGCCTTTCTTGTCGAGTTTGACCCCGGTGTTTTCCAGCCCGAGGTTATCCAGCATCGGGCGGCGGCCGGTGGCGTAGAACACGCAATCGGCTTCCAACTGACGACCATCCTTGAGCGTGACTTTCAGGCTGCCATCGGCCTGCTTGTCGATACGCTCGATGTCTGCGTTGAACTGCAGGCCCATACCGCGCCTGGTCAACTCTTCCTGCAAATGTTTGCGCACCGAAACGTCAAAGCCGCGCAGGAACAGTTCGCCGCGGTACAACAGTGTGGTCTCGGCGCCCAGGCCATGGAAGATCCCGGCGAACTCGACCGCGATGTAGCCGCCGCCGACAACCAGCACACGCTTGGGCAACTCTTTGAGGAAGAACGCCTGGTTGGAACTAATGGCGTGTTCATGCCCAGGAATATCCGGAATCTGCGGCCAGCCGCCGGTAGCGATCAGGATATTTTTGGCAGTAAAACGCTCGCCATTGATCTCGACCTGATGCGGATCGACGATCCTGGCGTGACCTTCATGCAAGGTCACGCCGCTGTTGACCAGTAAGTTGCGATAAATGCCATTGAGGCGATTGATCTCACGGTCCTTGTTGGCGATCAATGTCGCCCAGTCGAACTGCGCTTCATCCAGGCTCCAGCCAAAACCGGAAGCCTGCTCGAAGTCATCGGCGAAGTGCGCACCGTAGACCAGCAACTTTTTCGGCACGCAGCCGACGTTCACACAGGTCCCGCCCAGGTAGCGGCTCTCGGCCACGGCCACTTTCGCGCCGAACCCGGCGGCAAATCGCGCAGCCCGCACACCACCGGAACCGGCGCCAATCACATAAAGGTCAAAATCGTAGGCCATTGTCTATCTCCTCGGCAGGCCACCAGCATACCTGCAGACATTTGTGGGGCAAGCGCTGCAAACGATATGGGGTCGGAAAATGAAAAAGCCACCCGAAGGTGGCTTTTCGATACAAACCGGTCGCTGCCTATCAGTAAGCCTTGCCCGTCTTGTAGAAGTTTTCGAAGCAGAAGTTGGTCGCTTCGATGTAGCCTTCGGCGCCACCGCAGTCGAAACGCTTGCCCTTGAACTTGTACGCCATGACGCAGCCGTTCTGGGCCTGCTTCATCAGGGCGTCGGTGATCTGGATTTCACCGCCCTTGCCTGGCTCGGTTTGTTCGATCAGGTCAAAGATGTCCGGGGTCAGGATGTAGCGGCCGATGATGGCCAGGTTCGACGGTGCGTCTTCCGGCTTTGGTTTTTCAACCATGCTGTGTACGCGGTAGATGTCGTCGCGGATCATCTCGCCGGCGATTACGCCGTACTTGTTGGTCTCTGCCGGATCGACTTCCTGGATGGCCACGATCGAGCAGCGGAACTGCTTGTACAGTTTGACCATCTGGGTCAGTACGCCGTCGCCTTCGAGGTTGACGCACAGGTCGTCCGCCAGTACCACGGCGAACGGTTCGTCACCGATCAGTGGACGGCCGGTGAGGATCGCGTGGCCCAGGCCTTTCATTTCGGTCTGACGGGTGTAGGAGAACGAGCACTCGTCGAGCAGCTTGCGGATGCCGACCAGGTATTTTTCCTTGTCGGTGCCCTTGATCTGGTTTTCCAGCTCGTAGCTGATGTCGAAGTGGTCTTCCAGGGCGCGCTTGCCGCGACCGGTGACGATGGAGATTTCGGTCAAGCCGGCATCCAGTGCTTCTTCGACGCCGTACTGGATCAGTGGCTTGTTCACCACCGGCAGCATTTCTTTGGGCATGGCTTTAGTCGCTGGCAGGAAGCGAGTACCGTAACCGGCTGCTGGGAACAAGCATTTCTTGATCATATAAGTCCTTGAAAGGGCTGTGTGTACGAGTTTCGGCGCAGTCTAATCAGGCGGCGTGCACCTTACAATGCCCCGCGCTGGCTAACCGATGCCAACATAGAGAAATATTCTTGGCGATAGTTCCCTGCGCGAGTGCGCAGTTCACTGCGCAACCTCTTATGCATAGCAGAGACTTGCGCGGTTGCACGGTGTTCAATGGCCCGGAACGACCCACCATACGCCCATCAGCACCCGTTGAGTGCATTTGGCGGTATCATGGCGCGATTGAACCAGACAACGAGGCAAATAGATGTCGGCAGTAAAAAGCGTCAATGGATTCCTGATCAATCAGGAAAAAGACGGTCAATGGTGGGTAGCCAGTGTCGCCGGTGAAAATATCGCCGGGCCTTTCCCTTCCGAAGCCCTGGCAATCGAAGTGGCATCGGTGCTGGAACTTGAGCACCCGGAACCCAAGCGACGCGGCAAGGACAAGAGCTGATCGACGTCCGCCTCTAAAAGCCCTGCCATTGCGCAGGGTTTTTTATGAATAAATGCAAATACGTGGCCTTTGGCTATAACCTTTTGCCAGCGACTCTGTCTCAGCATGAGCCCACCCCCTGTCGACGACCACGCCATGAAAAAACTTTTGCCTCTGATCGCAATACTGGCCCTGAGTGGCTGCGCAACGTCGGAAGAAACCTACCTGGGTAACGGAGAGCAAGCTCTATCCATTAACTGCTCCGGGGAAGCCAATTCCTGGGCTGCATGCTACGAAAAGGCCGATGCGTCCTGCGCAGGCACCGGTTACAGAATTGTCGGAACCGATGGCACGCCCTCGCTCAAGGAGAGCGACAAGACCCTCGGCGCCGACATTGGCAACTACAAGAGCCGCAGCGTCGTGGTGATTTGCAAGTAAGGCGCCGCGCCCTACATATGGATTTCGGCGAATTTGATTCCAAGCCCGCGCACGGTATCGATCAGATCATCAAGGCGACTGAAGGACTCGACTTCATCATTGTCATCCACCAGAAAATAGCTGCGCCCGGCGCTTTTCTTGAAAAACACGATCCATTCCCCCCGCTCCGCCGGATTCTGAATCACATGGGTGGCAGAGATGAACCCCTCTGCATGGCGCTCCCGGACCTGCTCTCGCTTCATATTCGACTCCAGAAATAACGATGCCGCCAAAGCAAGGCTTTGGCGGCATCGGTGCTGATTGTCGATAGTCTATCAGCCGGAAATGCACTCGTTGGCAGCATTCTGTACGTCCATTGGACGCACCGGGACATTGGACATGCTCTCATGCAGCTTGATGCTGCTGCCGCCCGAGCGTTCATCAATGTCGAATACGGCAGACGGGCCCGAGGAATACTTGAGTGGCACGATCACACGCAATCCATCCTTGTGCGGCTCGATCTGCAAGGCGCCACGGCTTTTGGCGAGCTTTTCGCTCAGACATTGCGCGTACTCATGGGGCTTCTTGCCAGAAATCACGTTCATCGTCGGCAGGGACTCGTTGATTTCCGAGACGTTCGCACAACCACTCATCGTCAATGCCATCGGCAACAACCACAAACCCCATTTCATACAAATCCTCCGATAAAGAGGCTCGGACAGCGCAGATGCGCTTTTTCTCCGAGACAAACTGCTTTATCGCTCATCAAACGTGAAATTAGCGTTCTTAATTGTCAAAGCGGCCGGATAATAAGGCGTTCGGGCTGATAAACTGCGCCAATCGCCCATGCTATCGTTTTGATTTTGTAGAAAAAGCCCTTCTGGAGGCGCCTCATGAAATTTATCCATCAGCGCGAGCACCTCAATGAAGACGACATTGTCGTCATTCAATGCTCCCAAATGTGCAACATCCGTTTGATGAACGACGCCAACTTCCGCAGCTTTAAAAATGGCGGCCGTCACACCTATCACGGCGGTGCATTCGACACGTTTCCGGCCCGCATCACCGCCCCTAGCACCGGTTTCTGGAACATCACGATCGATACCGTCAACCGCCGTGCTATCAGCGTGACGCGCAAGCCCACCCTGACGCACTCGATCAAAATCATTCGCCGTTCCAGCACGAAACTGAGCTGATCAGCACACCCGAAACACAAGACAGGCAGATACGACCGTGGCCCAAACGACCAAGTATGTCATCAAATACAAACTCAACGGCGAGCGCCGCTTCGAGTTTGCCCAGCTTGAAAACGGTACCGCAGAAGAAGCCAAAGCGGCGCTGGATGCCATTCATGGACAGGACGACGTCATCAGCGAAATCAGCGTCAGCAAAGCGCTGTAACGCGATCCGGAGCGACAATGGACGTCGGCTCCCACTCGCAATTCGAGCGCAAGCGCCGGAGTGCCTGTTTTATCGTTGCCTTCCAGACTGGCCACCTCAATAACCAGAGGACCGGCAATGAGCGAGCAATATCTGGACAGGCTGGACTGGCCCCGGCTGGAACAGCAACTTGATCAGGACGGTTACGCCGTCATCCCGTCACTGTTGAGCCACAAGGCTTGTGAGCAAGTCAGTGCCTTGTACCCTAGAACCGAGCTTTTTCGCTCCCACGTGGTGATGGCTCGCCACGGGTTCGGCCGAGGCGAGTACAAGTATTTCAGCTACCCATTGCCGGAACTGGTGGCCCGCTTGCGCAACGCGCTCTACCCACGACTGGTGCCCATCGCCAATCGCTGGCATGAACAGATGGGGTTGCCCAGCCGTTTTCCTGAGTCTCATCAAGCCTTCCTCGAACGTTGCCATGCCGCTGGTCAGAACCGTCCGACACCATTATTGCTGCAGTATGGTCCGCAGGACTACAACTGCTTGCATCAGGATCTGTACGGTGAGCACGTTTTCCCGCTGCAAGTGGCGATTCTGCTGTCAGACCCGGATAAAGACTTCACGGGCGGCGAATTTGTCCTGACAGAACAGCGCCCGCGAATGCAGTCACGCCCGATGGTCATCGGCCTGAAGAAAGGTGACGGGTTGATTTTTGCGGTCAACCAGCGTCCGGTCAAAGGGACTCGCGGTTACTACCGCGTGACCCTGCGTCACGGCGTGAGTCGCCTGCACAGCGGCAAACGGCATACCCTTGGAATCATCTTTCACGATGCGTTATGAGCCCATGAATCCGCTGACTTTCGATCTGTTTGCCGATGCAGAGCCCGAGCAACAGCCCAGGCGCGAGCAGATCGGCGAACAGTCATACGTGCTGCGAGGCTTCGCCCTGCCCTGGCTGGAGCGCTTGCTGCCCGCCCTGGAGGCGGTGCTGGCGGCCGCACCGTTTCGGCAGATGATCACCCCCGGTGGCTTCACCATGTCGGTAGCCCTGAGCAGTTGTGGCACATTCGGCTGGACCACGGACCGCAGCGGTTATCGATACACCCTCGATGATCCACAAACCGGTCAACCCTGGCCAATGATGCCCGAGGTGTTTCTCCAACTGGCACAAGCGGCGGCACTGGCAGCGGGTTTCACCGATTTTGTGCCGGACTCCTGCCTGATCAACCGCTACATCCCCGGGGCAAAAATGTCATTGCATCAAGATAAAGACGAACATTCCTACGCAGCCCCTATCGTTTCGGTATCGCTGGGTTTGCCGGCGATGTTCCTGTTCGGCGGCTTTAAACGCAGCGACAAAAGTCAACGCGTTCCCCTGTTGCATGGCGATATCGTGGTCTGGGGTGGTGTGGATCGCCTGCGTTATCACGGCGTGTTGCCGATCAAGGAGGGCCATCACCCGAGACTCGGCGAGCAACGCATCAACTTCACGTTCCGTACCGCCGGATAAAGGCTTCGAATTTGACCGCAAGCGCCGGAGTGCGAGGGTATTGCCCCGTGGTTAAGGTGTAGTCAACCACTCAAAGGACATGACGCCATGACAACCCAATCGACCAAGATCACCATTGAAAACGATCCGCGCTGGGCCGCCGTTGTCGCGCGTGATCCCAAGGCTGACGGGCAGTTTGTTTATGCCGTGAAGACGACAGGCATTTACTGCAACCCCAGCAGCCTTGCGCGCTTGCCCAAACCACACAATGTCGAATTCTTCGATAGCGCCGAACAGGCCCAGGCCGCGGGATATCGTCCCAGCAAGCGCGCGACAAAAGATCAGAGCGAACTCGCCGCGCAACATGCCGCGACGGTGGCCGCCGCTTGCCGCCAGATCGAAACCGCGGAATCACTGCCGGCCCTCGGCGAATTGGCCGAGGCGGCAGGGTTGAGCAGTTTCCACTTCCATCGCGTGTTCAAAGCCGTCACCGGTCTGACGCCCAAGGGTTACGCCGACGCTCACCGCTCACGCAAGGTTCGCGAACGGCTGGCGGACGGCGGCTCGGTGACCGATGCCTTGTATGACGCCGGCTTCAACTCCAACAGCCGCTTTTATGAAGCAGCAGACCAACTGCTCGGGATGAAGCCCGGGGACTACCGGGCGGCCGGTCAAAATAACGACATTCGTTTTGCCGTCGGTCAGTGTTCTCTGGGGGCGATTCTGGTGGCGCAGAGTGAGCGCGGAGTTTGCGCGATCCTGCTGGGCGATGATCCGCACCAACTGGTCTGTGATCTGCAAGACAAGTTCCGGCGCGCCAATTTGATTGGCGCCGATCAGGAGTTCGAAGCGTTGATAGCCAGGGTCGTCGGTTTTATTGAAGCCCCGGCGATTGGCCTGGACCTGCCATTGGACGTGCGCGGCACCGCGTTTCAGGAACGGGTCTGGCAAGCGTTGCGGGAGATTCCTGTCGGCAGCACGGCGAGCTACGCCGATGTCGCGCTACGCATCGGTTCGCCGAAAGCCGTTCGCGCCGTGGCTCAAGCTTGCGGCGCGAACAGCCTGGCAGTCGCGATCCCGTGCCATCGCGTGGTGCGCAGCGACGGCAATCTGTCGGGCTATCGCTGGGGTGTCGAGCGCAAACGCCAGTTGCTGGAGCGCGAGTCGCAGTAATCAGCGATTCACATCCACCACCACCCGCCCGCGCAACTGCCCGGCAAGCAAGCGCGGCGCGGCGTCGATGGCTTCGCTCAAACCGATTTCGTGACTGATCAGCGGCAACAGGTTGAAGTCTAGATCCTTGGCCAGTCGACTCCAGGCCTCCACGCGTTTGGCTTTGGGCTGGGTCACGCTGTTGATGCCGGCCAGGGTCACACCGCGCAAGATGAACGGTGCAACGGACGCCGGAAAGTCCATGCCTTGCGCCAAACCGCATGCCGCGACGGTGCCATTGGCCTTGGTGCTGGCGCAAGCATTGGCCAGGGTGTGGCTACCGACCGAATCGATGACTGCCGCCCAACGCTCCTTGGCCAATGGCTTGCCTGGCTCGGACAATGTGGCACGGTCGATGATTTCGCCAGCGCCCAGTTGCTTCAGGTAGTCGTGCTCCGAGGTACGTCCGGTGGACGCGACCACCCGGTAGCCGAGCTTGCTCAGCAATGCGATGGCGAAACTGCCGACGCCACCGTTGGCGCCGGTGACCAGGATTTCGCCCTGCCCGGGCGTCACACCGTTATGTTCCAGAGCCAGGATGCACAGCATGGCCGTGTAGCCCGCCGTACCGATGGCCATCGCCTGGGCGGCGGTGAATGCCTTGGGCAACGGAATCAGCCAGTCACCATTCAGGCGAGCCTTCTGTGCTAATCCACCCCAATGCCCTTCACCCACGCCCCAGCCATTGAGCAGGACTGCATCACCGACCTTGTAGTCCGGATGCCCGCTGACTTCGACGACTCCGGCCAGGTCAATGCCCGGCACCATCGGGAATTTGCGCACCACCGGACTGCTGCCGGTGATTGCCAGGCCATCCTTGAAGTTCAGCGTGCTATAGGCAACACGCACCGTGACATCGCCCTCGGGTAACTGATCGTCCTGGATCTCTTGCAGTGTGGCCCGGTAACCGCTGTCGTCTTTGTCGATCAAAATACCTTTGAACATTACGGCCTCTCAATGGAATCAGTCTGGTGGTGGTGCATTTGAAATAACACATGGCAACCGATTGTCGTACTCGACTTTAAGCCAATCAGCCAACGCATGGGGCGCTGAAGAAATCCCGGCGAACTGAAATGACGACTGGTCTTGCGCCAGTCGTTGCGTTACAAATCCTGTTCTAGCGTCCCTGCCCGGATTCAACGTCGGAGAACACAGCACATGAACCAATGGCCAGATACCCGCATTCTTGACCTGCTCGGGATCGAGCTGCCGATCATTCAGGCGCCGATGGCCGGAGCCAACAACTCGGCCATGGTGATTGCAGCCTGCAATGCGGGTGGCCTGGGCTCGATGCCAGCGGCGATGCTCAGCACGGATCAACTGCGCGAAGAGCTGAAAACGATCCGCCAACACACCCAGCGCCCGATCAACGTCAATTTCTTCTGTCATCAAACTCCAACCCCTGATGAGCAACGCGCGCAGGACTGGAAAAACCTGCTGCAACCTTACTACCAGGAACTCGGCGTCGATTTCGATGCGCCAACACCGGTGTCCAATCGGGCACCGTTCGATAACGCGGCCTGTGAAGTGGTCGAAGCGTTTCGCCCTGAAGTGGTGAGTTTTCACTTTGGCCTGCCGGAAAAATCCCTGCTCGACCGGGTCAAAGCCACCGGTGCGAAAGTGCTGTCCTCGGCCACTACCGTCGAAGAAGCCGTGTGGCTGGAGCAGCATGGTTGCGATGCAATCATCGCCATGGGCTACGAAGCCGGAGGCCATCGCGGGATGTTTCTCAGCAATGACCTGAGCAGTCAGGTGGGCACTTTCGCCTTGGTGCCGCAAGTCGTTGATGCGGTGAAAGTGCCCGTGATTGCCGCCGGCGGCATCGCTGACGCACGTGGCGTCGCCGCCGCCTTCATGCTGGGCGCTTCGGCGGTACAGGTGGGAACGGCGTACCTGTTCACGCCAGAGGCCAAGGTCAGCCCGTCCCATCACAAAGCCTTGCGCACCGCCAGGGAAAGCGAAACGGCCGTCACCAACGTGTTCACCGGCCGCCCGGCCCGGGGCATCCTTAATCGGGTGATGCGTGAACTGGGGCCCATGAGCGTCAAGGCCCCGGCCTTCCCCCTCGCCGGTGGCGCACTGATGCCGTTGCGGGCCAAAGGTGAAGCAGACTTCAGCAATCTCTGGGCCGGTCAGGCCTTTACCCTCGGGGTCGAATTGACCACCGAGGCACTGACTCGAAAACTGGCTGAAGAAGGATTAGCGAGGCTGCTGGGTCGCCGCTGAGCATCACCCTTATCAAAATTGTATACAATTTTTCGGCAATACATTCCGTTGAAAGGCAATTCGCTATATATTTATGTACATAACGATTTACCCCTGCCGCAATTGCCTTTAACGGAGCCGTTTCATGACCATTCGTGCCTCACGTTTTGCCCCTGCCTGCCTCGCGAGCCTTATCGCCGTATTCGCCTTCGGCCCAGCCCAGGCGGACGAAGTCCAGGTGGCTGTCGCTGCCAACTTCACCGCGCCCATCCAGGCTATCGCCGCTGATTTCGAAAAAGATACCGGGCATAAACTGGTCACCTCTTTTGGCGCCACCGGCCAGTTCTACACCCAGATCAAAAACGGCGCGCCGTTCGAAGTGTTCCTCTCGGCAGACGACAGCACTCCGAAAAAACTTGAAGCCGAAGGCGACACCATCAAGGGTTCACGCTTTACCTACGCAGTCGGTACGCTGGCGCTGTGGTCGGCCAAAGAAGGTTATGTCGATGCCAAGGGTGATGTACTGAAAAAGAACGAATACCAGCACCTGTCCATCGCCAATCCGAAGGCCGCGCCTTATGGCCTGGCAGCTACCCAGGTATTGGCCAAGGAAGGTCTGACCGACAAGGTCAAAGACAAGATCGTTGAAGGCCAGAACATTACCCAGGCCTACCAATTCGTCTCCACCGGCAACGCCGAGCTGGGTTTTGTCGCCCTGTCGCAGATCTACAAGGACGGCAAGATCACCAGCGGCTCAGCCTGGATCGTTCCGGCCAGCCTGCACGACCCGATCAAACAGGACGCCGTGATTCTCAACAAGGGCAAGGACAACCCGGCCGCCAAGGCACTGGTTGACTACCTCAAGGGACCGAAAGCGGCAGCTGTCATCAAGTCCTACGGTTACGAAATCTAAATGTCGCTATCGAGTGCCGATTTTTCCGCCATCTGGCTGACCCTGAAACTGGCGTCCCTGACGACCGTCATCCTGCTGATTGTCGGCACTCCGATTGCGTTATGGCTGTCGCGCACCCGCTCCTGGTTGCGCGGCCCGGTCGGGGCGATTGTCGCCCTGCCCCTGGTGCTGCCACCGACGGTGATTGGTTTTTATCTATTGCTGGCGCTCGGCCCTCACGGGTACATCGGCCAGCTCACCCAATCACTCGGCCTTGGCACCCTCACTTTCAGTTTTGCCGGGCTGGTCATCGGTTCGGTGTTGTATTCGATGCCGTTTGTCGTGCAACCGCTGCAAAACGCTTTTTCCGCGATTGGCACGCGCCCTCTCGAAGTGGCCGCGACGCTGCGCGCCAATCCCTGGGACAGCTTTTTCAGCGTGACGCTGCCCCTGGCCCGCCCCGGTTTCATTACCGCGGCCATACTCGGCTTCGCCCACACCGTCGGCGAGTTCGGCGTGGTGCTGATGATCGGTGGCAACATTCCCGAGAAGACCCGCGTGGTCTCAGTGCAGATCTACGATCACGTCGAAGCCATGGAGTACGCCCAGGCCCATTGGCTGGCCGGGGCGATGCTGGTGTTCTCGTTTGCCGTCTTGCTGGCGCTGTATTCCAGCCGTAAAACCAAAGCGGGCTGGAGCTGACCGATGATTCAAATGCGTCTGAAACTGGGTTACTCGGGCTTCGCCCTGGACGTCGACCTGCAGCTGCCGGGCCGCGGCGTCACTGCGCTTTACGGCCACTCCGGCTCGGGCAAGACCACTTGTCTGCGCTGCATCGCCGGCCTGGAACGGGCCGGTCAAGGCTTTATCCAGGTCAACGATGAAGTCTGGCAAGACAGCGAAAACAAGATTTTCGTCGCGCCGCACAAACGTGCGCTGGGCTACGTGTTCCAGGAAGCCAGCCTGTTCCCCCATCTGTCGGTACTGGCCAACCTGGAGTTCGGCCTCAAGCGCATTCCGAAGCCGCAGCGTCGGGTCGACATGGCCCACGCCACTGAATTGCTGGGCATCCGCCATTTGCTCGACCGCCACCCGCAACACCTTTCGGGTGGCGAGCGGCAGCGCGTCGGCATTGCCCGCGCTTTGCTCACCAGCCCGAAACTGTTGTTGATGGACGAGCCACTGGCCGCGCTGGATGCCCAGCGCAAAAGTGAAATCCTGCCCTACTTGCAACGACTGCACGACGAACTCGACATCCCGGTGCTGTACGTCAGCCACTCCCAGGATGAGGTCGCGCGGTTGGCCGACCATATCGTTTTACTCAGCAACGGCAAGGCACTGGCCAGCGGCCCGATCGGCCAGACCCTGGCGCGCCTCGACTTGCCTCTGGCCATGGGGGATGACGCCGGCGTGGTCATCGAAGGTCGCGTCAGCGCCTATGATGCCGACTATCAATTGCTGAGCCTGCAATTGCCCGACACCACCCTCAACATTCGTGTGCCGCATACACCCATGGATGCGGGCCAGGCACTGCGCTGCAAAGTCCAGGCGCGGGATGTGAGCCTGAGCCTGCACAGTACCGAGCAAAGCAGCATTCTCAATCGCCTGCCGGTCACGGTGGTCAGTGAAATGAACGCCGATAACGCCGCTCACGTGCTGATTCGCCTGGACGCCGCAGGCACGCCGCTGCTTGCGCGGATCACGCGGTACTCACGCGATCAACTGAACGTCCACCGTGGCCAGCAACTCTGGGCGCAAATAAAAGCGGTAGCGGTGCTAGCGTAAATCCGTCGGCACGATTGCACCGACGAATTAACTTGCCTGTTTATTGCACGATCACCAATGGCTTCTATAGTTGAACTGAACACGAATCCGCTGCGAGACGCCATGGAAGACATTTTCGCAGTGAAGCGTTGCAACAAGATCATCATCCATGGCCGCCGTGCGGGTGAACATAACCACCGGCCACCGGAAGCCGCGGTCTGGTGTCGCATCGCCGATACCCGCACCCGAGGCTTTATCGGAGATGGCTACGATGTTGAAGAAGACGCCGTGCGTGTTTGCCACCAGTTGAACGCTAAATCACAAGTGACAGCCCGACAAAGTTGACGAGCGTCAGCATTTTTCAACGGGTCTATACTGAAATGGCTGAAGGATCAGTAACCCTTCCAGCAGAAAGCTCGCCCCAGGCGGGCTTTTTGCTGCCACGATCAGGTTTCTTGAACGGAGGTGTCTCCCATGTCCGAAAAAGAGTCCATCACCACCCTGCTCACCTTGCTGGACTCGCGTCAGGCCCGCTTGGCCGCGGCCTGCAAGGAAATCGCCGACTGGGTCGATCATCAAGGCGGGCACCCCACCGCCCTCAGAATTCGTGATCGCCTGAACGACATCGAGAAGGACACGCCGCTGATTCGGCACACACTGTCGTCACTTCAACCTGTCGACCGGCCTCTGCCTCGGTTCAGATGATCCGTCACGGATTTTCGCTGCGAGGACAGGCCTGATTGGCCGCATGATCGGTGACGTTGATGTCACCGGGTGTCTGGCTGTCTGATTGACTTTAACCCTCTCCCACGACCCGGCCTGATGCTGGGTTTTTTGTTGCCCAAAACCGATCGAACTAATGCCGATCAGTTAAGCGGTAATGCGATCTGTAGCAGCTGCCGAGCCCGCGAGGCTGCGTTCGACTGCGAAGCAGTCGTGAGTCCAGCT
>NZ_AKJM01000058.1 GCF_000282335.1 Pseudomonas sp. GM48
CCCAAATAATCTTCCGCCGCCAGCAACGTACCATCGGTGCTTTGCCTTACTTCCATTTGAGGGCTGGAGATGATGGTGTTCACGAGATTGGGTTGTGTCTTGTAGCGGATGAGTATTGCCGCAGAGGCCTCTATTGGCAGGGACATCTTTAACTTCTCAGTCAGCTTCGTGATGCCTGTCCCCGCTGCCAGTACGACAATGTCGGCATCGATGATGCCCGTTACGGTTTCGACTCCCGTCACCTTTGCGTTCTGAGTTGAAAAGCCAAGCACCCGAGTATGCGTAAGAACTTTCGCGCCATGATTCTGGGCTCCCGCGATCAAAGCGTGAGTTGCTTCCACTGCGTCCAGCGCGCCTTCTTCGGCTTCATACAAGGCATGCTGAGGGGGATTCTTAAGGTTCGGCTCAAGACCGAGTATCTGGAGGCGAGATACCAGGGTTGCCGAAGGCTGATTGCCTGAGGCTTGCAGCACTCTATCCAGGCTCGCGCTGTAAGACAGGGAGCCTGTCCATCGTACTTTCAGACCCGGCAGCTCGGTTTGGAGGCGGCGGTATTCCTGGGCGGCGGCGCTACGCAATTGCGCGATTGGATCGGGCCCGCTATGTGAGGTGTTGATCCATGCGAATGAGCTTCCGGTCACGCCGGACGCTATACCTTCAGCCTCGACCAAGATGACATTCGCGCCTTTGCCAGCCAGGTGATACGCCAAGGACGCGCCCACAATGCCTGCGCCAATGACAACAACTCGTTTGCCTGCGTTACCTTCCATAACAGCTTCCGTTCTGTTGACCTGATGAAAGTACTACATCCAGATGATCTCAGGGTTTGCGAATCTGGTCATCCATGGCTCCTTAGTGCCCCCGCTTCTGGCTGATTGCTGCCCGTCGGGAAGGGCTGCAAACCCAAAGCTGCCGCTGGGAACCGGCAGAAACCGGCCAGGAGCGGAAGCGCGGGAAGTTGCATTGCATTTGAGTATCTACGGACTAACCTCAGTGCATCATGACACCGCGCGCAGGGGGACTTGCCGCCAAGGTGTCATATCCCAACTGACCTCCATTTCACGTTGGCCAAGGAGCCTTATGAAGACCTTCTTGCTCTTGCTAAGGACGGCCCTGTTCGTTGTTTTATTTTCCTTTGGCTTGCTCTGTCTTCTCGTGTCTCTTTCCTCGTACAAGGAGGTGGACGAGACGAAGACTTGGCAGAAGTTGAATGCCACTGTCGCCACTGTCTCCATTTCTGAGGAGATGCGCAGTAAGGGTATGACCTATTGCCCTCTGGTTAACGTGACCTTTGAGTTGAACGGACAGCAATACACTTATCCGCTCGAAATATCGCAGCGGCCCTGCAGAACCAGCCTGGAGTCGGTTGAAAGATCAGTTGCAACATTAAGGGAAGGAAAAGTGATCGAAATTCTTGTCGACCCAGCAAAGCCGGGTAGAGTGAAGCCAGGTACTTACTCACTAGGTGGGGGTTTTTACCTCGGCGTTTTCTTGGGCACGCTAGCCTTTATCGGGGCCGTAGCTATCCTGGTGTTTCCTGCTAAGAAATCTGTCAAGTTGACGCAAGGAGAAAGCATTTCACATTCAACTTTGAGCAAGAAAGAAGTTCAGCAAAAAGTTCGCGAGCTACTCGCCGCCGGCACTGCAAAGTCGGAAGTTTTTTCACAACTCTCCGGGCGGGGTGTAAAAGACAGTCAACTTGCCTACTTTATAGCCTCGTATGCAGATCCAATTCGTTGTGACGAGCACGATCGCAAAGTCAATATTCTCATCACGATAATGCTCGCCCAGGCTTTGATTGCATTAATTCTGGGATTGGATATCGGCGCCAGGATGGGGCCAACGGCCAAATGGGTTATGGGTGTTTCAATGACCTTGATTCCCTTGTTTTTGGTATGGGGCTTCTACAACCATCGCGTCGGTGCCTACAACGCGTACATACTCCTTGTACTTCCCCAATTCCCAAGATCGCTTGCGGGGTTTACATCGAGTCCGGCAACAACCGCTATCGCATTAGCTATAAGTATCGCTATCTTGGTTTTTGTTTGGTACGTCCGAGGAAAAATCTTTCCAGACTTCGTCTTCGTCACCCCCAGGAAAATCAAAGGCAAGTACTTATTTTCGAGCTGACCCATCATGCCGCCGGACCTGCCCGAACGGCTGTCCAGGCCTGTGAGTTCAATCGTTAGCGAAGACTGCTTCGGGTCGATTTCAGCCGGCTCCAGCAGGCAGCTTTTGGCGGATTTCTGCCTGTTGCCACCGTCAGCTTTGGATTGAACCCCGCCCTTGGTGTCTAAGCACCTGTCGAGCAAAAACAACACCGCCTGCCGAACCATAAAGTCATAGGCGTCCTCATCGACCGGGCAATTGTCCGGGGCCTACTTGCACGCAATGAGAAAGGCGGCTGCCCTGAGTACCTCGGCTATGTCATGGAATTGGCCTACCTATGCAGGCTGCGCGGTATCGAAGTCGTTACCCTGACCGACGAAAACGAGTTGGAGAGCGGGATTCTGACCAACCGCCGAAAGGGTAGTCGGGACAACATTGTTCGCTGGACACCACGACTGCGCAAAGCTTGGGATAACGCAAAGGCGTATCGAGCCAAGGTGTGGACCAATTGCAAAACACCGATTCCGATTGCGCCGTCACGTCGAAACATCATCGTGGCCAGCCATGGCGGCCCGCTTCGCAAGTCGAGTCTGGATACGGCCTGGCAACGCTTCATTACTCTTGCTCTAGCCGATGACATCATTACACCGGAGCAGCGGTTTGCCCTTCACGATCTGAAACGACGTGGCATAACCGACACGGTCGGCACTCGGGCGGATAAACAGGAGGCCAGTGGTCACCGTGACCCGAAGATGATGGACGTCTACGACCACAGTATTCCAGTAGTTTCTCCGTCTGCCGACTGAGATGCATAACTTCAGCGGCAGACGCGACCCAGGTTATTCTTTTAACACCTGTCGCTTTCTTTTTATAAGATAAGCCACTAAAGATACAAAAAACAAAACAGCTACCGTGTAAACCATTATTTTCAAAGCGGAAACACTGGCACGATATACCTTCATTTCGCACTCATATTTACCGACACAGTTCGAGACACAGAACTCAATCCCGTCAATCTTGCATGAAACAACTTGCCGATTATAGTGCTGCACAATAATTTTTCGCCCAATACTTGAAGAGAATCCACTTTTAACTTCTGTGTAACCTGAAGTAATGTGAAATTTCTTCAAGCTTCCATCGCTACGTTCTTTTATGACAAATGATGTTCCTCTCTGGGTACTGGCTGCGATTGCAATAAATTTACCTTCCGTGGTTAACAACTCTCCCTCAGTATAAATAGGCGTATCGGTAACAGCAAAAATATAGAACCCAAAATAAAACAAAAACGCCAGGAACAAAAAAATAGTCAACCGCAACAATTTTTTTGGCTCAAACAAATTCTCCTTTAAGATACCCATGCAAATACTCTCTCCAGAGTTCAAATATTTTCATATTATGAAAAATAGTCGCAGATGATATATTTATTTTTTCACGAAAAACCCTCTGCTTTCCCATAGCGTAGCCATTGTTATTGGCATATCAAATCGCCACTGCTTCGGTTGGGGTTAAGTTGACCGACGGTAAGAATCCGCTTTACGCACTGATTGCTATCAGCGATCAGCCACGAATCCTGATATACGTTCGTATGTCTGCTATTGGCTGTGGATTCAACCGGTCGACGCAACAGATTGGCTAAATCGTTCAGCGGGCGTTTCGTAGTTTAGTGTTTTTCTCTGGCCGATGTCGCGCTTGCCGCGACCACCTCTAAGCTAGGCAAGGACTTACAGGACGACAAGGAAGGTTATCAGACACGCCATCGCGACTAGAAGCGCGATATGGCATGTCGCCTAATAAGTAGTGAGGGGCTGGTTTTAGCCGGTCCCAGTGAGCGAAGTGAACGATTTGAACCGCTTGTTATGCATGCTTGGATTCTATGGGTAATAGAGCTGTTGTGGTTGAACATTTAATCATTGATTTGTTATTGGCTGGTGGTGTTGTTTTTAATTATTGCAGTAGAATGGATTTCGATTGTGGAGCACTTAATTGAGTTTTTGGTTAAGAAATTTACAGCTTGTGTGTGCTCTTTTAAAGATAAAGCTTCGGTGGCTTGGCGTTGAATTTCCTTGTTCAGATTTTTTGCTAGTGTTTCATATGAAGAACTGAGCTGGTGTGATAAGGCGTAATGCATGCTGAATTTCGATTCATATTCTTTCTTGGCTTCTGGCTTAATCAGTACTTGTGCAGCCGCATAAAACGCAGCGCAGTTTATGTTCGCCATTGCTAGAGGTTCAAGACTCAAGCCTGTTTGATCCGCTGATGCGTTGTAAGGAACTATGAAAAATGAAATTAAAATTATCTTCAGATGCTTGCGCTTCATGTCTTTGGATTCGGCATAACTACTATTAGGCGACATTGCTGTCGCGTTTAAACACGACAACAATGTCTTATAACGTTCCTTGTCGTCCTGTAAGCCCTTGTCTAGCTTGGAGGGAGTCGCAGTAAACGCGACATCCCCCAGGGAGAAAAGCGACATGGATGACGGCAAGCTCAACTGCGGTAAAGATTCAGCGCAGCATCTCGACGATATCAATTTGCCACTAGTCTGTCCACCGACTGCTTTTGGCCGATCGCTGCCTGCTTACGCGTTACACCGCTGTACGTTTTCGGACTACTTAAAGGCGTTCGAAAAAGTCTGGTGTCATACCGGTCCGCTCACAAGGCCTGACAAAACTAGATATGAAGACGAATGCGAGCGGGTGGCCAGAACGAATCCAACATGTCTTGCCTTTGTTTCTACAGCTTTCACTTCGATGCCATCAGTTCGCCGAGCCGCGACAGAAACAGCTTGAGAATCGGTGAGGTGTTCGACTTGCTGTAGCCCACCGCTAAATCGATCATCGGTGCCTCGCCTTCTAGCGGACGGCTGACGACAGACCACGGCAGCAAATTCCTGGCATAGGCGGGCATCAACGCCAGACCGCGGGTGGAGGCGACCAAGGACATGGCCATCGCCAAATTGTCCACCCCGTGATCCAGTTTGATGTCGAGCCCCGAGCGACGGAGATAGTCTTCGGTGACTGCACGCAGCACCGTGGCCTTGTTCGAGCCGCCGATGAAAATCTCGCCCACTAAATCTTGCGGGCGCACTGCTTCGCGCGCGGTGAGGCGATGGTCGCTGGGCATCAGGACGATGAGTGGCTCCCGGTCCACCACGTGGTACTCGAGGTCGTAGTCCGGTTCTACGCGCAGGAAGGCCAGGTCCAGCCGGCCGCGGACGAGCGCTTCGGCGAGGTCCGGTGAATAGTCGCTGGAGACCATGACCTGGATGTTCTTCATTTCGTCGCGCAGCACGTGCATCGCTCGCGGCAACCAGTTCATCTCGTGCCCGGTCTGGAAGCCGATGGAGAATGTCTTCCTTGTCGGCTGCGCCGCCCTGCGTGCCGTTTCGACCGCAGCATCGACCTGCATCAGCGCCAGGCGGGCGTGGTCGAGAAAGGCTTTGCCCGCAGCGGTCAGTTCGACGCCATGAACGCTGCGCGACAGCAACTCGACCCCGACATGATTTTCCAGATCCCGAATCTGCCGGCTTAACGAAGGCTGCGAGGTGTGCAGTCGTTTCTCGGCTGCTTCCGTCAGGCTACCCGTCTCGGCGACGGCAATGAAATATCGAAGATGTCGCAGTTCCATGGTGCTCCCATGCCTGTCAGGTATGCCCACAGCTTACAAAGTCTTTTTCAACTTCGCCATAAGCCCCTAGCTTGTTGCCTATGGCGGCGACGGGGGATTTCTCCCAGCGCCGAAGCCATTCGGCAATCTATACGCCGCAAGTCATACCTTGCAGGAGCTTAAAAATGAACAAGCCCGTTATTCTGATCACCGGAGCCCTCACCGGCATCGGCCGCGCCACTGCCGTCGCCTTCGCCAGGAAAGGTGCGAAGGTGGTTGTTACCGGTCGACGCGACGAAGCCGGCAAGGCACTCGTTGAGGAGTTGCGCTCTTTCGGCTCGGAGGCCGAATTCATCAACGCCGACGTCCGCAACGAAGATGACGTCCGCAATATGGTCGACAAGACCGTTGAGCGGTTTGGGCGTCTCGATGTCGCTGTGAACAACGCCGCCACTGAAGGTGCGGTCGGCCCGATCACGGACCAGACCGCGCAAAGCGTTGCCTTGACGTTCGATACGAACGTTCTCGGCGTGGTCCTGAGCATGAAGCACGAGGTGCGTGTCATGCAGGCCCAGGGGAGCGGCAGCATCATCAATATTTCCTCGACCTACGGGCACAAGGGCGCGGCCTATGCCTCGATCTATGTGGGCGCCAAGCACGCTGTCGAAGGCATCACCAAGTCGGTGGCGCTCGAACTCGCCGCGTCGGGCATTCGGGTGAATGCGGTCTCGCCGGGCCCAACGGACACCGGCATGCTCACCCGCTTCACCGGCACGCAGGAGAACAAAGCGGCCTTGGTGGCGCAGGTTCCGCTGGGCCGACTCGGCCTCTCTGAGGACCTTGCCAACGCGATTGTCTTCATCGCATCGGACGAAGCTTCATTCATCACCGGCCATGTCCTCAATGTCGACGGCGGTCATACCGCTAACTGATCCTGCCCGGGTGCGCAGATTTGCTCGGCACCCGGTTAAGGGGAGCATCACCAGAGGGAATCTCAATGACTCAGCACAATCATCAGAGCGCGCCGACGCAGTTCGTGGACGCAGCGGGTATTCGGTTCGCATACCGACGCTTCGGCAAATCGGGTGGGGTTCCACTCGTCCTCAATATGCATTTCACCGGCACGATGGATCACTGGGATCCTGCGGTGACGGACGGATTGGCGCACGACCGTGAAGTCATTCTGTTTAACAACGCCGGTATCTCCAGCAGTTCGGGGGAGGTGCCGAACTCAATTGATGAAATGGCCGCCAACGCCGCGGTCTTCATCAGGGCGCTCGGCCTCACACAGGTGGACGTACTTGGCTTTTCGCTCGGCGGCCTGGTCGCGCAGGAACTGGCGCTAGCCGAACCTGCGCTCGTACGGCGGCTGATCCTGGTGGGGACCGGACCGCGCAGCGGTGAAGGTATGGCCTCGCTGACGCCCGAAGCACAGGAGATCTTCGGTGCGACCTACGAAGAGCCTGATCACTTGTGGCTCAGGGTGTTCTTCACCCCGTCCCAAGCCAGCCAAGCGGCAGGCCATGCTTATCTCAAACGCTTTCGACAACGCACAGTGGATCGCGATCCAGACGTTAGCGACAAGGTCGGACCTGCGCAGATCGAGGCGTTGACCAAGTGGGGCGCAACACGCGAGAACCCCTTCGATTACCTGAAGGCGATCAAGCAGCCAACGCTGGTCGTCAATGGTGACAACGACGTGATCATCTATTCGGTGAACTCTTCGATCTTGCAGCGGCATCTGCCGAACGCACAACTGATCCTCTACCCGGATGCCAGCCACGGTTCGCAGTATCAATACCCCGAGCGCTTTGTCGGCCACGCGTCCCTGTTCCTTTCTGAATAGACCAGGCACGCCTGTATCTGGCACCGGGATTCCGGATCAAGACCAAGGGATGCTTATCATGACCAACCTCTACGGCAAGACGGCACTCGTCACCGGTGCTTCCCGCGGCATTGGCCGTGCCAGCGCACTTGCGCTGGCACAAGCCGGAGCACAAGTGCTCGTCCACTACGGTCGCGGAGAGAAGGAGGCGACAGCAGTGGTCGCCGAAATCCGCAATGCGGGCGGGAAGGCAGAGAAGATCGCCGCCGACATGGGCGCAGCGGACGGGCCGCATTTGCTGGCCGAGCGTGTGCGCGCCATCATCGGTGGTCGATTGGACATCCTCGTCGCCAATGCGGGTATTTCGAAGGCCGACACGATCGAGAAAACCACCGTCAAGGACTTCGACGATCTCTTTGCGGTGAACGTGCGCGCCCCGTATTTCCTGGTGCAGCAGTTGCTACCCGCTCTGTGCAAGGGCAGCAGCGTCGTTCTCCTTTCATCGCGTGCAGCAGCGCACACCGGCGTCGGGACGCTGTCCGCCTATGCAGCCACCAAGGGCGCCATCGATACCCTGGTCAAGCACTTCGCATCGGAACTCGGCGGGCGTGGCATCCGTGTCAATGCCGTGGCACCGGGCGTGGTTCTAACCGAGATGTCCAGTTTCGCCAAAACCGATGCGGGGCGGGACTTCACCCTGAGCATCCAGGCGCTTAAGCGTATGGCCCAGCCCGATGACATCGCTGCGGCCGTTGTCTTCCTCGCTTCCGATGACGCCCGTTGGATCACCGGCGACACCCTGCACGTCGATGGCGGCACAAAGCTCTGAACGATGGTTCTTCGAGCTACGAGTACCTAACCAGGATTAAGCAAATGTCTACTCAATCTGTTGTTCTCATCACAGGCGCACTGACCGGCATAGGTCGGGCGACCGCGATCGCCTTCGCTAATGAAGGTGCCAAAGTTGTCGTTTCCGGACGCCGTGAAGAAGAGGGTCAGAAACTGGCGGCCGAACTCCATGCACTCGGCGCCGAAGCGGAATTTCTGATATCTGACGTGCGTCATGAAGATGAGGTTCGCAATCTGATCGAAGCAACAGTCGAACGCTTCGGCCGGCTGGACATTGCGGTTAACGCCGCGGGGACAGAGGGGCAGTCCATCGCCGTAACGGAGGTGACGCCCGAGAACTATGCGGCAACGTTTGATACCAATGTGCTCGGCACGTTCCTCAGCGTGAAACACGAGATGCGGGTGATGTTGGCGCAGGGTAACGGCAGCATCATCAACATTTCGTCAACGATGGGCGAACGTGGTGGAGCGAATTTATCCCTCTATACCGCCAGCAAGCATGCCGTGGAAGGTCTGACCAAGTCTGCTGCTCTTGAGGGTGCGGCCTCCGGTGTGCGGGTCAATGCAATTGCCCCTGGACCGGTTCAGACAGCGATGCTCGACCGGCTAACCGGTACGGCCGAGCGCAAAGCCGCTTTCCTGATGAGTGTTCCACTCAAGCGTGCCGGAGCCCCGGAAGAGATTGCCGACGCCATTGTGTTTATCGCATCCGGTAAGGCGACCTTCATTACCGGCCAAATCATTCGAGTCAACGGCGGCAAGACCGCTTCATGAACTGTGCCCGTCATCAGGTTGGCTGCGGCCCGAAGCGTTGACATTGTTCTACCTCTGAGTTCTCACAAAGGAAATCAAGCCATGACCGCCAATACACTCAAACTCTATCAATCCGCGGGCTCGCCCAACTCGCGGCGCGTGCGCATTTTTCTCGCCGAGAAGGGCTTGTCGATTCCGCTCGTCCCGGTAGATCTGGGCCAAGGTGAACAGCATTCCGAGGAGTACCGTGCGATCAACCCGCGCCGGGTCGTTCCGACCCTGGTGCTCGAAGACGGCACCACCATCGGTGAGGTGCCTGCCATCATCCGATACCTTGAAGAGGCCTATCCGCAAACGCCATTGCTCGGCGAGACCGCAAAGGAAAAGGCCCTGGTCGCGATGTGGGAGCGGCGCGCCGAACTGGAAGGTTTCGCGACCGTCATGGAGGCCATCCGCAATGCCGCACCGGGCCTCAAGGGGCGCGCGATTGCAGGCCCCTATGACTACGAGCAGATCCCGGAACTGGCCGAGCGCAGCAAACTGCGGGTGAAGAACTTCTTCGCCGACCTTGATGCCCGTTTGGCTGGGGTTCCGTTCGTGGCGGGTGATCGCTTCTCCGTGGCCGATATCACGGCCTTGGTCACCGTGGATTTTGCGGCTAAAGCGATCGACTTCCCCGTACCGGAGGAACACATCGCCCTGAAGCGCTGGTACGACCAGGTTTCAAAGCGCGCGGGCGCGTCGGCCTGATTGAACAGCTTGGCGCATTGGTGCCGGGCGATGGAGATTGTTGTCATGACTACTGCACGTGAACTCTTCGAAGCCCTTCGCCTTGGTGCGATCGACCTTACTCATCGAATTGTCCATGCCCCTACGACGCGATTACGCGCCGAGACGGATGAAAGCCCCAGTGCAATGATGATTGAGTACTATCGCCAGCGTGCTTCAAAAGGCGGCTTGCAGATTACCGAAAGCGCCCACCCTTCCCAGGACAGTCGTGGCTACCTTGGCGCCCCGGGCATTTACACCCAGGCACACGTTGATGCCTGGCGTAAAATCACTGATGCGGTTCACGCCAAAGGCAGTCAGATTGTCATGCAAATCGCTCACTGTGGTCGTCATTCCCATGTCAGCCTCAGCGGAGGTAGAGCGCCCATCGCGCCCTCTGTGGTGCCATTTGAAACCCAGGTGCTGACCCAGGATGGCTGGATGCCGAACTCACCTCATCGGGCGATCGAACTTTGGGAGATTCCGGTATTGGTGGAGTCCTTCCGTATAGCCGCCGTGCGGGCAAAGGAAGCAGGGTTTGATGGTGTGGAGTTGCACAATGCCAATGGCTATCTCGTTGACACCTTCCTTCAGGATGGAACCAACAAACGCACCGATGCCTATGGAGGGAGCCTGGAAAATCGCGCCCGGTTTTCTCTCGAAATACTGGAAGCGATGATCTCGGTGTGGGGCCCTGGCAGGGTTGGTGTCCGGGTCTCGCCAAGCGGGCAGTGGGGGAATATTTCGGACAGTAACCCTGAAGCGACTTTTGGCTATTTCGCCGCGCGGCTCAATGAGTATGAACTGGCTTACCTGCACATCATCGAGCCGCGCATCAAGGGCGCGGAGGTGTCCCAGCGACCGGTGGCAGTCGCCACGCTACGTAATATCTTCCGCGGACCGATCATAGAAAATGACTATCTCGCTTTTCCATTCGCAAACTGATGGTTGACATGCTGGGGCCGGAGTTGTCAGCGGTGAAGTACGTATCACTTTTTTCACTTCCCCTCTATGTCAGGCTGGTTTTCGCTTCATTCATACGGGTGGCTACAAGATAGTGCGGGGCACGCTCACTGCCTTACTTCATGCTAACTAAAGGACGGCATCACACTGTGGGAACCGTTCCACCATCGATGACGTATTCAGTACCAGTAATGGAGCTTGCAAGCGGCGAGACGAGGAAGGCGATGAGATCGGCAACTTCCCTTGGTTTAGCGGGACGTCCGATCGGGATGCCTCCCAGTGAGCCCATTACGGCTTGGCGGCCACCCTCATAATCTGTGCCGCTCTGCCTTGCAATCTCCTCTACAAAGGCGACTGATGCCTGCGTCTCCACCCATCCCGGTGAAACCCTGACTACGCGCACGCCCTTGGGGCTGACCTCTTTGGAAAGGCCCTTGCTGTAGTTCGAGAGCGCGGCCTTGGCAGCGGCATACGCCAGGGTGGATTCAGGTAGCGGCAGCTGATTCTGGATAGAAGTGACATGGATGATGACGCCCGAACCCTGCTTGAGCAGCATGGGCAGTAGTGCTCGGTCGAGGCGAACTGCCGAGAGCAGGTTCAGGTTCAGAGCCCGCTGCCATTCCTGGTCGTCGAGCACCGCATAGCCACCGGCGGGAGCCGATGAGCCGCCAGCGACATGAACGATGATATCGAGCCCGCCGAGACGATCATGGACGGCATCGAAGACGCTGGCACAACCCTCGGTGGTGGTGATGTCCGCCGCGACGAAGAGGTCCTCGGGAAGGTGCTCGGGACGCGAGCGCGCAGCTGTCAGGACTTTTGCGCCAGCCTCGCGAAGTCGGGAGACGACGGCTTCTCCAATGCCTTTGGTTCCGCCGGTGACCAGCGCCCGGAGGTCTTCGAGTTCCAGTGCGATGCTCATCAGCGAATCTCCAGGGATGCGATTTTGTCGTCGACGAGTACAACGGTGTAAGAGAGCTCGACAGGGCTGCCAGGGAAGTTCCCCGTAAGCCGAGCGAGCAGGGTGACGGTCTGTCCCTCCTGCGAGCTGCTCAATGGTTCGATGCTGTATTGATACTTGGCCTGCGAGGCTTGCTTCCAGGACTTGATGGCCTCCAACCCCTTGTACGTCTGGCCTTCGTCGCGCACGGTGGCATCTTTGGCGAAGCAGCGCTCCAACACCTCAGTGTCAGTAATCTTTTCGGCCGCGAGGTAGCTGGCGAGCGGTTCAGGCAATTCGATTTTCATGGCGATTTCACCTCACTGATGTAAGGATTTCTTCATCCACATGTTCGCTTTCGGCCATACCCGATGGCAAGAACCCACGAAAAAGTAAGCTAGGGAAATATGAGAAAAATCTATACGCCCTCTACTGCGGCTAGCGAAGTAGAAGCAGTGTTCAAACAACTCGAAGGACGTTGGAAGCTGGTGATCCTGTTCCACCTCTTTGGTGGCCAGGTGCAACGCTTTTCCGAGCTGGAAAAGCTAATCCCCGAGATATCCCAGAAAATGCTCGCCCAGCAGTTACGCCAGTTGGAAGCGGATGGCATCGTGCATCGCACCGCCTATCCGCAAGTACCACCTAAGGTGGAGTACCGCATGACAGAGTGGGGTCAGGCGCTGTGTCCGGCATTGGATGCACTATTGCAATGGGCGGAACTTCGGGAGACGCTCAATCCAGATGCTTGAGCCCCCGAGGTTTCGCAGCCTCACATGAGAGGCTGCTATTGGCCGAATCTTGCCTGTCATGAGGGGCAGAAAGCGGCCCAAAGCTGACCTTCAGGTGGGTAAATTTTTGTCACCTCGTGAATGGCATCTTCAAGGACTTTGCGATCCGAGCTAAAATTTTTATGCATTTTTCAGAAACAACGAGCGGTGGTTCGTTAATCATGTAAAGCAGGTGTTCGAACGCTACTCCAGCCTCGTTGTGATCGACATAATCCAGAACTATTTCACCACCATTCTCTAAACCTGCCTGAGCTAATGCATGGTCTTCCGGTACAGGGCCGAGCTGGTCGTATGCAATGGACATCAGCGTCGAGATTTCCTCAAGTGCCTCAACGAAATCGGCCCTCAAGTCGTTGTTAAGGTGGCTCATAACAAACATTCCTTCGATTAAGGTGACCTGCGTTCCGTTCCCGTCTGGTCGATTGTTGCCCAAGACCTGGTCTTTGCGCACGCGCTTGGGAAGCTAAGGTCGACTGTCCGCTCTTGGGTCACGCTTTACCCATTTCCTCGTACGAAGCATCGACGAACGTGATGTGCTCATCCCAAGCAGCTTCAGCTAGATCCCGGATAATTTCAGCGAGCGTCTCAACATCCCCCCCCTGAGCTTCGATGCAGGCCAAGCGTCCGGGCGACCAGTCGACGACGGAACACTGTGGATACTTCCTTAGCAGTGCGGACAGCGCTTCCTGAGGAGGCTCTTTGTGGGTATACATGAAGTCAAAGTACGGGGCACTGGCATTCTGAAGCGGGTACACCAGAGCCCAGGCATTTGATGGGCCGGGAAAGCAAATATGGACATTACGATGCGCCCATTCCGGCCCACTGTGTTTGATGTGGCGAAGTACTTCGATGATCGAATGACAATCGGCTATTCGGATCATGCGATCAGGGTCAAACGTCCAGCCAGGCCCAGGCTGGGTTGCTGCGTTACTGGTCAGAGGTGCAGTCATTCTTGTTTTTCTCTTCATCGCATTACCTTAGGTTCGAACGTCTGCTCTTGGCCGTTCTCTGCCAGTCGCGTGAGACAGAAAGCGACCCAATATAGATAGTCCGTGTCGAACGCAACAAACCGTTGGGATGAATTACTCCCCGGATTGCAAGCGCTCGATAGCTTCGAGAAGCTGGCCGTCGAAGTACTCGGTTTCATCTCGTTCCTGGTCTTTCATGCGGCGCTTCGCCTCGATGAGCAGGTGTTTGGTCGCGATGTTCTGATTCAAAAAAGTAGCGACCATAAGATCATTCAAACTCTCTAGAGGTGTGTCCCATGCCTCCCTGCAACGCTGAATTAGTCCTGTGGGGGCATCCCCACTCCATGGACCTAAAATATCCGAGACTGCCAGGGTGGAGGTCATGAGCCTGCCTTTGAGAGAAATTAATGGGCTGGTAATTTCGCACGCTCGGAAGATTGATGAATAGCGAAATCGAATGCCCGCTTCTGGCCGTTTTCTGCCTGTCCCGAAGGGCAGAAGTCCCAAAGCAGACATCATGTGTCTAGCAAATCCGGAGCAATTCACTGATGTGGAAATCAAATCCGGCCATGGGTTTTCGGGCGTTCAAACTGGCTATTCGCGGGCTCCTTACGCAGTGGCAAACGAGCGGTTGCGATTATGGGTTTGAACCAGTCGGCACGGTTTAACGGCCATGTTCCGTATGCGTATTTAAAGGGCGTGCTCACGCGACTGCCGATGCAGCGGCCGAGCGAGATTATCGAGTTGCTGCCGCATAGATGGGCGCCCGTTTAACCACACAAGGTCTTTTGGGCGGACGCTTACTGTCCAGGGCCCGGCCACAAGGTTTTAGAAAATGCGTAAGCGATGGGCTTGAAACTGAAGGCAGGCTGCAACTTCCGTTTCCCAGGTGCTGACAGTTCAGTTGGAAGAGTTGTTCAGCTGCTGAAGCTCAAGTTGCCTGGCAGCACTGGCTTCGAGGGTTGCACGCTCTTCATCCAGATACCGATAAATGCTTTGGAGGTTGGCGATTTTCTGTTTGATCTCTGCCATCTTCTTTTCAATTAGCTTAGCGCCGTCAGCACAATCGATCAGCTTGTTCCGCTGCGCATCCAGAATCTCGCCTATTTCCCCCAGGGAAAACCCCATGCTTTGCGCGCGCTGGATAAAGTCCAGATCCTGCAGAGTTTGCTCTGTGTAAACGCGATAGTTGTTAGTTTGCCGCAGCGGTGAGATCAGGCCTATTTGCTCGTAGTAACGCAGCGTATGACGGCTGGCGCCGCTGCGGGCCTCGAGTTCGCCGATTTTCATGAAAACACCGCTTGACTATAGAGTTGGGTCGATAGTTTACGCTTGATTTTTCACCTTAAACAAGGAGCAGGGAAATGAGCGTGGAGTGCTTTGTCACGGGGGGCACCGGCTTCATCGGTCAACATTTGGTGGCGTACCTGAGTGCAAAAGGTCACACCATTCGGGTGTTGATGCGTCGCCCAGAGCGGCTAGCTGCACTGCGGGAGCAAGTCGACAATTTGGGAGGGTGTGCAACCCGGGTATTTGCCGTAGCTGGCGATCTGGAACGGGACAACCTCGGGCTGAGTCTTGCTGACCGAGAAGTTCTAAGGCACGCCAGAGTCATATTCCACCTGGGCGCCCACTTCGCATGGGGGCTTTCAGTGGAGCATTCTCGTGCGGTGAATGTGGAAGGGGCAAAGCGCGTGGCGCTGTTGGCGGCTGAGCAAAAAAGCCGGTTAGTGATGATCGGCGGCTACATGCTGAAAAATCATGAACATCTGCAACGCATCGGAATTGATCCTCGTTATCCGCAGCTGACAAATTGGCCTGCCGTCTACCGACATGTCGGTGGTTACGAGGGGAGCAAGCTAGAGGCGCATTTTGCGACCCTGGAGGTCATGTCCACCAAGGGCGGGGAGATTAGCGTTGTCCACCCCGCGACGGTTTGTGGCCACAGCCGCACGGGGCATATCCTTGACGGTCAGCCGCTGGTGGAGCTGATACGCAACCTTGTGCAGAGAAAGCTGACTGCAGTGCCCGGTAGCGCCGAACACTGGCTGCCACTGGTCACCGTGGATTACCTGGTTGAGCTGGTGGCGGTTTGTGCTTTTGATCCTGCCATGGTGGGCCAGGAACTGCTGGCGCTTGATGACCAAACTCCCAACTTGCGAGAACTCCTGGTACAGGTGGCACAACCTTTGGGCTTAAAGTCTCCCAAGCATTACATTTCACTCCGATTGCTGAAGTTGCTACTGAGAATTCCTCCCGTCGCGCGGTTTTTGAATACAAAACCCGAAGCCTTGGACTTTATCCAGACCACTCGTTTTGATACAGCGGCGGTCGAGCAATTTGCCAACAGGCATGGAATAGCCAAACCGGATATACGTCAGTCTTTGCAGCACACTGCAACGTTCGTCAACTCATATTGCATAGCCAAGGGCCAGGCCCTCAGACTTGTCCCTTGGCGGCGACAAGAAGGTGAATAGCATCCTACTGGGCGATCCAGCTTATGCCAGAATAAATACTGGGGTTGGTGGGATCTTCGTATCCTCAAACTTTGCGCCGTCGATGTAGGGCGGCATTCTATCGAACGACAATTCAGCGACAGGGATCGTCATCAATGCAATCTACTTTCAGCAAAGGCGTCATATTTGCACTCTCCGCTGCGGCACTGAACGCAACGATCGGTGTACTCAGCAAAGTACTCATGAGTAATGGTTTCACCGCTAGCAGTGTCGCTGTCATCAAGACCGTACTGGGTTGCGTGCTTCTCTCGATCTTATTGTTTTTCCTCAAGCGCCCGGCGGCGTCGACCAAATGGACTCAGGCGGCTATCTGCGCATTCCTTGGCATCTTTGTGCTGTTCCATTTCGAAACGTCCGCCTATCGACACTACGCTGCGGCAGGTGTGGTGGTGGTGCTGATGGCCAGTGCCTCAATTTCCTCGATCATTCTGGGGCGCATTTTCCTCAAGGATGCCATCACCGCGAACGCTACCGTTGGCGCCGCACTGGCTATCGCCGGGATCTCGGTGATCTTCGGCGGCGACCTGCAGCAGGGCTTTACGCTGCAAGGTGCTGCGCTCGCCTCCATGGCCGGCTGCGGCTATGGGGCCTTCTCGGTTGCCATGAAGCGTATGGGTGTGTCGGGGGGGCTGCACTTCACCCGACAATTGTTGTTCTTTGGCAGCCTGTACCTGTTGATGCCGGCTGCGGCTGATGGTTTCGCGATGGGCGAGCTGTCGCCGCTGGCGATCGCCGCGCTGCTGGCGCTGGCCACGCTGCCGACAATCCTGGGCTTCTTCTGCACCACCAAGGCCATCGAGTATCTCAAGCCATCCCAAGTGCAAGCGCTGGAGCTGACCGAGCCACTGTTCGCCGCGCTGCTGGCGTTTGTGGCGCTCAATGAAGTACCGCGCGAAAGCCTGTACGCGGGAGCGGCACTGATCATCGTCGGCCTGTGTTTCTCCAATGAACTAATCCGCTTGGGCAGCAAAACATCCGTCCCTTCGACCGAGTGAGCTATTTTCGGATCCTGATTACTTTAGCAATCAGTGGTTTTCGACCCTGGCTACAGGGGTGAAGGCGCATGTCCAGTTTGTGCTGAGTTATCCAGGGCGGGGGGGCGGAAAAATGGAGTCCGTCAGGTTGATCAGGGCCTGACCCGATAGCTCAGAGCACCCCGGGCACCACCAGGGTCAACCAGGCAACACAGGGTCCCACCAGGGCAACCACCGCGCTGTAGATCAGCAGGCTGCGCAACACTTTTTCTCGCTCCTGCGGGGGGGTATTGGCAACCACCAGCGCACCATTGGTGGAGAACGGGCTGGTGTCGACGATGGTGGTGGAAATGGCGATGGCCGCAACCACGCCGACCGCACTGATGTGACCCTGGCTCAAGAATGGCACGGCCAGGGGAATGATCACCCCTAGCAACGCCGTGGACGAAGCGAAGGACGAGATAATTGCGGCAGTGAAGCACAGCAGCAAAGCGACCAGCAGCGGCTCACCCAAGCCGGAGATGCCATGGGCGACATAGTCGATGGTACCGATGGTCTGCATCACTCCGATGTAAGTGATGATCCCGGTGATCAGCAGAACAGTCGACCAGCTGACCTTGTCAATGGCCGCCTTCTGCGCCTTGGGCGCGAACATGGCCAGGACTACCGCGACTGTCATGGCCACCAACCCGATGTTGAACTTGAACACTAATGCCGAGATCGCCAGGGCCAACAGCCCGACCAGCGTCGACAGCTTGGCCCCGTCCAGGCCGCTGAGGGTCTGTAGCGGCGCACCGGCACCCGTCAGGTCAGGACGATAATAAGCAGGGGACGCCGGCGTACCGCCGTGGCCAAGAATGGCCAGCGATGCACCAGCAGCATGCAACTCGGGACCGGGCAGGACCGCCACCAATGACAGGCGAGCGCTACGTAAACCACCGAAGACTACGAATACCACCATGGCAATCCCCAGGTTGAACAGCAGGCTGGCGATGAACAGCGTGAACGGTGCATAAGGCAGCCCGGAGGACGCAACGATCTGATTGGTTATGCCACCGAAAATACTCACAGGGGAGAAACTGCCGCCTTGAGCGCCGTGAATCACCATCAGTCCCATGAGCACCGGGTTGATGCGGTACTGCACGGCGAAGTTGAGAGCAATAGGCGCGAGGATCGCTGCCACCGCAGGGCTCAGCGCACCGAAACCGGTGAGCAGCGCCGCCACCACGAACATCACCCAGGGTATCCAGGCGACATGGCCACGCACCATCAACACTGCCCGTTCGATCAGCCAGTCGATGGTGCCGTTGTTCTGGGCGATGCCGAACAAATAGGTGACACCGACCAAAGTCAGGAACAGGTCACTGGGAAAGCCGGCGAAGATGGTCGCCGCTGTCATGTCCATTATCACCGAGCCGACGATAAAGGCCGCTGCGAACGCCAGCGCGCCCATGTTGATGGGCAACACGCTAGCAATGCCGAAAATGACCACCAGCACTAAAATTGACAGAATTTCATTATTCATTTCAATCTGACTCCCCGCATTCGGACGGTCCCGCAGGTACCGTCCTTGTTGTTATTTTTTCGGGATGTTTAGCAACCGACTCACGTCGGGCCGGGCGTGCGCCGAAACGAGGAAGCGTGCCTTGCCTGCGAAGTCGGTCGTGCAAACACAGAAGCTTTCAAAGCTGTCGTGCTAATTGCCATTGAATGCGGCTGGCCGGCGCTCGGCAAAGGCTGCCAGTCCTTCGCCAAAGTCAGCACTTTCGCAGGCTTGTCGGCGCAGTTCGGCAATCTGCTCCATCGCCTGCACCGGAATCGGTTGCAGGTCTTCGAGGATACGCAGCTGTTCCTTGACCGCCGCAACGGCCAGCGGTGCTTTGCCGGCGATGCCGTGTGCCAGTTCCAGCGCGGTCGCTTCCAGCGCATCAGTGTCGACCAGTCGATTGACCAGACCAAACCGTTCCGCCCGTTCCGCATCGAGCTTCTGTGCAGTGAAAAACATCTCCTTCAATACATGAATCGGTAAATTGTTGAAGAAGCGCAGCAATCCACTGGTGGTGTACGGCAATCCAATGTTCACTGGAGTCATGGCAAAGCTTGCGCTGCGGTCCGCGACGACCATGTCGCAGCTCATTACCAGATCCACCGCGCCGCCCCACACCGAGCCGGACACCAAGGCAATCACCACGCCGGGATAGGCGCGGATGCGGCGCAAAACCTGTTCGAGCGGTTTGCCATAGGCAATCGGGTCGCGGTCGTGTTGCAGTTCGCGGATATCGTGGCCGGCACTCCACACGGATTGGCCGACTTCGCTGCCGAGGATCACCACGGGGATGCGTTGTGACGCCAGGGCGACGAGGCTTTCGTCGAGCGCCGTCAGCAGCTGCGCGCTGAGTGCATTGCGCTGTGTGGGGTTGCTGAAGACCAGCCGCGCGATGCGTTCATCGACCCGGTTCACGGTCACGGTTGTGGAAGAGGCTGGATTCATTGTGTGGCTCCTGTCGATTGCGCGCCGGTCATGTCATCGGAGTTCTGGAACACTATTTTCGCGGCGAGCAATGCGTTGATTGATGCAGCGTCGAAACCGGCTTCGCGCAATACTTCGACGGTGTGTTCGCCAAGCAGTGGCGGTGGGCGGCTGACAACGCTGTCAGTGTCGCAGAACACCGGGGTCACTACCTGACGCAGTGCACCAAGTGTCGGATGCGTGAGTGTCTCGGTCAGTTGGCTGTGCAGCACCTGCGGGTCGTCGAAGACCTCATCGAGTGTGTTGATCGGGCCGGCGGGTAATCCTGCGTCGACGAACAGCGAGGTCCACTCGCGTTTGCTGCGGGTTTTCAAACGACTTTCCAGAATCTCTCTCAATTCATCACGACGTTCGACCCTCGCTTCATTGGTGGCGAAGCGCGGATCGTCCGGCAGCTCGGGCAAGTCGAGCAGTGCGCACAAACGCCCCCACATGGCCGAGGTGATCGGCGCCAGATTGAGCGGGCCATCCTTTGTCTGGAACACGCCGTAAGGTGCAATCACCGAATGGGCGTTGCCGGTGCGGCGCGGCACATCCCCCAGGCTGAGGTAGCGTTGGCCGTGCACACTCAGCAATCCGACCAGACTGGCCAGCAGCGACGTGCTGACATGTTGGCCGCGCCCGGTGCGCTCGCGCTCGAGCAGCGCGGCCAGCACCGCTGTCACCAACCACATGCCCGAAGTCAAATCGCCGATGGCGGTGCCGGTGCGTGTCGGGTCGCCATCGACGAAACCGGTCAGGCTCATAAGCCCCGAGTAGCCTTGGGCGATCTGGTCGAAGCCCGGCCAACTGCTCATCGGCCCGTCGGCGCCAAAGGCGTTAATGCTGCCCAATACCAGTCGCGGATTGCGGGCGCTGAGCACCTCATAACCGAGGCCCATGCTTTCCAGCGTGCCAGGCTTGAAGTTCTCGATGACGACGTCGGCGTCATCGATCAGCTGCTGGATGGTGGTCAGCCCTTCGGGATTGCGCAAGTCAATGCACATGCCGCGCTTGTTGCGGTTACACGATAAATAGTAGGTGCTCACGCCCCGGTCGAAGGGGCCCCAGGTGCGGCTCATATCGCCAGTCGGGCCGGGCTCGATCTTGATCACATCGGCACCGAGGTCTGCCAGCACCATGGTGCAGAACGGCCCTGACAGTGCGCGACTCAGGTCGACGATTTTCACGCCTTGCAAAGCATGCATTGGACTCTCCATTGAAGGGTTGAATACGGGCTATTGCGCCAAGGCCTTTGAGGCGCAACTTGCCTTTGATGACCGTGAGCGCTTCGTGTTGTGAGACGAGTCTAGGCGCCGTATCTCATATCCTTCAAATATGATATTCCTCTAAACTCATCGGAAAATCATATGGCTTGGGAGGGTACACATGGACCTGCGCCAGTTGCGGTATTTCATCAAGGTGGTCGAGTGCGGGAACATCACCCGCGCCAGTGAAACACTGCATATCGCGCAGCCAGCCATCAGCCAGCAGATGCGCAACCTGGAACAGGACATGGGCATGCAACTGCTCGAGCGCAGCGTGCATGGTGTTGTTCCCACGGCAGCCGGGCAAACGCTTTATCGGCATGCCATCGAACTGCTGCGCCAGGCCGACGGCACCCACGAACTGCTGCGTCAGGACGCCGAATTCCCGCAAGGCAAAGTCTCGGTCGGCATGCCGTCGAGTACGGCGCGTATGCTGGCAATTCCGCTCGCACGCACCATTCGCAGCCGTTATCCGGGCATCAAGTTGGAATTGATCGATTCTCCGAGCGCCGAACTCGGACATCTGATCACGGTAGGGCGAGTGGCACTGGCGGTGAATGTCGATGCGGTCGAAACCCGGGGCGTGGCTTTCCGGCGGCTGTTAACCGAAACGCTGTACTTGGTGGCGTGGCCGGAATTTCCAATATCGGATGAACCGGTGTCGATTGAGGCATTGGCGAAGATGCCGCTGGTGCTGCCCTGCGCTCCGAACACCATTCGCAGTCGGGTCGAATTTGCACTACAGGAGGCCGGCCTGAAATGCGAGGTTGAATTCGAAGCCAATTCCACCGACCTGTTGTTCTCAGCCGTCAAGGCGCAGCTCGGTGTCACGATCCTGCCGTGGGCCGCGGCCCATGTTGAGCTTGAGCAACACAGGCTCAAGCTGGCCAGGATCGATCATCGACTGTTCAAGCGGGATCTTTCGCTGTGCTGGCATGACACGGTTGTAGAGAGCAATGCCGTGCAGAAGGTCAAGGCGACCATTTTCGAGCTGTTCGAGGAATTCCAGCGGCAGCCGGGGTGGGCAGATGAACAGGTCAATGGAAAGAACCTCCAGGACTACTGACGGGCTGCTTTGGGTCCAGGCTGTGTGAATACGTTTTGGAGCAGGTTTGGCAGTCAGGACTGGAACGAAAAGCGCGTTCCTACGCAAATTTCCAGTCTGCTGGTTAACCAAGCGCTGGCAGATTTTACGTAGCAACGCACACTTCGAAACAGCACATGCGCTTTCACAAAAGCCTGGGTTGTTCTCTGCCGGTCCGGAGCGCACCAGCCGTTCAACCGGGGAAATCAGTCGCTGAAACTGCGCGATCAGGCTGGGTCACTGAACCAGCAACTGACCCAATTCAAGGATTGAGCCAGTTGCTATCGTTGCAGGGTTAGTGGAACGGGAAGATGTAGTTCATCCATGCAGCCATGCGCAGCAGGATTTTGCGCATCATCGCGATGTGATGGAAATGCTGGCTGTACAGCGCCGCCTGGCCGTAGGCCCCGCCCGGCATCTGGTCGGCGTACTGGGCATAGTCGGGATCGGTGATTTCAATGATCACCGGAACCCGGCCGGCCGGTGGTGAACCGGTGAAGCCGATCAGCGTGCCCGAAGGCTGGATCTGGCCTTCGGCGATGACAGAAATCACGTTTTTGACCTTGCCTTCGAAAACCTTCCCGGGAATGCCGTCAAACGCGACTTCGGCCTCGTCGCCTTCTGTCAGGCGCAACAGGCTGTTCTGGCGCATCCATGCGGCGAAGTAATGCCCTTCGGCGGGAATGAAGACCATCGACGGGCGCAGCGGCAACTTGGTCGCCATCATGCCCGGACGCAGCGAAACGTGGGTGACGAAGCCTTTGCTCGGCGCACGGACCGTGGTGTTGTCGAGCTCGTACTGCGCATTGTCCAGTTGTGCCTTCAGGTCATCACTGCGAGCGACCACAATGTCCAGTTCCCGTTGGGTACTGAAATTACGCTTGATCAACTCGGTGATCCGGGCGCGATCGGCCTGGGCAGAAATCAGCTGTGCCTTGAGGGATTTCAGCCGATATTCGAAAGGCGCGGGATCAATGCGAAACAGCACATCGCCTTTTTCCAGGGGCTGGTTGGTCTTCACCGGCACGTCGATCACCTGGCCGCTGACGACGGGTATCACTGGAACCGATACAAAATAGGAACGCGCCACTTCGGAGTAGGGGTGGTTGTAGTTCATCGTGAAAATCATCGCGCCGACAATCACGATTCCGCCCAGCACCGCCGTGGGCACTGTCCATTTGTTCAAAGGGATGCGGAAGATTTTGAAGATGGCTACGCAGATTGCCGCATACGTCAGAACGAGTAAAAGATCCATGACTCAATGGCCCTCGCCGAGATTATCCGTTGGCACCCGGTTCTGTGTCGTGCCCGTCGCCGCTTCCAGGCGTTCGATCCGGCCTTGCAGTTCGGCGACCTGTTGTTCGAGGTGAACCACATGACTTTTGGGTGAATGTCCGTCACTGAAACCCCAGCCCCGGTCCTCTCGATAGGCCATCGCCCAGATCCACAGGAATGGCCAAAGCGCGTGCAAGGTGAACAGGCTGACCCAGCCAGTGGCGTGGATCGCATCCTGGTGAGGGTGGTTGCGGTGGACAGCAATTTCATAGGGGATGTCGTGGAGCAGGATGATCCCGTAGAACAGGACAAGCCCGACAAAAACCAGCAGGCCTAGCGCGAAGTAATCAAGCATGAACCACTCCTCTTGAAGCAGGTAACGTGTCCGCCTGAGTGTAGCCGTTCAAACTACACTTGACGGGGACGCGGATATTCAGCGTGAGCAACCGGTGCCTGGCCGAAGCGTCGACCGGTTTCGTGCAAGCCCACACCGACGAGGTGAACTCATGCCAACCAATGGTCAATTCGAGAGGGCGCCTGTACTTGACCCTGTCGAGCGCATTACCGAGGTGATCTTCGGCCTGCTGATGGCCATGACGTTCACCGGCACTATCAGTGTGGCCACGGCAGACCAGGCAGCCGAACGCACGATGATGATTGCCGCACTTGGCTGCAATCTCGCCTGGGGACTGGCTGATGCTGTGATGTACCTGTTGCGCACACTGGTCGAGCGCACGCGCAGGATCAATTTGTACCTCACGTTGCGCAATGGAACGGATGCCGCAGCCGGGCAGGCGCTCGTTGCGCAAGTGTTGCCGTTGCAGTTCGCGGCGGCGGCCGGCAGCGAAGGCCTGGAGTTGTTGCGCCGTCGGCTGCTCGAGCAGCCCCCCATGCCGACCAGGGCTTACCTCGGCTGGAAGGACTTCAAGGGTGCTCTCGGTGTTTTCCTGTTGGTCGTGTGCTCGACATTTCCGCTGGTAGTGCCGTTCATGCTGCTCGATCAAACCGCACTCGCCATCCGCCTGTCCAACCTGATCGGGCTTGTGGTGCTGTTCATCGCAGGCTGGATGCTCGCCAGATACGCTGGCGCTGCGCAATGGCAGGGCGGGGTGGTAATGGCCGTTACGGGAGGAGTGCTGATCCTTGCAATCATTGCGCTGGGTGGATAACAACTGGGCATAATTCAACACACTAAAGACTCATTCTCATTTACTATTGCCCTTCCATTTATGTTGGGCAGCCTGATATGGATGTTCTCGCCACTATCCATCTTTATTTATTCCAGTGGGTGATTGAGCCGGTCACCGGGCAGTTCCTCGGCATTTTCGACTTCAACGGTCGGCTCGGTCTATCCTTTCTCTGCATGTCTTACAGCATCGCTTACTGCCTGTTCCGGTTCCGCAAGTCCCGGGGCTTGACCGATGCGCGTTCGTTCGGGCAATTCATCGGTGGCTGTCGGGTATATCTGCATCGGTCGGCACTGCTGGATTATCGCTACTACTTCGTGCTCGCCATCCTCAAGGTTGCACTGGTCCTGCCCATTGTCGGCCTGGTTGATCCGTATGTTTTGCGTTCAGCGGACTACATCGCGTTCTTCACCAACCTGTGGGGCGCAAGGACACAAATGCAGGAGAACCTGGCGCTGACCTTGCTCTATGGGCTCGGCGTATTTCTGGTCAAGGATTTCAGCCATTACTGGGGCCATCGCGCCTTTCATTCGCGGTATCTGTGGGCCTTCCACAAGGTCCATCATTCGGCGCCCGTGCTGGTGCCGGCGACGGCCAGCCGGGTGCATTTTCTGGAAGAGGTGGTCGAGAAGCTGACGGATACCATTTGCCTCGGCGCGTTTGCCGGGGTCTTCTGGTACGCCTGTGGTGGAGAGATCAGCCGCTATACGCTGTTTGGCGCAACCTACATGGTGTTCATCTTCAATGGCCTGGCGGCCAACCTGCGTCACAGTCATGTCTGGCTGTCCTTCGGGCCGGTGCTTGAGCGGGTGCTGAGCAGCCCGGCGCAACACCAGATTCATCACAGCGATGCACCGCGACACTTCAACAAGAATTTCGGCATCAATCTGTCACTGTGGGACTGGATGTTCGGCACGCTTTACGTCACACAGTCCAGACCCGAGTCCATTCAGTTCGGCACCGGTGAGCCGGATCACGAACGTTACCTGACGCTGCGGGGGTTGATCGTCACGCCGTTTGTGGACATCGCCCGCAAACTCCTTGCTGACAAACGCTCGAAATCACCGTCTTCCAGCCGTTCTGATCCGTATTTTTCAGCGCAATCTGCCTCTGTAACGGATGCAGCCGTCGGCCCACAATAAATCTTCGGTACGCAGTTCGGGCAACGCTCGGCGCCCCTGTACCGCCAATTCATAGTGTGGGAGGCCGCATGGCCAAGATGACGATTTTTCTCGGCGGTTTTCTGCTGTTGACCATCCTGATTGGTGTGCTCGCGACGATTCCTCCGGGGTGATCACCCCTGTCGATTTTCGTCGACTGCCAGGCGCAGTTCCCGGTATGCCGTGACCAGTTGCTCAAGGCTGAACGCACGATTTCTTCCGCTGGGGTTAGGCAGGACCCAGACCGAGGCATTGCCGAAGGTTTTCGCTTGCAGGCCCCAGGCAATATCCCGCTGACCGGACAGTGCGCAATACGCGGCCTTGCCCAGAAACGCCACGAAACGCGGCGCATGGCGTGCGATTTTCTGTTCGAAGTCCGCGGCGGCGGCGGTGAACTCGTGCAAGGACAACTGATCCGCACTGGCCGTCGGCCGATCGACCACGGCGGTTAGTCCGCATTGGTAGCGCAAGATCGTCCGGTCGTTTTCCGGTCGCACCTCCTCGGGAGTAAACCCGGCGAGATGGAGCGTGCGCCAGAAGCGATTGCCGCGCCCCGCAAAATGCTGCCCTTGAGCAGCGGCAGTCATTCCGGGATTGATCCCGCAAAAGATCACGGCCAATTGCCCGGCAAGAATATCCTCGAGTTGTTCACTCACCGCAGATCACTCTGATCGCCTGGCGTGCGAGCTCCGTCAGTTCGGCTCGGGATTTACCGGCCCGCGCACGTATCGAAATGCTGTGCAGCAGGGAGGAGGCGAGTACGGCAAGGGCGGCCGGGTCTGCATTGCCTTTCAACTCGCCAGCATTTTTAGCCGCTTGCAATCGAATCTCCAGATCCGCATCCAGCCGGCTCAACCGGTCGGAAAGCACCTCACGAATTTCCGGGTCCTCGACGGCTTCGGTGGTTGCCGTGCCGATGGCGAAGCAACCGCGGGGCTGGCCGTCTCCCGAGAAGTAAATCGATAACTGCCCTTCGTAGAAACGCTGCAAGGCTTCGGCCAACGGCAGATCCAGGTCCGTCAGCGCCTCGCGCATGGACGCCGCGGCAAACTCCCAATACTGCTCCAGTGCTTTGATATAGAGCGCGTGCTTGTCGCCGAATGCCGCATAGAGGCTGGGGCGATTCATGCCGGCGGCGGTGGCGATGCTGTCCAGGGATGCGCCGGAATAGCCGGTGTTCCAGAACACACCGAGTGCCTGCTGCAACGCTGTCTGCGGGTCGTATGCGCGAGGGCGGCCGCGGACTTTGCCCTCTGTCGATTTATTTTGTGCCATGCCGTACAAAATCCTTGTGAGAAGGTGGGTCGAGGGATATTCTTACACCATCGCACAAAATTAAGGAATCAGAAATTCCTTGATCCAGGGTTTGTTGTAGCCGAGCGCGAACTGAGTGTTGCGGCGACGAAACCGACGCGGAGGGAGCGATCCTCCTGACCGCGCACGGGCTTGCTTGTTTCCAGCAGTTATTGACCTCCGGGCCGCCGGCGCTTATTGCCGATGCCGGCCCGATTACCCGGCTAAAGGTGAACTCGATCATGACCAAACAGTTCGATATCCAGGCGCAACAGACCTTCGAGCAGCCTGGCCCCAACCCGGCTGCCGCTATCAGGAAACCGCTGAGACAGACGTTGCGTCCCTGGCTGATGGTGGGTGTTCCCATCCTCTTCGCGGCGGCGGGTTATGCCCACTATGTGTCGGGGCAGGCGTTTGTATCGACCGATAACGCTTACGCCCGGGTGGCGAAGGCATCGATCAATGCGCGGATCTCCGGGCAAGTTGTGGAAATCGCCGTCGAGGACAATCAGCAGGTTCAGAAGGGCCAGGTGCTGTTCCGGATCGACCCGAAACCGTTTCAGATCGCCGTCGACCGTGCGCAAGCGCAACTGAGTGTGGCGCGGCTGCGCATCGACGGGCTCAAGGCCAGCTACCGCCAGCAACAGGCTGAACTGCAATCGGCGAAAGAGTCGGCTGATTTCGACCAAAAGGATTTTGCCCGCAAGAAGGCACTGGTCGTGTCCGAGTTCGTTTCGAAGTCGATTTACGAACGTGCCGACACCGACGTGAAAGTGGCGCGGCAACGGATCGCGTCCATCGAGCAACAGATCGCCAGCACCGTGGTGGCCTTGAACGGCAATCCGAACATCGATGCCGATAGTCACCCGACGGTTCGCGAAGCCAGGGCGCTGCTCGACGAGGCCCAGTTGTACCTCTCGTACACCACGGTGTATGCGCCCCAGAATGGCATCGTGGCCAAGGTCGACGACCTGCAGGTGGGCAACCATCTCAACAACGGTGCGCCGGCCTTTGCCTTGTTGTCCGATCATGAGGTCTGGATCGAGGCCAACTTCCGCGAAACCGACGTGACCCACATGCGCCCGGGCCAGGAGGCCACCATCCGCATCGATACCTACCCGGATCGCGTGTTCAAGGCCCACGTCACCAGCATGAGCCCGGGGGCCGGATCGGATTTCGCGCTGCTGCCGCCCGAGAATGCGACCGGTAACTGGGTCAAGGTGACGCAGCGGGTGCCGGTACGGCTCGAGCTCGACGAAGTAGACCCGGCGCTGCCGCTGTTCTCCGGGACCAGCGCCACGGTCAGGATCGACACCCGGTTCAGCAGCCCCTGGTGGCATCCGCTCAAGGCGTTGCTGACTGCAGGTAACTTCTGATGAACGCCCAATCGGTGGTAAGTCCCGGTGGGGAGGGTGCGCGCTCGCTCAGGTTTGCCGCATTGCTGGCGACTTATATGCAGTCGGCGAATTTGCCGCTGCCGAACTCGGCACTCAGGTTGATTCAGGGCAGCCTGTCGATGAGCGACGATCAGGCGGGGTGGATTTTCACTGCGTACCTGGCCGCGAGTGCGATCAGTATGCCGATTGCGCAGTGGCTGGCCGGGCGCTTTGGCTTGAAGTTGGTGTATCAGGCGGCGCTGGCAGTGTTCGTCCTTGGCTTGTTGCTCGCCACGGCAGCAACGACGCCGCTGGAATTCGTGGGGGCGCGCATTGTTCAAGGCATCGCCAGTGGGGTGCTGGCACCGCTGTCGATGGCGATTGCCACGGAAACCTTGCCGCTGGAAAAACGCGCAAAGTTTGGCGCGAGCTGGACGGCCATTGTGCTGTTCGGCATCGTCAGCGGCCCGAGTATCGGTGGCTGGATCGCCGAACATTTTGGCTGGCGGCCGATGTTCTACCTCAGCGTTCCACTGTCGGCGTTTATCTTCCTGGTGGTGGCGCTGTTGCTGGCGCAGAAGAAGGCCGAGAAACCTCCGGCGTTCGATTTCTTCGGTTTTGGCACCTTCACGCTCGGCATGATCAGCCTGCAAATGCTGCTCGACCGTGGCGAGCGGCTGGACTGGTTCGCCTCGTCCGAAATATGGCTGGAAGCGCTGGCATCTGCGCTGGGGATCTACCTGTTCGTGGTGCATGTGCTGACCTCGAACGTGCATTTCCTCAACAAGCGCTTACTCAAGGACCGCAACTTCGTGTTGTCGACGGTGATCTTTTTCGCCCTCGGTTTTGTGCTGTTGTCGACCATGGCCCTGACGTCGCCGATGCTCGACGAGATTCTCGGCTACCCGCCTGACACCACCGGAGCCTTGACGATTCCCCGTGGCATGGGACTGGTCGGCGCATTTCTGCTGATGGGCCGGGTTCCCGAGCGTTTCGACCGCCGTCCCTTCGTGGCGGCGGGTGTGGCGGTGGTGGTTTATGCCAACTGGTTGATGCTCGGCTATTCGCCGCTGATGGACGAATGGCCCGTGGCCGTCGCCGGTGCGATCCAGGGTGCGGGCCTGGGCATCTTGATGCCGGCGGTGAGCAAAGTCGCGTTCAGTACGCTCGACCCCAAGCTGCGCCCCGAAGGCACCGGCCTGTTCAATCTGGCCCGTGTCTACGGCAGCACGCTGGGCGTGGCGATCGTGCAACTGTTCTTCTTCAACAACACCCAGGCGATGCACATGGCGCTGGTCAGTAACCTGACGGCGTACCGCGCCGCTGCGCATTCGCTGGCCTCGGCGCCCTTGCAGGTGCTTGGCGGGCTCAACGAAATGATCACCGGCCAGGCCGCGTTTATCGCCGTTATCGACCAGTTCAAGATTTTGCTGGTGGTGATGCTGGTGGTGAGCCCGCTGGTGTTGTTTCTTCGCAAGCCCGTTGCGGCCAATTAGTTTTCGTGGAGTTTGCCAAATGAAATCTTATGCGCTGGTCATCAACAGGTATCTGCCGCAAACGAAGATCGCGGCGCTGTCGCTGCTGGTCCTTCTCTCGGCCTGCACCGTTGGCCCCGACTATGAAACACCGGCGGCGAGTTCGTCGCAGCACTATGACTTACAAGCCGAGCAGCGTCTTGCTCGCGGCGAAGACCCACGCATCAATCCGGGCAAGCGGTTCAGTGGCGACTGGTGGACTGCCTTTCGCTCGCAGAAACTCGACCACGTGGTTCGTCGTGCCATCGACGGCAATCTTGATCTGGTGGCAGCCGATGCAACGATCCGGCAAGCGGCTTCTTCTGTTGCGGCGGCGCAGGGTGCGCTTTATCCGCAGGTCGATTTCGGTGCCGTGGCCGGTCGTCAACGGGTGCACAACGCCAAGGAACCCTCCATCTCCAATTTCTATGCGATCGGACCGCGGGTGGGTTTCGACCTTGATGTGTTCGGCGGCAACAAGCGATTGATTGAACAGCAACAGGCGTTTGCCGACTTGCAGCAACACCGGTACGAAGCGGCGTACCTGACCCTGACCGGCAACGTCGCCAGCCAGGCGTTGCTGGTGGCCTCCGCCAATGCGCAGATGCAAGCCGTGGAACAGCTGCTTGCCAATGACGCGAAGAACCTTGAATTGGTGCGCATGGCCCACCGCAATGGCACCACCACACAGATTGATGTGTCGTTGGCCGAGACGCGTCTCGCTCAGGACCGCACGTTGTTGCCGCCCCTCGCTCAGCAGCGCGATGCCGCACGCCATGCGCTGTCGATTCTGACGGGGAAGGGGCCGGCTGACTGGATCGCTCCCGACTTCGAGCTGAGCGAGTTTGTGTTGCCGTCAAACGTTCCCGTCAGTTTGCCCTCGGAAATGGCCCACGACCGGCCGGATGTGCTGCAAGCCGAGGCTCAACTGCACATGGCCAGCGCGGCGGTGGGTGTGGCGACGGCGAACCTCTATCCCCACGTCACGCTGTCTGCGTCCCTGGTGCAGGCGGCTTCGGGTAATGGCGGCGCAGCACTCTGGGGTTTTGCTGCCGGGTTGGCCGGGCCGCTCTTCGATGGCGGAACGCTCAAGGCGCAGCAGCAGGCTGCCATCGACGGCTACAAAGCGACGCTCGCCGGTTACCAGCAGACGGTCATTACCTCGTTCGGGCAGGTCGCTGACACCTTGCAGGCGATCAACCATGACGCCGAGGAAAATCTGGCACAGACCGACGCGTTGCGAGCGGCCGAAACCAGTTTGCAGTTGAACCGGCAGGCCTTTGCGCAAGGCGAGAACAGCATTCTCCAGGTCCTGGAAGCGGAGCGCGCTTATGAGCAGGCGCTGCTGGGACAGATCCGCGTGAAAACGGCGCAGTACCTCGACACCGTGCAGTTGTTTATTGCACTGGGCGGTAATTCGGTCGGTACCTTCGAGCAACGTGTCGCGTCTGGCGACGGGCAGAAACCTTTGTATCAATAATGGCTGCGGCCTGGAGTAAAGACATGACCTATGAAGCCTTTCACGACGGACTTCGCGACACCGGGTTTGTGCTCAACCATGGCGCGGTCGAGATGCCGGCGGTTGGATTCGGTACGTTGTTCCGCGATCTCGCCACCACGACCCAAGCGGTCAAGGAAGCACTGGCCGCCGGTTTCCGCCATTTCGATTGTGCCGAGCGCTATCGCAACGAAACACAGGTTGGCGTTGCGCTGAAGGAGGTGCTGGAAGCGGGCAAAATCCGCCGCGAGGAGCTGTTCATCACCACCAAACTGTGGAACACCAACCATCGTCCGGAGCGCGTCGAGCCCGCGTTCGAAGCCAGTTGCCAACGCCTGCAAGTGGACTACATCGACTGCTACCTGATCCACACGCCGTTTGCCTTCCAGCCCGGCGAAGACCAGGACCCGAGGGACGAGCAGGGCAACGTCATCTACGACAACGACGTGACGTTGATCGAGACGTGGCGGGCGCTGGAGCGGCTGGTGGATGAGGGGCGGGCCAGGTCCATCGGTGTGTCCGATATCACACTGGAGGCGCTGAAGGCACTGGTCGCCGACGCCCGGATAAAACCCGCCGTGGTGCAGGTCGAGTCTCACCCTTATTTGCCGGAGTGGGAGTTGCTTGAGTTCTGTAAAGAACACGGGATCATCGTGCTGGCGTTTGCGCCACTGGGGCATGGCATGCAACCGAATGTGCTGGAAGACCCGGTGATCACCGGCATCGCCCGGCGCTTGCAGAAAACGCCGGCCCAGGTGGCACTGGCCTGGTCGGTACAACGTGGGGTGGCGTTCCTGACCACCTCGGCAACCCCAAGTCATATCCGGGAAAATATCGATATCTCGACCTTGCCGTTCAGGGCCATGGTTGAGATTAAACAAGACATCACAACCCGTATACGCTTCAACTCAGTGGTTGAAACCGGTGTCCCCGGATTCATTGCGCGCAAGCAGTAGTGCCTGACGTCAGGGCGGTTCGTCACAGGGCCGTCCTGTTTGTCTATCCCTTGAGGTGAAGACGATGGATGTTTTCCAGACCCTGCGGTGTTTCGCGGCGGTTGCCCAAAGCGGCAGCTTCACGGCAGCCGCCGCGATGTTGGACACCACCACGACCAACGTTTCAAAAGCCGTTTCCAGCCTGGAGGCCAGGCTGCAAACGCGGTTGATCAATCGGACCACCCGGCGCCTGGCGTTGACCGAAGCCGGTGTGCGTTATTTGCAGCGCTGCGAGCGGATTCTGCAGGACATGCGTGAGGCCGACGAAGAGGCGGGCACGGCGCAGGTCATGCCCGCAGGCCGGCTGAAAATCCATGCCATGTCGGCCATCGGCAACCATTACGTGATCGGTGCCATTGCCCGCTACAGAGAAAACTATCCATCGGTATTGTTTGATCTGACCGTGACCAATCGGCTGCCGGATTTGCTAGAGGAAGGCTATGACATGTCGATTGTGCTGGCGCGGGATCTGCCCGATTCCGGATTTGTCGCCCAGCGGCTGGGTATCACCTACAGCATCCTCTGTGCCTCGCCGGCGTACCTGAGCCAACGCGGGATTCCCGAGTCGCCGAGTGATCTCGGCGGCCATGATTGCCTGCGTATCGTCAACACGGTCATGCCGGTCGAGAATTGGGTATTTGAAGGTCCGCAAGGGATGGAAACGTTCAACGCGCCCGTGTCTCCCTTTCACGTCAATACGGCTGATGCCATGACAGTCGCGATCAAGAACGGGATGGGGATCGGTATTCAGCCGATTGCTTCGGCCGTCGATGGTTTGCGGGCGGGGACATTGGTGCGCGTATTGCCCGGTTATCGACTTGAAGAATTGAACCTGTTTGCCATCTACCCGTCACGCAAGTTCGTCGATGCAAAAATAAAAACCTGGGTGGATTTTCTAAAACATTCCATTCCGGGTTTGCTCGCGTCTGATGAAAAAATTATCGGTTCGTCTGTAGCGCGTTGAAGCCTTTGATGTGACGGGCGCTGTACGCATGGAGTGTCGACCCTCCATCGTCCATACAGTGTTCAACCGTTCGAACATCCGGTACCCATGACTTGATATTCAATGGTGCGCCGTTGGCCCCGGGAATCTTCATAGGTCATGCGCGCCGGGACCGGTCCGCATTCATCCGTGATTTCCGACACTTCGATGACGCGTTTGATATCCAGCCTGGTGTCGTACGTGTAGGTTTCAACCGACGGTTTGCTGTTGGCGGCCGCTGCAGGGTTGTCGTCTGCAAATGCCTGGACGCCGGCGGCGCCAAGCGCCACGAAGAGCGCGATTTTTAGCAGTTTCATAATGTTCACCTTGTGGTTCAAGTGTTGTCCGGCAAGCGTTTTTTACCTCGTGAGTGAGTTGCGCTTCAGTGGGTTTACTCACTTTGGTAGAGCCGATGTTAGGCGTTTGTCAGGGGCGCAAATATCGGTCCGCGGGATAAACACTGTTGCCGGATTGCCCATGAATCGAACCCGTAGTCATGATCGTTTCAATGCTCAGCACCGGCGGCGCACAATAGCCTTGGCCGCTTCGACACTGTTCTGGAGAAAGCATGAAAGTTGGTGTGATTTCCGATACCCATGGGTTGCTCCGCCCCGAAGCGCTTGCTGCCCTGGAGGGATGTGAGCAGATCATTCACGCAGGTGACATCGGTAGCCCGGAGATTCTTGATCGACTGGCATCTATCGCGCCTCTGCACGTCGTGCGTGGCAACAATGACCGGCAGGCACGTTGGGCAGAGAGGCTTCCCGAGCTTCTGCGTTTCGATCTCAACGGATGGCAGATTCTGTTGACGCATGACATTGCCGATATCCCGGAAGAACTTGATGCAGGCATAAAACTGGTCATCACCGGCCACTCCCATAAGCCTTGCATTGAATGGCGCGGCACACAGCTTTATCTCAATCCTGGCAGCGCGGGACGGCGGCGTTTCAAGCTACCGGTGACGCTGGCTTTGCTTGAAGTACTTGAGACTTCAATTGAGCCACGACTGATTTACCTTCTCGAATGACTCACGTTATCGGTGGTGGGGCGCTCGTGCTTCTCATCGGAAAGTCTCGGTGGACGCTTGCGATAGTGGCCTATAGCCGCTAAACGTTAGGAGGTGTTTGGAGAGGGTGTGAAGATGATTTCGAGATTTGTGGTCGTGCCTGCAATCCCAACTGAAACCGGACCCATGCGTAACGGATCACGCTTCTACTGCCAGACGGCGCCGATAGGCTTCAACCTCTACGACAATCAGGAGAAGCTGCGGCTGAAGACTACCTATAAGGCCCGAGAAGAGGCCGAGAGTGAGTGCCAGCGGCTTAACGTGGAGCGGCTACAACGCATCACCCATCATGGTCAGATTTTGGGCCCTAAGGTGAAATAGGCGGGTCAGGGCTTCTAGCCATTCATCGAAAATGGATGGTTCATCCAAGGTATGGGCTGCGTGGTCCACAGCTCCTCAAGAACCTCGATTTTGGTTAACTGACTTCCTCAGGGCGTGAAGCAGACACTCACTGGAGGGTCCGCTGATGGGTAATGCCGATCAGTTAGGCGAACCCAGACGCTACGCCTTCTTTGTAGCAGCTGCCGAAGGCGGCGTCCGGCTGCGCAGCAGTCGTAAATCCGCCTTGCACGATCTCTCTGTCGTACCGCGAACTCTGATTTTACGACTGCTGCGCAGCCGGACGCAGGCTACGCCAGCTGCTACGGATTGCGTTGTGGCAATGGCCTTATGCCGATCAGTCAGGCGAACCCGACGCTACGCCTTCTTTGTAGCAGCTGCCGAAGGCGGCGTTCGGCTGCGCAGCAGCCGTAAATCCGCCTTGCACGATCTCTCTGTCGTACCGCGAACGCTGATTTTACGACTGCTTCTTTCGACAAGCCCGTTTCAATATCCGTGAAGGTTCCACGCTCCTTGTACACAACCTTCCACCGGTTGCCGTCTCTAACAACAGAGTAGGACTCGCTTTGAGACGCCAACAAGCCAAGCGAATACAAACTCTCGTTCACCCGCTTGCGGGTCAGAATTTCTTTCAACTGATCACTGTTCACGATAGTCATCAATTCAGCGTCATCCTGAATTGCGAAGGGGCGTGTCAGTTCGCGCCCAACTTGAATTTGATGCTGTCTGAGGGCCACCAGACCCACGATGGCGGCGGCGTGTAGCAGCCTGGCTGATTGGCGGGTGTCGCGTCACAGCGGACGGTGTAGCCCTTGCTGGTTATTTCTCTCCCGCCTTCGCCGGTGCCGCGCTCATTGTACAAAGAGCAGCCACCGAGCAAAGCGACAGCCAGTAAAACTGTTGTGTACTTCATAAATGCCTCCTTGCGTAGAGCGTACAGCTTAGCCATGAGTCCCGTCTGGTGCGGAATTTTTTTGTCTGGAGAATAAGTGATGACTGCAACCGAACGAGGCCCCGAAACGCGTGGGCATTTGATGGACAAGCATCCTTGATTCAACTGCCGAACGACTGCTATTGGCTGTGGATTCAACCGGGCGGTGCACCAAGTTGCTGTTTCTTCCGCTCGCATTCAGCCAGCGGCATCTCATCATGTCGATGGAATTGCTTCGGCGTGCCTGGGCAAGGCGATTGAAATCAGAGCGGCCAATATTACAAACGCCGTGGAAATCCACAGACAAGCCCCCAGCCCATAGGTCTGGTAAATCCAGCCGGACAGCACGGTGCCGAGCAGCCGCCCCAGAGCGTTGGACATGTAGTAGAAACCAACGTCCAGCGATACTCCGTCCTCTTTGGCATAGGAGACGATCAGGTAGCTGTGCAAGGATGAGTTCACCGCAAACAGCGCACCGAAGATCATCAACCCGCTCAGGAGTACAGTCTGGGGCGACCAGCCCGCCGAGAGACCGAGGGCGATGGCCGCCGGCAGGCCGGCCAGCAACGCCGCCCAAACGAAAGCCGCTCGCCCATCCGGGACGTGGCCATGCTTCTTCCCGGTGATGTTCGGGGCGAGAGACTGGACGATGCCATAACCGATGACCCAAGCCGCCAGAAATCCACCCACCCACCAAAAGTCCCAGCCAAATACCTCACTCAGGTACACCGGCAAAGCGACGACAAACCACACATCGCGAGCACCAAAGAGAAACAGCCGCGCAGCCGAGAGGATGTTGATCGCTCGGCTCTTGGAAAGCATCTCGCGGAACTTCGGCTTGGCCTTGGCTTTGCCCAGGTCCTTTTTCAGCAGGAGCAGGCTCGCAATCCAGACCAGCGCCAATACCGTTGCCATCAGTAGCACCGCCCCTCTGAAGGTCAGCCATGCCAGTAAGGCGCCGCCCAGGAAGAAGCCCACACCCTTGAGGGCGTTTTTTGAGCCGGTGAGGATAGCTATCCACTGATAAAGCGTGCCCTGTTGCTGGTTGGGTACCAGAAGCTTGATCGTACTCTTGGCACTCATCTTGTTGAGGTCTTTGGCGATACCGGACAACGCCTGAGCGCCCATCACCCAAGGGATGGTCAGCCAGGCGGCTGGCACTGTGAGCATCAGCAAGGCGGCCACCTGGAGCCCCAGACCGATGTTCATCGTGCGATTCAAGCCCAGGCGAGCGCCGAGGTAGCCACCCACCAGGTTGGTGATGACGCCGAAGATCTCGTAAAACAGGAACAGCGCGGCAATTTGCAGCGGCGAGTAGCCCAATGTGTGGAAATGCAGCACCACCAACATGCGCAGCGCACCATCGGTGAGGGTAAAGGCCCAGTAATTGCCGGTGACCAGCAGATACTGCCGAACTTCCGGGGAAAGGGCTGACAACGCTTTCATGATCGCCCCTGTTAACTGGCCAGGCCGACCAGCCTGGCCAGTTCGACAACACGGTTGGCGTACCCCCACTCGTTGTCGTACCACGCGTAGATTTTCACTTGGGTGCCGTTCACCACCATGGTCGAGAGTGCATCAATGATCGAGGAACGCGGATCGGTGCGGTAGTCGATTGAAACCAACGGGCGCTCCTCGTAGCCAAGGATGTTTTTCAGCGGGCCAGCGGCCGCCGCTTTGAGCAGGGCATTGACCTCATCCACCGAAGTCTCGCGCTCCACCTCAAATACGCAGTCGGTAAGAGAGGCATTGGCCAGCGGTACGCGCACGGCGTGGCCGTTCAGGCGGCCACGCAACTCTGGAAAAATCTCAGCAATCGCTGTCGCCGACCCGGTACTGGTCGGGATCAGGCTCATACCTGAAGCACGGGCTCGACGCAGGTCCTTGTGTGGCTGGTCGAGAATACTTTGGGTATTGGTCAGGTCGTGGATCGTGGTGATAGAGCCATGGCGAATACCCAGGTTTTCGTGGATCACTTTGACCACTGGAGCCAGGCAATTGGTGGTGCAGGATGCGGCGGTAACAATACGGTGCTGCGCCGGATCGAACAGGTGCTGATTGACGCCCATGACGATGTTCAGCGCCCCCTGTTCCTTCACCGGAGCACAAACCACCACGCGTTTCACACCATGTTCCAGATACGCCTGAAGCACGTCAACGGTCTTCATTTTGCCACTGGCCTCGATGACCAGGTCACAGCCGGACCAGTCAGTGTCGGCGATGGATTTGTTGGCTGTCACCCGCATGCGTCGACCGTCAATGACCACATAGTCGCCATCGGCGCTGGCTTCGTTATGCCAACGGCCGTGCACCGAGTCGAAATTGAGCAGATGCGCATGAGTGATAGCGTCGCCAGAAGGGTCATTGATTTGCACGAATTCAAACTCAGGCCAGTGCCAGGCCGCGCGCAAGGCAAGACGACCGATTCGACCGAAACCGTTGATACCTACTCTGATGCTCATAGCGTTGTTCTCTTTCGTGTGCTGTCTTCGGAGGGGCAGGACTGGCCTGATCGAATTGACTGTTACGTTAGCAGCAGACTGCCCTGCGCTCGGGGCGGCCACCCATCTGATCAAGGCGCTTTTCGTCCCGGCTCAGCCAGTGTCGGTTGGCTTCGAGTGTCACCTGGAGTATGTCGACGACCCACTGTGGAAGTTCAGGGTGCACTCGATAGTAAATCCATTGATCTTGACGGCGATTTTCGAGCAGGCCGCAGGCGCGCAACTGAGCAAGGTGGCGTGAAACCTTGGATTGACTGTCATCCAGCGCCCAGATCAGTTCACACACGCAGAGTTCGCCTTGCGCACAGAGCATCAGCATGATTCTGGTGCGGGTTTCATCACCCAGGCATTTGAAGACAGTGGCAGGCAGGAGGCTCATAGCACAGCTCGTATATTCGATAATGCGAATATACAGATATTGTTGAAATGAGAAAGCCGACTTTTTCAACAGAGTCGGCCGAAACCGACCAATTTATCCCTGCCGACCGGGTCTCTGGCAACGTACGAGAGCCCGCGCCCGGTAATCCAATCCTCAGCGCGACCTGCAAACAGCGCCAGATCTCAACTTCGCAAAACCCTCAAAGCAACCGTTCAATGGCAGAATCTCCTCAATTTGATCGATTTGGAGAACACCATGCTTCGTGCGTTTGAACGAAGGCTCGACCCCTTTCCTCCAGACGAGGTACCACCGCCACCCGACGGTCTGGCTCGCTTCCTGTGGGCCTGTACGCGGGGCGCCCGCGGTTACATCCTTGCGCTTGCGCTACTAAGTGCCGCTGTGTCGATTTACGAAGCCTGGCTGTTTTCCTTCCTCGGGCAGGTCGTGGACCTGCTCTCGACCTGGCAGGCCGGCGGTGAAGCGGCTGCTCAGGAAAGTCGCGTGTTGTGGGGCATGGGCATTGTAATGGTGACCAGTGTCGGGCTGGTGGCGTTGCGCACCATGGTGCAGCACCAGATATTAGCGATTAACTTGCCGTTGCGGCTGCGCTGGGACTTCCATCGCCTGATGCTGCGACAAAGCCTTTCGTTTTTTTCCGATGAGTTTTCCGGCCGAGTCACTACCAAGGTGATGCAGACTGCGCTAGCGGTGCGCGACGTGCTATTCACCCTGATCGAGATCGCACCCGGGATCGGCGTGTATTTCATTGCGATCATCGCACTGGCCGGCGGCTTCGCTCTGAAACTGATGCTGCCTTTCGTTGCCTGGGTCGTGTTGTTCGGCCTGGCCATGCTGTACTTCGTGCCCCGTCTGGGGAAAGTCGGGCAGGAACAGGCGAATGCGCGGTCGATGATGACCGGGCGTATTTCAGACGCCTACACGAACATCTCTACGGTGAAGCTGTTCTCCCACTCCAATCGTGAAGCGCACTTTGCGCGTGCAGCGATGGAGGATTTCAAGCAAACCGGTTTTCGCCAGATGCGCCTGGTAAGCCAGTTCGAGATCGTTAACCAGGCATTGGTGGTGGCGTTGATCATGGCAGCAGGTGGTTATGCCCTGTGGCTATGGCACCAGGGTGAGGTCGGCGCAGGTGCCGTGGCGGCAATCATCGCCATGGCGTTGCGTATCAATGGCATGTCGAACTGGATCATGTGGCAAATGACCTCGCTGTTCGAGAGCATCGGCACCGTACAGGATGGCATGGCGACGCTGACCTTGGGCACCAAGGTGCAGGACGCACCGGGTGCCGGCGTGCTAGTGACTTCCGGTGGCGCGGTAACCTTCGATAAGGTGAGCTTCAACTACAATGGCGAACGCCAGGTGCTCGATGGCCTGAGCCTGAGCATCCGCCCGGGTGAAAAAATCGGCCTGGTTGGCCGCTCTGGCGCCGGCAAATCCACGCTTATCAACTTGCTGCTGCGTTTCTATGACGTCGACAGCGGGGAGATTCGCATCGACGGCCAAAACATCGCACAAGTGACGCAAGACAGTCTGCGCGGCGCCATCGGCATGGTCACGCAGGATACCTCCCTGCTGCACCGTTCCATTCGCGACAACATCGCCTACGGCCGTCCTGATGCGACCGACGCGCAAATCCGCAGCGCCGCGGCCAATGCCCAGGCCGATGAGTTCATCAGCCAACTGAGCGACCGGCAAGGCCATACCGGCTACGACACCCTTGTGGGTGAACGGGGCATCAAGCTGTCGGGCGGCCAGCGCCAACGCGTCGCGATTGCCCGGGTTATGCTCAAGAACGCCCCGATCCTGCTTCTTGATGAGGCCACCAGCGCGCTGGACTCGGAAGTCGAAGTGGCCATTCAGGAAAGCCTCGATGAAATGATGCAGGGCAAGACTGTGATCGCCATCGCCCATCGGCTGTCCACGATTGCGGCCATGGACCGACTCATCGTCATGGATGACGGACGCATCATCGAACAGGGCACCCACACCGAATTGCTCGGGAAAAACGGCGTCTATGCGCGGCTATGGCAGCATCAAAGCGGCGGATTCCTGGGGGAGGATAAGGGAGTGGTCGAGGCGATGGATCAGGCGTCAGCGTGATCAGCGTAAATCAAAGGCATGTTTCTGGCCGATAGCTGCCTGACGCGATGGGCTGAAATCAACCCAAAGCCGACTGTGATGACAGGCGGCTTTGGGATTGAATCGGTCATGTAAGCGGTTTTTTGCGATTGCCGACGCCATGACCGGCCGTTTGATAGACGACGCTAGCCTTTGCCTTTGCCTCCGCTGCTGCCACTGCTACTGCCGCTGCCGCTGCCGCTGCCACTGCTACTTCCTTGGTCATTGTTGACCTTGACCTGTGGCCCGACGCCATCCCCCGTACGGAATGTCGGTAACGCCACCGAGTTCACGAATTTCACGCCGTCCCAGCTGGGCAAGGGTGTGGGCATCAATTGGAACTGGCCCGGGTGCTCAGAGTCCCAGCGCAGCAGCATCGACGTGTCCTCATGCTGGGTGTTGTGGCAGTGCTCCATGTAGGTACCGGCAAACTCACGGATGTGTATGGCCATTTCGACATCGTCGAGGCTGTCGGAATCGCGGCCTACACGGTAGATATCCTTGCGCGCGCCTTTTTCCCATTCTGGCGGCGGTTTGCCACCTCGAGTGAGAATGACCCCTTCCTCGAAGTGCACATGCACCGGGTGAGTCCAGCCATTGCCGCCGTTCTGGATCTTCCAGATTTCCAGCGTGCCTTCACCCTTGAACCCTGCCGGTGTCGGGCCAGTGGCCAGTTGTGGCGCGGCTGAAATCCGCCGCGGGTCCATGGGGAAGCCTTCGCCGCCATCGGTCTTGATCGTCCAGGGCGTCTCATCGGTGCCGTTGGAGCGGCCAAAGATAAAGGTGCGGTGCCGCGCCTGGGCAAGCCGGGCGATATCGGCAGGGTCATCACGGTGCAAGGGCAGGGGGATCATGACCTTGCCCTCGGGCTTGCCAGGCTTGGCGGGCTCGAAGTCGACCGGATTCAGGCTGACATCCTGGCCGGTGTAAGGCTGGACGTTGAGTTGCAGGAACAAGCCCACGCCCGGGTCACCGTTGACCCACTGTGGCCCGTGGCTGGTTTGCCTGACAACGGGCAGGTACTTCCCGGAGAGTACATCCGCCAATGGTATGTCACGTTTTGGACGCCTGCCGTTTTCATGCTCCTCAATGTTGACGAAGAAAATCTTGTCGCCCGGGTTGATGCCGTTTTTCGCGAAGTCGATGATGATGTCATAGCGTTCGGCAATGCCCAGTATCGGCAGAATGGCATTGTTATCCTGTGTGTCGCCGTCGCCATCGAGGTCCAGGCTGCCGTCGAACGGCACCGCGTGCTCCATGATATTGCCGTCGTTGGCAATCATGTGGAACGGCACCCGGTTATAGGAAACCCCGGAGTTGTTCGGGCCAGGAAACTCGCCGCCATTTCCGTTGACCTGACGCACCACCGCCAGCTTGAAGTAGCGAGAAACCGATCCGTCGAGAATGCGGAAACGGTAGCGGCGGGCACGTACGTCCAGGAAGGGTTTGAACTCCCAGTTGGTCAGCACCTGGTCACCGAGAAAACCGTCGGTGTTGAAGGGGTTGAACCACAACTGGCCGGCCTGGTCCCAGGCCTTGTCGGCGATCGTCAGGTTGATGTCGTAGTCACGGTTACCCCAGCCCAACGCCGAACCGCTGGGCATGCGCAGGTTGACCCCGTCGTCGACCGACTCGTTGCCACGGTCCACGGCGCTGTAGTAGTTCATCATCGTCGCGTTGCCCTTGTAGACATTCTGCGCGGTGAAATCGAGCATGTGGTCGTGGAACCAGTGGGTGCTCATGGTTTCGCGCCAGTCGCCACGGATCTTGATGGTGCCGTGATCGCAGGTCTTGAAGCCGGGGGTGGTGTCGTTGACGAACAGGATTTCACCGGGGTCGCACGGGAACGCTGCCCGTGGGTCCTGGGCAGTGGTGTTGATGGTGTCGTAACCGGCCAACTGGATCGGCCAGCGATAGTCGTAGTACTGGCCCGGGAAGAAGAACGCGTTGGTAAAGCCGTCGCTTTCCGCCGGAGTGTGCCCGTTATGTTCATGGGTGGTGAGGGTGTGCAGGCCGAAGCCCCGGTTGGCCGACGGGTCAATGGGCAAGGCATCGTAATGACGCATCAGCATCGCTTGGCCGTAGCGCACCTGGAGCAGTTTGGGCGGAAAGGTGCCGTCGAATGTCCACAGCGCATTGTGGTCCTGGACAGGGAGGTTGGGGTGAAACTGCACCTGAATGCCCTTGGTGGTGCCCTCGTTGGCCGGCTCGCCATTGGTGTTGTGATAGAGCCCGCCGGGCGCGAATTCCCCCACGGCGTAGTTATGCCGTTGCATGCGATCACGCAAGCCGCTGTTGACGTGCGCGCCGGCTTGCACCGTCTTGAAGGCGTCGCGCGGGAAAAACTCATTGAAACGCTGGTGCGACCAGCCTTTTCCCGGTGGCCGGCCTTCTGCGGGCGAATCGACCCGGCGGTTGAGGAAAAGCTCGATCTGCGCCTTCCAGGGGTTGCGGTCCAGCACATTGGAGAACTCTGTCGGGAAGGGCGTCAATGCCGGCTGCCTGAGAAAGGCATCCAGCGCATCCGGCGACGGGCCGCTACGCGCCACGTTCAATGGATCTTGCGCCGGTGCGGGGCCCACCGTGGGAACCGGAAACGGAACCGGTGATGGCGGGTCGGTCGCATCCAGTTTGTTCGAGCCGAATTCCTCGAAAAGTTCAAGCTTCTGGGTGAACGGTTGAGCCCCGAACAACGGGCTGGGATTACCGTTAGTGGGGATATTGAAGCTGGTTTGCTGATCGGGTGGCAGCACATTGTCGACCAAGGGGGTCTGGCGGTTACCGGTCACACCATTGGGTAAGTCGAAGGCCCCGACGTTGGCGGGAGGCAGCTTGAGCAAGTCCCGCAATGCGGCATCGGGGTCGGCGGGCGGATTGGTGAACGCCGATGGGTCGGTAGGAGGCGGTGGATCGGTGTTGTCGAGGGGGACTGCCTGGGTCCGGGAAAAGCCCAGCCCCAATATGATCACGGCAGCAGAGATACTCAGCGCCAGCCTGGTTTTGAACAATGGACTAGGTTTCGAACTTGCGGTATCTAGTTTCATCGCAAACACCTCTGACGGGTTCCTCGGAGCGCGTGGCAATATGGGGGCAACGAGCCACGACTTCCTGGCCCGGCTGGCGAAACGCTGGATTTCGAGCAGGGATATTGACGACGCAACTTTCCTGCCAAAAATGACAGGAAGTGACCAGTGGCTCTACGCCATACCTCCTTGTCTGCTGGCTTTGAGCAGGCGCATGAGAAACCGGGGTGAAAGCCCCGATGGCGGGGAATATTCCCCAATATAGGGTGCGATTGTGGTTTTTTTGGGGCTACGAGAAGTGGCCACTTTATGAATGTATCGATGGCCGCTTGTGGCTTTTGCTGCCGTTCATGGAGGACGACTATTGGCCGATTTCTGCCTGTCACGATTGGCCGAAATCACCAACCCATTGCTGACATTTAGGATTGCTGAAGTCAGCCCAAAGTAGCCCCTGGGCGTTACCGAGTCGCTCAGCGTACGGTTTCGATGCGCTTGCCCTCCAGGGACCAGGGGCGGTGCACAAGGTCCGAAAGGATCGCAACTCCGCTGCCGTTGGCCACCATGCTGCGCACTGCTTCCACAGAGCTGGTGCGCACGCAAACGTTGGGCGATATAGGAAGATGAAGTAATAAAGTAGGAGGAGGGCGGGTTGGGATAGTAGTCTTGCTGCTTGCATCGCAGATGCACGCTTATATAACGTCATAGCCAGGATCGTGAAGGACTCCGAGGTTACTTATCAGCGGGCTACATATAACTAAACTAAACAGTCATTTAGCATAGTTATAATCTATAGTTATCAATAGAAGAGGTTAGCTCATCCTTGTGCGCTACCTTCCAAATTTGTACGGTATCTTTCAAGGGCACGCATAATCGGAACGTGTAATCGGTAACAAGCCCCGTAAATCAAGGGCTCCAGCCATCTGCGACGGCCATTCAAAGGAGTATGCAATGGGTCATTTTCCAAGCTGGATGCTTCAAAACGCTCACAATTACCTGAGCTGCTGAAGTTTTGGACACGCAGAACCTGCCGCACGCTGCCCAAGTCAACGCGGCGATTGGTATGGAATCCTGCTCAAGAGCTTTATTTCTGTGCCTGACCAGCATCAAGGTACATCCGGCGAAACCTACAAACTCGACGCCGTAGCGTTGGCCGCAGCTCACCAGCATCTGCAAAGCGCTGACAAAACCAGCCATAAAAACCCTGATAGGCATGATTTGTTGACGTTGTTCCATGCGATGCCCGAAGCGATTCGTCGCAGCTTGGCCCTGGACAGTCAGGAAGATTCCTTCGAGAGATACCGCGACGTGTTCACCAACAGCCGATATCCGTATGAGTCGAGCAGCTGGAAATTTTCCGATCCGGTACTGATGAGATTACTGCGGTGGACGCTGGCCAACGTGGTTGGCTATTACAAGGAGCAAGGTTCGCAGGATCCATACGTCCTGGATTACATCGCTGAGGTGCAGGCACGAGCTGCAGGAGAGTGATCGAGGCCTGGGCCTGGCTTCAAATCTGTCCTGTCACTGCCCGCAACAAGCTATAGGATGCTTCGCATAATGTATATTATGTTAAACAATATGTTTAAACGGAACGCCCTGCCTTCATGTCTGTGGAAGAACGCCGGACTAAAAAGTTGAAAACTAGAAAACTAATTTTTTGAAAAAACGGATAGTACGCCGAAGGAAATTTTTAGATAAAACTGGAAGGAAACGGTTGTTAACCTGCTTCTGAGCGCTATCTATCAATTACTTCGCCCCCCCATACGGACTTCTATCTTGCTGCCGCCGTATCAGGAAATTATTTCGAAAGTGCCTCCGTATCAGGATGTTCCTTCTCAGATGCCGCGCAATCCGCTGTTTACTTCTGAAAACAATGAAACTATTGCTCTGATGCTCAGCAAAAGGACTGTTCTTGAGAAAAATATTGCACACTCCCAATCAGAGCCGTTCCTGGAATCACCTTTTCCGTATACGCATGCATCTGGTGTTGACTGCCCTATGTCCAATGGCGGATCGTGTTTTTTTGCTCAATGGATCCTACTATGGCTGCGCATCGGGATACCGCCTTTCGGGAGCAGCAAATGCTCGAGCTCGCGAAGAAAGCCATCCTCGATAGTGGTGACTTTCTCTCTCTGGACCAAACTGCTCAGCGACTTGGCCTGCCCCCTACGACTCTGGATGAATGGGAAGCTGAAGGACAGATTTTTTCAATACAGCACGCGGGCTGCTCATTGTTTCCAAAATATGCCTTCCAGGACGTTGCTGGGCACGAGCCGGTACCTGATCTGAAGGTGATACTCGATGTATTGAGAACGACAAAAGATGAATGGGGAATCGCATTTTGGTTTGCCTCTAGCAACGGATTCCTCGGAAGCCATCGACCGCAGGAAATGCTTTGTTCGGATGCCGATAAGGTGATGCTTGCGGCCAGAGATGAGGTCTCAGGTATTACCCACGGATAGACAAGAAGGGTTCGACACATGTGTAATAACCGATAACTGTCAGACACGGATATTGCATAGCGACCCGTGAGACACACAAGCTAGTGCCATCCGCACCGCTTTGGACCATTTATATCACGCCCCCTCAGCCGCAGTTCGACACCTTCGGTGGTTTCCACAAGCTCAATTTTCTCCAGCTCAGCAACGAGCGTCTTACTGTCCAGCAATATCTCAAGAGAGTCCGTAGTGAATCCTGATTGGTGGCCATTCAATTGCAACGATTCTAAACATGAGCGCAAATTGACGGTCGAGACGATGAGCAATCGCTCCTAGCGTACTTACTATATGGCCCAGGGATCTGCCGCTCGTGTGAGAGACGAGTACGTCGGGCGTTATCTCGAGAATATCGCCCCTCCCTAAAGCTCTCTCCCCTGCCCTCATCACAGGAACAAACGCCGCTGATTACCATGCTGAAGGTCGCGCATGAAGGTTCAGCTCAATTTTCTGACCGCTATCGCGGAATCCACTAGAGAAATTGCTCCAATGGTGGATCAGTCAATTCAATTCTACCCAGTTTATCCCGGATCAGGATTGATCAATGATGGCTCCATCACTACTGAGGAGCCCCCCAATGAATTCTCTCTTTTCTCAAGTCCAAGTCAGTCGCTACACCCTCTCCAACCGCATGATCATGGCCCCGATGACGCGCTCACGCGCCGACGATGACGGCGTGCCAAGCGAACTGGTCGCGACTTACTACGCACAGCGTGCCAGTGCCGGCCTGATCATCAGTGAAGGCGTGTTCCCCATTGCAATGGGCAAGGGTTATGTCCGTACCCCTGGTATCGAAACCACCGAGCAGGTCGCTGCGTGGAAGCACGTCACTGAGGCCGTGCATGCTCGTGGCGGACGGATTTTCATGCAGTTGATGCACAGCGGTCGCATTTCGCACCCTTCGTTGCTGCCGAATGGCGCCCTGCCCCAGGCACCTTCCGCGATCAAACCCGCTGGCCAGACCTGGACCGCGACGGGCCTTCAGGATTTCGTTACCCCCCATGCACTCAGCGTGGTTGAGATTGCCGCGGTCATTGAAGGCTATCGTCAAGCAGCGCGCCTGGCCATGGAAGCTGGCTTCGACGGTGTCGAGTTGCATGCCGCGTCAGGCTACCTGCCTGAACAGTTCCTCTCGACTGGCAGCAATCAGCGTACGGATGAATACGGTGGATCGGTTGAAAACCGTGTGCGCTTTGTATTGGACGTGCTGTCCGCTATCGCGACGGAAATCGGTGGTGACCGGGTGGGTCTAAAGATCTCGCCTGAAATGAATTTCAACGACATCGTCGATGCCAACCCGCAAGAAACATACACCTATCTGGTCGAACACCTGCATGGGCTGAATCTCGCCTATCTGCACGTCGCCCTGTTCGGCGCCAATGTCGACTACCACGCCTTGTTACGTCCACTGTTTGACGGCAGCTACCTGATCGGTGGCGGACTCGATCAACACTCCGCCGAATCCCTGATCGCTGACGGCCGCGCCGATGCTGCCGTATTTGGCAGCGCATTCCTCGCCAACCCGGATCTGCCTGAGCGTTTTCGCACAGGCGCTGAGCTCAATGTTCCGGACAAGAATTCGTTCTACGCACCGGGTGCGCAAGGGTACATCGACTACCCGACTTTGCCCGCAGCGCAACGCGTCTGAGGAGCACAGTCATGTCACCCATTGCACGTCTGCAACGCATGAATCACGGCAGTCAGTTCCGGGCTTTCAGTCTGCGTGGAAATCAGTTCGCCAAGCCTATCGACCCCTTCCTTGCTGTCGATCATGCCTGGATCAGCGGGCCAACGTTTCCACCACACCCGCATGCCGGTTTCTCAGCTGTGTCCTATCTGTTTCTAGATTCCGAGACCGGAATTGAAAACCGGGACGCGCTGGGTAATCGCAACCTGATTAAACCCGGTGGGCTGCATTGGACGGCGGCGGGTAAAGGTGTGGTGCATGAGGAGGTACCGGCCGAACCGGGTAAGACGGTGCACATGCTGCAAATTTTTATCAACTTGCCGCAGGAGCGCCAAGCAGACGCGCCGTTTGCGCTCACTCTCGAAGCGCAGGAAGTGCCCGTGGTGCGATTGCCTGGGGTCAAGGTGCGCGTGCCACTGGGCAGTTTCGCTCAGGTGTCGTCGCCCTTGTCGGTACCCACCGAAGTCAGCGTGCTGGACATCTCTCTTGAGGGGGGCGCTGAAGTCAGCGTCCCGATCCCCGAAGGTCATGTGGCGTTCGTGATGCCGATTGACGGCGAAGTGGTGGTCGACGGGCTTCCCTTCAATCTCAGCGAACTCACGCTGCCGGTGAGTCTACCCCTGCGTGACGATCGCGTGGTTGGGTTAAGCGCTCCTAGGGGTAACGCCAAGGCCGTGTTGTTTTCTGGTGTCCCGTTGAATCAACCCGTGTATTGGCAAGGACCACTGGCGCTTGCCTCTCAGCACGCGCTGGCTGAAGCCATTGACAGCTATCAGCGTGGTGCATTCGGAAAGCTGCAACCTCGTTGATAAATCGAAACAGTCCCAAATCCGAGGCGTTAGGTGCCCCGACTTTACTGCCAGGAGAATCATCATGACCTACGAAAAATTCAGTGCTGACAATGCCGCCTTGCTGTTGATCGACCATCAGGTGGGGACCATGGGCTGGGTAAAATCCATTCCCTTCGAAGAACTCAAACGTAATGCGCTGATGCTCGCCAAAGCGGCGGCTATCCTGAAGCTTCCGGTGGTCCTGACCTCCAGCATGGAAGAGTACGCTCAGGGACCGCTGCTGAGTGAACTAGAGCAAATCCTCCCGGCCCAATTTGCTTCCCGCATCAAACGCCTGCTTATCGTCAACCCCATGGACGATGAACACTTCGCCGCCGCCGTCAAAGCCACGGGCCGTGAAAAACTGATCATTGCCGGTGTCACCAATGACGTGTGCACGGTCTATACGGCGCTGAGTCTGGTACGCGAAGGGTATGACGTTCAGGTGGTGGCCGACGGTGGTGGTTCACCAAGTGTGATGGCCGATGACATCGCCCTGCGGCGGATGGATAAGGGCGGTGTGACGCTGACCACCACCCTCCAGCTGATTGCGGAACTCGCCGGAAGCTGGGCGACTCCAGAAGGCGTGCAGTTGGTGCCGGTACTCATGGAAGCGCTGCAAGGTTAACGACGTTTCTGGCTGGCAGCACCTCCAATTCCGGTTCTGCCACCCTGCAACGCCGCACAACCTTTGATCAAAGCGGCCCCCACCACACATCCCGGAGATGGGCCACTGCGTTCCGTGTCATGGCACACATCGCAACGCCCCGCCTTGCCGAGTCGGAGAATATCGCTCATGAACAGCCCCAATGCACAGGGTCCAACGGATGTTCGATCTACTAATCGGCTCGCCCCACGAGCGTCGTTGGCGATGATGTTGGTCCTGCTCGCCGGATGCTCCTTCAGTGACCTGAAGCCGCAGTCACATCTGCTCAAGCCAACTGATGTCAGCCAGACACTCGCCGACAGTGCAGTCTCGCTGTCCCCGGCGGCCTGGCCCACTGAAAACTGGTGGATCAGTTTCAAGGATCCGCAACTCGATGCTTTGATCAAGGAGGCTTTGGCGAACAGCCCTTCCCTGCGATCAGCGGCGGCGAAAGTACGTCAGGCCAACGCTCTGGAGGCTATCGAAGGCGCCGGGTTACTGCCTCATGTCGATGCTGCGATGAGCTCGACCCGCGAGCGCTTCAGCTCCAACGGCACCACGCCTGTGCCGGTAAGGGGCACTTGGCAGAATGTCAATCAGGCCACCCTGAATGTGGGTTATGAGCTGGACTTCTGGGGCAAAAATCGTGCGGCCGTTGAAGCCGCCGTAGGCCGTCGACATGCACTTGAAGTTGATGAGCGTGCGGCGGTGCTGTTGCTATCTGCATCGATCGTGCAAACCTACATTGCGTTGCAGAACAGCTATGAACAAATGGATGTGGCTCAAACACTGTTGCTGCAGCAGGAGCAAATCGAGAAACTGACTCGGCAGCGATTCGCAGCTGAACTGGATACTCAGATCGATATCAAGCAGTCCCAGGCTTCCCTGCCCGCCAGTAGAGCCAATATTGCCGCACTGAAAGAATTGATCGAACTCAACCAGAACAAACTCGCTTCCTTACTGGGCAAGGGTCCTGACCGGGGACGGACAATCACAAGACCCCATCTTCAGTCCAGCAATACCGTGGTGCTGCCGACCAATCTTCCCGCCGAGTTGATCGGTCATCGTCCTGACGTTGTTGCGCAACGTTGGCGCGTCGAAGCCTCGGGCCATGAAATCGATGTGGCAAAAGCTCGTTTCTATCCCGACGTTAACCTGACGTCATTCATCGGTCTGCAAAGTCTTGGTTTTGATACTTTCAGCGAGCGCAGCAGCCGCATAGTCGGATTCGCCCCTGCGATCAGCCTCCCCATCTTCGAAGGCGGTCGATTGCGCGGGAACCTGGACGCCCAGGACGCTGCATACGATCTGGCGGTCGAGAACTACAACCAGACAGTCATCGATGCCCTGCGCGATATCGCCGACCAGTTGTCTTCACTGCGTTGGTTAAAAGAACGCCTGGCTCAGCAGAATGAAGCCGTAGCCACTGCACAGGCAGCCGCCGACCTGGTGAACAAACGGTACGCAGCGGGACTGGCAACCTATCTGCAGGTACTGGCAACTGAGAACTCAACGTTGACCGAAACACGTCAACTGGTTGATCTGAAATCCAGAGCACTTTCCCTTCAGGCCAATCTGAGCCGGGCGTTGGGGGGCGGCTACATGCCCAAAATCCTTGCCCCCGAAAACGCCTCTCCCTCCTTGGCAGGTAATTGATGTTATGACTACAGAATCGCCCTCCCCAGCCGCCACTCAACAGCGAACATTGTACCGCCCCATATGGCTGCTGATTGTGGCCATAGCCTTTCTGGTCGCCGCCTTGTGCGTTGCCTACCTGATGAGACTGGATTCCGAATCCACCGACGATGCCTATGTCGACGGCAATGTTGTTCAGGTGACTTCACAAGTCAGCGGTACGGTGACGGCAATCAGCGCCGACAACACCGATCATGTCGACACCAACTCGCCACTGGTGACATTGAACGCCGTGGATGCCGAAATCCAGTACGAGCGCGCCACGTCGAACCTGGCTCGCGCAGTTCGTCAGGCACGCACCCAGTACTATCAGGTCCAGCAACTCCAGGCTGAAGTCGACCAGCGTCAAACCGACGTACGCAAGGCCCAGGAGGATGTACGTCGACGCAGTCAACTCGCCGCTAGTGGTGCCGTCTCTCGTGAAGAGATCAGTCACACCGCAGATGTACTCAAAAACGCTGTCGCGGGGCTTGAGGGCACCAAACACGCCCTCGCCGTTCGGCTCGCAATGGTCGATGGCACCACACTTCCTACTCACCCGGATGTGCTGGTGGCGGCAAGCAACCTGCGTGATGCTTACATCGCCTTGCATCGCACCCAAATCTATTCGCCGGTTACAGGTGTAATCACCAAACGCACTGTGCAGGTCGGACAAAAAATCACTCCGGGCGTAGCGCTGATGTCGGTGGTGCCTGTTGATCAAGTCTGGGTCAATGCCAACTTCAAGGAATCGCAGATTGAAGACTTGCGTATTGGCCAACCCGTTGAACTGCGCGCGGATGCCTACAGCCGCAGCGTCATATTCCACGGGATCATTATCGGCCTGGATGCCGGTACCGGCAGTGCTTTCTCCTTGCTGCCAGCTCAGAACGCTACTGGCAACTGGATCAAGGTGACTCAACGGGTGCCGGTACGGATCGCCTTGCGGCCACAGGAAATCGCACAAAATCCTTTGCGCCTGGGTTTGTCCATGCGGGTTTCAGTCGATACCTCCGATCGCAATGGCCCTGTCCTGAACAAGACTGCTGCACAACAACCGGTTTACAGCACCGAGATTTTCAAGAACGAACTTCAGGACGCCAATGAAGTGGTGGAACGCGTGATCAGTGCCAATGAGGGCAGTGACCATGACCCCAAAAACCTGAAATTTTGACGGGGGGATCATGTACAGAAAACACGCTGCCTTGTTGTTCACTGTGGGCCTGCTCTGTGCGCTGGAATATTTGCAGGCGGGCATGATCGCTTTTGCCAATGCACCGATTCGCGGCGAAATCGAGGCCAGCCCCGAAGAATTCAGTCTGGTTGCCGCCCTGTATGCCTGTATCGCTGTGGTGGTGATTTCGAAACAGCACTGGTTGACGGAGCGCCTGGGCTGGCGCAATTTCATGCTCGGCTCAATCAGCATTTTCGTACTGGGCGCTTTTGTGTGTGGCGTGAGCGTTGATTTGACCAGCTTCACCGTAGGCCGAGTCGTCATGGCCTTGGGTGGAGCCTCGTTCATGACTTCGGCACGCCTCATGATCAACCTGCTTCCCCCCGGCCCTGGCCGGTTCACGGGAATCAAAGTATTTGCCACGGGGCTCGCTGGCGGGACGGCTGCGGCGCCTTTCATCTCGTCGTTGGTGGTTGCCGAAAATACCTGGCACGCAATCTTCTGGATATTGATCGCCGGTGCTCTGGTTGCAGCAGCACTTTGCGTGCGTTTTCTGCCGACGAGCCCTATCCCCGAAGAGGACCGAACCCCCTCAAGCCTGGCAAGCATTCTCTTGTTGTCGGTCAGCAGTTTCTTTCTGCTCTACATTTTACAGCGGTCCTACTACGACTTTTATAACGACACCTTCATCCTCGTCGGTTGCGCACTCTTGGCAGCACTGGGCGTGTACACCTTCTTCCACGCGGAGCACAACAAGGCAAAGCCCTTCCTGAAGGTCAGAGACTTGATGCAGCCTCGTTACCTCCAGGGCGTGGCGCTGTTTTGCTACGCCTACGTTGTACTGGGCGCCAACAACTACATCTTGCCGTACTTCCTGCAAACAGGATTGGGCTACTCCTGGGATACCATCGGTACATTCCAGGCTATCGGACTGACCGGCACCCTGGCCACCTGGGTCATCATGGCGACTCTCCTTCCAAAGTACCCTGCCCCTAAGAAGTTCTTCATTCTGGGATTCATTGCGCTGGGTGGCTTTGGCTGGCTGCTGTCCTCGCTGACGCCCAGCGCCAGTCTGTGGTCGAACATTCTGCCGGCATTGATTCTCAATGGATGCTTTGTGATGTTGGTGATGTCGACCGCGGCCATGCAAACCTTTCGGGACGTGATGCAAGAGGAGAAGCTCTTCGCGCATGCCTATCAGATCAAAAACATGATGGGACAGATCGCCATGGCGATTGGCACCACGGCCGCCACACTGTTCCTGCAATGGCGTACGACCCTGCATTACAACAACCTCAACGTGCATTTCAGCGCCAGCGACCCTCTCTATGTGGAGCAAACTCAACAACTGGCGCAAGCACTGTCATCCGAAGTGGGCGCCGCGACAGCGAACCAAATCTCGGTGGCGATGCACGCACAAATGCTGCAGCAGCAATCGACCCTGGTCGCCAGTCTGGAATATTTCTGGGTCGTGATCGGCGTGGCGGTGATCGCGCTGATCATTTCAGTCACGCAGAAGACTTTCAGATGAACCAGAATACCTTCACGAATGCGGGTGCATACACGCGATGAACACTACACCCCCGGAAATCATTATTGTCGGCGGATCCCTTGCCGGCCTCACGCTGGCGCTCGCTTGTGCGACCAGGGGCGTGCCCGTTCGTGTCGTTGAGCGTTCTGTGGGGCGCGTGCACGGTGGAGACAGCCTGAGTATCGATCTGGAACTGCTCGCGACGACGGCTGGTCATGATCCGCGGGCTGCGCCCATTTTGCCCGTGGTCCCCGCCTATCGCGAATTGACGACCTGGCCTGCGCTTTACAGCTGGCTACGGGACCGGGCTGTCGCAACGCCAGGCATCGTCCTCGAAGAAGGCAACGCTGTCACCTTGGTCACAGACCTTGGCGATCGGGCACAACTCTCCTTTGCCGACGGAACCCAGAGGGTTGCCGCCGCGGTGATCGGTGCGGACGGATATCGCAGCATCGTTCGCCAGGCGGTCACGCCCGACGCACCGCTTGCCCGCTACGCCGGTTATCTCGTGTGGCGTGGACTGGTCGAGGAGCGAACGCTGACGCGTCCCGTCCCCTGGCCATCGGATGGCGGCCTATGGATTGAGTTTGTGGGTGGATATCGTCTGGTTGCTGCAGTCCTTCCTGGTCGCGACGGCTCGATGGAGCCAGGTCAGCGTCAAGTCACATTCGCATGGTTCGATGTGCATCAGGAAGCATTGCTCCGTCGCACCGGCTGCCTGACTGCCGATGGCCACATCGTGGGCACACTTGGGCGCGGCACGATCGGCGAAGACGTGAGGTCTGAACTAGTCGCCCTGATCCCACAGGTCTGGCCTGAGATGTGGGCGGATGCAGTGACTGTCGGCGTGCGCTCAGCGAATGTATTGAGCGGCGCTCCGATTGCCGAATACAAGCCGCAGCGGTTGGCTCGTGGCGCACTGGCAATCATCGGGGATGCTGCTCACGTCGTTTCTCCGATGACCGGGCGCGGCTTTTTGACCGGAGTGGAAGATGCGGCGTTGCTGGCCCGAATGCTCGCAGACCGAGGCGCAGACGAACCCTTTGCCGCGGTGTTGGCCCGCTATGAGCAAGCACGATTACCCTTCGTCCGCGGGCTGGTTACTCATTCAAACCGGATCAGCGCCGAATATGTTCGTTATGCGGCAGCCAACTGATCGGTGAACTCTCCCATTGCCCGAAGCGTCACGCGCTTCGGGCAATGTGACGGGCTCGTGCTTTATTGGATGCCAGCCCCCAAGGCCGGGAATACATCGGTGAACAACAAGCCAATCAGTTGCTGTCCGTTAGGTGTGGACCAGTCCTGTCCGATCTCCGCCATGAGTGTATTGGTGGCGGTGAGCACGACGCCAGCATCGTGCATTCGTTGACGGGCGAACTCTTCGGAAAGATCGCTGGGCGAGCCCGAAGCATCCAGCACGGCCTGCACGGCAAAGCCTTCGAGCGCAGCATCGATTGCCGGAAAGATAAGACAAACGTCGGTGGTCACACCGGCCATGATCAGATGCTTGCGCCCAGTGGCAAGCACCGCATCGCGGAAGTCGGCGTATTCCCAGGCGTTGACCACACCTGGACGCTTGATACGTGCTGCGTGCGCTTCTGGAAGCACCTTGGCGATTTCCGGGAGAATCGGGCCCTGGGCATGATCTTCCTGGCTGGACGTAATCACGACCGGCATGTTGAGTATCTTCGCCATCTTGGCCAGCGCAATCGACTGTTTCGCGGCAAACTCACGGTCTATGTTTTTGATCAGTTGCATCGTGCCGACCTGATGGTCGATCAGCAACAACGCGGCGTTCTCTGCAGTGAATCGTACGTCAGCCATAGTACAAATCCTCGTTTCGTTGGGTTCAAACAAAGGGTAGCGGAGGTCCGCTGAACAGCACTACGTTGGCACTTCCCTGCGGGGCTCTTAACTTGACCTCGCGTGGAACATCTTGCGCCGGGAACACCGGAAGCTTCAGATCCTCACGATCGAAGCGCTGGGCCGCCACCTCCACCGTGCCCTCAATTGGCATGATGAACATGCTGTGGCCTGCGGCAATCGGCACACTCAGTTCAGCCCCCGCCTCCAGCGTGATGTCGAGCATCGTAACTTCGGTCGGTGGACTCAGCGGGGAGCTCATTTCACGATAGCTCCCCAACGGTACCCGCACCTTGGCACCTGGTACGTGCATAACCGGCACATCCTGCGCTTCGAGTATCAGCGGGAACGGCGCGATGTCCCTGCGTGAGGGGGCAAGAGCGACGAAGATCTGCAGTCCGTGCACCGTTTTTCCGGTTTCAGCCGGGACCTCCTCATGCGCCACGCCACGACCGGCGGTCGTCCAGTGCAAACCGCCTGGTTGAATCACATTCTGGGTTCCGATCGAGTCACGATTGGCCATCCCGGTCTCGGAATCCAGAAGCAGATAGGACAGCGCCGAAATTCCGGCGTGCCGGTGTGGCGCAAAGGTCGGTGCATTCATCCAGTAGTGGTCGACCCCGATGAAGGGGGAGATCAACTCTGGTTCGGTACGCAGACCGTAACCGTGGAAATGGCTGCCTAGATTGGCGCGATTAAGCTGGGCGATAACGACAGACATGACGGCAGTCTCTGGTACGAATGGTAGCGTTCAGCGAGCCAATGAGTATGGACTCACCATTTCTCACCAAACGGCAGTGGATCATTGTGCATAGGGCGCGAAAAACGCCTCAAACGCGGCCAGCAATGCCTCCGGGTGTTCTTCCGCCGGATAGTGACCGCAATTTGCAATGACCACGGATTCGACATTTGAAGCGACTGTGCGCAACTCGGCTTCGACGCTGTCACCACAGGCCAGTGCCCCCGAAAACGCCAAAACCGGTAACGTCAAGCGCGTGGCTTTACGCTGTTGATTCTGTGGAATCGACTGATCTATTGCACGGTAGTAGTCGAAGCTGGCCCGCAGCGCTTGTGGATCGCGCTTGAGTTGTTCGATGTAGAAATCAACCGCGTAACGAGGCACTGCCTCTGGCGAACCTGCTTTGGTTGCGAACTGGTGACCGAAGTAAAGTTCTTCGCGGCCACTGACCAGTTGTTCGTTGATGCCCAGCGCCCGATTGAAGTTGAAATGCCAGAGAAAATCACTGAGCCAGCGGTGCTCGGGCAGTAATGGCGGAGAGTCCGACACACCAGGAATAAGCGCTTCGCCCAGCGCAATGCGTTCGATTCGGGCGGGTTGATCGTGCGCCATGGCGTAACCGGTCCACATGCCGATGTCATGGCCGGCCATGGCGAATGACTCATGCCCCAAGGCGTCCATCAGCGCAAACATGTCCTGGGCCAGGGTCCGTGAGTCATAACCCTCCTGGGCTTTTTCCGAGAGCCCGACGCCCCTCGGATCGACGGCGATCACGGTGAACGTGCGAGCGAGCGGTAGCATCAGGTAGCGCCACGCAAACCAGTTTTGTGGCCACCCCCCAAGCAGTAACAATGGCTTGCCCTGCCCGCCAATGACAGCGTGCAGTTTCACACCGTTGGCAGCGATCTCGTAGCTATCAAAGACGTCAGCAAAACCCGTTGGCAGCTTTGGTACGCCATGCACGGAGCCAAAGCCGCTCAGAGTTTTGAAGTGTTCCTTTTGCAGCATCCCAAAGCCCACCTGATTGATCAATTAACCAGACCATAAATGAGGTGTCAGGTACTGACTAGGCAAGTAATCACCAAGGACTGTTGCGCTTGCGCACCAATTTCGACGCAGGTATGTAAGGGCCATGACTGGCGCCTCTGCTCAGCGGATGACGCCAGTATGCCAGGCCTAAAATCGCATGACCGCCTGGAGCCAGAGACGTTCGCCGCGAGCCCTGTTTTCGACAAGCGTTTCATGTTGCCATTTTATCAGTACGCCAAACTCGGGGGTTTGATATTTCACAACAGGGCCATAAGCAACGATTTGACCTCGGTTCCCGTCCTCCCCCACCGACTCTCCGTGACTTTCATCATCGCTCACCTGCTTGTACAAATACCCACTGACTCCAACCTGCCAATTCTTGTTCAAGCTGTAGCCAAGATGGTAGTCAGCATTCAGTTCGCGCCCAGACCGGTAATCAGTCGCACGATTATTGTCGTTTATCATGTAGAGAATCTTGGCGCTTATCTCCACCTCCTCTATCGGGTTCGCCGTGAAGGAGTACCACGGGGAATAGGACCACACATTGGTTCCCACGTTGAAGAGGCGATCCTTGTCATACGATGCCGTGGGCGCGTAAAAATCCACGCCCAACATCTGATGAAAACGTGGAGAGCTCCAACCGAGAAACAGTGGTGTAAACGCCAAATCGGCGAAACCTTCATCCTTACCACTGTTTCGGACACGTCCTTGGGGCGTTTCTGTATAAAAACTCACCTGCCCTTTGATATAGGGCAACGCTGCACGACTGGCCAATGTTGCGCCCAGTAAGGTGTAGTCGGAATAGACGTAGTCCAGGCATACTGCGAGCGATTGGTAACTGAGTTTGAAGTCTTCAATCCCCGCCATGCTGTGTCCATCCGCCCCCTTTAGTTCATTCGAGTCGTAAGCGGAGCTGTAAAAAAAAGTAGTCAGCCCTGGCGGTGGCATTCGCCCAGCCAATACGGTATCAAGACCGAGTGGGTAAGCGGTTCCGTTATTTTCGGTAGCGTGAGTTTGGGCACAGGTCAGCAGTATGGTTACCGTGCAAAGCAAGGGAGAACTTTTGCTGAGCAGCAAGGTTTTTACGCGCAACATAAGGATGATCTCGTATGGATTATTATTTTGATTACGAAGATTCATGCGGACAAACAGAACAACATGTAACGCTTTACAAAAACAATAAGGCCTGCCTGTTAGATGTATTTATTATTTGTGAGGCAATAGTGCCCACCTTGTTTTAGGCAGGCCCAATTGAATAGTTAGTTTTCGTGTCAGGTAGAGTTACCAGGCAGTGGTACCACCATCGACCCGAATATCAGTACCCGTGATAAAAGAGCTTTCATCAGAAGCCAGGAACAAAGCGGTGGCTGCAACTTCTTCGGGCCTACCCAAACGCCCCAGCATCACCTTGCCCACCATCGTTTCAGCCCACTCGGGATCCTTCAGCAACGGGATTGTTTGCTTGGACTCAATCAACCCCGGGGAAATGCTGTTGGCGCGCAAACCATGGAGCCGGCCCTCCAGCGCCAGTTGGCGGGTCATGGAAAGCACTGCCCCTTTGGCCGCGCTATGCGCGATTCCGGGGAGCATGCGGTAGGTCGACCATGCCGAAACCGACGCGGTGTTAATAATTGAGGCGCCCGGGGACTTGATTAACTCCGGCCAAGCGGCACGTACAAGATGGAACACAAGATTCAGTTCCTGATTGATTGTTCGATGCCAGTCATCGTCTGATATCTGATCGATCCAACCAAAATAGGCCATCGCCGCATTATTGAATAACACATCGACGCGCCCGTATTCCGACACCGCCAATTCAACTAGACGGGTGCAGTTGGCAGGGTTCGTCAAGTCACAATGGTTTAATGAGACCATCTCCCCACCCATGGATTTCACGGCATCAACCGTCTCTTGAGCCGCCTCATGATATATGTCACACCCCACTACTTTGGCGCCTTGTTGCGCGAACATTAATGCAGCCGCTCGCCCCATTGACCCGCCAGTGCCTGTAATAATGCAAACTTTACCCTGCAGACGATGACTCATAAGCACTCCGTTATTCTTGCTTGTTTTTATAAGAACAGATATTGCAGTAACCCACCCGATCAGTCGTGGTGGTTAATGAGTTGCCGAACTTTAGGTAGACCACTACCTATTGACTAGGCACGAAAATCACCAAGGACTGTTGCGTTCACGCTCCAATCACGGTGAAAGGGTCTAAAAGGGAAATAACAGGCAGGGTCAGAAATTCAAAATGCGGTTATATTCCGGCTCTAACCACTCCGGTTTTTCGGCGTACAACGTACGTGTTAACTCTTTGATGAGTTCTACGACGCTATCGTTATCATCAAGGCGGTAACTCATGATCAACGGTGAGACCGCTTCTTTGTCGCTTACAAGTCGATAAACCAGCTCACGTCTGAGGTGGCGAGCCGAGGCGGGAATGATGCAATAACCCGACTCCGCGGACGCCAATCCTAACGCTGTCTGAAGATCGCCTACTGCGTGTACCTCCGAGGGTTCGCCACCCTTCGCTCTGATCATGTTCAACACCTGATCAGCGAAGCTTGGATGGAATCGGGAGGGATAAACAATGATCGGCCAGCCACCCAGTTCAGCTAGTGAAACAGGGGTAGATATGGAAGCAAGCTCAAAGGCCGGTGCTATGGCAGCCATAAGGCGCTCCTCTCTGAGCACTATTCGATCGACCTCGGCTGCCTCCGTGTGGATGCGTCCAAACCCTACATCGATCTTCCTTTCCCGTAGCGCAACCATCTGTTCACCAGATGTCATTTCCTCCCATTTCACGTCCAGGTCCGGCCGAATTCTTCGCAAACGGCGAACAATCGTCGGGAGGGCACCATATAAGGCCGAGGCAACGAAACCGATCGTGAACGTCTGACGTGTGCCCAAGGCCGTCTGACGAGCATTTGCCGTCATCTGTTCGAATTTGCCAACGAGTGCTATGGCATCTTCATAGAATCGCTGACCGGCCGGGGTCAGCTGAATGGGGCGTGTCTCACGAAGGAATAGTTGAAAACCCAACTCTTCCTCGAGCAGATGGATCTGCTTGCTAAGTGACGGCTGCGCGACGTGCAGCGACTGCGCTGCCTTGGTGAAATTCCGTGTTCTTGCCACCGCGATAAAACGCTTGATTTGACGGATGTCCATGACGGCCTTTCTACCTGGGAGGTTCCCTAGTATAGCCGCGAGGCTATGGTGCATAGGGACAAAGTCTTGGACGCTGCGCATCAAAGTTACGAAAAATGGCCCACCAATAATCACAATAGAAAGGTGACTCAATGGACCGCAAGCATGCGCTACGTGTAGCCATCGTGGGTGGAGGAATTGCCGGGACGGCCCTGGCACTAGGCCTGATAAAAAAGGGAATTACACACGTCAAGCTGTTTGAAGTCGCCCCCGCTTTCGGTGAAATCGGCGCCGGCGTTTCTTTTGGCGCCAATGCTGTACAGGCTATCAAGCAGCTCGGTATCGGCGAGGACTACCATGAAATTGCCGACAGCACTTCTGCCCCCTGGCAGGACGTCTGGTTCGAGTGGCGTCATGCGCACGATGCCTCACTGATAGGTACCAGCGTTGCGCCGGGCGTAGGGCAATCATCTGTCCATCGCGCCGACTTCATCGATCTGTTGGCCAAGCGCCTACCGCAAGGCATTGCGTCGTTGGGCAGGCAAGTCGTCGGCTATGAAGAAAACAATAACGAAGTATCACTGAAGTTTTCCGACGGCAGCTCCTACCCAGCCGACGTTGTCATTGCCGCAGACGGAATCAAATCAGCCCTGCGTAATCCCCTGCTTGCTGCTGCTGGCCATTCAGCCGTAAAGCCGCGCTTCACCGGCACGTCAGCGTTCAGGGGATTGGTGGAAACGGCGGTACTCCGTGATGCTTATCGTGCGGCAACACTGGATGATCACTTACTCAACGTGCCTCAGATGTACCTGAGCGAAGACGCCCACGTCCTGACGTTTCCCGTTAAAAAGGGGCGTCTGATCAACATCGTTGCCTTTGTGTCCGACCGCCATGTCGAACATCCCTCCTGGCCGGCCGACATGCCATGGGTGAAAGCGGCTTCGAAAGAGCAAATGCTGAACAGTTTTGAAAGCTCAGGGCTTGCCGTAAAAACGCTACTTCAATGCATTGAAAACCCGACGCTTTGGGCCCTTCACGATGTGGAGCCGTTACCCACTTATGTCCACGGGCGAGTAGCACTCATTGGCGACGCGGCGCACGCGATGCTGCCACACCAGGGTGCTGGCGCAGGCCAGGGCCTCGAAGATGCTTACTTCCTGGCAGAGTTGCTTTCGAACGAGGCGGCTTCAGCGGCGGATGTACCCGCACTGCTGGCGGCCTACGATGAGGTCCGACGCGAGCGTGCCTCGCGCGTTCAGCGCACGTCCTGGGAAGCCGGTGAGTTGTACGAATACAAGAACCCAACCGTTGGTCGCGATTCCCGGAAATTGAAGGACGCGTTGGAACAGCGCCTAGATTGGGTTTGGCAACATAGTCTGGACGATGACGTGAAAAAAGCCCTGACACTCTGCTAAACGCGTTTTTCTCGCCCCTTCTGCCAGGTCAATCGTTCCAGATTGACCTGATACGTCACCCATTAAATACCGACATGATCAAGCGCCGCAGCCAGACACTTCTCGGCGCTTCGTGAAAGCGTGCATGCCAGTACTGCTTGAGGTCGTAGCGTGGAATGTCCAAGGGAGGCTCAACCATTCGCACATTCAGATTATGCGTGCACATGTTCGCGACGGTACGTGGCAACACCACGATCAGATCAGAGCGTTCGATGATCGATGGCACACTCATGTAGTGAGACGTCTGCAGCACGATGTTCCGGTGGATACCTGCTTTGGTCAGGTGGGCTTCGAACATTTCCTGGCGACGACTGCCATCACGTACCTGCAGATGTTCCAGTGTGGTGAAATCCTCCAGGGACAGTTGTTCCCCTGCCAGCGGATGATCGAGGCGGATCAGGCAGACCAGGTCATGAGAGAACAATCGTTGCTGATATATGTTGGGGGTAGTGAGGTCGGGAAAATAGCCAAGCACCGCATCGACCCGGCCTTCATGCAGGTTCTCCACAAGCTCATCCGGTGCCAGGCTGACGGTTCGTATGCGCGTATTCGGTGCCGCGCTGCGCAGGCTTTGGAATAGCGCAGGTAGAAAGACCACTTCACCCACTTCGCTCAGACAAAAGACGAACTCCTGCTCGCTGGTGGCAGGGTCGAAAGTCGGGCCGCTGAGGATATCCCGGTCAATGATTTCGATCACCTCGCGGGTGCGTTCAATGATGCCTTGCGCACGTGGCGTCGCCTCCATCAGGTTGCCCGAGCGAATGAACAGCGGGTCGCCCAGTGAGTGACGCAGGCGGGCCAGTGCAGCACTGGTTGCGGGTTGGCTCATGCCTAGCCGCTTCGACGCCGCGGTGACATTGCCGGTTTCATAAACGGCCAGCAGGACGCGGAGCAAGTTGAGGTCGGTGCGCATAGATATAACAAAACCAGATAGCTTGAATAATTAGAATTGGCTTCCTTTATTTAATGCGCTTGGCGACGATCCCGTCCAGATAAAAAAAATAAAAGGTAGCCGCATGAACCCTGACAACGCCCGAATTGGCGAGATCATCGATAACGCGAAGATCTCGCCGTACCAGATCGTCATCCTTGCCTTGTGCTTCCTCATCGTCCTGGTGGATGGTTTCGATACCGCAGCCATTGGTTATATCGCTCCGTCACTGCGCGAAGAATGGGGTCTGTTGCCTGCCCAGTTGTCACCTGTTTTCGGGACTGGATTGTTCGGCCTGATGGTCGGCAGCCTGATACTGGGACCGGTCGCCGATGCCTTCGGGCGTAAACGCGTTTTACTGATTTCAGTGCTGGTGTTTGGTCTCGCCACCCTGGCCAGCGCCTTTACCCATTCGATCGAGTCACTTACGGTATTGCGTTTCATCACTGGCATCGGCCTGGGTGGAGCGATGCCGGCGTGCATTGCCTTGAGCGCCGAATATTCCCCTGCACGCCGGCGCATGATCATGGTGACCTTGAGCTGGAGTGGCTTCACGGCTGGCCTTGCCTTGGGCGGCATGCTCGCCGCACAGATGATTCCGGCATTCGGCTGGCGTTCCGTTCTGGTGCTGGGTGGCGTCATGCCGCTAGCGTTACTGCCAGTGTTGGCCTGGCTAATGCCCGAGTCGGTTCGGTTCATGGCATCCTCGACCAGGCACGCCGACGCCTTGCGCCGTGTGGTCGAACGCATCACCAGAAGGAACTGGTGCGGCGTAACTATCCTCGATGACGAGCGCCCGGCCCAGGTCAGGTCGCCGATCTCGCACCTGTTCATCGACGGTCGGTTGGTTCGAACATTGCTGCTGTGGATGACCTTCTTCTGCTCGCTCTTTGTGTTTTATCTGCTGACCAGTTGGCTGCCTACCCTGCTCAAAGAGGCCGGCTACGATATCGCTTACGCTTCGCGTATTGGCGCCATGGTGCCGCTGGGCGGTACCGTCGGCGCCATTCTCATGGCCCTGCTGATGGATCGCGTCGGTCCCTACCCTGTGCTGACCCTTTCGTACTCGGTGACGGCTGTGGTCATTGCTGTCACGGGCTATCTGATGGGTGATCCCTATCAGCTGGCCGCCATGGTATTTCTCATCGGGTTCGGTGTAGCCGGTGCTCAAAACGGACTCAACCTGGTGTCAGCCACCTTGTACCCCACCGCCGCCCGGGTGACCGGGGTGAGTTGGGCAATGGCCGTTGGCCGCTGCGGTTCAATTGTCGGCTCGATGCTGGGCGCCTGGTTTATTTCCACCGCGGGCACATCACAGGTCTTCTTCCATTGGTTGGCGCTTCCTGTGCTGATCGGCGCGACAGCAATAGGTGGCCTTTATTGGCTCAGCACTCGCCGGACTCAGCCAGTCAAGCGTGCTCAAGGTGCTCACGCAGAAACTCAATGAAACGTTGAGTTTTTGCGGGCAAAAGCCGGGTTTCAGTGAGGGCATACACCGGGATCGGATTGGCGTGCCATTGGGGCAGTACCGGTTGCAGCAAGCCAGTGCGCAGATCGTCCGCGGCAATGCCTTCAGGCAGCAGCGCTATCCCCAGATCCAGTGTCGCCAATCGCCGAAGCATCCCGACGCTATTGAGTTGAAACCGTCCACCCACCTCGACTTCAACCACTTCGCCTGCATGGGAGAGTTGCCACTTGCCAGCCTTTCGCAGTCGCAGGCATTCGTGGTTTACCAGCTCAGCCGGATGGCTGGGCTCTCCATTGAGTTCCAGATAGCGAGGCGAGGCATATAAACGACGAGAGAGGGTCGCCAGCCTGCGTGCAATCAGATTCGAATCTGCCGGCTCGCCCATGCGGATAACCACATCGACGGGTTCGCTGACCAGGTCGACCTGGCGCGGAGTAAGGTCGAATTCAAAGCTGATGCCTGGGTACCGTCGAGCGAACTCGGCAATGAGTGGTGCCAGGTAAATGTTGGCGAAATCCACAGGCAGTGACGCGCGCAAAAGGCCGCTTGGATGCGCAAGCATTTCACCCAGTTGCTCGTGCGCCAACCGCGCCTCGTCAACGATTCGCTTGCATCGGTCAAAGTACAACTGCCCCGCCTCGGTCAATTCGATCTTGCGCGTGGTGCGATTTAACAGCCTCAAGCCAATGGCCTTTTCAAGCCCGCTGATGCGTCGCGACAAGGTCGAATTGGGCATCGCCATCGCTTCTGCAGCCCTGCGAAAGCTATGGGCTTTGACGACCTCGACGAACAACGCCATGTCGTTCAGAAGTTCCATATTGATTGCTCCATCTGTGGATCAGTTAATTCAATTATAGCCAGTTTATCCCGAATAAAGTTTGATGAATGATAGCTATATCAGCCTTCGAAGCCATTCCACACGCCTCGAACTCAATCAGTACAGCGCCGGTGCCGTTGACGGTTTCAACAGTGCCCCCGTAGGAGAGCGTCAACTGCATGAAAGACCTTAATGACCTTTATTACTTCGTACTGGTGGTCAAACATGGAGGGTTCTCGGCTGCGGCACGGGCAACGGGAATTGAAAAAACGTTGCTCAGTCGTCATGTCGCCGATCTGGAATTGCGAATGGGGGCGAGACTGTTACATCGCACAACGCGCCAGGTTTCGCTGACCGAAGCTGGCCATCATTTCTTTACGCTCAGCCAACCCGTGGTCGAGGGTGCACACACCGCCTATGAAAGTGTGGAGCATCTTCGACGTGAGCCCGTCGGGTTGGTACGGCTGAGCTGTCCTCAGGTCATGGCGCAAAGTTATTTGGCCCCCCTGCTGCCTGGGTACATGGAAAAATATCCAAAGGTACGGCTTGAGTTGAATGCGGTAGATCGTGAGGTCGACCTCTTTGAGGAACGCTTCGACGTGGCCTTGAGATCGCGTGCCCGGATTGAAGAAACGGCCGGATTGGTCGCAAAGGAATTAGGCGCAACCAGGCAGATTCTGGTTGCCAGTCCGCGCTTTCTCGATCGTGTCGGACGGCCCGCCACGATCAAGGCCATTTCGGAAATCGAGACGCTTTCACGTCCTGGTGACATCCATGATGGCGTCGGCCGCTGGCTCTTGCGCAGTTCATCAGGCGAAGAGCTGCTGGTCAGCCACCAGCCACGTCTCATATGTGATGACCTACGTATGCAGTTGGAGGCCGCCGTCAATGGATTAGGCGTCGCCCTGTTGCCAGAGCCCATAGCTGCAGCCTCTGTGCGCGCGAAGGCTCTGGAAGTTGTCATCCCCTCCTGGACCGGTGCAACACATATCATCCATCTGCTCTACCCCAAACCGAAGGGGATGTTGCCCTCTGTTCGTAGCCTGATCGACTACCTGAGCCTCCATTTACCCCAAAGCATCCAGGAGCGAAGCATCACCGTTGAGAGGGTCGTTTGATGAAGGCAAAGGTCACGCTGGACGTGTGAGTGTGCTGGTTCTGGACTGGATAGGTATCGCCGTTCCGGCTCTGGCTAATTCCCAGGCATCACGAGGTTCGTCCAGGTCGCGGTTGAGGGTTTCCGGGGTCTTGAACGTGGTGTACAGGGTGATCAATGTGAGCAGGGTCAGGTAGCAGGCAATCGGCAGCCAGGCTTTGACACCGGCGCTGGCGTCGCCATCGTGGCTCGCCACGACCAGGCCGATGATGCCGGCACCGATCATCGGCGCAATGCCACCGGCGATCACTGCCGACACTTCCCGGGCGATCGACACCCCCATGTAGCGGTGACGCGAGCCGAACAGCTCAGGCAAAAGCGCCGCCTGGGTGCCGAACATGCCCCAGGTACCGATGCCCAGCGCGATGGAGATGGCTACGATGCTCGCCGCCACGTTGCCCAGGCTGAGTACCCACCACACCGGGAAGGCCAGTGCCAGTTGCAGCAGCACGAAGGCCCGGTAGACCACGACACGACCAAAACGGTCGCTGAGTTTGCCGGCCATCGGCACGGTCATCGCGCCGAGGCTGGCCGCGCAGATCAGGGTCAGCACGCCCACCGGACCTTGCAGACCGACCACGCCAACGATGTAGCTCACAGCCAGGGCCTGGTAAATCGATGAACCACCGTTTTCTCCCAGGCGCAGGCCGATACCGATGAGCAAGGTTGGCCTGGAGTGCTCCATGGCACTTTTCAGCGGGTTGACGCATACGCGCTTGAGCGCCTTGAGGCGGATGAAGGTCGGCGATTCCCTGAGCGACAGACGCATGTACAGGCCCAGTGCGACGATCACCACGCTGCTGAAGAATGGCAATCGCCACAGCCCGCTCTCGATGACGTTGTCATTGCCCGTGACCACCAGGAAATACACCAGCGCCGCGAGGATGGTGCCCAACTGGATGCCGAGGAACGGCAAGGCGGCGTAGAAACCGCGCCGGCCCTCGGGAGCGTACTCGGTCATCATCACCGCAGCACCAGCCTGTTCGGCACCGGCGCCCAGACCCTGGAGCAAACGCAGGATCACCAGCAGTACCGGTGCCAGGTAGCCGACCTGATGGAAGGTTGGCAGTGCACCAATCAGGGTGCTGGAGATGCCCATCAACAGCACCGTCGACGCCAGTACGAACTTACGCCCGACGCGGTCACCGATCATGCCGAACAGTACGCCGCCCAGCGGCCGTATCGCAAAGCCCAGGAAGTAGGTGCCGAAACTGGCGATCAGGCTCATGGCGCGGGTCTGTTCCGGAAAGAAAAGCGGCCCGAAGATCAGCGCCGAGGCCAGGGTGTAAAGCGCGAAGTCGTAGTATTCCAGGGCACTGCCCAGGGAGCAGGCCCAGGCTGCACGGTGCAAGTCTTTCTTGCGCTCGCGCGCGTCAGGAGTCAGAGCGATGTCGGATGGAGAATGATCGTGAGTCATCTGGGTACCTCCAGGTGCCTTTATGGCATCTTGTTATTGACAGGTAGTTGGGTTGCTTACAGTTTCAACCGCCGGATTTCCTGGAGCATGGCCTGCTCCATGATGTCGATGGGTGCATCTTTCCCGGTGTACAACTCGATTTGCCGACAAGCCTGGTGCACCAACATGCGGGTGCCGGCCACGGTGCTGCAACCCAGCGCTTTGGCTTGCAGCAGCAGAGCGGTCTGCACCGGCATGAACGCCACATCCATGACAATCAGGTGACTGGCCAGACGACCGTCCAGCGGGTTGCTGTCCGGCTGCTTGAAGCCCACGGATGTCGCGTTGATGACGATATCGAAAGCCTCGGCCGTGAACGCCTCGACGCTGCCACCCCAGCAGGCACTCAGATCCTCGGCCAGGGCGGCACCGCGTACGATACTGCGGTTGAACACCGTGACCTCCCCCGCCTCTTGCAGGCAACCGTAGACCACCGCACGAGCAGCGCCGCCGGCACCGATCACAGCGATACGCTTGTCGCGCAGTTCGGTGACTTCCTGCAGGGCGCGAACGGCGCCCAGGTAGTCGGTGTTGTAGCCGGTCAGTACACCGTCGACGTTGTTGATGGTGTTGACCGCGCCAATCACCTGGGCCGATTCGTCGATCCTGTCCAGATGAGGCATCACCGCCGTTTTATAGGGCATGGAGACGTTCATGCCGCGCACCCCGAGGGCGCGAATCGCCGCCACGGCGGCAACCGGATCTTCGACGCCAAAACAGACAAAGGTGTAGTCCAGGCCCAGGGCCATGTAGGCGGCGTTATGGATCTTTGCCGAGAGTGAAAAAGGCGAAGCCATGATTGAGCCGCAGAGGGTTGGCAGGGATTGAGGCATGTGGGTGTCCTTCACGAGAGTTAGACGACGCTGGTCAAGCCACCATCGACGAAAAGTGTCTGGCCGTTAACGAAGTCGGACGCTGGCGAGGCGAGGAAAACTGCCGCGCCGCACAGTTCCTCGACATTGCCCCAGCGCCCGGCAGGCGTGCGTTGCACCAGCCACTCGCAGAAAGCCGGGTCGTCGACCAGTGCCTGGTTCAGCTCGGTCTGGAAATAGCCGGGGGCCAGGGCATTGACCTGCAGGCCATGACCGGCCCAGTCGGCACACATGCCACGGGTGAGCATGCGCACGGCGCCCTTGCTGGCGGCGTAGGGCGCGATGGAGCGTCGCGCCAGTTCGCATTGCACCGAGCCCACGTTGATGATCTTGCCGCGCCGGCGAGCGATCATGTGTCGGGCCACCGCCTTGGACACATTGAATACGCCATCGAGGTTGGTGCTCATCAGCCGCTGCCAGTCGTGCTCACTGACGTTTTCAAGCGCCTGACGATGCTGCAGCCCGGCGTTGTTGATCAGAATGTCGATCGGGCCCACGCGGTTTTCCAGCACATCGATGGCGGTTGCGACGGCCTGGTGGTCGGTCACGTCGAACACCGAGTATTCGGCGTCCAGGCCTTCATCGCGTAACAGCGCGCAGGCGCTTTGCGCGCGTTCGGCATCACGGCCATTGAGCACCACCTGAGCGCCCGCCTGTGCCAGTCCACGGGCCAAGGCCAAGCCGATGCCGCGCACTGAGCCGGTGATCAGCGCCCGACGCCGGTTCAGGCGAAAGTTATCGATCATGTGTGTCTCCCTGTCCTGGATTTACCAATGGGCCATGACCTCACTTTCAACCGCTACCGCCCGGGCGTGCCAATGGTTTATGGTGATACTGTGATCACCGTTCGTGATCACCACGCACGCTGTAGCCAATCAGGAGCCTCAAGTGGAACTCAAGCATCTGCGCGCTTTTACGGCCTTGGCCGAAGAGCTGCACTTTGGTCGCGCGGCGGCGCGCCTGCACATTGTCCAGCCGGCCCTGAGTGCGCAAATACGTGCCTTGGAGGAAGATGTCGGGGCACAATTGTTCGAGCGTGACCGGCACCGGGTCGAGTTGACCGAGGAGGGGGCGCTGTTTCTGCCCGAGGCCCTGGCGACCCTGCGCCAGGCCGGGCGCGCGAGAGAGGTGTTGCAGCAGGCTGCGGCCGGAGAAGTCGGAGTGTTGCGTCTGGCATTTGTGTCTTCAACGTTGTCGCACTTGTTGCCGGTGCTCGTGCGTACGCTGGAGGCGCGCTACCCGCGTATCGAACTGGAACTCAAGGACATGCCTTCGCTGCCACAGGCCCGGGCCTTGCTGGACAATGCCTTGGATTTTGGCTTGGTACGCCTGCCCTTGAATGTTCCTGGCGTGCACACGCGCCTGCTCTTCGAGGAATCGCTGGTGGTGGCGCTGCCGCAAGACCATCCGCTGTGCCCCCAGCGTCGTATAAAGCCTCAGGATCTGCTCGGGTGCCCGATGCTGGTCCTGGCGCGCAAGTTCGCTCCCGGTTTGTATGACCAGATGCTGGCGGGTTTTCACCGACGCAAGATCACCCTGACGATTGCCCGGGAGATGGGCGAGTTCACCACCCAGTTGGCCTTGGTGGCCGCCGGCCTGGGCGTCGGCATCCTGCCGAGCGGTGCCGCATCGGCGCTGCCAATCGGAGTCGTGACCCGGCCACTGACACTGGCCATGAGCGGTGCTGGCATCGGCGTGGCCTGGACCGGTCTGGAAAATCCACGCAAGCGCGCGCTGATGCAGGTGCTCGACGAACTCTATCCCGCGTCGAGTCCTGAACTTACTCAGGGGCTGTAGGGAAGATGGCCGAGGTTTCCTCTGAAAGCGACTATTGCCAGGCTGATTGTTGGCTGCGCAGGACCTGGCCGACCATTTCCCTCAACCACTTGTTCTGAGGGTCTCGGTGAAATCGGTCATGCCAATACAGATCAATCTCGAACGAGGGTATTTGCAGAGGCAGAGGGTGTATGACCAGAGGATAAAAGCGCGCCAGGGTTTTACCCAAGGCAATAGGCAGCGTCCATATCATGTCGGTATCGAGCAGCAAGTGCGGACCAGACAAGAACTGAGGGGTGCGCATTTTAATGCAGTCTCTGCCGCCCGCATCGATCAAGGCACGCTCCAGTGCCTGGTGGCCGCTACCCCCGGATTCCACCAACAAATGCTCACTGGTGACAAACGCTTCAAGGCTCAAGCCGCGATGGGCCAAGGGGTGGTCTTTGCGCATGGCACAGACGTAATGCTGAGAAATAACTGGGGTTCGGTGAATGTCAGTCTGAAGGGTCGGCATAAAGCCGAGCGCCAGGTCTATCCTGCCAGTGGACAGGCCATTGAGCGTCTCATCCATCCCACCCACAACGGTGTGTATCCGCGCTTTAGGTGCAACCCTGGACAATTCGCTCAAGATGGGTGGCAAACAAACGACCTCGCCAATGTCGCGCATTCTAAAGATGAATGATTTTTCACAACCTTTCGGATCAAACACCGGCATTTGGCATCCAGCCTCCCTGACCATCGCAAGGGATGCCAACAGTCGCGGCGCGATATGGACACAAAACGGTGTGGGCTCCATTCGGCGACCGACCAGCGTAAACAACCTGTCTCCATAGTCGTTTCGCAACCGTTTTAGTGAACCGCTGACGGCTGCCTGCGTAACACCCAGATTCTGCGCCGCAATGGAAGCTGAGTGGTCTCGCCACAATGCCTCAAAGGTATAGAGCAGATTCAAATCCTTCATCGAAATGCCTTGACTGAAATTCGCAAACCAAAACACTGCACTCGCCAGCAAAGCGGCGTGGGCTTCGACTGGCAAGTGCAGTTCAACTGGCACTCATGAGTGGTTATGCAGACGCTTGGATAACATTACCAGCAGATGCGCTGCTGTACAGGGGCGAAATATCAATGTGTATTCGATAATCAATGATCAATCGGGAAGCATTGAAGTGAACAACGACACAACAAGGAACATTGATAATCGTGCCGTCATGCTGGGTGTAATAGGTATCAAAACGCATGATTGTCGTGTTGGCTTCGCTCCACACGCCTTGAAGAATGTGTTCCAGCGAGGCTATTTGGGTAAAAAATGACTCAATCGCCGCCCTGACACCCTCTTTCCCCACTACTTCCGGGGAATTGCCAAACCGAAACACGACGTCATCGGTCAGATAACTCAAAAAACCTTCGACCGACATCCGATCGACACTTTCAAACATACCTGTCAATTCATGGTTCATTGCACGCCTCATTTCTTGTTTTTGTTTTTTCATTTCTGGTCGCTGCGGTGAATCTTATGCCGCTTTGCTGACCTTGTTACGGATGGCTTGCAGGGTGGATCGCACGGCGCTCAGGTAGGACGTCTGCATGCCGGTTGAGAACTCGACTTCCTTCTCGCTGCCTGCCGATACGCCCGGCAGGGAGAAATCGAAGGAGAAGCGCAGGTACAGTTCGCCATCCTCTTCCTCGATGACGTTCTTGATCACACCACGGGCATTACCGGAGAGGCGCACGAACTCGACTTGCTGCTCTTCAGTAAGAAGGACCATTTCCTGAAGGCGCTCACCGTAAAGCACCACTTCGCGGATAAAGGTATTGCCCTGGTCCTCAACGACATTACATTCGGTAATGGCATCAACGAACGGCACCGCATTGCGAGCCTTGCTCACCAACCCTTCCCATACCTGGCTGCGGTTCAGGTTCACACCGCCCGACTCCTCAGGGGCATTGACTTTCAAGCGACGACTTACATTGATCATGGGGGTACTCCGGGGTTTCAGGTTCAAAAGTGACCGACTCCCTGTCGAGTGTCAGGGACAGTCTGTCAGGGGGGCTCAAACGGTGAGATAACCACCGTCTACGGCCATTGCCGTTCCGGTCACAAAACTGGCGTCATCGGACAGCAGCCATAGCGCAGCCTTGGCGATTTCTTCCGGTTTTCCGAAACGACCGATAGGGTGTCGTTCGCGCAATGCAGCGAACTGTTTGGCAAAATTCGGCTCTTCGCTCGCACGCACGATCATCGGCGTTTCGATGATGCCTGGCATGATTGCGTTGACCCGGATATTGAGGGTGCCGTAGTCGACGGCGGCGGCCTTGGTCAAACCGACCACCCCATGCTTGGCAGCGATATAGTCCGAGGCAGCGGCAATCGCTACCGAGCCCAGGGACGAAGCGGTGTTCACGATGGCGCCACCGCCACTGTTCAACATGGCCCGGATCTGATGCTTCATGCAGTAAAAAACACCGGTCAGGTCGATGCGGATAATGCGATCCCACGCCGCAGACGAAATTTCATGCAGAGGCAAATTGCTTTGCTCGACCCCTGCATTGTTGAACGCGCCATGCAGACGGCCAAATCGAGTGACGACATCATCGACTGCTGCGGCCACAGCGTCTTCGTCGGTAACGTCGCAGATGATTGAATAAGCCTTGCCACCGGCAGCCGTGACAGCGCTGGCGGTTTCTTCGATGCCTAGGGCATCGCGATCAAGCAGCACAACTCTGGCGCCCGCTTTGGCAAAAGCCAGTGCGGAAGCACGGCCAATACCGCCTGAGGCGCCAGTGACAATGATGTTCCGGTCGTCAAGGTTGCTCATATCCACACTCTCGTTTTGTAATGCCACTTACTGTATTTACCGGGGCAACGATCGGGAATCCCGTAAAACCACCAAAGACTGTTGCGCTGTTGCACCAATTAGCGGCGGGTCAAATCCAGCGCCACATCGACGATCATGTCCTCTTGCCCACCGACCATTTTTCGCCGACCCAATTCGACCAGGATGTCGACGGTACGCAACCCGTAGCGCTGGGCAGCCGCTTCGGCATGGCGAAGGAATCATCGGCGGCATCCATCAGGGTGTACAGACCGGTGCTATGGTTCCAGCCCAGGCGCTCGGCTGCGGCGATGAACACCTCCAATGGTGTGTTGCCTGCACCGGCCCCCATTCCAGCCAGACTGGCGTCAACGCGATCACAACCCTGACCACCGCGACGATGGAGTTGGCAACGGCCAAGCTCAGGTTGTGGTGGGCATGGATACCCGTCTTCGCATGGGGGGCGTGGTTCAAGGATTAAGCGGCGCGGAAGCAACTGCGGCAGCATGCGATGATCGACTGCTACAGCGTTCCCGGCCACAAAGGATAGGTCCGTTTGAAGCGGCGCAAAGGGACAGCGCTCTCGTGCCCTTTGCGCTTGAAGCAATGCCTTTACCGAGCTTAGATGCCCAGGCAGAGGTATTTGATTTCCAAATAATCTTCGATGCCGTACTTGGAGCCTTCACGGCCCAGACCCGAGGCCTTGATGCCACCGAACGGCGCGACCTCGTTGGAGATCAACCCGGTGTTGACGCCGACCATGCCGTATTCCAGGGCTTCAGCTACACGGAACACACGGCCCAGGTCACGAGCGTAGAAGTACGAGGCCAGACCGAACTCGGTGTCGTTGGACATCGCGATCACCTCGGCTTCATCTTTGAAGCGGAACAGTGGCGCCAATGGACCGAAGGTTTCTTCCTTGGCCACGGCCGCGTTATTCGGCACGTTGGTCAGAATGGTCGGCTCGAAGAAGTTGCCTTCCATCGACTTGCCACCGGACAGCACGGTGGCGCCTTTGGAAACAGCGTCGGCAATGTGCTCTTGCACCTTGG
>NZ_AKJM01000059.1 GCF_000282335.1 Pseudomonas sp. GM48
GGACTTCGTCCTCGAACGCAGCCTCGCGGGCTCGGCAGCTGCTACAGCGCCACGAGCAGCGCTTTTCGTTACTCGATCCCTACCTGATTGCGCCCATTGTTTTTTGCCGAATACAGCCCCTTGTCCGCCGCCAGGATCAGGTCACGGCAGTGGCTGCCCGCTTTCGGGGTGATGGTCGACAGGCCGATGCTGATGGTCAGGCTCGCCCCTTCGGCGGGCGAAATGTGCGGGATCTTCATGGCTTCCACGGTCATGCGCAGCTTTTCCGCCACCAGGCGCGCACCGCCCTGGGAGGTGTTGGGCAGCACCAGGGCGAACTCTTCGCCGCCATAACGAGCCGGCAGGTCCGAAGGCCGGGCGCTTGCGTCACGAATCGCCGCGGCGACCTTGCGCAGGGCTTCATCGCCCTCCAGGTGGCCGAAGCTGTCGTTGTAGGCCTTGAAGTAGTCGACATCGATCATCAACAAGGACAACTGGCTCTGCTCACGCAGCGAACGGCGCCACTCCAGTTCCATGTATTCATCGAAGTGCCGACGGTTCGACAGTCCGGTCAGGCCATCGGAGTTCATCAGGCGTTGCAGCACCAGGTTGGTGTCGAGCAGTTGCTGCTGGCTGACCCGCAACGCGCGGTATGCCGCGTCCCGTTGCAGCAGGGTCATGTAGGAGCGCGAGTGATAGCGGATGCGCGCGACCAGTTCGATGGTATCCGGCAGTTTGACCAGATAATCGTTGGCCCCGGCCGCGAAGGCCGCGCTCTTGATCAGCGGGTCTTCCTTGGTCGACAGGACGATGATCGGAATGTCCTTGGTCGCCGGGTGATTGCGGTATTCGCGTACCAGGCTCAGACCGTCCAGCCCCGGCATCACCAGGTCTTGAAGAATCACCGTCGGCTTGATGCGGACCGCATGGGCGACGGCCTGGTGCGGGTCGGCGCAGAAGTGGAAATCGATATTTTCTTCATTCGACAGGCCGCGGCGAACGGCTTCGCCGATCATTGCCTGATCGTCTACCAGCAACACCATGGCGGCGTTTTCGTCGGTCTTGAAGTCGTCGAGCTGTAATTCATTCATGTGCGGTCACCTGAGTACTACCTGGGCCAGGAATGCGGAAAAAGGTGCTCATTTGGCGAAAATCTCCAGCAATCGTGGCGCTATCTTTTCCAGCGGGCGAATCTCCACGGCAGCGTCGATGGCTGCGGCCGCCTTCGGCATGCCGTACACCGCACTGCTGCTTTGGTCTTGTGCGATGGTCAGGTAGCCCTGTTGGCGCATGAGTTTAAGCCCCTGGGCGCCGTCACGCCCCATGCCGGTGAGTAAAACCCCTATGGCGTCACCGTTCCAGTAACTGGCCACGCTCTCGAAGAACACATCGATGGAGGGTCGGTAGATTTCGTTGACCGGTTCGGCAGTGTAGGCCAGCGTGCCGTTTTTCAGCAGGCGGATATGGTGATTGGTGCCGGCCAGCAACACCGTGCCGCTTTGCGGTGGCTCGCCTTCCTCGGCCAGCCGCACGTTGAGGCCACTGGCGCTGCCAAGCCATTCAGCCATGCCGGCGGCAAACACCTGGTCAACGTGCTGTACCAGCACGATGGCCGGAGAAAAATTGTGCGGCAGTCCCTTGAGCAAGACTTCCAGCGCTGCCGGCCCACCGGCGGATGAACCAATGGCGATAAGGCTCTGGCGTGAGCCCGAGCTGCGCATTGGCGCCTGCGTCGGGCGCGGGGGATTGCCCTTGTCGCCGATCAGCCAGCTGATGTTCAGGATCTTGCGCAACAACGGCGCGGCCGCTTCCTGGGCATTGCCGGAGCCGACGGCCGGGGTGTCGACCACGTCCAGCGCACCGTGGCCCATGGCCTCGAACACCCGGTGCACGTTCTGCTGGCGATCCACGGTGACGATGACGATGGCGCACGGGGTCTCGGCCATGATCCGCCGCGTGGCCTCGACGCCATCCATCACCGGCATGATCAGGTCCATCAGAATCAGGTCCGGCGTGTCCTGCGCGCACTGGCGCACCGCTTCGGCGCCATTGCCGGCGACCCAGACCACCTTGTGTGCCGGCTCGAATGCCAGGGCGCGGCGCAGGGCCTCCACCGCCATGGGCATGTCGTTGACGATTGCGATCCTCATGCCCGCGCTCCTCCAATGAGCTCGACCACTGCATCGAGCAAGGCGTCGTCATGAAAACTGGCCTTGGCTAGATAATAGTCGGCCCCGGCATCCAGTCCACGGCGCCGGTCCTCTTCACGATCCTTGTAGGACACCACCATCACCGGCAGCGATTGCAGACGATTGTCCCGACGCAGCAGCGTGACCAGTTCGATGCCGTCCATACGCGGCATGTCAATGTCGGTGATCAGCAGATCGAAATCCTCCGAACGAAGCGCGTTCCAGCCGTCCATGCCGTCTACTGCAACCGCCACGTCGTAACCGCGATTGAGCAACAGCTTGCGCTGCAACTCTCGTACGGTCAGGGAATCATCCACCACCAGAATTCGTTTGCGGGCGGCCTCGACCACCTGACTGCTGTGACGGGCAATGCGCTCCAGACGCCCCGTATTGAGCAGTTTGTCCACCGAACGCAACATGTCTTCGACATCGACGATCAGCACCACCGAACCGTCGTCGAGCAAGGCCCCGGCGGAAATGTCCTGCACCTTGCCCAGACGCTCATCCAGCGGCAACACGACCAGCGTACGCTCGCCGATAAAGCGCTCGACCGCCACGCCGTAGATGGCATCGCGCTCGCGAATCACCACGACCTTCAGGGTTTGCCCGCTGTTCTGGCTGGCCGGACGTTGCAGCAATTGGCTGGCCGCCACCAACCCGACATGCCGGCCTTCGTACCAGAAATGCTGGCGACCTTCGACCTGCACGATATCCTCCGGCTCCAGGTCGCACATGCGCTCGATATGAGCCAGCGGAAAGGCATAGGCTTCGTCGCCGACTTCCACCACAAGACTGCGAACCACCGACAGGGTCAGCGGCACCTCAAGGTGGAAGCGACTGCCCTCGCCCACCGTCTGCTCCAATACCACCGCGCCACGCAGCTGCCGGACCATGTGCTGCACCGCATCCAGTCCAACGCCGCGACCGGACACCTCGGTGACCGTGTCGCGCAGACTGAAACCGGGCAGGAACAGGAACGTCAGCAGTTCCTCTTCACTCAACTGCGCGGCGGTTTGTGCGGGCGACAAATTTCGCTCGACGATGCTGCTGCGGACTTTTTCCAGGTCCACACCATTGCCGTCATCGCTCAACTCAAGCACCAGCAAACCGGCTTGGTGAGAAGCCCGCAGGCGGATCAAACCTTCAGCCGGCTTGCCCGCCAGCAGGCGTTGTTCCGGCGTTTCGATGCCGTGGTCGACTGCGTTGCGCAACAGGTGAGTCAGCGGTGCTTCAAGTTTTTCCAGTACGTCGCGATCAACCTGAGTCTTCTCGCCTTCAATTTCCAGCCGCACCTGTTTGCCCAAGTCGCGCCCCAGATCCCGGACCATCCGCACCTGCCCGGTCAGCACATCGGCAAACGGCCGCATGCGACAGGCCAGCGCCGTGTCGTACAACACCTGCGCACGCTGGCTGGCATGCCAGGCAAACTCATCGAGTTCGGCGTTCTTTTCCATCAGCAGTTGCTGGGATTGCGCCAGCAAGCGCCGCGCATCCTCGAGGGCTTCCCGGGCCTCCAGGCTCAGGGCCTGGTCCTTGAGATGGACGTTGAGACTTTCCAGTGCGCGCAGGCTGTTGCTCTGCATGCGTTTGAGTCGCTGCATGGTCGCAAGGTGCGGTTTGAGCCGCAGGGTTTCCACCAGGGATTTGCTCGACAGATCGAGCAGGCTGTTCAGGCGCTCGGCCGTGACACGCAGCACACGCTCGCCGTTTTCGGTGGTGCGTTTGGCCTTGCGCGGGGCCGGATCTGACGCCGGTGGCGGTTCGACGGCAGGCGCCGGCAACTCGACCCTGGGCGCGGGGGCTTCGAGTTGAAGTTCGGCCATTACCGGTGCAGCAGGCGCAACCACAGCAGCCGCCGGGTCCAGCAACCGCGCCATCAATGCCACATAGGCATCGATATCCACGGTCCCCGGCGTGCTGTTCGGCGTGGCGATGCGCATCAGCAAGTCGGTGCCTTGCAGCAGTGCATCGATGTGTTCGGGGCGCAACAACAGGCGGCCTTCCTGGGCACTGACCAGGCAGTCCTCCATCACGTGGGCGACGCTGACACCGGCATCGACGCCGACGATCCGCGCCGCGCCTTTGAGCGAATGCGCCGCACGCATGCACGATTCAAGTTGATCGGCTTGGGTCGGGTCGCGCTCAAGCGCCAGCAGGCCGGCGCTCAAGACCAGGGTCTGGGCTTCGGCCTCCAGGCTGAACAGTTCCAGCAAAGAGGTGTCGCGCATTTGCTCGGGGGTCATGTGAGGCTCCGGGTCACGGCGGACAGCAGCTGTTCTTCATCCAGCCAACGCAGGCTGCGACCTTTGAATGGCAACACGCCACGGGTGTATTTCGCGCTGGCTTGAGCACCCGAGCGCGACGCGGCATCGAGGATGTGCTCTTCGATGGCGTGAATCCCGTCGACCTCGTCCACCGGCACCACCACCGGCCCGCCATCGGCCGCGATAATCAGCATGCGAGGCATGACCCGCGCGCCGGGTGCCACGCTACTGGTGCCGTCGAGCCCGAGCAGCTCCACTAGCGACAGGCAGGCGACCAGCGCGCCGCGCACATTCGCCACGCCGAGCAAGGCCCGGGAACGCTGGTGTGGCAATGAGTGAATCGCCTGTAACGGCGACACTTCCACCAGGCTGCGCGTGGCCAGGCCCAGCCATTCCTCACCCAGACGGAACATCAATAACGATCGGGTCTTCACCTCGCTCTCGACCGCGACGGACACTGGCCCGCGATCTTCCTGCTGCAATGCATAGCGATCGAGCAAACGCGTCGCGGCCGCCGAATACACCGCACAATTGCGGCAATGAATATGCTCGCCAAGCAGCGGGCAGGACTTGTCGCCGTGGATACCGATGCGGTTCCAGCAGTCGTCGATGGCCTGGGCATCCCGGGTGACGCTAAAGGTGTCGGAGGCGATCATCGTTTGCGCTCACTGTCGACGGCGCGCCCGCTGCGAGCGGCACGCTCCTGCAATCGTCTGGCTCCCATGGCGTCGCCCTGGGCCTGCAGCAACGCGGCCAGGTGCATCAACGCTTCAGGATGTTGCGGTTCGAGGTACAACGCCTTGCGGTAAAAACCCTGGGCTTCAAGGGTATTGCCGGCCACATCGCTGAGCAGCCCCAGCCAGTAAAAGACCTGAGCCACCGGCTCATGGCTGCGCAAGTAGCTTTCACACGCCGCTCGTGCCTCGGCGCTTTTGCCTTCATCGGCCAGCGCGGCGATATTGGCCAGCAGCACGGCAGTCTCGGCACCCGAGATTGCAGGCGCAGGCTGCAGCGGCACAACCCGGGCAAATGGACGACTGCGCGCTGGCGCAGGCGGTGGGTTGCGCAACGGCTGCGGCACTGGCAATGGTGCTGGAACGAATGCCGGCAAAGGCTCAGGGTCGGGCGCCCCTTGCCGACTGAACGCGAAGGACTGCGCGATACCGATCGAGCGCATCCCCAAACGCCCCAGCAGACTGCCTTCGGCCGGACCGATAAACAGCACGCCGTCAACGTGGGTCAGACACTTGAGCACTTCGAAGACTTGTTTCTGGGTCGGCTGGTCGAAATAGATCAGCAGGTTGCGGCAAAACACGAAATCAAACGGTGGTTCGCCGGCAAGCAAGTCCGGATCCAGCACATTGCCAACCTGCAAGCGCACCTGTTCAAGTACGCGCGGATGAAGTCGATAGCCCTCGCCTTCAGCGATGAAGTGACGGTCGCGAAATACAATGTCGTCACCCCGAAAAGAGTTCTTGCCGTACAACGCCCGCCGGGCTTTTTCCACCGACAACGGGCTGACGTCCATGCCGTCGACCTTGAACTGATGCGGTTGGAGCCCGGCATCGAACAATGCCATGGCGATCGAGTACGGTTCTTCGCCGGTGGAGCATGGCAGGCTGAGAATCCGCAGTGCGCGCAGATTATTGATCTCGGCCAGACGCTTGCTCGCCAGTTTCGCCAGGGTGGCGAAGGACTCCGGATAGCGGAAGAACCAGGTTTCCGGAACGATCACCGCTTCGATCAACGCCTGCTGCTCGTCCCGCGAGCCTTGCAGGGTGCGCCAATATTCATCGGCCGAGGGTGCTTGCGAGGCGATGCAGCGCTGGCGCACCGCACGCTCGATGATCGCAGGCCCTACGGAGGTCACGTCGAGACCGATACGTTCCTTGAGGAAGTCGAAAAAACGCTGATCGCTATTCATGGCCGCTCCTCAAGCAGCGCCGGATCCAGTGGCGGCGAGGGGAACAACAATGCGCGAACCTGATCGTCGAGCAGATCGCTGACCCCTACCCATTGCAGCAAGCCCTGCTCATCCTTGCGCACCGGCCCCAGGTAGGGCGCCTGCCGATTGTCCAGGCCGTAGGGCTGAAAATCCGCCGGATCGCAGTGCAAGGTGTCGGTCGCCTGTTCCAGAATCAGCCCGAGCAGGTGCGCCTCGGTAGTTGCATCCGGGCGGTAGTTGACCAGCACCAGCCGCGTGCTGGTACGGGCCTGTGCAGGCGTACCAAAGGTCAGTGCGCTCAAGTCGATCACCGGCACCACCGCGCCCCGATAGGCGAACACCCCGGCGACCCAGGCGGGTGCATGGGGAATGGGCTTCAACGGCAGGCGCGGCAGCACTTCCGCCACCTCGATGGCTCGCAAGGCATAGCGCTCGCTGCCGATGCGGAACACCAGGAACAATGCATGCAGCGCCTGCTTCACGGCAGAGCGTTTGGCCGTGATTTCGCTCATCAGACTTTGAATCGCGAAACGCCGCTGCGCAGCCCGACGGCCACCTGGCTCAGTTCGTCGATGGCGAAACTGGCCTGGCGCAAGGACTCGACAGTCTGGCTGCTGGCATCACCCAACTGCACCAGCGCGTGGTTGATCTGCTCGGCACCGGTGGCCTGGGCCTGCATGCCTTCGTTGACCATCAGCACCCGCGGCGCCAGCGCCTGAACCTGATGGATGATCTGCGACAACTGCTCGCCGACCTGCTGCACCTCGGACATGCCGCGACGCACTTCTTCGGAGAATTTGTCCATGCCCATGACTCCGGCCGATACCGCCGACTGGATCTCGCGCACCATTTGCTCGATGTCGTAGGTGGCCACGGCGGTCTGGTCCGCCAGACGCCGCACTTCGGTGGCGACCACGGCAAAACCGCGTCCGTATTCCCCGGCCTTCTCGGCCTCGATGGCGGCGTTGAGCGACAACAGGTTGGTCTGGTCGGCGACCTTGACGATGGTCACCACCACCTGATTGATGTTGCCGGCCTTCTCGTTGAGGATCGCCAGTTTGGCGTTGACCAGATCGGCCGCGCCCATCACCGAGTGCATGGTTTCCTCCATGCGCGCCAGGCCCTGCTGCCCGGAGCCGGCGGCCACGGAAGCCTGATCGGCGGCGGTGGAGACCTCGGTCATGGTGCGCACCAGATCCCGGGAAGTGGCGGCGATTTCACGGGAGGTCGCGCCGATTTCCGTGGTGGTGGCGGCGGTTTCGGTGGCAGTAGCCTGCTGTTGCTTGGAAGTGGCGGCGATTTCGGTCACCGACGTGGTGACTTGCACTGACGAGCGCTGGGCCTGGGACACCAGGGAAGTGAGCTCGGTCATCATGTCGTTGAAGCCGGTTTCCACGGCGCCGAACTCGTCCTTGCGCTCCAGGTTCAGGCGACTGCTGAGGTCGCCAGTGCGCATGATTTCGAGGATTTTCACGATGCGGCTCATCGGCGCCATGATGGCGCGCATCAACAGCAAACCGCAGAGGCCGGCAGCCAGGACGGCCACCAGCAGGGAAATGCCCATGCTGATTTTTGCCGAAAGCACGGCGTCGTCGATGGCGGCCATTTCGTGGTCGGCCACCAATTTGTTTTCGCGGAGGATGTCATTGAGCTTCGTGCGCCCTGCAGTCCAGACCGGGGTCAGTTGCTCGGTGAACAACTTGACGGCCTCGGCTTCCTGGTTGCGGCTGTGCAGATCGAGCACTGCCGTCAGAATCCTGCTGAACTCCTCGTGGCGTTGTTCGAAAGCGGCAAACTCGACCTTGTCTTCATCGGTCGTGATGGTGTTGCGGTAGTTACCTATCTGCTCCAGCAGACGCACCTCGAAAGCCTTGAATTCCGCGGCGTCTTCGCTGCTGATGCCCTGCCCTTCTTTCAAGCCGAGCAGTTCCTGAGTCTGCAGGTAAGTGTCGACCCAGGCGCTGCGAATCATGGAGCTGTAATAAACCCCCGGCAAAGCGTCGTCCCGGACGCTGGTTTCGCTCTCTTCGATCTTCAGCAATCGCGAATAGGAGAGGACCACCATCAGCAGCATGATGGCGATAATTACCGCAAAGCTCGCCAAGATGCGTTGGCGCAACGTCCAGTTCTTCACAGTCAATCCTCGGGCCTGATTCGAAATGCGGGGAGTATAGACGAGGGCGGTGTTTCATTTATAAGACGGTTGCATACCACTGCTCATCCCGTTGAAAAAAGGCGGGATGGGCTCCGGGTTGGGAATGTCCGCTAATTGAGGGAATGGGTGTTAGGGGTGATTCAGCAGAAAGGGGCCGTGCAATGGTCATCAAGGAATGCGGTGTTACTGAAATTGTCATCGCGAGCAAGCTCGCTCCCACAAGTTATACGCGGTCAATGTGGGAGCGAGCTTGCTCGCGATGGCGGATTGAAGGTTTACAGGGAAGCCTGACGCACCTGCTTTTCCAGTTCGGCTTTCAACCCCGGCTCCAGCTTGAGCTGCCGCGCCAACTCATCAAGGTAAGCCTTCTCCATGAAGTTTTCCTCGTCCACCATCATCACGCTGGCGATGTACATCTCGGCGGCGATTTCCGGTGAGCGGGCGGCGCGGGCGACGTCGCTCGGGTCCAGTGGCTTGTTGAGCTCGGCGTGCAGCCAGTGTTGCAGCTCCTGGTCATTGTCGAGCCGGGTGAACTCACCTTCGATCAAGGCCCGCTCACGCTCATCGACATGACCGTCAGCCTTGGCCGCCGCCACCAGCGCCTTGAGAATCGCCTGACTGTGCAGCTCGACTTGCGCGGCCGGCACGCGGTCCAGGGTTTGTGGTTCCGCACCGGCCGCAGCGCCCTGTTGCGCCTGCCAGTTACCGTAGGCTTTGTAGGCCAGCACGCCCAACGCGGCGAGACCGCCGTAGACTGCGACCTTGCCCCCGACTTTACGGGCCTTTTTGCTGCCGAGCAGCAAACCCATGGCCCCCGCCGCCAAAGCCCCGCCGCTCGCACCGGAGAGCAAACTGCCGAGGGCACCGGTGCCACCGCTCGCGCCCTTTTGCTGTGAGCTACCGGCCTTGTTCTGCAACAGGTCCTGGCCGGATTTGAGTAGTTGATCGAGCAATCCACGGGTGTTCATTTGCCGCCTCCTCAAGACACTTAACCTGAAACCAAGGCCACCAGCCTAGATCGAAAGTGCCCGATTGCTGCCCGCAAGAGTGCTTCGAGATGTTGCTTCACCCTTTCTGCTTGCCGCTTGAAGCTTGCGGCATAAAGCTGCCTTTCAAAAAAACGATATACACTCTCGCCAATCGATAAAAACAGCCCACCGGGTGCTTTCCCATGATGACCTTGCGCCAGATCCGTCACTTCATTGCCGTGGCCGAAACCGGCTCGATCTCGGCCGCCGCGCAAACCGCGTTCATTTCCCAGTCGACCCTGACCCTGGCGATCCAGCAACTGGAGGAGGAAATCGGCGTCAGTCTGTTCAGCCGCCACGCCAAGGGCATGACCCTGACCCACCAGGGGCATCAATTCCTGCGCCAGGCGCACTTGATCCTGGCCACCGTGGATAACGCCAAGCGCAGCCTGCAACAGAGCACCGACCAGGTGGCCGGACAGTTGATCGTCGGTGTGACCAGCCTGGTGGCCGGTTATTACCTGGCGGATTTGCTCACCCGCTTCCAGCGTGCCTACCCCAACGTGGAAATCCGCGTGATGGAAGACGAGCGCCCGTACATCGAGCATTTGCTGGTCAGTGGCGAGATCGATGTCGGCGTGCTGATCCTCTCCAACCTCGAAGACCGCCATGCCCTGCAGACCGAAGTGCTGACCCACTCGCCGCACCGGCTGTGGCTGCCGGCCCAGCACCCGCTGCTGGAGCACGACAGCATCAACCTCGCCGATGTGGCCCGCGAACCATTGATTCAACTGAACGTCGATGAAATGGACCGCAACGCCCAGCGCATGTGGTCGGCAGCCTCCCTGCAACCGCGCATCACCCTGCGCACGGCCTCGACCGAAGCGGTGCGAAGCCTGGTGGCTGCCGGCCTGGGCGTGTCGATCCAGCCCGACATGACCTATCGCCCGTGGTCATTGGAGGGCGACATCATCGAAGCGCGACCGATTGCCGACCTCAGCCAGACCCTCGATGTCGGCCTCGCCTGGCGTCGCGGCACTGCGCGCCCGGCGCTGGTGGACCCGTTCCTTACGGTCGCCCGCGAACAACCCCACGGCGGGCGTAAGCCATCTATTTAATCGAACGCCACCTTCAGTATTTAGTATTTGTTGTCCTCGGGTCCGCGCACTAGTCTTGTGACATCTAATAAAGACGGCCGGGCTCCAGTCACAGGGAGCGCTGCCATGTCTACACAAGAAGCCACACAAAAAAAGAGAACCCGAAAAATGGCTGGCGCGCAGACCCCGTTGTTCACCGCATTGTTGATTGATGGTGAATTAGTCGCCGGTCAAGGCTGCGTCGAGCCGATTCTCAACCCGGCCACTGGCGAAGTGCTGACGCAAATTGCCGAAGCCAGCACCGAGCAAGTCGAAGCAGCGATCCTCGCCGCGAATCGCGCTTTTGCCGGTTGGTCACGGACCACGCCACAGCAGCGTTCGAACCTGCTGCTGGAAATCGCCAACGTCATCGAAAAAAACGCCGACCTGCTCGCCCGCCTCGAAGCCATGAACTGCGGCAAGCCGTTGCACCTGGCTCGTCAGGATGACTTGAATGCCACGGTCGACGTGTTCCGCTTCTTCGCCGGTGCCGTGCGCTGCCAGACCGGCCAGCTCAGCGGCGAATACCTGCCGGGCTACACCAGCATGGTCCGTCGCGATCCTATCGGGGTCGTGGCGTCGATTGCGCCGTGGAATTACCCGATCATGATGGCCGCGTGGAAAATCGCCCCGGCCCTCGCCGCCGGCAATACCCTGGTGTTCAAGCCGTCGGAACACACGCCCCTGTCGATCCTGGCCATGGCTCCGGCACTGGCCGAGATCCTGCCACAGGGTGTGATCAACATCATTTGCGGTGGCGGTGAAGGGGTTGGCAGCCATCTAGTCAGCCATCCGAAGATCCGTATGGTGTCGCTGACCGGCGATATCGTCACCGGGCAAAAAATCCTTCAAGCCGCCTCGAAAACGCTCAAGCGTACCCACCTCGAACTCGGCGGCAAGGCCCCGGTGATCGTCTGCAACGATGCCGACATCCAGGCCGTGGTCGAAGGCGTGCGCACCTACGGCTATTACAACGCCGGCCAGGATTGCACCGCTGCTTGCCGCATTTATGCCCAGGCCGGGATTCATGACCGTTTGGTGGCCGAACTCGGCGCGGCGGTCAGCAGCCTGCGCTTCGCCGGTAAACGCGACGCCGACAATGAAATCGGCCCATTGATCAGCACCCGCCAGCGCGACCGCGTGGCCAGTTTTGTCGAGCGCGCCCTCGGCCAGCCGCATATCGAACGAGTGACTGGCGCGGCGGTGCATTCCGGCGCCGGCTTCTATTACCAGCCGACCCTGCTCGCCGGCTGCAAGCAAAGTGACGAGATCGTCCAGCGCGAAGTGTTCGGGCCGGTGGTCACCGTGACCCGCTTCGATGAACTGGAACAGGCGGTGGACTGGGCCAACGATTCGGAATACGGCCTGGCTTCGTCGGTCTGGACCCAGAACCTCGACAAGGCCATGCAGGTTGCGGCGCGCCTGCAGTACGGCTGCACCTGGATCAACAGCCATTTCATGCTGGTCAGCGAAATGCCCCATGGCGGCCTGAAACGTTCGGGCTACGGCAAAGACCTGTCCAGCGATTCGCTTCAGGACTACAGCGTGGTGCGGCACATCATGGCCCGCCATGGCGAGCATCTCTGACTACGCTTATAAGAAGCCACCAACGGCATGCTTCACCACGTTCACAACTGCCCCGACCATAATTTGAAGAAGAGGGAAATTCCATGTTCGTGCACAAGACCGCACTGCTCAGTGCAATCACCACCGCGCTGCTGGCCAGCGCCAGTGTCCAGGCCGCCGAGCCGCTCAAAGCTGTCGGGGCCGGCGAGGGCCAACTGGATATTGTGGCCTGGCCTGGCTACATCGAACGTGGCGAGAGCGACAAGGCCTACGACTGGGTAACCGGTTTCGAGAAGGAAACCGGCTGCAAGGTCAACGTCAAGACGGCGGGCACCTCCGACGAAATGGTCAGCTTGATGGCCAAGGGTGGTTACGACCTGGTGACAGCGTCGGGCGATGCCTCCCTGCGCCTGATCGTCGGCAAGCGTGTGCAGCCGATCAACACGGCGTTGATCCCGAACTGGAAAAACCTCGACCCGCGCCTCAAGGATGCACCCTGGTACGTGGTCAACAAGCAGACCTACGGCACCCCGTATCAATGGGGCCCGAACGTGTTGATGTACAACACCAGCGTGTTCAAGACCGCGCCCACCAGCTGGGGCGTGCTGTTCAATGCGCAAAACCTGCCGGACGGCAAGCCGAACAAGGGCCGCGTGCAGGCCTATGACGGCCCGATCTACATCGCCGACGCGGCGCTGTACCTGAAGACCGCCAAGCCGGAACTGGGCATCAAGAACCCCTACGAACTGACCGAAGCCCAGTACAAGGCCGTGCTCGACCTGTTGCGCGCCCAGCAGCCGTTGATCCACCGCTACTGGCACGACACCACCGTGCAAATGAGCGACTTCAAGAACGAAGGCGTGGTCGCCTCCAGTTCGTGGCCGTATCAGGTCAACGGCCTGATGAATGAGAAACAGCCAATCGCCTCGACCATCCCGAAAGAAGGCGCCACCGGTTGGGCCGACACCACCATGATGCATGCCGAGGCCAAGCACCCTAACTGCGCCTACAAGTGGATGGACTGGTCGCTGCAACCGAAAGTCCAGGGTGACGTCGCGGCGTGGTTCGGCTCGTTGCCAGCGGTTCCGGCGGCGTGCAAGGAGAGCGAATTGCTCGGCGCCGAAGGCTGCAAGACCAACGGTTTCGACCAGTTCGACAAGATCGCCTTCTGGAAAACCCCGCAGGCTGAAGGCGGCAAGTTCGTGCCGTACAGCCGCTGGACCCAGGACTACATCGCGATCATGGGCGGTAGGTAGTTTGTGAGATGACACCGCCCCTGTGGGAGCGGGCTTGCTCGCGAAGAGGCCATCACATCCAGCATTGATGTTGCCTGACACGCTGCATTCGCGAGCAAGCCCGCTCCCACAGGGGATATCTACAGCCAACACTCCGTATTCGATTCAGTTTTTTCAGAAGTCCAGGCAGGGCCGCTGCGACGGCCTTCGCCTTTTTGGAGCACCGCACCATGACGCTTGCAGTCCAGTTCACCAACGTTTCCCGGCAATTCGGCGAAGTGAAAGCCGTAGACCAGGTTTCCATCGACATCCAGGACGGCGAGTTCTTCTCCATGCTGGGGCCTTCCGGCTCGGGCAAAACCACCTGTCTGCGCCTGATCGCCGGTTTTGAACAGCCGAGCGCAGGCTCCATCCGTATTCATGGCGCAGAAGCCGCCGGCCTGCCGCCGTACCAGCGCGACGTGAACACCGTATTCCAGGATTACGCGCTGTTCCCGCACATGAACGTTCGCGACAACGTCGCCTACGGCTTGAAGGTTAAAGGCATCGGCAAGGCCGAGCGCCTCAAGCGCGCCGAAGAATCCCTGGAGATGGTCGCCCTCGGCGGCTACGGCGACCGCAAGCCGGTGCAGCTCTCCGGCGGTCAGCGCCAACGTGTGGCCCTGGCCCGCGCTTTGGTCAACCGTCCACGGGTGCTGCTGCTCGACGAACCCCTCGGCGCGCTCGACCTGAAGTTGCGCGAACAAATGCAGGGCGAATTGAAGAAGCTGCAACGCCAGCTCGGCATCACCTTCATTTTCGTCACCCACGACCAGACCGAAGCGCTGTCGATGTCCGACCGCGTCGCGGTGTTCAACAAAGGCCGCATCGAACAGGTCGACAGCCCGCGCAACCTGTACATGAAACCGGCCACTACCTTCGTCGCGGAATTCGTTGGCACCTCCAACGTGATTCGCGGCGAACTGGCCAAGCAGTTGAGTGGCAATCCGCAGCCATTCTCGATTCGCCCGGAACACGTGCGCTTCGCCGACGGTCCGCTGGCCAGCCACGAAATCGAAGTCAGCGGCTTGTTGCATGACATTCAGTACCAGGGCAGCGCGACTCGTTATGAGTTGAAGCTGGAAAACGGCCAGACCCTGAACATCAGCCAGGCCAACAATCAGTGGATCGATACCAGCGCCCAGCACCAGACCGGGCAGCGCATCAGCGCACGCTGGGCGCGTGAAGCCATGATTGCGTTGCACGACACCGTTGCGGGCGGGGTGTGACATGAACACCTTGGCTGTCTCTCAAACCCGGTCGGGCGGCTCGCCGTTGCGCCGGTTCTCCAACCTGCTGTATCGCCGGCCTAACCTCTATCTGTCGATGTTGCTGGTACCGCCGCTACTGTGGTTCGGTGCGATCTACCTGGGCTCATTGCTGGTGCTGCTGTGGCAAGGTCTCTATACCTTCGATGATTTCACCATGGCGGTCACCCCTGACCTGACCCTGGCGAACCTCACCGCGCTGTTCCAGCCGTCGAACTTCGACATCATCCTGCGCACCCTGGGCATGGCGATAGTCGTGTCGATTGCCAGCGCCTTCGTTGCATTCCCGATTGCCTACTACATGGCGCGCTACACCACCGGTAAGACCAAGGCGTTTTTCTACATCGCGGTGATGATGCCGATGTGGGCCAGTTACATCGTCAAGGCTTACGCCTGGACGCTGCTGCTGGCCAAGGGCGGCGTGGCGCAGTGGTTCGTGCAGCACCTGGGGCTGGAACCGGTTCTGCAACTCGTGCTGGGCATTCCGGGCGTAGGTGGCAGTACTTTGTCGACCTCGCACCTGGGCCGCTTCATGGTGTTGGTCTACATCTGGCTGCCGTTCATGATCCTGCCGATCCAGGCTGCGCTGGAACGCCTGCCGCCTTCGTTGCTGCAAGCCTCCGCCGACCTCGGTGCCAAGCCGCGCCAGACCTTCATGCAAGTGATTCTGCCGCTGTCGGTCCCGGGCATTGCCGCCGGTTCGATCTTCACCTTCTCGCTGACCCTGGGTGACTTCATCGTGCCGCAACTGGTCGGCCCGCCCGGCTACTTCGTCGGCAGCATGGTGTACGCCCAACAGGGCGCGATCGGCAACATGCCGATGGCCGCTGCGTTCACCCTGGTGCCGATCGTACTGATCGCCATTTACCTGTCCATCGTCAAACGTCTGGGGGCCTTCGATGCACTCTGAGAAAGCTTCCTTAGGCTTGAAAATCGCCGCCTGGGGCGGGCTGGTGTTCCTGCACTTCCCGATCCTGATCATCTTCCTGTACGCCTTCAACACCGAAGACGCGGCGTTCAGCTTCCCGCCCAAGGGCTTCACCCTGAATTGGTTCAGCGTGGCGTTCTCGCGACCGGACGTGCTCGAAGCGATCAAGCTGTCGTTGCAGATCGCCTCGATTGCCACCCTGATCGCCATGGTCCTCGGCACACTGGCTTCCGCCGCGTTGTACCGCCGGGACTTCTTCGGCAAGCAAGGCATCTCGCTGATGCTGATCCTGCCGATTGCCTTGCCGGGGATCATTACCGGGATCGCGTTGCTGGCGACGTTCAAGACACTGAGCATCGAACCGGGCATGTTCACCATCATCGTCGGTCACGCGACTTTCTGTGTGGTGATCGTCTACAACAACGTCATCGCCCGGTTGCGCCGCACTTCCCACAGTTTGATCGAGGCCTCGATGGACCTCGGTGCTGACGGCTGGCAGACCTTCCGCTACATCATCCTGCCGAACCTCGGCTCGGCGTTGCTGGCCGGCGGCATGCTGGCGTTTGCCCTGTCGTTCGACGAAATCATCGTCACCACCTTCACCGCCGGCCATGAACGGACCCTGCCGCTGTGGCTGCTCAACCAGCTCAGCCGCCCACGGGACGTGCCGGTGACCAACGTCGTGGCGATGCTGGTGATGATCGTGACCATGCTCCCGATCCTTGGCGCCTATTACCTGACCCGTGGCGGCGAAAGCGTGGCGGGCAGTGGCGGGAAATAACCGAATAACTGAAGGAACAGAGTTCCTGTGGGAGCGGGCTTGCTCGCGAAGAGGCCATCACAGTCAACAGTGATGGTCACTGATACACCGCTTTCGCGAGCAAGCCCGCTCCCACCGGGGGCCGGTTTCCACAGAGAAAAAACAACAGTTGCGAAGAGGACAAATGCCATGCAAACCAAACTCTTGATCAACGGCCAACTGCTCGACGGCGAAGGCCCCGCCCAACCGGTGTTCAACCCGGCGCTGGGTCGTGTGCTGGTGGAAATCAACGAAGCCAGCGAAGCCCAGGTCGATGCCGCGGTGCGCGCCGCCGACGCGGCATTCGACAGCTGGTCGCAAACCCCGCCGAGAGAGCGTTCGCGGCTGCTGCTCAAACTCGCCGATGCCATCGAAGCCCACGGCCAAGAGCTGGCCAAACTGGAATCGGACAACTGCGGCAAGCCTTACAGCGCCGCGCTGAACGACGAAATCCCGGCGATTGCCGACGTGTTCCGCTTCTTCGCTGGCGCCAACCGTTGCATGAGCGGCTCGGCCGGCGGCGAATACCTGCCGGGGCACACCTCGATGATCCGTCGCGACCCGGTGGGCGTGATCGCCTCCATCGCGCCGTGGAACTACCCGCTGATGATGGTGGCCTGGAAAATCGCCCCGGCCCTGGCCGCCGGTAATACCGTGGTGCTCAAGCCGTCGGAACAAACCCCGCTGACTGCCCTGCGTCTGGCCGAACTAGCGTCGGAAATCTTCCCGGCCGGCGTGCTCAATCTGGTATTTGGCCGTGGTCCTACCGTCGGTAGCCCGCTGGTGATCCACCCGAAAGTGCGCATGGTGTCGCTGACCGGCTCGATTGCCACCGGTTCGAACATCATTTCCAGCACCGCCGACAGCGTCAAACGCATGCACATGGAACTGGGCGGCAAGGCCCCGGTGATCATCTTCGATGACGCCGACATCGACGCCGCCGTCGAAGGCATCCGCACCTTCGGTTTCTACAACGCCGGCCAGGACTGCACCGCCGCCTGCCGCATCTATGCGCAGGAAGGCATCTACGAGAAGTTCGTCGAGAAGCTCGGCGCTGCGGTCAGCAGCATCAAGTACGGTTTGCAGGATGATCCGTCCACCGAACTCGGCCCGCTGATCACCGCGCAACACCGCGACCGCGTTGCCGGTTTCGTCGAACGCGCCATTGCTCAACCGCACATTCGTTTGATCACTGGCGGCAAAGCGGTGGACGGCAACGGTTACTTCTTCGAACCGACCGTACTGGCCGACGCGCAGCAGGATGACGAAATCGTCCGTCGCGAAGTGTTCGGACCAGTGGTGTCGGTGACCAAATTCAGCGATGAAGCGCAAGTACTCGGCTGGGCCAACGATTCGGAATACGGCCTGGCGTCGTCGGTGTGGACTGCCGACGTCGGTCGCGCCCATCGCCTGTCGGCCCGCTTGCATTACGGCTGCACCTGGGTGAATACGCACTTCATGCTGGTCAGCGAAATGCCTCACGGCGGTCAGAAACTGTCCGGCTATGGCAAGGATATGTCCATGTACGGGCTCGAGGACTACACCGTCGTGCGGCATGTGATGTTCAAGCACTAAGAAAAGCATCGCCTGTAGGAGCGAGCTTGCTCGCGATGGACGTCAACGTTGACGCGGGAATCCTGACGCCCCGCGGTGTCCTCAGGTTTTTCGCGAGCAAGCTCGCTCCTACAGCGAAGAGGTCACCTCGGTTTCAAGGCAGAAACCGGCAACACGCACCACCAGGCTCCACAGCAAAAAAACAAAACAATAACCACCGATCCGGGCGGTGCCCTCAAGGCCCCGTCACGGTTTCGGACATCCGAAATCTGCCGATTTTCCGGAGAAAACACACATGAGTGCATCACCCGATCTCTCTGTAGCCCTTGCCGACAGCGATGCCGAGCAACTACGCAAGCTGGGTTACACCTCCAACTTCAATCGCAGCATGAGCCTGTGGGAAAACTTCGCCCTGGGCTTCACTTACCTGTCCCCGGTCGTCGGGGTTTATACCCTGTTCGGCCTGTGCCTGGCCGCGGGCGGGCCACCGATGTTCTGGGCTTATCTGCTGGTCGGTTGCGGCCAGTTGCTGGTGTGCCTGATTTTCGGCGAAGTGGTTTCGCAGTTCCCGATTTCCGGTGGCGTGTACCCATGGGCCCGCCGTCTGGTGGGCAAGCGCTGGGCGTGGATGGTTGGCTGGATCTACTCCATCGCCCTGTGTGTGACCATCGCGGCGGTTGCCGTGGGTGCCGGTCCGTACCTCGCCGCCATGATGGGCTTTGAACCGAGCAACAACACCAACATCATCATCGCCCTGTTCCTGACGCTGTTCGCCACCCTGGTCAACCTCAGCGGCACCAAAGTGCTGGCGCGGATCGCCATGTTCGGCTTCCTCTGCGAACTGGTCGGCGCGGTGATCGTCGGCGTTTACCTGCTGATCTTCGAACGTCATCAATCCATCAGCGTGTTGTTCAACACCTTCGATATCAGCGTCGACGGCTCGTACCTGCCGGCGTTCCTCACCGCGTCGCTGGCGGGGATGTTCCTGTACTACGGCTTCGAGGCCTGCGGCGACGTGGCCGAAGAAACCCCGAACCCGAGCAAGCAGATTCCGGTGGCCATGCGCATGACCATCTACATCGGCGGCATCGCCGCAATGTTCGCCTGCCTGGCACTGATCCTGGCCGTGCCGGACATGCAAGCGGTGATCAACGGCACCGACAAGGACCCGGTCACCACCATCCTCAACAACGCGTTCGGGCCGGTGGGCTCGAAAGTGGTGATGGGGGTGGTGATGATTTCCTTCATCTCCTGTGTCATCAGCCTGCAAGCAGCGGCCAGTCGTTTGCTGTATTCCTACGCCCGCGACGAAATGGTTATCGGCAGCCGACTGCTGAAGAAGATTTCCCCTACGACTCAGGTTCCAGTTGCCGCGCTGTTCGTCTCCGGCGTCCTGCCGGCACTGATCATCATCCTCGGCTTCTTCCTGCAAGACGCGGTAGCCACCATCGTCAGCTTCGCGGCAATCGGCATCTACCTGGCGTTCCAGATGATCGTGCTCGCAGCACTTTACGCACGCATGAAAGGCTGGAAACCGAGCGGCAAATTCACCCTCGGTGCCTGGGGCTGGGCGGTGAACATCGGCGCGCTGGTCTACGGCGTCGGCGCCATCATCAACATGGCCTGGCCACGGACACCGGATGCCGCGTGGTACATCAACTACGCCATGGTCCTGAGTACTGCCATCGTTATTGGTTTGGGCTTGCTCTACATGTGGATCGCCAAACCGTATGACCACGGAAAGGCGCCTGCGGGGGATGCGTGGAAGGTTAGTCACTAATGAAAGTCGCCCCGGGATCAAGTTCGATCTCGGGGCAAGCTCTGCCAATCAAACAATCTGTGTCGTCGCCTCGCAAAACATCCATCAAGTCTTCCGTGTGCCATTTGATATCAGCTTTGCCACGCACCGCTTCGAAGCGATCTTGGGCATTAGCATTACGCCTCTCGTTGTCACTGTCAGTCATCAATCTATTGCTCCTGCATAGAAGTAAGTGGGCGAGGATTCGAACAAATAAAGGAAAAACTGCGCCTCAGGTGCCGCTTCTCTGCAGCCAGTGCAAAAACAGGAAATTCCTACAGATACAGCCTTCCTGAAAAACCCTCGATTCCTACATCAAGCGTCGCCAGAGTAGACTTGGCGCCGCGAGCGCCTGACCGATAGGCTTTACCCCGTCGCTGCCAAATCAGCGACCCGGAGTCGAAGCCGGAACATATCAACATGGCGCATCCGCGCCCCCCATATGAGCTGAGGCATTTTTTGCCTTTCAGTTTCGCGTTATGGCGGGCCGTGTGGCGCGGGCCTCTCGGCTTCCATGTTGATCGAGAATGTTCCGACTTCGAACGCCGCACGGTCCGCCACCCTAATCTGTCGAAGGATTAGTGGCGGCCCCACTTTCAACATGGAGTCGAAAAATGCAAAAGCACACGTCAAATTCACCTGAAACACATCCCTGTTTCACCCCCATCGTTTTCACCCGCCACAACCGTTTCCTCCACACCTTCATGCTGGATCATCAAGCCTGGTTCTGCGTCCAGGATCTGGGACGCTTGATGGGCAAACCATTGAATGAACGACTCACCCTGAAACTCGATCCCGATCAGCGCCGCTGCGTCTGGTTGCTCAAGGACGGTAGAACAGTCGAGACACTGATGGTCAGCGAATCAGGCATGTATGCCCTGTTGGTTCATCATTTCGCTCCAGAAAACCGCCACCTGCGCCAATGGCTGAGTAACGAGGTCATACCCTTGTTGCGTCATGCGAAGTCAGAGCCTGTGGAAAACCTGCCAAGCCTGAGCTCCTTGCATTGGGCCGGAATTACGGTGCCATTGCTGCATTGGCAGCATCAGGCATGGATCAAATGGCGAGACATGCCTGAATTGATGCACGTACAGCGACCCTATCCGGTTGCGGGCACCTGCCGCTGAGTCTTTAGTCATTAGTGAAAATGGGGGGACTCTTTAGTTCGCCCCATTTGCTGTATGACCACGGCATCGCAGCTTCCAGAGAGGTGTGAAAGGTGAGTCGATAAGAGCCTTAGCCCCAATGCCAGTGGGCAGCAGAGTCCTCAGCCTGCTTCAAGGCAATTACTCGCAACATTTCCCCCTCGTCCATTGCGGTATCACTGGCTAGAGTGTCTTTTACCCAAGCACGTGGTAACGGTTGACGAACATCGCGGTACAACATAGGGTGTTTACGTGGTTTACAGCGTATACATATTGAGGAAAGCCGCCATGGCCTCGCCCGTTCTATCTTTTCGTGTCGAAGAGCTTTTGGCTCAACAATTGGATCAACTGGCAGCAGCCACTGATCGCGACCGTCAATATCATCTCAAACGTGCACTGGTTCGATATGTGGAAGCTGAGTCCTGGCATCTACAAGCCATCAGCGAAGGTATAGCCGATGCCGATGCTGGGAAACTCACCGATCTGGACGCCGTGAAGGCTAAGTGGGAAAAACGTGCCGAAAGTAGTACTGACTGAAAAAGCGGAAAGCGATCTCGACAATATTCATGAGCACTACCTAGAGTCCGTTGGCGCAGACACCGCCATAACGATCATCTCGACGATCTTGCAGTCCTTCCAACAACTGGAGCAGTTTCCCGGCTCAGGCAGACCTTCCGTCATGCCAGATGTGCGAGAACTGGTACTTGATCGTTACCCCTTCATTGCTCCATACCGATTTGCCCATGGGCAAATTCAAGTTTTGCGAGTGCTGCATCAACGAATGGAGCGCTCGCAAGATTGGTAAAAAGGCCCCCAGCCGCGACAATCTTGCCGCGACTGAATGCCCCTCCTGCTCAAAACCGCGAAACACTCCTCATCGCATCCACCAGATACCGCATCGCAATCCGGTCGTTCTCCGACAGTTCCCGATAGCGCTCCACCAGTTTCATTTCCTCGGAATTCAGCCGGCGTCTTTGCCGTCCGCTGGTCAGGCACGGAAAGATTCCCAACATTTCGGTGATGTTCTGTACTTTCGACATGGACGATGTCCTTCTCTAGACGTCAAAGAAACTGCAAAAAACCGCATCGCCCTATCCCTTTTTCAGCAGCCGCCGGGTGCTCACTGAACCGCACCGGTCCGAAGGGCATAAACCGGTCATGAGCACAGAATAGAAATATTCCGGGCGCTGAAAAGCATTTTTTAGAGTAATTAGTCGAAAAAAGCAGAAATGCCCTTTAAATCAGAAACCCCTGTCGGAATTGTTTCCCGACATGTCTTGTTTCATTGCCGGGCTAGCGCCGTGCCATCAATCAATTCAGCTCTGCAATCGAACGGTTTAAGCTATCCGGCATCTGTTTAAAGTCCGTTGCGTTTGGCCGAAGGCATGTCCGAACCGATATTTCTGATCCAGTACGTGCCAGGAACGGCACGGGATTGTTCACGACAGGTTGTATATATGCACCGCAGGAATTTGCTCAAAGCCTCCATGGCCATCGCGGCCTACACCGGCTTGTCCGCCACGGGACTGTTGGCCGCCCAAGCCTGGGCCGCCAGCGGCGGCACCGCTGATGGCGAGGCCACTGCATTCGATTTCGAGGCGCTGAAACTCCAGGCCAAACAGCTCGCCAGCAATCGCTATCAGGACACCAAGCAACAGTTGCCACCGACCCTGGCAACCATGACGCCGCAGAACTTCAACGCGATCCGCTACGACGCCAATCACTCCTTGTGGAATGACCTGAATGGTCAACTGGATGTGCAGTTTTTCCACGTCGGCATGGGTTTCAAGCAGCCGGTACGCATGTACAGCGTCGACCCCAAGACCCGCCAGGCGCGTGAGGTGCATTTCCGTCCGTCGTTGTTCAACTATGAACAAACCACGGTCGACACCACCCAGCTCAAGGGCGATCTGGGGTTCTCCGGCTTCAAGTTGTTCAAGGCCCCGGAACTGGACAAGCACGACGTCGTGTCCTTCCTCGGTGCCAGTTACTTCCGGGCGGTGGACGCCACCGGCCAGTACGGTTTGTCGGCCCGCGGCCTGGCCATCGATACCTATGCCAAAAAACGTGAGGAATTCCCGGACTTCACCAAGTTCTGGTTCGAGACGCCGGACAAGGACAGCACCCGCTTCGTGGTCTACGCCCTGCTCGACTCACCGAGCGCCACCGGCGCCTATCGTTTCGATATCGATTGCCAGGCCGAGCGCGTGGTGATGGAGATCGACGCCCACGTCAATGCACGTACCGCCATCGACCAACTGGGCATCGCGCCGATGACCAGCATGTTCAGTTGCGGTACCCACGAACGCCGGATGTGCGACACCATTCACCCGCAGATCCACGACTCCGATCGCCTGGCCATGTGGCGCGGCAACGGCGAGTGGATCTGCCGTCCGCTGAACAATCCGGCGACCCTGCAATTCAATGCCTTCGCCGACAAGGACCCGAAAGGTTTCGGCCTGGTGCAGACCGACCATGAGTTCGCCAGCTATCAGGACACCGTCGACTGGTACAGCCGCCGCCCGAGCCTGTGGGTCGAACCGACCACCGCATGGGGCGAAGGCTCGGTCGATCTGCTGGAAATTCCTACGACCGGCGAAACCATGGACAACATCGTCGCCTTCTGGACCCCGAAGAAACCGGTGGCTGCCGGCGATTCGCTGAACTACGGCTACAAGCTCTACTGGAGCGCACTGCCACCGGTCGGCACACCGCTGGCGCGGGTCAATGCGACCCGTTCGGGCATGGGCGGCTTCACCGAAGGCTGGGCACCCGGCGAGCATTACCCGCCAGTCTGGGCCCGTCGTTTTGCCGTGGACTTCACCGGCGGCGGCCTGGACCGATTGCCTGAAGGCGCGGGCATCGAGCCGGTGGTCACTTGCTCGAACGGCGAGGTCAAGGATTTCAGCATCCTCAAGCTGGATGACATCAAGGGCTATCGCATTCTGTTTGACTGGTACCCGACCAATGACAGCGTCGAGCCTGTCGAACTGCGCCTGTTCATCCGCACCAACGAGCGCACACTGAGTGAAACCTGGCTGTACCAGTACTTCCCGCCCGCCCCGGACAAGCGCAAATATCCCTGATCGACGGGTTGCGCCCAACCAGCATTCGGTTTTCCGAACGCGACCTGCCGGTCGGTTCGGTTAACCGGATCATCGAACTGAAATTTCAGCGCAAAAAATATTTAATTCCCTTGTAAATCAACACTTTGATTAATTGCGACTGGTCTGGCACGAGTCATGCTCTACACTTCTTCGACGAATATCCTTTGCGCCTACTCATCGTAGCGTTCAGGTGTTTTGCAGCACAAAAAGGGCCGATGAACTGGCTCCATAAAAAAAACAATGTCGAGGAAAATTTGATGCGCATCGTTCCCCACATCCTGGGCGCAGCCATTGCTGCCGCTCTGATCAGCACGCCAGTTTTCGCCGCCGAACTGACCGGCACCCTGAAGAAGATCAAAGAGTCCGGTGTCATCACTCTCGGGCATCGCGACGCTTCCATTCCGTTCTCCTATATCGCGGATGCTTCCGGCAAACCGGTTGGCTACTCCCACGACATCCAGCTGAAAGTCGTCGAAGCGCTGAAAAAAGACCTCGACATGCCGAATCTCCAGGTCAAATACAACCTGGTGACCTCGCAAACCCGCATCCCGCTGGTGCAGAACGGCACCGTGGACCTCGAGTGCGGTTCCACCACCAACAACGTCGAGCGTCAGCAGCAAGTTGACTTCTCCGTTGGCATCTTCGAAATCGGTACTCGCCTGCTGTCCAAGGCAGACTCCAAGTACAAGGATTTCCCTGACCTGGCCGGCAAGAACGTCGTGACCACCGCCGGCACCACGTCCGAGCGCATCCTCAAGGCGATGAACGCCGACAAGCAGATGGGCATGAACGTCATCTCGGCCAAAGACCACGGCGAATCCTTCCAGATGCTGGAAACCGGCCGTGCCGTGGCTTTCATGATGGACGACGCCCTGCTGGCAGGTGAAGCAGCCAAGGCCAAGAATGCGAAAGACTGGGCAGTGACCGGTACTCCGCAGTCCTTCGAAATCTACGGCTGCATGGTGCGCAAAGGCGACGAGCCGTTCAAAAAGGCTGTGGATGACGCCATCAAGGCCACCTACGCATCGGGCGAGATCAACAAGATCTACGACAAGTGGTTCATGCAGCCAATCCCGCCAAAAGGCCTGAATCTGAACTTCCCGATGAGCGACGAGCTCAAGGCCCTGATCGCCAAACCGACCGATAAAGCGGCTGACGACAAGAAGTCCTGATTTTCTGACTAACCTTATCTCCTGAGAGGGCAGCCGCCCTTTCAGGAGGTGGTCACTTCCTGCTGGCATTTTTTGGAAACACTCGAACCGGTGGCTGTCGAGCCGAGCGCGTGTGCCTGTCCCTCAAGGACAGGCGGGAACGGAGTTTCCCCCAAGCGGGCACTTGTACATCGAACTGAGGGGAGACCCTAATGAATTACAACTGGGACTGGGGCGTGTTCTTCAAGTCCACCGGCGTGGGCAGCGAGACCTATTTCGACTGGTACGTGACCGGTTTGGGCTGGACCATCGGCATCGCCATCGCGGCCTGGATCATCGCCCTGACACTGGGCTCGATCCTGGGCGTCATGCGTACCGTGCCGAATCGCATCGTATCGGGCATCGCCACCTGCTACGTCGAACTCTTCCGTAACGTGCCGCTGCTGGTTCAGCTGTTCATCTGGTACTTCCTGGTACCCGACCTGCTGCCGGCGGACCTGCAAGAGTGGTACAAGCAGGATCTGAACCCGACCACCTCGGCCTTCCTCAGCGTCGTCGTGTGCCTGGGTCTGTTCACCACCGCCCGGGTTTGCGAACAAGTGCGCACCGGTATCCAGGCCCTGCCCAAAGGCCAGGAATCCGCGGCTCGCGCCATGGGTTTCAAGCTGCCGCAGATCTACTGGAACGTGCTGCTGCCCCAGGCCTACCGGATCATCATTCCGCCGCTTACCTCGGAATTTTTGAACGTTTTCAAGAACACCTCCGTGGCCTCGCTGATCGGTTTGATGGAACTGCTCGCGCAGACCAAACAGACCGCCGAGTTCTCCGCCAACCTGTTCGAAGCCTTTACCCTGGCAACGCTGATCTACTTCACCCTGAACATGAGCCTGATGTTGCTGATGCGCCTGGTCGAGAAGAAAGTCGCCGTACCGGGCCTGATCTCCGTAGGGGGTAAATGATGGAATTCGATTTCTCGGGCATCATCCCGTCCCTGCCGGGCCTGTGGAACGGCATGATCATGACCCTCAAGCTGATGGCCATGGGCGTGGTCGGCGGGATCATCCTCGGCACGATCCTGGCGCTGATGCGCCTGTCCCATAGCAAGCTGCTGTCGAACATCGCCGGCGCCTACGTTAACTATTTCCGTTCGATTCCGTTGCTGCTGGTGATCACCTGGTTCTACCTGGCGGTGCCGTTCGTGCTGCGCTGGATCACCGGCGAAGACACGCCGATCGGCGCGTTCGCGTCGTGCATCGTGGCGTTCATGATGTTCGAAGCGGCGTACTTCTGCGAAATCGTCCGCGCCGGCGTACAGTCGATTCCCAAGGGCCAGATGGGCGCTGCCCAGGCACTGGGCATGACTTATGGCCAGATGATGCGCCTGATCATCCTGCCGCAAGCGTTCCGCAAGATGACGCCGTTGTTGCTGCAACAGAGCATCATCCTGTTTCAGGACACCTCGCTGGTTTACGCGGTCGGCCTGGTGGATTTCCTCAATGCTTCGCGCGCCAGTGGCGACATCATTGGCCGCTCCAATGAGTTCCTGGTTTTCGCCGGTCTCGTGTACTTCATCATCAGCTTTGCCGCCTCGCGGCTGGTCAAGCGTCTGCAAAAAAGGTTCGCCGTATGATCTCTATCAAAAGCATCAACAAGTGGTATGGGGACTTCCAGGTACTGACTGATTGCAGCACCGAGGTCAAGAAAGGCGAAGTGATCGTGGTGTGCGGGCCATCCGGTTCCGGCAAGTCGACCCTGATCAAATGCGTCAACGCCCTGGAACCGTTCCAGAAAGGCGACATCGTGGTCGACGGCACCTCCATCGCCGACCCGAAGACCAACCTGCCGAAACTGCGTTCACGCGTGGGCATGGTGTTCCAGCATTTCGAGTTGTTCCCGCACCTGACCATCACCGAAAACCTGACCATCGCGCAGATCAAGGTGCTGGGCCGCAGCAAGGAAGAAGCCACCAAGAAAGGCCTGCAACTGCTCGAGCGCGTCGGCCTCTCCGCCCATGCCCACAAGCATCCCGGCCAACTCTCCGGCGGTCAGCAGCAGCGTGTGGCGATTGCCCGTGCGCTGGCGATGGACCCGATCGTCATGCTGTTCGACGAACCGACCTCGGCGCTGGACCCGGAAATGGTCAACGAAGTGCTCGACGTGATGGTGCAACTGGCCCACGAAGGCATGACCATGATGTGCGTGACCCACGAAATGGGCTTCGCCCGTAAAGTGGCCGACCGGGTGATCTTCATGGACGCCGGCAAGATCATCGAAGACTGCAAGAAAGAGGAGTTCTTCGGCGACATCAACGCCCGCGCCGATCGTACGCAGCACTTCCTCAACAAGATTCTGCAGCACTAAGAAAAACACCGCTCCCACACTGGCCAGTGGTGATCTTGAGATTTGCGTTGTGGTTGACCCAAGGCATCTGTGATGAAATGCGACCCCAATCTTTATCGCGCAGCGTCGCCATCACTCGCCGTGAAACCCCGTCTGATTCGTCATTTGTTCCTGCCGCCGCTGATCATCGCGATGATGATCGGTCTGGGCTATATCGGCTTCTGGATCAGTGAGCACTATGGCATTCGCAGTCTTGGCGAGAACGGCCAGCGTCAGCTGGAACTGCATGCCCGCGCCGTCGAGAGCGAGATCAGCAAATACACCTACCTGCCCAGCCTGCTGGAACTGGAAACCAGCGTTTCGCAGTTGCTGGCCGACCCGACCCCGGAACACCGGCAATCGGTCAATGATTACCTTGAAGGCCTGAACCGGCGCAGCCGCAGTCGGGCCATCTATGTGATGGACACCACCGGCCGAGTCATGGCCACCAGCAACTGGCGCGATGTCGACAGCTACCTGGGTGAAGACCTGTCTTTCCGCGCCTACTTCCAGAACGCCGTGCGCGGTCAGCCAGGGCGCTTCTACGGCATCGGCAGCACCAACGGTGAACCCGGTTACTACCTGGCCCACGGCCTGGAAGAACACGGCAAGATCATCGGTGTCGCAGTGGTCAAGGTGCGCCTGGAGGCCATGGAAGAACGTTGGCAAAAGGCGCGCCTGGAAGCTTTTGTCAGTGACGAGAACGGCATCATCATTCTCTCCAGCGATCCGTCGCGCCGACTCAAGTCGGTGGTGCCGCTGAGCGATGAAACCAAAGAGAAACTGGCCCGCAGCCTGCAGTACTACTGGTTTCCGCTGAACGAATTGCAACCACTGGCCCGGGAAACCCTGTCCGAGGGCGTGGAAAAACTCACCTTCCCGGCCAACAGCGAACTGGTGTCCGACGAAGAAAACATCAGCTACCTCTCGCAAACCAGGCCGCTGAGCGACACACCGTGGAATTTCACCCTGCTCACGCCGCTACAGGATTTGCGTCGCGAAGCGATCAATCAGGGGATTCTGGTCGCGGTGGCGTTTGCCCTCCTCGCCTTTCTTTTGATTGCCTGGAACGAGCGGCGCAAGGTGATCGCCACCCGTCTCGCCGCCCGGGAAGCCTTGCAGGAAGCCAACAACCAACTGGAGCGTCGGATTACCGAACGCACCACCGACCTGCGCGCCAGCAATGAACGGCTCAAGGGCCAGATCCGCGAACGCCGGCTCGCCGAAGAAACCTTGCGCCGTGCCCAGGATGAACTGGTGCAGGCCGGAAAACTCGCAGCCATCGGCCAGATGTCCACCAGCATCGCCCACGAACTGAACCAGCCTCTGGCGGCGCTGCGCACCTTGTCCGGCAATACCGTGCGCTTCCTCGAACGCGGCCAGCTCGACGTGGCCAGCACCAACCTCAAGACCATCAACGAACTGATCGACCGTATGGGCCGGATCACCGCCAGCCTGCGCTCGTTTGCCCGGCGCGGTGACGACAAGGGCCAGGCGTGCCTCGGCAAAGCGGTGGACGCGGCCCTGCAATTGCTCGGCGGCCGGGTGGAAACCATTCACCTGCAACTGCACCGCGACTTCACCGATGTCCAGGTGCAAATCGACCAGACCCGCCTGGAGCAGATTCTGGTCAACCTGATCGGCAACGCCCTCGATGCCATGCAGGCTCAGCCGCAACCCGAGTTGTGGCTCGTAGGCGAAACATTCGATGGCAAGTACCGACTGCGCGTGCGGGACAACGGCCACGGCATCGACGCCGAAGCGCGCAAGCACCTGTTCGAACCGTTCTTCACCACCAAACCCGGCGAACAGGGCCTGGGCCTTGGCCTGACCCTTTCCGCCAGCCTGGCCGCCGCCACCGGCGGTCACTTGGGTGTCGAACACCCGGCCAGCGGTGGTACTGCATTCGTCCTCAGTTTACCGTTGGTAAGCCCCACTTCCGCCGAGCCAATATGAACAACGACCTTAGTGTATTGATCGTCGAAGACGACCCCCATGTGTTGCTCGGCTGCCAACAGGCGCTGACCCTGGAAGACATTCCCTGCATCGGCGTGGGCAGCGCCGAAGAAGCCCTGGAGCGGGTCGGCGACAATTTTGCCGGCATCGTCGTCAGCGACATTCGCCTGCCGGGCATCGACGGCCTGGAATTGCTCACCCGGCTCAAGGCCCGCGACCGCAGCCTGCCGGTGGTGCTGATCACCGGCCACGGCGACATCTCCATGGCCGTCGGCGCGATGCAAAAAGGCGCCTACGACTTTATGGAGAAGCCCTTCTCTCCCGAACGCCTGGTGGATGTCGCCCGCCGCGCCCTGGAGCAACGCAGCCTGGCGCGGGAAGTCTCGTCGTTGCGTCGGCAACTGGCCGAGCGTGACTCCCTCGAAGGGCGGATCATCGGCCGTTCGCCGGCCATGCAGAACCTGCGGGAACTGATCGCCAACGTCGCCGATACCTCGGCCAACGTGTTGATCGAGGGCGAGACCGGCACCGGCAAGGAACTGGTTGCGCGGTGCCTGCATGATTTCAGTCGGCGGCACACCAAGCAGTTCGTCGCCTTGAACTGCGGCGGCCTGCCGGAAAACCTCTTCGAAAGTGAAATTTTCGGCCACGAAGCCAACGCCTTTACCGGTGCGGGCAAACGACGGATCGGCAAGATCGAACATGCCGACGGCGGCACGCTGTTCCTCGACGAAGTGGAAAGCATGCCCCTGCCCCTGCAGATCAAACTGCTGCGGGTGTTGCAGGAACGCACCCTCGAACGCCTCGGTTCGAACCAGAGCGTGGCGGTGGATTGCCGGGTGATCGCGGCGACCAAATCCGACCTCGACGAGTCGAGCAAGGCCGGTGAATTTCGCAGCGACCTGTATTACCGCCTCAACGTGGTGACCCTGGAACTGCCGCCGCTGCGCGAGCGGCGCGAAGACATCCTGCAACTGTTCGAACACTTCCTGCAGCAGTCATCCCTGCGCTTCGACCGCACGGTGCCGGAACTGGACAACCAGACCGTTTCGAACCTGATGAGCCACGACTGGCCGGGCAACGTGCGTGAACTGCGCAACGTTGCCGAGCGCTTTGCCCTCGGTCTGCCGGCGTTCAAGAAACCCGGTGCCGGCGGCGGCAACCAGGGCCTGGCCTTTGCCGAAGCGGTGGAAGCGTTCGAGCGCAACTTGCTCAGCGATGCCTTGCAACGCAGCGGCGGCAACCTGACCCAGGCCAGCCAGGAACTGGGCATGGCCAAGACCACGCTGTTCGACAAAGTGAAGAAGTACGGGCTAAGTCACTGATGGACCTGATTCTCAAAGCAACCCTGGGCGCGGCGGTGGTGGTCATCCTCGCCGGCCTGGCCAAGACCAGAAACTATTACATCGCCGGGCTGGTGCCGTTGTTTCCGACCTTCGCGCTGATCGCTCATTACATCGTCGGCAAGGGTCGCTCGATCGATGACCTGAAGACCACCATCGTGTTTGGCATGTGGTCGATCATTCCGTACTTCATCTATCTGGCGACCTTGTACGTCATGGTCGACCGGATGCGCCTGGAGGCTTCGCTGGCCGTGGCGGCAGTAGCGTGGTTGATGGCAGCGACGGTACTGGTTTCGGTGTGGGTGCGCCTGCACACCTGAGCACCACCAATTCACTGTGGGAGATTCTATGGTTGAGGGGAAGCCCTCAACTGACTTTCGGTTGGTATTCGTCCTGTCCCTTTAGCAAGGCGAATACCACCCGAGCTGGCAGCGGCTCCATTGTGGGAGCGGGCTTGCTCGCGAAAGCTATGTGTTGGGCGACGTGTTTTTTTACGGGTGTACATATCCGTTTCTACGGTCACGGCCGCTAAGAGTTGCGCCCTTACGGCGGGGGCGGCTAACCCGAGGCGGCCTGTTTGCTGGTTTTGTTCGTCTGTGATGTACCTGCGGCTGGCAGGCCGTCATCGCGAGCAGGAAGTGGCCGTGACTGCAGAAATGGATATGTACGAGAAGATCGGGGTTACAGGAGGTTGTGTTCGGCCACCGGTTCGATCTGCGCCCAATGCGAAGTGTCTTCCCGGTGCGCCCGCAAATACGGCAACACTGCCGCCAGTAACGGCGCCTTGAATGCCTCTTGAAAACGATGAGCCAGTCCCGGAATCAATTTCAACTGACTGCCGCGCAAATGCGCCGCCAGATGCACGCCATGCATCACTGGCAACAACGGATCGGCCGTGCCATGCACCACCAGCGCCGGCACCCGCAATTGATTGAGCAATGCCACCCGGCTCGGTTCAGCCAGGATCGCCATGATCTGCCGCTTTACCCCCTCGGGATTGAACGCCCGGTCATAGGACAGCGCCGCCTGATGCAGCAGCGCCTGGCGATCGTCACTCACTGCCGGGCTGCCCAGCGCCGCCAGCAAGTCGGCTTGCTGCTCCAAAGCGATTTCACGATTGGGCGCCCCGCGGCGTGCCAGCAATTGCACCAGCGCTGCACTCGGTGCCGGCAAGCCTTCAGCGCCGGAACTGGTCATGATCAGGGTCAGGCTCTCGACCCGTTGCGGAGCCATGGCAGCCATGTGCTGGGCGATCATGCCGCCCATGCTTGCGCCCAGCACGTGGAATTGCTCGATGTGCAAGGCATCCATCAGGCCCAGGCCATCGTCCGCCATGTCGGTCAGCGAATACGGTGCCGACACCGGCAAACCGAGTTTGTAACGCATGACTTCAAACGTCAGGTTGGCCTCCATGGGCGCCTGTCGCCAGGTCGAAAGACCGACATCACGGTTGTCATAGCGAATCACCCGAAAACCTTGCTGACACAGCGCGACCACCACCTCATCGGGCCAGTGAATCAACTGCCCGCCCAGGCCCATCACCAACAGCAAGGCAGGGTCCGACGCACGACCGATGCTCTGGTACGCCAGACTCACCTGGTCCAGATCGACCCGCTCGGTCGGAACATTGACATCACAACGAGACGCCGCAAACGACGGCAAACCTAACAACAACGCGGCCATGAAAAAGGCGACTGAAAAAAATCTTCCACACATGGACAAACACCGAAACGCAGAACCCCAGTAGAGCGCGAGTCTGATGAAGTTCGTTCAAGCGCGCTGCCACAGTTCCATGACAGTTTGATGAAGAGTGCCGGGCGGTCATTTTTTGGGACCGCGTTATCGTTTTTCGCGAGCAAGCCCGCTCCCACATTTGATCTTCAGCGAACACAAAATTTGTGTACAACTCTAATCAAGTGTGGGAGCGGGCTTGCTCGCGAAGGCGTCCATCGCCGCGATGGCCTCGATTACATCGTTGAATTCGCTGTAGCACATGTGGGTGTGGGTCCGGGTTTCATCACGCACACCGCTGGCGTTCAGGCGGAACGCTTCCACTGCCAGCGTTTCAGCTCCGGATCGAGCTTGTCTTCACGTTCCAGGTCTACCGGGCTGTGCAACAGCGAGCAGGAACTGCTGACCCACAGGTTGTCGCCAAAACGTTCCTGGGCAAATTGCAGTTGCGCCAGCACTGGCTCCAATTCGCAGCGGCAGCAGGTCAATCCCGGCGTCTTTCTGCAATTGCCAATGGGTGGCGCGCAATTGGCGGCCAACGCTTTCCAGCGCGTTCTGGTCGAGATCGCCCTTTGTAAAAGATGGCGCTATTGTCGACAGCCGACCCAACATGAGACAAACTCAACATTTTCGACTTATCTACAAGTTTTCCTCATGGAGCCCCCCGGTGCTTGAAATCCGTCACCTCAAGACCCTGCACGCCTTGCGCGAAGCCGACAGCCTGGTGGATGCGGCCGATCGCCTGCACCTGACCCAATCAGCCCTGTCCCATCAGTTCAAGGAACTGGAGGAGCGCATGGGCATGCCGCTGTTTGTGCGCAAGACCAAACCGGTGCGCTTCACCAGCGCCGGTTTGCGTCTGCTGCAACTGGCCGACGCCACCCTGCCGCTGCTGCGCGCCGCCGAGCGCGACATCAGTCGCCTGGCCGGGGGCACCGCCGGGCGCTTGCACATGGCCATCGAGTGCCACAGTTGTTTCCAGTGGCTGATGCCAACCATCGACCAGTTCCGTGATGCCTGGCCGGAAGTCGAGCTGGACCTGGCCTCGGGTTTTTCCTTCGCCCCGCTGCCGGCCCTGGCCCGTGGCGATCTGGACCTGGTGGTGACCTCCGATCCGGTGGATCTGGCCGGGATCACCTATGTCCCGCTCTTCACCTATGAAGCGATGCTCGCGGTGGCCAATCAGCACCGCCTGGCCAGCAAGGCCTACATCGTCCCGGAAGACTTGCTCCCGGAAACCTTGATCACCTACCCGGTGGAACGGGATCGGCTGGATATTTTCACTCGCTTCCTTGAGCCTGCCGACATCGAACCGGCCCAGGTCCGCACCTCGGAGTTGACGGTGATGATGATGCAACTGGTGGCCAGCGGTCGCGGCGTGTGCGGCATGCCCCATTGGGCGCTGCATGAATACAGCTCGCGGGGTTACGTGAAAGCCAAGCGGCTGGGTGAGAAAGGTTTGTTCGCGACGTTGTATGCGGCGATCCGCGCCGACATGCTCGATGCGCCGTACATGCGTGACTTCTTGCTGACGGCCAAGGACACGTCGTTTTCGACGCTGGATGGGGTTAGTGCCGTTCGCTGAAATGCGATCAAATGTGGGAGCGGGCTTGCTCGCGAAAGCGGTGTATCAGCCAACATCATTGTTGAATGTAAAACCGTATTCGCGAGCAAGCCCGCTCCCACAGGGGATCTGCGGTGACTTCAGAGTTCGCGCCACATGTGGATTTTGTCGTAATACTCCTCCCCCACCCGCACCGCCATCGGTTCCAGGCCGAACTGGACGAAACCGCAGTGCTGGTAGAGGCTGAACGCAGGATCGTTGCCGGCGGTGACGGTCAACTGGATCAGGCGCAAACCCGCATGGTTCCGCGCCTCGCCCAGTGCCGCCTGAACCAGTTGATAACCGAGCCCACGCTGGCGAACCGTTGGCGAGACGTACATGCCAAACAGCGTCACCTTGTGCCGGGCCTTTTCCCGAGACTCGAACGCGAGGCCGACGATGCCGGCCAACCGGCCATCCTCGAACGCCCCGAGCACCACATCCAGCTTGCTGGCCAGGCGCGACTCCCACCAGCTCAGCGGCATCACCGCCCGCTCACGCACACTCGAGGTAAAGGCCTGCGGATGCAGGTCGTAGGCTTCGAGCATCAGCGCCCGATAGACAAGGGCATGGCTGGCATCCAGTCGCTCGATCCACATGCTCAAGCCATCCGTTTTTGCTCAAGCATCAGCCGCAGTGCCAGCCCCGACAATATGAAGCCCATGAAATAGCGCTGCATCGCCAGCCAGGTCGGGTTGTTGACGAACCACGAGGCGATACCCGCGGCAAACATGGCGATCATCAGGTTGACGCAGAAACTGACGCTGATCTGGGTCAGGCCGAGAATGATGCTTTGACTGAACACCGAGCCATGCTCCGGCGTGATGAATTGCGGAAATACCGAAAGATAGAACACCGCGATTTTCGGGTTCAGGGCGCTGGTCAGAAAGCCCATGGTGATCAGTTTGCGTGACGAATCCGGGGGCAATTGCTGCGCCTCGAACGGCGAGCGCGCACCGGGCTTGACCGCCTGCCAGGCCAGCCACAACAGGTACAGCGCACCGGCCCACTTCAACACCTCATAGGCCATCGGTACCGCCAGGAACACCGCGGTCAAACCGGCAGCGGCAGCGAACAAATGCACGAAGAATCCGGCGACCACGCCGAGCAACGAAATCACCCCGGCCTTTCGGCCCTGGCAAATCGAACGGGAGATCAGGTAAATCATGTTCGGCCCCGGTGTCAGCACCATCAGCAACGCGGCAGCGGCAAAAATCAGCAAGTCTTGAAGCGGGATCATGGGCGAAGTCCTTTGCGTAATGATCAGGCGATCGCGGTCAGCGATGCTCGATAGAACGGCAGGATCAGGTCCCGTGTCAATGGTGCCAGGCTGACACCGCCATCGGTGGCCGGGTCGATCCAGAGTACTTCTTCGATCTCCGCCGCCGGTGTCACGTCGGCATCGATGTTCAACTGAAAAATCTCGGCGTGTACGACAAAACCCGGCTCGTTGGCCGCCGGTGCCGAGAAGGGACCGAGGTAAACGGCCTGCGCCGGATCGATGTCCAGACCCAACTCTTCTTCCAGCTCACGGGCCAGCGCATGAACCGGCAGCTCGTGAGGCTCAATCTTGCCACCCGGCTGCATGAACGCCGTGGTGCCGCGCTTGCGCACCAGCAACGTGCGGCCATCGGGGTCGATCAACAAAGCGGCGGCGATGCGAATAGTGCCGGAGACTGGCATGGAAAGGGTCGACATAAACAGAAGGCCTTTGACTCAAAAACGCTAAGGATCACATGTCCGCCCTGTAGGAGCGAGCTTGCTCGCGAAAACGCATAAAACCAGATGCCCATCGGCGCACTCAGATTTATCGCGAGAAAACCCGCCCCTACAGTAGTTAACGCAATCTGTAGCAGCTGGCGTAGCCTGCGTCCGGCTGCGCAGCAGTCGTAAAATCAGAGCTCGCGGTACGTCAGAGAGATCGTGCAAACCGGATTTACGACTGCTGCGCAGCCGGACGCAGCCTTCGGCAGCTGCTACGAGGAAGACGTAGCGTCCGGGTTCTAGCGCCTACAGTTTCCTTTATGCAGCTTCCTGGAAATCCATCTCCGGCGGCTGCCGACGGAAACCGCCGGTCAACACCGCCAGGTACACCACGCCAATCGCCAGCCAGCTCAATCCCAGATAAACCGCCAGATGATCGAGGCTGACCATCAGCCACAAATCCGCTGCCAGGCCAATGAACGGGAACAGCAGGAACAGCACCAGTTCACGCAGGCCTTTCTTCTCGCCACCGATCCAGTAATGGAAGATCACCGACAGGTTAACCAGACTGAACGCCAGGAACGCGCCGAAATTGATGAACGAGGTCGAGGTGGTGACGTCCAGTTTCAGCGCCAGCAATGCCACCACCGCGCACAGCAGGATGCTGTTGATCGGCGTGCCGAAGCGTTCGTGCAAGGTGCCGAAAAACGCTTTCGGCAGCACGCCGTCACGGCCCATGGCATACAGCAGCCGCGAACCGCTGGCCTGGGCCGACAGGCCCGAGGCGAACTGGCCGACGATCAGGCCGATGAGGAAGATCGAGACGAACAGGTCACCGCCGATGTTGCGGGCAATTTCATAGGCCGCCGAGTCGACACTCTCGAACTGGAACGACGGATGGGCGATCTGCACGAAGTACGACACGCCGACGAAAATCAGCCCGCCGATCAGGGTGATCAGCATGATCGCCCGGGGAATGGTGCGGCGTGGATCACGGGTTTCTTCGGTCAGGGTGCTGACCGCGTCGAAACCGAGGAACGAGTAGCAGGCAATGGCCGCGCCGCTCATGATCAACGGCATCTGCATGTCGCCATTGAAGAACGGTTTGATCGACCACAACGGCGTGCTCGCATCACCACCGACGTAATGCACGCACAACGCGACGAAGGCGATCAACACCAGGAACTGCACCAGCATCAGCAACGCATTGATGCCGTTGGCCAGTTTCAGGCCGACGATATTGATCGCGCTGGTGATGCCGATAAACGCCAGCACCCAGATCCACTGCGGCACGGCCGGGAATGCGGAGTTGAGGTAGGCCGCGCCGATCAGCCAGATCGCCATGGGCAGGAACAGGTAATCGAGCAGCACCGCCCAACCGGCGATGAATCCGAGTTTCGGGCTGATGGCCTTGCGCACGTAGCTGTAGGCCGAGCCGGCCACCGGGAACGCCGAGGCCATGCGCCCGTAGCTCATGGCGGTGAAGAACATCGCCACCAGTGCCGCAAGGTACGCGGCCGGCACCATGCCGGCGGTGGATTGAGCGAGGATGCCAAAGGTGCCGAGCACAATGATCGGCGTCATGTAGGCAATGCCAAACAGCACCACCGACCCCAGTGACAGGGTGCGTTGCAAACGAGCCATGAGCGACTACTCCGGAATTATTAGATTTATGGCAGAGCCGAGTTCGGCGCAAATTACGGGTGTTGCGTTGTTGTTCTTCGGTGAATGATCAAGCAGGTGTGTTGTTTGTGCCGGCCTCTTCGCGAGCAAGCCCGCTCCCACAGGGGATCTCGGGTGTTCACAAGGCCAATGTGGGAGCGGGCTTGCTCGCGAAGGGGCCGGCACCAGCCACACAGAATCCGGATCAGCTCTTGGGAATCAGCAGCTCGCGCAACCCGCAGGCCCGCTCAACCACCTCTCCCGGCAACTTCAGCCGCTGATCATCCAGGTACCGATAATCCTGACGCGCCGCCGTCAGCTGATTCAGGTCCAGCTCGACCGCAAACTGCCCTTCCTCGCGCCCAGCTTCGAACAACAAGGTGCCCAGCGGATCGACCAATGCGCTGCCGCCGGCAAACAGCAAACCACCGTCACCCGCTTCCACCCGGTTGACCATCAGCGCAAACGCCTGGTTTTCCTGGGCGCGGGCCATGATCGCGGTGCGGTGGGTCGGGCCATACGGGTCCATGTTGCCGTTGGTGACAATCAACAGTTCGGCACCCAGTTGCGCCAGGGCGCGGGCGCTTTCGGGGAATTCGATGTCGTAGCAAATCAGCAGGCCCACGCGCACGCCGTTCCACAAACAGGTGGCGTAGCGATCGCCCGCCTCGTAGACACCACGGTCCGAGGCCCACAAGTGAGTCTTGCGGTACTTCAGCGCGATGCCTTCGGGGGTGATCAGCAACGTGGTGTTGTAGAAACGGCCGTTGTCGTTTTCGGCCATGCCAATGGCCACCGCGATATTGCGCTGGCGGGCGGCGGCGAGCACCGCACTGACGGACGGTCCGTCCAGCGGCTCGGCCACCTCGGCCACGGACTCGGCCGAAGGGAAACCCATCAAATGGCCTTCAGGGAACATGATCAGCTGCGTGTCGGCTGCGCACTCGGCAATCGCCGCCAGGGTGCGTTCGAGGTTGTAAGCCGTGTCATTGTCACGACCTGCCAATTGGGCGAGTTCGACCTTCATCGGTATTCCTTGTTATGGGCCGGGCGGCAGAAAGATTGCCCGGTCGGTGTCTGTGCGCCAGTATGCGCAGCAAGCAACCGGGCGGGGAATCACGCCGCTGGGGTAACACGATAGGGGTAGATGCATGACACTCTCGTTGGACGACATCGCCTGGCACCGCTCGGTGGGGCAACTGATCGACGCCCTGGACAAGCCCAATTTCTGGACCCAGCTGGTGCGTTTGCTGGATCAGTACGTGTCCTTCGACAGCTGGGTGGCCCTGCTTTTCAGCGCCGATCAGCGCCCGCAGGTATTCGCCGAATGCCCCGGAGAGGACGGCAGCCCCGACCAGTTGTTCCAGGATTACCTGCGCGGCCTGTATCTGCTCGACCCGTTCTACATCGCCTGCCGCGAGCAGTCGCGCACCGGGCTGTATCGCCTGTCGGAAGTCGCCCCGGAACACTTCGAGCTGACCGAGTATTACCAGCGCTACTTTCGTCTGAATGTGGTGGCCGACGAAATCCAGTTCAATTGTCAGCTCGAAGGTGACCGCACGCTGTGCCTGTCACTGGGCAGCACGCAGCGCTTCAGCGGCCAGCAGATCGCCTTGTTGTCGTTGATCCAGCCGTGGGTGCTCGGTTTGTTGCGCCAGCGTCTACCCTATGAGATCAACGAAGTCGTGGCCCTGGCCCCCGCACCACCGCAAGCCGATTGGCGGGTACAACTGGAAGCTTCGGTGCAGCAACTCAAGGGCGCGCAGTTGACCGCCCGGGAACTGGATGTCGGGCGTTTGATGCTCAGCGGTTGCTCCAGTAAAGAAATCGCCCGTAAGCTGGAAATCTCGGTCGAAACCGTGAAAGTCCATAAGAAACACATGTACAGCAAGCTGGGGATCAAGTCCCAGTCCGAGCTGTTTTCGATTTTTTTGCAGGCACAAAATGCCTGACAACCATTAAGGCAGGAGAACTTTGTGGCGAGGGAGCTTGCTCCCGCTGGATCGCGAAGCGGTCCCAGGACAATCACCACGTTCAGTCAGACAAAACCCGTCAGCAGGTTTTTGCGACTGCTGCGCAGTCGAGCGGGAGCAAGCTCCCTCGCCACAAAAGCTGCCATGACACCGAATAATTGAGTCCGAACCCAAGGAAACCGTATGAGCCTGTCACTCCTGAGCCGCTACGCCTTCTTTGCCGTCTGCGTGATTTTCACCTTCGCCAGCCTGCCATTTCTTGACTATGACTGGGTCTGGCCGATCACCGCCGTCACCGGCGTCCTCAGTCTGATCGGCCTGTTTGATCTGCTGCAAGTTCCCCACGCGGTGCGCCGTAATTACCCGATCCTCGGCAATATCCGCTATCTGGTCGAAGGCATCCGCCCGGAAATCCGCCAGTACCTGCTCGAATCCGACAGCGACGCCCTGCCCTTTTCCCGGGCCCAGCGTTCGCTGGTCTATTCCCGGGCCAAGAATGAAACCGCCGACAAACCCTTCGGCACGCTGATTGACGTGTATCAGTCGGGTTTCGAATTCATCGGCCATTCCATGCGCCCGGCGCCGTTGAGCGACCCGAGCAGTTTCCGGGTGACGGTCGGCGGCCCGCAGTGCACCCAGCCGTATTCGGCGTCGGTGTTCAACATTTCAGCCATGAGCTTCGGCTCGCTCAGCGCCAACGCCATCCGCGCCTTGAACCAGGGCGCCAAGCTCGGCAATTTCGCCCATGACACCGGCGAAGGCAGCATCAGCCCCTATCACCGGGAACACGGTGGCGACCTGACCTGGGAACTGGGCAGCGGCTATTTCGGTTGCCGCACCAGCGACGGGCGTTTCGACCCGGAACGCTTCGCGGCGCAAGCCCGGACGCCGCAGGTGCGGATGATCGAAATCAAGATGAGCCAAGGCGCGAAACCGGGCCACGGCGGGATCCTGCCCAAACACAAGGTCACCAAAGAGATCGCCGAAACCCGCGGCATCCTGATGGGCGAAGACTGCGTATCACCGTCGCGTCACAGCGCGTTTTCCACGCCCATCGAAATGATGCATTTCATCGCGCAACTGCGTGAACTGTCCGGTGGCAAACCGGTGGGGTTCAAGTTCTGCCTCGGCCATCCGTGGGAGTTCATGGGCATTGCCAAGGCCATGCTCGAGACTGGCATCCTCCCGGACTTCATCGTGGTGGATGGCAAGGAAGGCGGCACCGGCGCGGCGCCTGTGGAGTTCACCGACCACATCGGCGTGCCGATGCGCGAGGGCCTGTTGTTCGTGCACAACACCCTGGTGGGCCTGAACCTGCGGGACAAGATCAAACTCGGCGCCAGCGGCAAGATTGTCAGCGCCTTCGACATCGCCAGTGTGCTGGCCATCGGCGCCGACTGGGCCAACTCGGCGCGCGGCTTCATGTTCGCCATCGGTTGCATCCAGTCGCAGAGCTGCCACACCAACAAATGTCCGACCGGCGTCGCCACCCAGGACCCCCTGCGCCAACGCGCGCTGGTGGTGCCGGACAAGGCCCAGCGCGTATTCAACTTCCATCGCAGCACGCTCAAGGCTTTGGCGGAAATGCTCGCCGCCGCCGGCCTCGAACATCCGTCGCAGTTGTCCGCCAAGCACCTGGTGCGGCGCATGTCGGCGACCGAGATCAAGCTGTTCTCGCAGTTGCACGTATTCCTCAAACCCGGCGAGCTGCTGACCGGTGAAGTGAATGGCGAGTTCTACTCACGAATGTGGCAGATGGCGCGGGCGGACAGTTTTGAGCCCAATGAAGTGGCCGCCGCCTGACGTTGGCTCCAGCGCTGAAGGTTCGGGACGACTTCAGCGCTCGCCGTCGAGTATAAACAGACGCGCCTCGACTTCCTCTCCCTTGAGGGTCTGCGTCTGTTTCCATCCCTTGGGAAATGTCACGACCTTTTCCGGCCGGGGCCTGCCGGTCACCCACCAGACTCTTTTGGAACTGAGTTTTACTGTTGCGACATTGTCGAAAAAAATCCAGTCCAACGTCTGAGGGATAAGAAGCCAGCCGCCATAGTTGAAGGGGCCGTCGGAAGCTCCTGTCGGTAATCGGGCGATGTAAAGCCTCGGCTGGATACCCGTGGTGTTGTAGTAGTGGAACGGCAAATACCAGTACAGGCCGTCAATGACCAACTCGTCGCCTGCCTCGGCCTCCCTCTTGATGCCATCTGCCAACATGTCCAGCCTGGCCATCTTACGAATGAAGGTTCCGTTCAGCCCGTCTTCCTGCGAATACACTTTCTGCAGTCCATGTATTTCCCCTGCAACAAACACGCTCAAGCAGAGTAGTGCAATCACAGGACGTCGTTCAGCCAACCGATCCAGCACAACGGCGACGAACAAAGGCAAACCGGCTGCGGCAAACACCAGGTACCTGGGAACGAAGATCGGAACGGCCAATGACAAGAAAAATGCCGTGATGAGCGGTACGAAGAAGTAGCCGATGACCAGCACGGTCGAGCGGCGGTCGGTGCGCCTATACCGCCACGCCATCACACAACAGGCAATCACCACCGCCGAGACAATCAGCGTGCCCCACAACCCGCCCTCCGTGGTTGATATCATCGCCGCACATTGCGCGATAAAGCTCGGCAACATGTCCCATGTGGTCGGCGAAATCCATTCAAGTCCTTGCATTTTCCACGTCTGGTCCATCAGATGCGGCAACCAGGGCGAATACAGCACGACAATCGCGACATTGACCAGCAGCCACTTGCGCACAGGCAACGATGCTGACTTGCCACTGCCAGGTCCCGCCCAATACAGCCAATGCACCAGCACACCGAGCGCTGCAAAGTAGTGTGTGTAGAAAGCCGCTGTCATCAGCAGTACGTACATCACGGGATAGCGTTTGAGTTGCGGCTGCCGACGCCAGTAAACCAGTGCAACCGTAGCGGCCATCAGCCAGAAACCGACGAGCGTGTACATGCGCACTTCCTGGCTGTAACGAACCGTGATCGGCAGCAACACCAGCAAAACTCCGGCGATACAGGCCGCTCTTCGCGTGGCGAGCAGACTCATCAGTTTGATACAGAGCAGCACCGTGCCCACATCTGCCACGGCGCTCAGGCCGCGCACAGCCACCACACTGGCGCCAAACAGCATCGTCCAGTAATGAAGAATCACGTAATACAACGGTGGATGAACGTCTCCCGCCGTGGTGGACCAGATCAATGCCGGCGAACGCTCGCTCAGCATCAGGCTATAGCCTTCGTCGTACCAGATGATCGGGACTGAAATTCCGTGAAATCGAACGATCAGGGCCAGGGTGAGCAACGCCAGCACAGTCGATGGATAGACGGCCTGACGCCACTGACGCACCTGAACATCCTCGGCCAGGCGCCCCATCGTGTTCATACAATCCTCTTCAGCGAGGGTTTGTCGGCTGGCTCGTCACTGCTTTTGATGATGTCCTTGATGACATAGCGGGGCCGATGCTTGGACTCCATATAGATGCGCCCGATGTATTCACCGAGGATGCCGATGCCAATCAATTGAACGCCGCCCAGAAACAGAATCGCCGTCATCAGGGACGGATACCCCGGGACATCGTTGCCGAACAGAATCTTGTCCAGAATCATGTAGGCCGCATACACAAGTGCCGCCAGCGAGATGATGCCGCCCACGTAGGACCAAACACGCAACGGCACCGTGCTGAACGAGGTGATGCCTTCAAGTGCCAGGTTCCAGAGTTTCCAGATATTGAATTTGCTTTTGCCGGCGGCGCGTGGCGCACGATCGTATTCAATGACTCGCGTATTGAATCCGGCCCATGACAGCACCCCCTTCATGAACAGCTGGTGCTCCGGCAGGCTCTTGATGACGTCAACGACTTTCCTGTCCATCAAGCGAAAATCACCGACATTTTCTTCGATGCGGGTCGAGGCAATCCGATTGAGCAGGTGGTAGAACAGGGCCGCGAAATGGCGTTTGAAATAACCGTCGGCCGAACGGTTGCGGCGCTTGGCAAGCACCACGTCAGCGCCATCGGTCCACTCCTTGATTAGCCGGGAAATGACACTGACCGGGTCCTGCAAGTCCACATCCATCGGAATGACCGCATCACCGGTAGCAAATTCCAGCCCGGCAAACAGCGCAGGCTCCTTGCCGAAGTTGCGCGAAAAATTAATCAACAGCACATCGCTGTCCTGCCTAGCGATCGAGCCCGCCAGCAGTAAAGTGTGATCGGTGCTGCCGTCATTGATGAACAGGATTTCAACCTGATAGGGGCTTAGCGAGGGTTCCTGGCGAACAGCCTGGTAGAACAGGTCAATCGCCTGCTCCTCATTGAACACCGGAACAATCAACGAGACTTTCATGTGTCACGCTCGCGAAACACTACGTATTTTGAATACAAAAAGCCGAGTACCAGACTCAATGCCGAAAACAGGGCCACGGTGAGCAAACCGTGCAATCGCCAGACGTCGCCCAAATGGCCGACACCCAGGCTCAACGCTCCCATTCCCGAAACAAACATTAGATAACCAACGACCGAGACCCGGGTGGCGAAGGTAAATTGCGCGTTCATGTAGAAGGAGAACGACGCAGCCACGCAGAAAGCCGCCAGGTTGCTGACCGCCTGGCTGAGGCCGGCTGCAACGCTCAACAGGAAAAAGATCTGCCAGTGAATCAGGGTGTTGGCGACCCCGATCACCGTGTAACTGGACAGCCCTTTCCACAACAGTCTCATGGGAGGTTCCCGCTTTTTAGAACGTTGCGCTCATTAGTATTTGAGCCTGTCTACTGTCACAAATCGCAGGTTTTTAGACCTTTCAGACCAGCGGTTTAGCCTCGGGGCAACGCCGGAGACATCCGGTAATATCCCGACTTTGCAATTGCCCGCGAATCAGTCCACCCTGCGCGCCGCCGCTTGGGCGCGCGGCCTTTTTTGCGCCCGCGGCCAAGCCCATTTTCACCCGCAGTTACGAGTCTGCTGTCATGACGTTAACGCGCGATCACCGGATCGACTTCTTTCGTGGTCTGGCCCTGATCTTCATCTTTTGGGATCACGTGCCCCACAACCCTTTGGGGCAAATCACCCTGCGTAACTTCGGTTTCAGCGATGCGGCCGAGGTTTTCGTGTTTCTGGCAGGTTTCGCGGCCGTGCTGGCGTACGGCAAAGTCCTGGCACGCGAAGGCTTTCTGATCGCCTGCGTGAAAATCCTGCGCCGGGCGTGGGTGCTCTACGTGGTGCATATCTTCCTGCTGGCGATGCTGATGGGCATTGTGTTTTTCGCCAACAGCCACGTGGAAACACGGGATCTGGTGGAAGAAATGGGCATGCATCACTTCATCAGCAACCCGCAGCAAGCGTTGATCGATGAGTTGCTGCTGCGCTTCAAACCGAACCTGATGGACCCGCTGCCGTTGTACATCGTGCTGTTGGCTGGCTTGCCCCTGGTGCTGCCACTGCTGGTGCGCAAGGCCTGGATGGTGGTCGCGATGTCGGTGGTGCTGTACCTGATGGTGCCGCTGGCTGGCTGGAACCTGGCGGCCATCAAGGACGGCGTGTGGTATTTCAACCCGGTTGCCTGGCAGTTGCTGTTCGTACTTGGCGGTGCCGCTGCGATCTACAGCCAGCGCCCGCACTTGCCCGAATCTCGCCCGCTGGTACGCCAGCCGTTGTTTGTGGGTGCGGCGCTGTATGTAGTGACCGCGGGGGTGTTGACCGTCCTGTGGCGTTGGCCGGACATTCACGATGCCGTGGTCCCGGCCAGCGTGCAAAACTTCCTGTACCCCATCAGCAAGACCGATCTTTCCCCGGTGCGCCTGCTGCATTTCCTGGCATTGGCCTACGTCACGGCAAAACTGATTCCCGACAGTGGATGGACGCAAAACTGGCTGGCGCAGCAATGCTGCCACATGGGCCGTTTCTCGCTGGAGATTTTCTGTCTGGGCGTGCTGCTGGCGCCCTTGGCGGACATGGTCAATGCGTTGACCGACGATGCTGTTGCCATGCAGATCTTCACGGCGCTGGTAGGGGCCGGGTTGATGGCGTTGCTGGCGATGTGGCTGGAGTTCAATAAGCGTTTGAATCGATCACTGCAAACTGTGCCCGCCTGATATGAAAAAGCCCCGGCCACTGGACCGTCTTATGTAGGAGCGAGCTTGCTCGCGATGGACTCAAGAGCGCCGCGTTTAGCCAGTAAAGACGCGTTATCGTTAACGACCATCGCGAGCAAGCTCGCTCCTACAGGTTTCAGCGTTACAACTTACGAAACCGAACGCGCCGCGCCTTGTGAAGCATTGGTCGGTTGCAGCTTGAACACGTAGAACAGCACCGTCAGCAGCACCAGGAACGCAGGTCCCACATACAGCGCCACGCGGGTGTCCGGGAAGTACGCCATCAGGCCGACCACCAGCACCAGGAACGCCAGCGCCAGGTACGAACTGACCGGGTACAGCCACATGCGGTATTTCAGACCGGCCTGTTCGCTGGCGCTCAGGCCTTTGCGGAATTTCAGCTGGGCCAGCAGGATCATTGCCCAGGTCCAGATCGCGCCGAAGGTGGCAATCGCCGTCACCCAGACAAAAACCTTTTCCGGCACCAGATAGTTGAGCAATACACCCAGCAGCAACGCGCCAATCGACAGCAGCAGCGCACGTCGCGGCACACCGTTGCTCGACGTCTTGGCGAACCCCGCCGGGGCCTGGCCGTTCTGCGCCAGGCTGTAAAGCATGCGCCCGGTGCTGAAGATGCCGCCGTTGCAGGACGACAGCGCAGCAGTGATCACCACGAAGTTGATAATGCCCGCTGCGGTCTTGATGCCCAGACGCTCGAAGGTCATCACGAACGGGCTGCCCTGGGTGCCGATTTCGTTCCACGGGTAGATCGACAGGATCACGAACAACGCGCCGACGTAGAACAGCAGAATCCGCCAGAACACCGAGCCGATGGCGTTCGGGATGGTCTTTTGCGGGTTCTTCGCCTCACCGGCGGTCAGGCCGATCATCTCCACGCCGAGGTAAGCAAACATCACCATTTGCAGCGACATCAACACGCCTTGCACACCGTTGGGCATGAAGCCGCCGTGGGTCCACAGGTTGGAAATCCCCAGGGCCACACCGTCGTTGCCGAAGCCAAAGGCGATGATGCCAATGCCGCCGAACACCATCGCAATGATGGTGACGATCTTGATCAGGGCAAACCAGAATTCGAATTCACCGAAGGCCTTGACCGCGATCAGGTTGATCGAGCCCATGCTGATCAGCGCAGCGAGCGCCCAGATCCAGCGCGGCACGTCGGGGAACCAGATGCCCATGTAGACCGCCACGGCAGTGATTTCCGCGACGCAGGTCACCAGCCACAGGAACCAGTAGTTCCAGCCGGTCAGGAAGCCCGCCAACGGGCCAAGATAGTCTTGGGAATAACGGCTGAACGAGCCGGCGACCGGGTTGTGCACGGCCATTTCGCCGAGGGCGCGCATGATCACCAGGATCGCCAGACCGCCGATGATGTAGGACAGCATGATGGCCGGGCCGGCCATTTCGATGGCCTTGGCCGAACCCAGGAACAGGCCGACGCCGATACAGGCGCCGAGTGCCATCAGGCGAATATGCCGCTCGCCGAGTTCACGTTTAAGCGGACCGCCCTGAGCGGTCTCGCCTTGGGGCAGGTGATTGCCTGTGGGCATGGGGGACATCCTCGTCTTGTTATTGGATATGACCACCGAGTGGCGAAGCGCTGACCGATAAGCCATCGCTTCCCGAACCGGCCCTGCTTCGTGGGCAGAGCTGTCTTGTAGGAAAAACCCGCAAAATCAGTGGGAAAAGCGGCACCGAGTATTGCACAACAATGGTGCATCGTCATGCCCCTGCCAAAGTCTTGAAAGCTCTAATTCAAGTGTTTCAGCCCACTCTACTGTGGCGAGGGAGCTTGCTCCCGCTCGACTGCGCAGCAGGCGCCAAACCAAAAAACCAGATATTCCAGACCGATCAGAGTTGCTGGTATGGGGACTGCTTCGCAGTCCAGCGGGAGCAAGCTCCCTCGCCACAAAAGTGCTGCGTGGATCCGATTCCTTCAATGAGTTGGGAAATTTCACTCAGCAAATGCAGGTTCAAGCAGGAAAACGAGGAGCTAGCGTATTTAGCCAAACGCCAAAGGGAGCAACGGAATGCCTCCACATCCAAACTCGCATCTATTGCGCCGTGGACGTTACTCAGAACCAGGACGGGGCTATTTAATTACCGCAGTCGTGCATCAACGCCGCCGAATATTCGCGGATTGGCGGCTTGGACGCCTTTTGGTTGAGGAGTTCAGGCGAGCCCATGATCAAAAATGGGTCGACTCAATGGCCTGGGTCATCATGCCGGACCATTTCCACTGGTTAATACAGCTTGAACGCTACACGCTGGCGCAACTCATGCAGGCCATCAAATCCCGGAGCACCCTCACCATCAACCGGACATTGAACGAAAGTGGAGCCTTCTGGCAAACCGGCTACCACGACCGGGCAATACGCGATGGAGAGGACCTTCTACCGTTCGCCCGCTACATCGTTGCCAATCCATTGCGGGCAGGTCTGGTAGAGAAAATTGGCGACTACCCGCTCTGGGATGCGTGCTGGCTCTGAAGTCACTTGGCTGGCTGATCCCCCTGTGGCGAGGGAGCTTGCTCCCGCTCGACTGCGCAGCAGGCGCAAAACCATACGCCTGGTTTATTCAGGCGAACGGTATTTACACAGTTTGGGGCCGCTTCGCAGCCCAACGGGACGGTGCGGCGATCCGACAAGCTCCCTCGCCACAGGAAACAGCAATAACCCGACATTTTGCACTTCACAATTTTTTCACCATTGCCATCCACCGTCTAAGCTTCAGACAAGTCCGATAAATCTGCGTGAATGGATCAGTCGACTATGGGCGCTTTGTGGCAAACCGATTCGAGTAAAACCGTGGTCCCGAATGAAGGTGTGGATGAAGCGCCGTTACCTGAAAAACCCCGTCGCTCGAAACACGGTTGGGGAGCGTTCTGGTTATTGCTGTTGATTATCGCGATTGTCGTGGGGCTGGCCGCCGCGAGGGAAATGCGTACCTCCAGGTTTCAGGCCAGGGAAGTCAGCAAATACGCCGCATCCCTGAGCTATGAGCTCAAACCCGGCCCCAGCAATGCGATTCGCTATCCGGGCGACGGCCCGTTCGATCGGCGCCTGGGCTACAGCTCGCTGGATGAGTTTCTGCCGCGCTTGATCAAGCGCGATTTCGTCGTTGAGGCGCAAACCCGCTTTTCCCCGGCGCTATTGAAGTACAGCGACCAGGGCCTGTTCGTACCCTATGCCGAGAAGATCCAGGCCGGGCTGTCGATCACCGATTGCCGTGCAGCGCCGCTGTACCAATACAACTATCCGCAGCAGCTTTATTCATCCTTTGCCTCGATTCCGCCGGTGGTGGTCAACAGCCTGCTGTTCATCGAGAACCGCTTCCTGCTCGACCCCAAACAACCTCTGGCCAACCCGGCCGTGGACTGGCCGCGGTTCGGCATGGCGGCGTGGTCCCAGGTGGCCAAGATGTTGCATGTGCCCGGCCAATCCGCCGGTGGCAGTACCCTGGCCACACAACTGGAGAAGTACCGGCATTCCCCCGATGGTCTGACGGTCAATGGCGCGGAAAAAATTCGCCAAATGGTCTCCGCCACCGTACGCGCCTATCAGGCCGGGCCGCAAACCCTCGAAGCCCGGCAGAATGTGGTGCGCGACTACCTCAACAGCGTGCCGCTGTCGGCCGTACCGGGCCACGGTGAAGTGCATGGCATGGCTGAAGGGTTGCGCGTGTGGTACGGCTCCGACTTCAAACTGGCCAACGAAGCGTTGTCCAGCACCGCGACGGATCCAAAAACCATGGCGGACAAAGGCCTGGCCCTGCGCGAAATGCTGTCGCTGATGATTGCCCAGCGCCGCCCGTCGCATTACCTGACCAAGGGCCGGGATGAGTTGGCCGACCTCACCGACAGTCATATTCGTTTGCTGGCCCAGAACAATGTGATCGATGCGCCGTTCGCCGCCGCGGCACTGGCCAGCAAGGTGACGTATCGCGACTGGGCGACCCAGCCGACCATCCAACCGATCGAAACCAACAAAGGCATCAGCGTGGCCCGCAGCCGCCTGGCCGGTTTGCTCAATCGGCCGCTGTACGACCTCGACCGCCTTGACCTGTCAGCCACCAGCACCCTGCAAGGGGAATTGCAAACCCAGGCCACCGCGTACCTGAAAAAACTCGCCGATCCGGCCTATGCGACGCAAATCGGCCTGATGGGCGAACGCTTGTTGACCCCCACCAGCACCACCCAGGTGCGCTACAGCTTCACCCTGTTCGAACTGACCCCGGACGGCTCGCGGGTTCGAGTGCAGACCGACAGCACCGACCAGCCGTTCGACATCAACGAAGGCAGCAAACTGGAACTGGGTTCCACCGCGAAAATGCGCGTGCTCACCACCTACCTGCAAATCATCTCGGAGCTGCACGACAAGTACGCCGGCATGACCGTTCCGGAACTGAAGAAAGTCGACGTGCCGGATCAGGACCGCCTGAGCCGCTGGGCGGTCGATTACCTGATCGAGAACAACGACCGCGACCTGCAGAAAATGCTCGGTGCAGCCCTGGACCGCAAATATTCCGCCAGCCCCGGCGAGGCGTTTTTCACCGGGGGCGGCTTGCATGTGTTCCACAACTTCCGCAAGGAAGACAACGGCCGGATACCGACCCTGCGCGACGCCTTGCGCGAGTCGATCAACCTGCCGTTCATTCGCCTGATGCGTGACCTGGTGCGCTACACCACCTACTCCGGCGCGAACAGCAGTGCCGAACTGTTCAAGGACGACCGCGACCCGCGGCGCCAGGAATACCTGGCCTCGTTCGCTGACCGCGAAGGGACTTCGTTCCTGCTCAAGTTCTGGAAGAAGTACAAGAACAAGGACACCCAGGACCGGCTCGACACCTTCCTCGACAGCATGCGCCCGACGCCGATCCGCATGGCCGCCGTACACCGCTACTTGCTGCCGCAGGCCAGCCAGGTAAGCTTCAACTCCTTCGTGCGCTCGCACCTCCAGGGTGAAAAGCTCACCGAAAAACTCACCGACGAGCGCCTGCAACGGCTCTATGAAGCCTATGGTCCCGGCACCTACGACCTGCCCGACCAGGGTTTCATCGCCAAGGTGCACCCGCTGGACCTGTGGCTGATGGGCTACTTGCTGAACCACCCGGACGCCAAGTGGGGCGAAATCGTCAAGGCCAGCCAGTTCGAACGCCAGGAAGTCTACAGCTGGCTGTTCAAGAGCCGGCACAAGGGCGCCCGCGACAGCCGCATCCGCACCATGCTGGAGATCGAAGCGTTCCTCGACATTCACCAGCGCTGGCAGAAAGTCGGCTATCCATTCGACCATCTGGTGCCGTCGCTGGCCACCGCCATCGGCAGCTCCGGCGACCGTCCGGCAGCCCTGGCCGAGCTGATCGGCACCATCCTCAACGACGGCGTGCGCATGCCGACGCTGCGCATCGACAGCCTGCATTTTGCCGCGGGCACGCCCTATGAAACCCGGTTGATCAACGACCCGGATGTGGGCAAACGGGTGATGCCATCCGAGGTCGCCACCGCCATGCGCGAAGCCCTCTCGCAAGTGGTGGACGCCGGTACCGCCAAACGCGTGTCCGGCAGTTTCAAACTGGCCGACGGCACGCCACTGGCCATGGGCGGCAAGACCGGCACCGGCGACAACCGCATCGAAGCCATCGGCTCCGGCGGGCGGATTCTCAGCTCCAAATCGCTCAACCGCACGGCGACCTTCGTGTTCTATATCGGCGATCACCACTTCGGCACCCTGACCGCCTTCGTACCGGGACGCTCGGCGGAAAGCTTCACCTTCACCTCGGCGTTGCCGGTGCAAGTGCTCAAGGGCATGGCGCCGATACTGACGCCGTATTTGCAACCGGGCACCCACACAATGTGCGGTGCCGGGGCAGGATTGCCGGTCGTCACCCAAACCGCGACCGCACCGGGCACATCTGCACGTTAAAAGGTGGTATTCCTGTATTTTTCGCTCTTTGTTTATCGTTGGATCGAAGCTTCTTTCGGGGGTAATCCAACCCTGTATTTACGCTTTTTTTCGACCGCAGTACCTGCCTAACCTGAAAAGCCTGATTACAGCTTTTGACGGTTAGCACATGACGAATTTTTCAAGGATTGATCAAAAACGCCGCGACACCAAAAACCAGGACGGCATTAATGACGCCTGGATCGCTCAGGCGTTGCCCGCCTGGATCACCGACATTTCCCCTGTCAACGCTCGCGCATTAAAGGCTGCCCCACACAACTTCGCTCCGTTCAAACCCCATGCCCGCTCCGCTCATCATCAGCTCAGAGAGGCGATAGCCGAGCACTGGTCTACCCAGAACGCCGTGGACGCCCTGCTTGAGAACCTGGCGGATGTTTATGCGTTTGCCGAACCCCTGTTGAAAAAAGCGCTGAGCAAGCACTACGGCGACATTGACGTCAGGAACACCTACCTGCGGCTTTATGCCGCCGTCGGCCGCCCATGGTGGGTGCATGATTTCAAGGGTGGCACCAAGGTCAGGACGGTCTCGTTGCTGAACGCGGCCCTGCACAACTTCTCGGATGAAGAAACCTTTTCGGACTTTGCTTTTCTTGACGCGCCGGACCCACGCGGACAGATGAAAACGCTGCACATCAACCACACCATCACGGGAGCCACGCTTACCGCCCAAACGTTCAAGGCCATCTGCCGTGATCTGAACATCGGGGCCCGCTACCAGCACGCATTGCGTCAGGCCCTCGGATTCGGCAGCCCCCTGGTGGCCAACAACGTTCGCACGGCGGTCACTGCCAGCCAAAAAGCCGCGTTGAAAGCAGCGGCACATTTGGCACTGCTCAATAAACACATTGATGCACACGCCCATCGACTGATCCTCGGTCTGGTCCACGGCCAACGAGATTTGAAGCTCGACGGCAAGCACGTGCGCTACTACAACCTGGCCATGATGGAAACGGTGCTGGCGGGCATTGTGCTGATCACAACCGATCCTGGACCGGATGGCTCTCCCGGCCGCCTGATCGCCTATGTGCCACACGACAACCAACACCCACTCAAGGAATACCCCTCGCCCGCCGAGTTCATGGCCGAACTGACTCGCCAGTTGCGCGAAGAAAAACCCGCCAACGGAGAGCCATCGGCCGGGTTCAGTTATCAACAGTTCTTCAGCCAGTTCGTGCCCCACCAGGAGCGAGGGCATTTCTTCGCCAATCTCAATCAACGCTTGAGCACGGTGCAATGGCAGCAACGAGATCGTCAGGCCGGCGGCCCCGTCTGGAGGGATACGCCGGTGGACCATCCCAACCTGAGTTTCAGCGTCCAGGCGATCACCGATGACTATCAAAACCGCTCGCCCGACCCGGCCCATGACGACCTTTGGCAATACCTGTTCCGGATCAGGCTCAACAAGATCGTCAACGATGCCCGCGACCTCGCGATCTCCACCCAGGATGCCGACCGCATGGCGCGTTGGGCCTGGTGGGACAACCTGGAGAAGATGCTCTCGGACATTTTCAATGTTGCCCTGTTTGTGGTTACGCCGTTCGTGCCGGTGCTCGGTGAGTTGATGCTGGCGTACACCGCTTATCAACTGACGGATGACGTATTCGAAGGCGTGGTGGACTGGGCTGAAGGTCAGACCACCGAAGCGGCCGGGCATGTATTGGGCATTGTCGAAAACCTGGTTCAGTTGGGCATCTTCGGCAGTGCCGCCGAGCTGGGCAAATCCCTCTCTTCACCGTTCATCGACGCGATGAAACCGGTGCAGTTGCCTGATGGCAGCCAACGCCTTTGGCACCCCGATCTCACGCCCTACCAACAGCACAACCTGTCATTGCCCGCCGATTCAACGCCTGATGCCTGGGGGTTGCATCGGCATCAAGGCAAATCCATTCTGCCTCACGAGGGCAAACTCCTTGAGATCGAGCGAGAACCCTCCGGCCGGATGCGGGTGGTTCATCCCCAGCGGCCGGACGCTTATCGACCGCAGGTGACACACAATGGCCTGGGTGCCTTCGTGCATGAAGGCGAACAGCCCGGAACCTGGAATGAACACCAACTGATGCGCCGGCTCGGGCATTCGGTCGAGCGCTTTAGCGATGGCGAACTGGAGCAGATCCGCGCCATCAGCGGCACCGATCACGATGCCTTGCGGCGGATGTACGTCGAATCTGAAGCGCCGCCGCCACTGCTGGCCGATACCCTGAAACGCTTCGAGGCGTATGAAGATGTCGTCCTGTTGGAGCAGCAGATTCGCAGCGGCCAACCTTTGATGCCCGACCCCGCTTCGACCTGGTTCGAGCAAACCGTAACGGAACTGCCCGGTTGGCCAGACGACAAGGCCCTGCGCGTGCTTCATCAATCCAGTGCTTCGGCGCAAGACCGCCTTTATGGCAATCCCGAGGCTTTGTCATCGGACATCCTCAGCATCAGCCTGGCGGACGTCATGGCCGGACAGTTGCCCGAACGCGTGGTGGCGTTTCTGGATGAGCCCGAACTCGCCGTCATGCTCGGCCCCGACGTGCCACCGGCGCATCGGGCACAAGCCTTGCGCAATCAACTGGCCGACTATGTCGAAGGCGAAATGGACAGGTTAGCCAAACGGACATATCGCACCCGGGAAAAAAATCGCCTCCCGCCAGTGAGATTGCTTAGCGACGTGTTTCCCGAACTGCCGTCAAGCATCGGCGAAACGCTGCTGGCCAACGCCACGGGTGCGGAACGCCTCGCGATGCTCAGCGAAAAGCGCCTTCCGTTGCGTATAAAAAATCAGGCCCGTGAACTGAATTTCGAAGTGCGCGCGGTCCGGGCAACCGAGAGCCTTTATGGGCATTCGGGGTTAACTGCGGACACCGAGCGTCTGCTCCTGAATACGCTGAAACTGCACAGCGACGTATTCACCGACTTGCGTGTCGATATCCGCGACAGTTCCGCGCACGGAAGCTTGCGCTGCAGCGTTGGCGCGCAATCCGCTACCCGGGTCAGGACGCTCGTCAGCAGCGGCGTACGCAACAAATATGAAGTGTTCGACCAGGACAATCGCCTTTACGGTGCCAGCAGCCTCTATGAGTCGTTGCTGCGTGCAATGTCGCAGGATCAGCGCAACGCCTTGGGTTTCCAGCTCGGCCAGGGCAAGGCGCTCAAACACTGGTTCAAGCAAATCCTCGTCACCCCTGAAGTCCGCAGAACCGCGCTCGCCGACATTCCGATTCGCTCGCAGCGTGACCGGATCACCACCCTGCTGTTACAGGGCGGGGGCCTGAGCAAGGGCGGTTCCATCTCGCTGGATCGGCGGGTTCGCGACCTTTACCCGATCTTCAGCGCCGAGGAGGCCACGAGTTTCATTGAAGCGTTGACCGCGCAAGGTGACCCCCTGACCGCCCTTTCGGCGCTTGAGGATGAACTCGACGACCTGCGCGTCACCCTCAATCAGTGGCGTTATCAGCAATCCGACGTCTGGGGGCCTGACCCCCAGGGTTTCCGCGACGGCGGCGGGCGCCACATCGCCGAACGACTGATCGAGTGTTTCGAACGTCGAAGCCAGGTGTTCGATGAACGCAGCCTGCATCCCCACGGCGGTTATCGTCTCGATTTATCGGTGGAACTGAGCAGTGTCAATCTTGAGACCTGGTGGAAACACAAGCCCGATCTCAAGCGGTTTCTCGACAAGGTTTCGGTATTGAATCTGGACAACACGCGTTTCTCCAGCGAACCGGGCGGTCTGTTAAAGGACTTTGCGCACCTGGACGAATTAAGCGCCAGAGGCTGTCAACTGACTGAAATACCCCAGGGCATCACCGCGATGCACGTTCTGTCGACCCTGCGCCTGAACGACAACCACATCCGCCTGACAGCGCAAAGCGTTGAACAACTCAGCCGCCTGACCTACCTGAAAACCCTCAGGCTGGATCACAACCCCTTGGGCGCGCTACCGGACATCGGACACATGCCCGGCCTGATGATCGTCAGCCTGCGTGGCACCGGCATCGACACCTGGCCCCGAGGCACTTTCGCCAAACCTCGGCCTCGCGGTTTTTTCCTCGACCTGCAAGACAACCTGCTTGCCCGCATCCCCGATGTGATCCCCGGGTCCAAGGATGCGCTGGTGGTCGCGCGCACCCGTCTGAACGCAGAAGCGCTCAGCGACATGAACCGGTTGGCCTATGAAGACCTCAGGAGGTCCGTGGGACTCAGCCCCCGACATGCCTATCCACCTGCCACCGACAACGATCTGGCCTTCTGGCCGGTACCTGACGACAGCGAATGGTGGACGCCCTCCCCCGGGCTTGGCCGATACCGTGGCGAGGCCTGGGGTGATCTGGCCGATGAACCGGACTCGGCGGGATTCTTCACGGTGATTCGCGGCCTTAGCCTGTCTGCTGATTATCGAGCTGGAGGCGAGTTTCGAATCGAGCTGGCCAAGCGTGTATGGCGAATGATCGATGCCGCCGACATGGATGCCGAGCTACGGAGCACACTCTTCACCATGGCCAACGCGCCCACTAATTGCGCCGACGCCGGCGCTCAGTTGTTCAACAACATGGGGCTGGAAGTGCTGGCCTCGGAAGCCAGGTCTTTGAGCACCTCGCCGCAGATGCTCGAACGTCAACTGGTGACCCTGGCCCGGAGTGCGGCGCGTCTGGATCATGTGAATGAAATTGCCCGGGCGGACATGCAGGAACGGATGGCCAGCGGCCTTACGCCGGATGAAGTCGAGGTCTATCTGGCCTACCAGACCGGTCTGGCCCGACGGTTGGACCTGCCCTGGCAATCGCGAAGCATGCTTCACAGGCCGGTTGCCGGCGTGAGTGAGAGCATGATCGATCACGCCTACGGCGCGGTGCTGTCACTGGAGTACGGTGACGGGCTGGTGAACCAGATGCTGGAGCAACGCTTCTGGGTTGAATACCTGCATGCGACCCACCCGCGAGCATTTGAGGAAAACACCGAGCTGTACGCGGTGGTCAAGGCCGGGTTACTGGCGGATTTGCGGCAGACGCAAAATGAACGGGCTCATACCCGGCACCGCACGGATGAATACAAAAACCAGCTCGGGGAAAAACTCAAAGAACTTGCCCGACAGCTTCCAGTGCCCGAGTCGGTTGTGTTCACTGGCAAGGAGATGACCGATGAGGTGTACAACCGATTGATCAACAATCTGTTTGACGAAGAAAAGGAGCTGGCGCGACGCCTGACCCGAATGGCATTGAAAATGGCAGGTCATTGAAAACGCCCTGAACGTTTCGACCATTGCCAGATGCTGTACCTGGAGGCAAACAGTCAGCCGGTAAGTTAAGACGCAGAACCTGTGGGAGCGTGGCTTGCCCACGAAAAACGATGACGCGTAGTACCTGAAAAACCGCGGTGCATTCTTCGCGGGCAAGCCACGCTCCCACAGGATTTTCGTCGCTCAAATGTCTTAACTTACCGGCATTAGCCCAAGGCTTTTTCATATTTCCGAATCCCAGATCACGACGATGTTCCCGGCATAGTGGGCGGCGATGCCAGGTTGCAGCATGTAATCCATGTATTCGCTCGCGACCTCAAAATGCAGGATGCCCGGCCGATTGTTCACATAATTCAGGGCTTGGTATTTTTGCTGCTCCTCCTGACCCACACGTATCAGACGACGGCGCTTGACCGGTACGCCAGCGAGATCGGTCAAGCCATCTGGCAGGGTGACGCTGAGTTCCACCAGGACGGCACGCTGCGAAACGGGGTCGCGAATCATGCAGTCGTACAGGCCGGGGATTTCGCAGCCGATTTGCATCTTGAACCGTGATGACGCCGAGATATTGAAGGCCTGGTCGCGGTACAGGCGCACCGGCTTTCGTCCATGTTGCAGCCAGTTTTGCCACCCGCCGGCCGGCTCCAGCACGACTTTGTTACCACCCGGTGGAATATCGACCTTGAGCGTATGTTCAACGTTGAGGGTAAAACTCAATGTCAGGGTAGAGTCGCTGGGGTGCATGATATCGCCCATGTCGAAGTCCATGCCCGGGCCGACGCTGTAGGTCAAATCGCCGATAAAGATTCCGGAAGACAAGTGCAGCGGATCGGGTGTTCTCAATTCATAACCGATTTGCACCTGGTCATACCTGAACGTCTCGATTCGATAACCCGCAATTGCAGCACACTCGCCCGATGTGGGCGTCAGCCAGAAAAAAGTGCGCCAGGTTGGCTGCACGTACATGCCGCCACCAGAGCTCATGCAGGGCGCAGGTGGTGCCCATGTCCAGTCAGTCCCTCCCCATAAACGGCGGTGCCAGACCGAACTATCATTGGATGGTGAGCCTTCACCGACCAGGTTTTGCGCCGTATCGGGAAGAATGTAACGGCCACCGATAGAAACAATACGAACTTCGACCTCCGATGTCTCTGGCTGACCGTCGGCCTTTCTGATCGTGAGCCGTCGCCAGTCGGCCGGCACTTTGAACATTGCCCCTTTGCGGCGATCGGCATGCCCGGCCAGGATGGGAGCGATGGACTGAAACTCGATGGGGACAAGCAATGAGAACAACCCCTGCTCCTTGCAGAATTCAGGTTGCTGTGCGCAATGTCCGCTCACCGGGGTGTCATTGGTGAATTTGTTTTCGTGGGGTTTGGACGGGTCCGGCCGGAACGAGGCGCTGATGTCTATGGTCGCGGCGGTTGCCGATTCAACGGTTGGTGCACAGAGCAATAGCCACCCTGCGAAGGTGGCACAAGACTTTACTGATTTCATCTTCGATCATGACTCCCTGTCATGCGATGGATATTGCTGCCACTCCTGTGGCGTCATTTTTATCCCAATGCTCAGGGCGCCGCCGCACTGAACACCAACAACACATTGCCGTAAAAGTTGCCCGGTTTGTAACCACCGGACGGAACTGTCGGTTCGATGTCCAGCCGCACCCGGCTGCCGGTCATGGCGTCCTGTGCCGAGACCACTTGCCGGGGCTGGGTGTCGTGACTCAACTCCTGACCGTTGAAGCTGACGCGCAGGTATATATTCTCAGCATCGTTGCCGTTGGATATATAAGGTTCGCTCTCCAGCCGCGCTTCAATCGCGCTGGTGTCGTGCTTGACGTCGAAATACTTGCGCAAACCGCCCAATGTCGAGGTGTGAGGATTCCACGGCAATCTCTGCTCGCGATGAATCCAGTCCGTTTCTGCTGGTATCACGTAAAACGCCAAGGTGGGGATGTTCACCGAAATTTCGAACTCATGCTCTTCCCGCGCCGCGAACACCTGGGAACTCATCAGCGTCGCGGCACCCAACGATGCCGCGATAGCCCATTGCTTGATCATGTCTGGTACCTGTTCATCAAAGAAAACCGTAGCCACATGGATCGGTGCTAGCGGCTGGCAATGCGCATGGTTTTTTTGGCCTGGCCTTCAATCAGCTGAAAGCGGTACTCACGACCGGGCTTTTTCTCGAACTGGAAACTTTTCCCCGCGAGGATGTGGTGCTTGGTCGTCGGCTCGCATTCCGTCTCTTCCTTCAGCGAACAGTTCTTGAACTCGTCGACCACCACCACGCTGTTCCCGTTGTTACGAATGCTGTAGGTGCCAGTGCCATCATCGATCACGCTGTCGAAACGGGTGTTCTTGGGCCGCACGAAGAACACCGTGCCAAACCCGGCCATGACGTTGACCCCCGCCGACAGGTTCTTTTTGTAGGTGTCGCGCTCTTCCTCGGAGACGGCGAACTCGTCTTCCTTTTCCGGCACCACGGGCACGAAGCGCACCCGGAAGTACCGCTCGGTGTCACGTTCGCCCATGTACAACAGACGCGAACCCTGCATGCCGTTGGCCGGCACGATCAACCGCGCGGGGCTGGCCATCAACCCGTCGCGGGCGCTGGCGTCGGCCTGGTTCTTGACGGGCACTTCGCGGGGCGTGCCATCATCGTCATAGATGATTTCCAGAATGTTGACCTTGACGAACGCGGTGCTGTCGCCACCGTTGAACACCCGCTTCAGGTAGGTGCTTTTATCGCCATCCAGATAGTCGTAGACCGTCCCGACATTGATGTTGGGCCCCGCCTGAATCGCCAGGGAAAACCCGCCCAGACCTATCAGTACAAGCAGACGCTTCATAACCTTGAACCTCATGACATTGGATACAACGCTGGCTCGATAACTCGATAAACAGCCCATCAGACTTCCGAATCCCAGATCACCGTGGCAGTCCCGACGTAGTCGCCGGCCTCGCCGGGGCGGACCATGAGATCCATGTAAATGGGGTCAATTTCAAAGTGCAGAACACCGGGGGCCCGGTCCACATAGAAAGCGGGTTGAAACTGTGGCGGGTTCAAATTTGCCGGGATTAATTGCAGTCGCTTGACTGGTTGCCCGGTTAGGTCCGTCAAGCCGTCAGGCAGGCTGACTCTGATATTCACATTTGCGTTGCGTCCCGTAAGACGATCTCTAATCTGACAGCCCTGAAACCCGACAACGTTGCACTGCAGGATCATTTTGAACCGCGACGACGCGGAGATATTGAAGGTCTGGTCACGGAACAACCGCACCGGTTTGCGCCCGTTTTGCAGCCAGTTTTGCCAGCCGCCCTCTGGCAGCAGTTCAACTTTGTTGCCGCCGGGAGGAATATCGACTTTGAGGGTGTGTTGCACGTCGAGATTGAAGTTCAAGGTCAACGTCGAACTGCTCGGCAGCATGACGTCACCCATATCAAAATCGCCGCCAGGGCCGACGGTGTAGGTCAGTGCCCCAACGTACTGTCCCGTTTTCATTCCCAAGGGGTTCGGGGTTTCAAGCTCATAGGCAAAGTCCAGGTACTCGAAGCGCAGCCATGGCACATCGAACTTTGCCTGTTTTGCGCATTCGCCTTGCGAGGGTGTTTTCCAGAAGAACTTGTAAGATATGTTGGTGAGCAGACCTACCCCGCTGTAAAGGCATGGCGCGGGCGCGTAAACCCAGCTCGCCCCCCATAAAAGACCATGGGCAAGTGTGTAGTTATCAGCGCCCCCCACCAGCTGCATTACGTCCTGAGTCACGTACCTGGACCCGATGCCGACAATCCGGACCCTTACCGTCTCCGGTTCGTGGGTACTTTCGTGGTAGACCGTGAGGTCCCGCCATTGCGAGGGCACTGTGAGCATGGCGCCGCTACGTGGGGAAGAATGATTGGCAGTAATAGGAGCGCTGGAGTTGAACTCGATCGGGACCTGCAGACTGAACATCTGGTTACTGGTGCATTCGGCTGGAAAATCCGCACAGTAGCCACTGGGCCGCGTTGTATTTTCAAATTTGTTTTGATGAGGCCGCGCAGGGTCAGGCTTGAATAGAGCGGTGATGGATACCGACTCCGCCTCCGCCGATTGTTGAACGCCGATAATCAAAAAACTGACGATCGAAAGCGCAAGAAACTTGCCGTACCGCCTTTTATGAGCCATGGGTTTATAGTCCGAAAGTTAATGTCTGCGGCATCAGCCCGCTGTTTCAGCCGCAAAGTTTGCGTCCGCCAAAGTGTCCGGGCTGCAGCGCAGGTCACCGATCATCAGCACGTCGTTTTCACTGCGGTACTTGCCCGTGTCGAGGCGGAACTGACACAGCAATTGATCGGCGAAACGCACCTCGAGGGTCGGCGAGCCAGCGTTCATCTCCATGGAGAAGAACCCGTCGACTTCACTCACTCCACGGCTGGCGTGGTTGATCACGTGATGGCCTTTGAGCGGACGGCCTTGTGGGTCGAGCAAACGACCGAGCACGGTCAGGGTTTTCATCACGCGCACCTTGCGATACTCCACCCCGCCCTTGTTCAGGTGATAACGGGTGCGCGCCGGTTCGATGGTTGCCGCCGGGACGTGATTGCCTTCGAAGTCGAAGCTCACCGAACTGTTCTTGTAAGCGGTGATGGGGATGAAATTACGCCCTGGCCGCAACGCGGCGCTGCCGCCGCTCAAGTCATCGGCTCGCAGGGCAATCCCGTCGATGTCGGACTCGACGTCGACGATCATTCCGGCACCGCGCCCCTGAGGCTGGCTGGTCATCACTATTTGTTGGCCGCCGATGGCGACAGTGCTGTCCAGGTTCAGGCCACCGGTGAAGTTGCCGTTGTAAGAGGAGCGCTGAACAAACCCGTCGCCCCTGACCGAGTCTGTACTGAAGTTCGCCAGGCTCGACAAGCCGACGCCATAGGTGTCGGTGAGCGCCGTGACCGAGACGCTCTGCAGCACGTGGTCCTGCAAATCCTTGCGGTACCCCAGCGAAGCGTTGGTGTCACGGCTGCCGTCACGGGCCGTGCGCGAGCCGAGGCTGCCGGATATTTGTTGGCCCGGCGCACCCAGCGCGAGGTTGACGCTCAGGTCGACCCCACGATTGCGATCATTGCCGCTGCTGTAACTGCCGGGGCGATCGAACAATGACAAGCGCCATTGCGCATCACTGCCAAACAGCTCGCCGCGTTGCGTCCAGCCCAGGTCCACGCCAACGCCTTCGGTGTTGCCGTCGCTGTGAGACACCCGCGCGTTGACCGAACTTTTACGGCTGATGCGGTGGTTCAGGGCAAGGGATGAATTGCTGGTCTGCCCGATGAACACATTGCGTTGCCGCACCCGCGTGCCGTCTGGCAGGGTGTCGTAGATATAGGTGGTATCGAGCCAGCTGCGGCTGTGGCTGACCACCAGACTGCCGGCGCCATAATTGTAAAGGCCTTGCAGGTCCAGCCCGGTGCCGTGGTCTTCGGTCTGATAGACGTTGGCGTACAGGCTGGTGCTGTTGGCCAGGGTCCAATCGATGGAACTGCCGTACTGCAGTTTCTCGCGTACCTGGCGCAACGACAGTCCTAGAATGGCCCTGGGGTGCAGCAGGTAGTTGATCGACGCGCCCGCCGTTGCGTCGCCGCTGGCCTGCTGATCCCAGTTGCTGAGGAGTTTGCGCTCCTCTCCGGCAAACAGGTTGTAGCGCCAGCGCTCATCGAGGTTGCGCCAGTTGTTCGGCTTGTACACCAGCTCCTGGGTCGTGGAGGTGATCTGACCGTCCTCGATCAGGCGCACTTCCACTTCGTAGATACCACCGGGCAATGGTCGGGTGTCGAGGGTCTGTAATCCGGCTGGCACCGATTGAGTGTTGATCAGCAGACCATCGCGATAAATCTCCACTGAAGCCTGGCGGTTGGCGGTGACATAGATCGGATAGACGCTCGGTTTGGGGCTGTCGATGGCCAGGCTGTCGGAACTGCCGAACATCAGACCTACAGCGGTATCGGGGCTGGTGCCGAAGGTACGCGGCTGACGGGTCAGGCCTTCGGAATTGGGGGTAAAGAAACCCAGGCGGAAAAAGCTGCCTTCCAATTCACGTTGAGTGTGGAGTTCGTGGATGGCGTAATAAAGCTTGTCATCCGGCCCACCCAGACGCGCCAGTTGCGTGTTGAACGTCTGGGTCCAGTTGCCCAGGCTGCCACTGGCTTCAAGGCCAAAACGACCACCCAGGTCCTGATCCTGGCCACCATTGAGATTGAGCTGATTGCGTACCATCAGGCCACTGCTGCCGCCCTCGGGCTGGTCGTAGTAGCGCTTGGCTTCGGTGTCGCGTTCGGCGTTTTCAGTACCGATGGACACCAATGAATTTTGCAGGTTGTAGTGGATCGCCTGCATTTGTTCCGGACACGTACCTGTGCAGGGGCCAAGGGCCACGCCCGACTTCAGGTAAGTTGCCCAAGTGTCACGTTCGACGGCACCAATGTTACTGTCACTGGTGTCGGTGAATTCAAGTAAGGTAATACGATCATCGCGAGACAATATAATCATGGCCTCGCCCAGTGGCTGCTGATCAAGTTCAACCCGCACCGCCAATGGCACATCAAAGAAGTGCTCTTCGAAGTCCGCCGGCAAACCTTTGGCCTGAGACAGCAAACTCCTCGGTGTATTAGCAACAGTCGCGGGTGATGCAAATGCACTACTACACAGCAGCAACGCAAGCGCAGCCGCGATGGGCGTCATCGGGAACATGAACACGTACTCTAATTACCAATAAATTGAAGCCCGTTCGGTAAATAAATGTATTTACCGAACGGTTGCGTTACTTGGACAAGTAAGCGTTTCAGGGTCTTGCGTGTCGCTTAGAGTGCTACAGGCGGAACGGCGTCATAAACGATGGCAACGGTGCCGGTGTAGTCGCCCGCAGGATGGTCGATACCCACCGCGCTGATGTTGATCGGGGCGCGATAGTTCACATCGGACTCTTGTTCACCCACGATCATCTGCGGCGTATTGGTGAGCGCAATGCCATTGACCGCGACGACCAGATCAATGACGTTTGCACCGCCGTAGAGCCGCGGCGTGCCTTCGACGCTGGCGTGTACCGAACCATTGTTGTTGCGTATATCGAGCTGGCTGGCCACAGGCGTCAGGGTGTTGGAGCCAACGCGCGGGCTCATGTCCTGATCCTTGTTGACCAGGTCCGGATCGACAGGCGTCACGTAGAAGCCGTTTTCCGGCACGGTGGCGACCAGACTGATGGAGTGTCGCGCTTCCCCGGCGGCAAAAGCCATGGAGGAGCTCAGCGCCAGAATGGCCAGTGGAGCAGTCATCGCGATTTTCTTGAACATCATTTAATACCTGTCTTCTTATCTAAGGATTGGCTCATTGAAGTTCTTGAGCCCTGATGTCGACTGCATAGCCGCAGGGTGTTTTTTTCTGAACTTTCAACGCCGGCAGATATTCAAGTAATTCCCAATGAATGTAAGCAGGAAAGCTCTGACGAAGTTGTAGCCATGTTGCCACAGCGCTAGTGTGAAAAAACCTGATTCAATAAAATAATCAAAGAATAGCTGTAAGAGGCGGACTACAAAATATGAAGATCACGATGTTCACCACGCGTCTACCGGCATGCAACTTCTGTAGGACTAATACTACACCTCCCACAACTAAAGGCCGATATCACTACATTAGAGAGTTAACACTAATTACTCAGAATTAACAGCTGATTGAAATTGAAACCGACAGATTTTTGCCCTCTTCGGATTGACTTCCTCGCCAGAAAAGGAGGAACCGTTGGTCAGAAGCCTTTGCACCCGCCATAAGATATATCTTAAGTTGTATCTAAACATGACGAGAGAAAGCAAAAAATGAGAGACCATCATTCCCCCCATCGCGAACACGGCGATGGCCGTGACGGCTTCGAGAAACGTCCCGGTCGCGAACGCGGTGGTCGCGGCCCGCGAGTGTTCGCCCCCGGCGACCTGAAATTGCTGCTGTTGGCGTTGATCGCCGAACAGCCCTGCCACGGCTACGACCTGATCCGCCAGATCGAAGGCATGTTCGACGGCGCCTACAGCCCCAGCCCCGGGGTGATCTATCCGACCCTGACGTTTCTGGAAGAAAGCGAAATGATCCAGGGCGACGCCGAAGGCGGGAAAAAGCGCTATAGCGTGACGGATGCCGGACGCCAGTCCCTGACCGAGCAAGCCGTCGCCCTTGAAGGTGTGCGGGTGCGCATCGATGTCAGCAAACGCTCGCTGCGTGGCCATGATCGCCCGGCGGAAATCCACGAAGCGGTGCACAACCTGCGCCACGCCCTGCAACTGCACCATGGCCGCTGGAGTCCGGAAGAAATCCAGCGCGTCGCCACCCTGCTCAACAACACCGCCAAGGCCATCGTCGACGGCCCTGCTGTTCAAGCTGCCCCGGAGAAAACCGAATGACTGAAGTCCAGACCCCAATCATTCACCGTGTCATGCACGAGATCAAACGCCGTCGCCTGGAAGTGCTGCGGGTGGTCGACCTGACCCCGCGCATGCGCCGGATTACCCTGGGCGGGCCCGAGCTGGCTGGCTTTATCAGCCTGGGGACGGACGACCACGTCAAACTGCTGTTCCCGCAGAACGCCGAGCAAGCGGCCGCGCTGGAAACCCTGGTGCTGGGCGCCGGCAAGGCCAACGGTCCGTTGCCTGAAATGCGCGACTACACCCCGCGCCGCTATGACCCCGACACGCTGGAACTGGACATCGACTTCGTGCTCCATGGCGACGGCCCTGCCTCGACCTGGGCCGAACAGGCCCAACCCGGGCAGTTCCTGCACATCGGCGGGCCCCGGGGTTCGATGATCGTGCCGGACATCTTCGACAGCTATCTGCTGATCGGCGATGAAACAGCCCTGCCCGCCATCGCCCGACGCCTCGAAGGGCTCGCGGCCAATCGGCGTGCCCTGGTGATCATCGAAGTGGAGAACGGCAAGGAGCAGCAAGTGCTGCACAGCGCTGCCGAAGTCAATGTGATCTGGGTGCTGCGCGAAGGTGGCAAGGATCATTTGCTGACCACCGTGCGCCAGGTCCGGGTGCCTGCCGGCAGCCTGTACGCGTGGGTGGCGACCGAGAGCAAAGTCTCGCGGCAGATTCGTCGGGTGTTGCTCGATGAGCACGGGCTGGACGAGCAGTTCGTCAAGGCGGTTGGCTACTGGCGGCTGGATGACAGTGACGAGGAGTGACCACCGTACCTGTGGCGAGGGAGCTCGCTCCCGCTCGGCTGCGAAGCAGTCGCAAAATCAGTAACCGAAGTTATCCAGACACAACCCGGTTGCAGGTTTTAGCACTGCTGCGCAGTGCAGCGGGAGCAAGCTCCCTCGCCACAAAAGGGCCTACATTCGAGCACGCCAGCGATCAAGTCCGATCAGCAACAGCGCAATCACCACGAAGCCCGCCAACAATCCCCCGGCATTGATAAACACCTGTGGATAACCCAGCTTATCCACATCCACGAACGGATACGGATACGTCGCCAGCAAATGCCCTCGCAGCAGCGCATAAGCGAAGTACACCTGCGGATAAATCACCCACAACCCGATGTGCCGCAAGCGCAACGTGCCCTTGGGCACACAGCACCACCAATACCCCAGAAACAGCAACGGCATAACGTCGTGCATCAGTTCATCGGCCAGCCATTGCCAACCTTCGGGGTGCCATAAATGGCGCAATAACAGGCTGTACGCGAGGCCGACCACGGCGATGCTCACGGCAACTCCGCTGCTGACCCAAGGCTGCAAGAACCAGCGGCGCGCGGCCGACTCGCGGGATGTCCATTCACAGGTCAGCACGGTCGCCACCAGGGTGTTGCTCAGCACGGTGAAATAGCTGAAAAAGCTCACCAGCCCGCCGATCAGGCTGGCACCCAGCGTCCAGCGTGAATAGAAAATCAGGTACATCTGGATGCTCAATCCCGCCCAGCCGAGCATGGCAGCCACGGCCACAAGACGACGGCGTAACACAGACGGATCGACCATGTTCAAAGCGGTCGTTTGGTGCGCATCAACTTCACATACAGGCGTTCGACCTTCTCCCGCGCCCACGGGGTTTTACGCAGGAACGTCAGGCTCGACTTGATGCTCGGATCGCTCTTGAAGCAGCGGATATCGATGCGCTCGGCCAGCCCCGACCACTCGTAGTGTTCAACCAGCGCGTTGAGGATCTGTTCCAGCGTCACGCCATGCAACGGATCGGTGTTGTGTTCGGTCATGCCGGGCCTTCGAGCAGAGTGGGAATTGGAAGCCGCGCACCTTAGCCGAGGGCTTCGTCGGGGGGAAGCGATCTATCAAATGTAGGTGAACTTGTAGGAGCGAGCTTGCTCGCGATGGTCGTTAACGATAACGCGCACATTCTGGATCAACGCGTTGCTCATAAGTCCATCGCGAGCAAGCTCGCTCCTACAACTGTTACCGAATCCGAAAGGATGCATGTCAGTAAAAGCCCTTTCTCTATTTGTTACAGAACATTATCCTTGCGCCCGCTTTAGCTGAAACGCTTCTGCTAGCCATTTCTTCCGTTTAATCCCCAGAAAAAGATCAAGAATTTCTTCTTTATGCCTGATTTCCAACTTTCGAAAGACAGCGCTGTCTTTAAGCCTGTTGCCTGCCGAAAAACCTTGAACCTGATAGGCGGATTCACCGCTTTGGGCCTTGCCACTTGCGCTCACTCGGCTCCGGCCTTCGATAGCGACTCACCGTGGATGCTCGGCGACTGGAACGGCACTCGTACCGAACTCGCGGAAAAAGGCTACGACTTCAAAGTCGATTACACCGGCGAAATGGGCAGCAACCTGCATGGCGGTCACGACCACGATCGTACGGCCCGCTACAGCGACCAGTTTGCCCTCGGCACTCATTTGGACTTGCAGAAGATCCTCGGCTGGGACGCCGCCGAATTTCAGCTGACCATCACCGAACGCAGCGGCAACAACATCAGCAACGACCGCATCAACGATCCGCGTGTCGGCGGCTTTACCTCGGCCCAGGAAGTCTGGGGCCGTGGCCAGACCTGGCGCCTGACGCAGATGTGGTATCAGCAGAAATTCTTCGACCAGAAACTCGACATCAAGGCCGGCCGTTTCGGTGAAGGCGAAGACTTCAACAGCTTCCCCTGCGACTTCCAGAACCTGGCGTTCTGCGGCTCCCAGGTCGGCAACTGGGCGGGCGACATCTGGTACAACTGGCCGGTCAGCCAGTGGGCGCTGCGGGTCAAATATCATCTGACGCCGCAGTTGTACGCGCAGGTCGGCGCGTATGAGCAAAACTCGTCGAACCTGGATCGCGGCAACGGTTTCAAGCTCAGCGGCAGCGGCACCCAGGGCGCGGTCCTGCCGGTGGAGCTGGTGTGGACGCCGAAACTCAACGGCCTGCCGGGCGAGTACCGCGCCGGTTACTACTACAGCAGCGCCAGCGCCACCGATGTCTACAAGGACAGCAATGGCCAGCCTGCCGCCCTGAGTGGCGAGGCCTATCGCAGTGCCTCGAGCAAACACGGCGTGTGGCTCGGCATTCAGCAGCAAGTCACCAGCATCGCCAGCGACCACTCCCGCGGCCTGAGCCTGTTCGCCAACGGCACGATGCACGACAAGAAGACCAACGCGATCGACAACTACGTCCAGGCGGGCCTCGTCTACAAAGGCCTGTTCGACGCGCGCGCCAGGGACGACATCGGCTTCGCCATGGCCCGCGTCCACGTCAACCCGGCCTTTCGCAAGAATGCCGAGGCGACCAATCAGGCCCACGCCGTCTTCGACTTCGACGACCCGGCCTTCTTGCCGCCGCAGGACACCGAATACAGCGCCGAACTCTATTACGGCGTGCACGTCACCAACTGGCTGACCGTGCGCCCGAACCTGCAATACATCCGCCACCCCGGTGGCGTGAACCAGGTCGATGACGCGCTGATCGGCGGGATCAAGGTCCAGTCGTCGTTCTAAAAAACACCGCAAACCCTGTAGGAGCGAGCTTGCTCGCGATGGTCGTCAACGATAACGCTGCGAGCCTGACACCCCGCGGCGTTCTCAGGTTTTTCGCGAGCAAGCTCGCTCCTACAACATGCCCGCACAAGATCGTCATCTACAGTGAACTTGCGCGGGACTACTTGAAACGTCACGGAGAACCACACTATGAGCACTGATGGTGCCTTGGGTCGAAGCCGTCTATGGCCGACCCTGCTCGGCATACTGCTTCTGCTAATGGGCCTGGCCATGCTGGCCGGGGGGATCAAGCTGAGCATGCTCGGCGGCTCGCTGTATTACCTGCTGGCCGGTATCGGCATCGCGCTGAGCGGCGTGTTGCTGATCGCGGCCCGCCGTGCCGCGCTGGGCCTGTACGCACTGGTGCTGTTCGCCAGTACTGTTTGGGCGCTGTGGGAAGCCGGCCTCGACTGGTGGCAACTGGTGCCGCGCCTGGCGCTGTGGTTCGCCCTCGGCGTGGTGATGCTGCTGCCGTGGTTCCGTCGTCCATTGCTGATCAACGGCCCTGCTCCTATGGGCACAGGCGCCTTGAGCGTGGCCGTGGTCCTGGCCGGTGCCACCGCCGTAGCCAGCCAGTTCACCCATCCGGGCGAGACCCTCGGCGAGTTGGGTCGTGACTCGGCTGACATGACCAGCACCGCGCCACAAATGCCTGATGGAGACTGGCAGGCCTATGGCCGCAGCGAATTCGGTGACCGCTATTCGCCACTCAAGCAGATCACCCCGGCCAACGTCGGCAAGCTGCAAGAAGCCTGGCGTATCCAGACTGGCGATCTGCCAACCGCCGATGACCCGGTGGAACTGACCAACGAAAACACCCCGCTCAAGGCCAATGGCATGCTCTATGCCTGCACCGCCCACAGCAAAGTGCTGGCGCTGGACCCGGACACCGGCAAGGAACTGTGGCGTTTCGACCCGCAGATCAAGAGCCCGGTGGGCTTCAAGGGCTTCGCCCACATGACCTGCCGTGGCGTGTCGTACTACGACGAAGCGGCCTATGCCAAGTCTGAAAACGCTGCCTCCTCCGTCATCTCTGAAGCCGGCAAAGCCGTCGCCCAGGCTTGCCCGCGTCGTCTGTACCTGCCAACCGCTGATGCACGCCTGATCGCACTCAACGCCGACACCGGCAAGGTCTGCGAAGGTTTCGGTAAAAACGGTGTGGTTGACCTGACTCAAGGCATCGGACCGTTCACCCCGGGTGGCTACTACGCCACCTCGCCGGCAGCGATTACCCGCGACCTGGTGATCATGGGCGGCCACGTTACCGACAATGAGTCGACCAACGAGCCATCCGGCGTGATCCGTGCCTTTGACGTACACGACGGTCATCTGGTGTGGAACTGGGACAGCAACAATCCTGACGCGACCGAACCGCTGCCAGAGGGCGAACACTACAGCCGCAATTCGGCCAACATGTGGTCGCTGGCCAGCGTCGACGAAAAACTCGGCATGGTCTACCTGCCACTGGGCAACCAGACCCCTGACCAGTGGGGCGCAGACCGCACCCCGGGCGCCGAAAAATTCAGTGCCGGCCTGGTCGCGCTGGATCTGGCCACCGGCAAGGTGCGCTGGAACTACCAGTTCACTCACCACGACCTGTGGGACATGGACGTCGGCAGCCAGCCAACCCTGCTGGACATGAAAACCGCCGACGGCATCAAGCCGGCTGTGATCCAACCGACCAAGCAAGGCAGCCTGTACGTACTCGACCGTCGTGACGGCACGCCGATCATCCCGATCAAGGAAATCCCGGTTCCGCAAGGCGCCGTGAAAGGTGACCACACCGCGCCGACCCAGGCCCGTTCGGACCTGAACCTGCTGGCCCCGGAACTGACCGAAAAAGCCATGTGGGGCGCCAGCCCGTTTGACCAGATGCTGTGCCGCATCCAGTTCAAGGAGCTGCGTTACGAAGGTCAGTACACCCCGCCGTCGGAACAGGGCAGCCTGATCTATCCGGGTAACGTCGGTGTCTTCAACTGGGGCGGAGTTTCGGTCGACCCGGTTCGCCAGATGCTGTTCACCAGCCCGAACTACATGGCCTTCGTCTCGAAAATGGTGCCTCGTGCCGAAGTCGCGGCCGGCAGCAAGCGCGAGAGCGAAACCGCGGGCGTGCAACCGAACACGGGCGCACCTTACGCGGTGATCATGCACCCGTTCATGTCGCCGTTCGGCGTACCGTGCCAGGCTCCGGCCTGGGGCTACGTGGCCGGCATCGACCTGACCACAAGCAAAGTCGTGTGGAAACGCAAAAACGGCACCAGCCGCGACAGCTCGCCATTGCCTATCGGCCTGCCACTCGGCGTGCCAAGCATGGGCGGCTCGATGGTCACCGCCGGCGGCGTCGGCTTCCTCAGCGGCACGCTGGATCAATACCTGCGCGCCTATGACGCCAACACCGGCAAGGAACTTTGGAAATCGCGCCTGCCGGCTGGCGGTCAGGCTACGCCGATGACCTACACCGGCAAGGACGGCAAGCAGTACGTGCTGTTGGTCGTCGGTGGCCACGGCTCACTGGGCACCAAAATGGGTGACTATGTGATTGCGTACAAACTGTCCGAGTAAGTTTTAGCGGCAGTCAAAAAAAGGCGACGCCCGTGAGGACGTCGTCTTTTTTTGTCCTCCGCCGAACAACTGTGGGAGCGGGCTTGCTCGCGAATGCGGTGCGCCAGACAACATTTACATCGACTGACACTCCCTCTTCGCGAGCAAGCCCGCTCCCACAATTGACCGCGCGCAGCCATGGTTCAGCTAACCTGTCTCTCTGCTGAACACGCCGTCGAAACACGGCGTTGCAGAAAATGACCGTTGAAACCACCGCCAACCTGCCCCATCTAAGACTCATACCCATTGCGCAGGTGCCCCCATGAGCGACCAGCAGGAATTCCCCGAAGACCCGAGTGAATACGCCGATCCGGAAAACGCCCCACAGCACAAACCTGGCAAAGGCCTGGCCCTGCCCGGCCAGAACCTGCCGGACAAGGTCTACATCATCCCGATTCACAACCGACCGTTCTTCCCGGCCCAGGTGCTGCCGGTCATCGTCAACGAAGCGCCGTGGGCCGAGACCCTGGACCTGGTGGCCAAGTCCGAACACCACTCCCTGGCCCTGTTCTACATGGACACGCCCCAGGATGACCCGCGCCATTTCGACACCTCGGCCCTGCCGCTCTACGGCACCCTGGTCAAGGTGCACCACGCCAGCCGCGAAAACGGCAAGCTGCAGTTCGTCGCCCAGGGCCTGACCCGCGTACGCCTCAAGACCTGGCTCAAGCATCACCGCCCGCCGTATCTGGTGGAAGTCGAATACCCGCACCAACCCACCGAGCCGACCGACGAGGTCAAGGCCTATGGCATGGCACTGATCAATGCGATCAAGGAACTGCTGCCGCTCAACCCGCTGTACAGCGAAGAGCTGAAGAACTACCTCAACCGCTTCAGCCCCAACGATCCATCGCCGCTGACCGACTTCGCTGCCGCCCTCACCTCGGCCACCGGCAGCGAGTTGCAGGAAGTGCTCGACTGCGTGCCGATGCTCAAACGCATGGAAAAAGTCCTGCCGATGCTGCGCAAGGAAGTCGAAGTCGCGCGCCTGCAAAAGGAGATTTCCGCTGAAGTTAACCGAAAGATCGGCGAACATCAGCGCGAGTTCTTCCTCAAGGAGCAACTCAAGGTCATCCAGCAAGAGCTGGGGCTGACCAAGGACGACCGCAGCGCCGACCTTGAACAGTTCGAACAACGACTGACCGGCAAGGTCCTGTCGCCACAAGCGCAGAAGCGCATCGAAGAAGAGATGAACAAGCTGTCGGTGCTGGAAACCGGCTCGCCCGAGTATGCGGTTACCCGCAACTACCTCGACTGGGCGACCTCCGTGCCGTGGGGCGTTTACGGCGAGGACAAACTCGACCTCAAGCACGCACGCAAGGTGCTGGACAAACACCACGCCGGCCTCGACGACATCAAGGACCGCATCCTCGAATTCCTCGCGGTCGGGGCCTACAAAGGCGAGATCAGCGGTTCCATCGTGCTGCTGGTCGGCCCGCCGGGTGTGGGCAAGACCAGCGTCGGCAAATCCATCGCCGAATCCCTGGGCCGGCCATTCTATCGCTTCAGCCTTGGCGGCATGCGCGACGAAGCCGAGATCAAGGGCCACCGCCGCACCTACATCGGCGCACAGCCGGGTAAACTGGTGCAGGCGCTGAAAGACGTCGAAGTGATGAACCCGGTGATCATGCTCGACGAGATCGACAAGATGGGCCAGAGCTACCAGGGCGACCCGGCCTCGGCGCTGCTGGAAACCCTCGATCCGGAGCAGAACGTCGAATTCCTCGACCATTATCTGGACCTGCGTCTGGACCTGTCGAAAGTGCTGTTCGTGTGCACCGCCAACACCCTTGATTCGATCCCTGGCCCGCTGCTGGACCGGATGGAAGTGATTCGCCTGTCGGGCTACATCACCCAGGAAAAAGTCGCCATCGCCAAGCGTCACCTGTGGCCCAAGCAACTGGAAAAAGCCGGTGTCTCCAAAGGCAGCCTGAGCATCAGCGACAGCGCGCTCAAGGCGCTGGTCGACGGTTATGCCCGTGAAGCCGGCGTGCGCCAGCTGGAAAAAAACCTCGGCAAACTGGTGCGCAAAGCGGTGATGAAACTGCTCGACGAGCCGAAAGCCGTGATCAAACTCGGTCCAAAAGATCTCGAAGCTTCACTTGGCAAACCGGTATTCCGTAACGAGCAGGTACTGTCGGGGGTTGGCGTGATCACCGGGCTGGCCTGGACCAGCATGGGCGGCGCGACACTGCCGATCGAAGCCACGCGCATCCACACCCTCAACCGCGGGTTCAAGCTCACCGGGCAACTGGGTGACGTGATGAAAGAGTCGGCGGAAATCGCCTACAGCTACGTCAGCTCGCACTTGAAGTCGTATGGCGGCGATCCGAAATTCTTCGACGAAGCCTTCGTGCACCTGCATGTGCCGGAAGGCGCCACGCCGAAAGACGGCCCGAGCGCCGGCGTGACCATGGCCAGTGCCTTGCTGTCGCTGGCGCGCAACCAGCCGCCGAAGAAGGGCGTGGCCATGACCGGCGAATTGACGTTGACCGGGCATGTACTGCCAATTGGCGGGGTGCGGGAAAAGGTGATTGCAGCGCGGCGGCAGAAGATTTTCGAACTGATTTTGCCGGAAGCGAATCAGGGGAATTTCGAGGAGCTGCCGGAGTATCTGAAGGAAGGGATTACCGTGCACTTTGCCAAACGCTTTGCGGATGTGGCGAAGGTGTTGTTCTGATGCTCATGTAGCGCCTGTACTGCCATCTTCGCGGGCAAGCCCGCTCCCACAGGAAATTGAGTCGGTCACAAAACTTGTGTGCACCCTTCAATCCCTGTGGGAGCGGGCTTGCCCGCGAAGGCGTCAGTCCTGACACCACCGTCCAGGCTGACTGTCACACTTTGTCTCATCTTAAGTTATGCTCGCCGTTCGTCGTGAACGCCGGAGCCCCTGAGCCTATGTCCCTCCTTCGCCTGAGTGTCCCACTCACCCTCGCCTTGCTGGCCGCTTGCGCCACGCAACCTGCACACAACGTGACCGTGGAAAAACAGAGCGAATGCCCGGTGCAGCTCAGCAATGGGCAAAACCTGATCCTGACCCTGCCGAGCAATCCGACCACGGGTTATCGCTGGGCGATCCAGGATTCGGCCGGCGGCGTACTGCACGCCTTGGGGCCGGAGGTTTATCGAAACCCGGAAGATGCCGGCATCGTCGGTGCGGCCGGGGTCTCGACCTGGCGTTTTCAGGCTTTTGCGCCCGGCACGGGGCGTTTGCGCCTGACCTCGCAACAGCCGTGGGCACCGGAAGTGCTGCCGGTGGACTCGTTCGACTGCGCGATCTCGGTTAACTGACCGTGGGCTGGCTGATTCTGGCGCTGATGGGCGCGGTGACCTTTCTTTATGGCCTGAGCGTGCATGCCTCACTGCTGTGTCTGCTGGTCAAGCCGCTGCCGGTGCTGGCCCTGCTCGGTTGGCTGCATGACGCACCGCCCGGCGAATATCGGCGCTGGATCAGCCTGGGCTTGATCTTCTCTTTGCTCGGCGACGTGTTGCTGGCGTGGCCGGGGGACTTGTTCGTGTTTGGCCTGGGCGCATTTCTGGTCGCCCACCTGGCCTATCTGAAAGCCTACCTGAGCGATTGCCGGCGCCTGGCCCCTTTACCCCTGATCATCGCCCTCGGCGTCGGTGCGGTGCTGTTGGGGATTCTGATTGCTCACGGGCTGGGCCCATTGCTGATTCCGGTGATCGTCTACGGCCTGGCGATCAGCGCCATGCTCTGGCGCGCGCTCGCACGGCTCGGCACTGACGTGCCCAAGCGTTCGGCGCTGCTGGCGGCAGGCGGAGCGATGGCGTTTGTGTTCTCCGACAGCGTGATTGGCATCAGCCGTTTTGTGCTGCCATTCGACGCGGCGGCTTATGTGATCATCCTCAGTTACTGGTTGGGGCAATGGGGCATCACTGCCTCGGCGTTCTCCCAAGGCAAACGCTGACCCCTGTGGCGAGGGGGCTTGCCCCCGTTCGGCGGCGCAGCCGTCGTAAACCCTGTTAGTCGGGTGTATCTGTGATTACCCGGTTGAATGGTTTTTGGACTGCTTCGCAGCCCAACGGGGGCAAGCCCCCTCGCCACAAGAGCACTCTCAGCTTTCAAACTGCATCAACCCACCCGCTTTATCAGACAACCCGCGCATCCCCGCGCCAACTTGGCTAAAATGCCGGCCTTTTCCATCTACGCCGCTGGAACCGCCGTGAGCAAAGAATCCGATCGCCTTTTCGCCCAGCCTTTGGCCCAGGTGCCTGACTTCGCCTTTAACGAGGATGTGGTGCGGGTGTTCCCGGACATGATCAAGCGTTCGGTGCCGGGCTATCCGACCATCGTTGAAAACCTTGGCGTGCTCGCCGCGCAGTTCGCCCAGCCCAACAGCGTGCTCTACGACCTCGGTTCGTCGCTGGGAGCCGTGACCCAGGCCCTGCGCCGGCATGTGCGCACCGACGGTTGCCGGGTGATCGCTGTGGATAACTCGACGGCGATGGTCGAACGTTGCCGCGAGTACCTCAACGGCCAGGATTCGATGTTCCAGGAGTTGCTGCCGGTCGAGGTGATCGAAGGCGATATCCTGGCGCTGCAATTCCAGCCGGCCTCAGTGGTGGCGCTGAATTTCACCCTGCAATTCATCGCCCCGGACCAGCGCCTGGCGCTGCTGAGCCGCATCCGCCAGTCGCTGCAGCCCGGTGGAGCGCTGATCCTCTCGGAAAAACTGCGCTTTGAAGACGAGCAGGAACACGCGTTGCTCACCGACCTGCACATCGCCTTCAAGCGCGCCAACGGCTACAGCGAACTGGAAATCGCCCAGAAGCGCAGCGCCATCGAAAACGTCATGAAGCCCGACAGCCTCGAAGAACACCGCGAGCGCCTGCTGGCCGCCGGGTTTTCGAAAGTCGTGCCGTGGTTCCAGTGTCTTAACTTTGCCTCGTTGATTGCCTTGCCATGATTGATCTGTCCCCCCTCGCCCGCCGCCTGGCCGGCACCCCGCTGGCCGATTGGGCCAACACCCTGCAAGGGCAACTCGACAAGAAAATGGAAAAAGGTCATGGCGACCTGGAGCGCTGGCAAAGCGCGCTGGATGCCTTGCCGAAAATCCAGCCGAGCGAAGTCGATTTGCTCAACGGCCTAAAGCTGGACACCGATTGCGACGACGCCACCCGCGCACAGATGCGCACGGCGTTGATGGGATTGTCGCCATGGCGCAAGGGGCCGTTCGACCTGTTCGGCGTGCATGTCGACACCGAATGGCGCTCGGACTGGAAATGGTCGCGGGTCGCTCCGCACCTGAACCTGAAAGGCAAACGCATTCTCGATGTCGGCTGCGGCAACGGCTATTACATGTGGCGCATGCTCGGCGCCGGCGCGGACAGCGTGATCGGTGTCGATCCGAACTGGCTGTTCTTCTGCCAGTTCCAGGCCGTGCAGCGTTACCTGTCCGAGCCCAATGCCTGGCACCTGCCGTTTCCCTTTGAAGACCTGCCACCGAACCTCGAAGGCTTCGACACAGTGTTCTCCATGGGCGTGTTCTATCACCGCCGTTCGCCCATCGAGCACTTGCTGGCGCTGAAGGATTGCCTGGTCAAGGGCGGTGAACTGGTGCTGGAGACACTGGTGGTCGAAGGCGACAAACACCAGGTATTAGTACCGGAAGACCGCTATGCGCAGATGCGCAACGTGTGGTTCCTGCCGTCGGTGCCGGCGCTGGAATTGTGGCTGCGCCGGGCCGGCTTCACCGATGTGAAGTGCGTGGATGTGAGCACTACCACGGTCGAGGAACAGCGCGGGACGGAGTGGATGAAGTATCAGTCGCTGAGCGACTTCCTCGATCCCGAGGATCACAGCAAGACCATCGAAGGGCTGCCGGCGCCAATGCGGGCAGTGATCGTGGCCCGTAAGTAACGGCCACTGAAGATCAAATGTGGGAGCGGGCTTGCTCGCGAAGAGGGAGTGTCAGTTGGCATATAAGTCACTGACACACCGCATTCGCGAGCAAGCCCACTCCCACAATGAGTCCGTGTTTAGTCTGCCGGTTTTGCTCTACGAGCCTTGAAGAATTCGCTGAGCACCGCCCCACATTCTTCCGCCAACACCCCGCCCTCATACAACACCCGGTGATTCAAAAAAACCTGGGTAAAGAACTGCCCCTGGCTCTGCACAATCCCCGCTTTCGGCTCCAGCGCGCCATACACCACCCGCGCAATCCGCGAGTGCACAATCAAACCTGCGCACATGCTGCACGGCTCCAGCGTCACGTACAGCGTGCTGCCCGGCAGGCGATAGTTGCTCACCGCTTGCGCAGCTGCGCGGATCGCGACCATTTCCGCGTGGGCGCTGGGATCGCTGGCGCTGATCGGGCAGTTGAAACCGCGACCGATGATTTCACCGTCCTGCACCAGCACCGCGCCCACCGGCACTTCACCCAGGGCTGCGCCTTGAGCGGCCAGGGCCAGGGCTTCGCGCATGAAGTCGCGGTCACGGCTGCGGTCGATGATCGCGGCGGGTCGAATCTGACGCATCACGCTACCTCGATGGCGGCCATCAGGCCGGTTTCCATGTGATCGATCACATGGCAATGGAACATCCACACGCCCGGGTTATCCGCCACCAGCGCCACTTGTGCGCGCTCGTTCTTGCCCAGCAGGTAGGTGTCGGTGAAATACGGAATCACCTTGTGGCGGTTCGAGGCGATGACTTTGAAGCTCATGCCGTGCAGGTGAATCGGGTGCTGATACTGAGTCATGTTTTTCAATTCGAAAATGTAGCTCTTGCCCTTCTCGAGTTTGGCAATCGGGCGGTCGGCGCAGGTCTTGTCGGTAATGTCCCAGGCCTTGCCGTTAATTTGCCACAGGCTCGGCGGTTTGCCATTGTCGACATTGACCGATACCGAGCCGGCCCATTCAAAATTGAAGTTGAGTTTCTCGGCATTGCTCAGGTCGGGCTCGGCGATCGGGTTGGCCGGCAGCGCAGGCGGCCACTCGGTCGGCGCATCGCTATTGGCCACCGAACGGAACGTGCCCAGGCGCACCGGACCGTTACGCAGGGACAACTCTTCACCGGCCGGCGGGGCCTTGATCGCCAGGCAAATGCGCATACCGGGGCCGAGCCAGTATTCCTTGCCCAGCGGCCGTGGCTCGATGGGGTTGCCGTCCAGCGCATAGATCTGCGCTTCGACGCCGGGAATGTTCAGGCGATAGGTCAATGTGTTGTCGAGGTTGAGCAACCGCACGCGAGTGATCTGCCCGGCGGGCAACTCGATCACTGCCTGCGAGACGCCGTTGATGGTCGACAAGCGCCCCGCCGTGCCGCCCCGGGCGGCTTCCCGAGGAATGCTGAACTCGACGAAATTGCCCACCTCGTCGACATGCCAGCTCTTGAGGCTCAAGGTTTTTTCGTACTTGAAACCGGTCGGCTCGCGTTCTTCGACAATCAGCGGCCCGACCAGCCCGCGACCAAGTTCTTCGCTGCTGTTCACGTGCGGGTGATACCAGTAGCTACCGGCATCAGGCACACGGAATTGGTAGTCGAAATACTCGCCCGGCAGCACCGGAAGCTGCGAGACGAAAGGCACGCCGTCCATTTCCAGCGGCAGGCGGATGCCATGCCAATGGATGGTGGTGGCGACCGGCAAGTGGTTGATGAAACGCACCCGCAGCCACTCGCCCTGACGCGCCCGCAACTCGGTGCCCGGCGCCGACGGGCCGAACGCCCAGGCCTGGGTCTTGTGCCCGGCCACCAGTTCGACGTCCAGCGGCGCCGCGATCAGTTCATAGTCGTGGCCCGCCTCGGCGTCAGCCATTTTGCCCAGCCAGTAACGCGACGCGCCACCGGCTCCCACGCCAACGACAACTAGACCGGCCAGGCCACCGAGTATTTGGCGACGGGTAAAGGACATGAACTCAACTACCTCACAATTCAACGACAGGCCAGCGGCCCGGAAAAGGCGAATACGATACACCTGCAATTGCGAAACAGTAAGGGCGACGTGGCGGATGGACGCAGGGCGGCATCGGGCATGCAGGCTGACCTGGGACGAGGTACGGGGCCTGTCTCTACCCGATATCGCAGCGCAAATGGGCATAATTATGTAGTGCACACGCCTTGAGCGAAGGAGTCATGGTCGACGTCCATTTCTCAAGGATATTGATTGCATGAACTCAACCGAACCCCGCCCGCTGCCCAACGCAGCAGACAAGGCAACACTCAAGGCTATCGCCAACAAGGTCATTCTTGCCTGCCCCGGCCTGCAAGACGTGGCTCACGAGATCGCCAGCGACCTGCTCAAGCAACACGGCATCCCCCATCTCGATCCGGACCACATCTATTTCCACCGGTTCGACGCGGCGCAAAGCAGCACAAAAACGTTCACCGGTTGGGAACACATCCACGCAAAACCCAGCGAATCCACCACCCTGACCCAACTGGTGATCCACCGCTTCCGTGCCACCGATCAGGACAACGCCGACCTGCTGGACCTTTATGGCGGCTTTTACACGGCGGGGCCGGACGCTACGAATTTCAATGAAACGAATGAAGTGCGCCTGCATGGCAATGACGTTTTGAAGTCCTTCTGGGCTATCGACTTCAGCACGTTGTACACCGACAGACTGACGGCCTTCTGGCACGATTCCGGCACCGATTTCCGCACCCTGGCCAAGTGCAATTTCCTCATCAAAGCCGTGCAAGCACGGGACAAACGCCAGTTGAGTGACGAGGATTTTCAGTTCGTTACGCAGCAAGTCATGGGCCCGATCTCCTGGCCCGTCAGCCTGCAATACTTGCAAGCAGAACACCCTGGCACCGACAGCATCCGTACCCTGGATGTTGCCGGCTACGTCGCTACGAACGCCCTTCGCTTTGTCGCACCCAAAGGTCGACAAATTGTTTACCTGCCGGGTGACACCAACGCCTTCCAGGTACTGGAAACCGCTACGGACATGCACTACTGGATATTGCAGCGGATGAACCGAGAAGAAGCGCGTGAGGCGTTCATGACGCACTTTTCCCTGACGGACCGACAGAACATCACCGAAAACATCACTGACCTGATGAATCAACTGGTCAGCACTTGGGGCAAGTACGACCACCACCTGATCAATCAAAAAAACCAGCTCATTCTCGGCGACGCGTTCAGCTGGCTACGCGACTCGACCGAAGCGGCAATGTTCGACGAGGCCGCACTCTCGCTGACCTCCAACAGCGATCTACGCAAAAAACTCTGGATTGGCTACCTCAGCGCTGGCATGAAAATCTTCAGTCCGATGGCCGTCGTCGGCTGGCCGATCGCCCTGCCGGTGATCGGC
>NZ_AKJM01000060.1 GCF_000282335.1 Pseudomonas sp. GM48
GGCGGCTCCAGCCGTTGCGCCTGCCGCTGCCGGTAAAGTCGACGAAGCCGCCGCCAAAGCCGTTGTCGCCCATTACGCCGACATGGTTTTCGCCGTCTACAGCGATGCCGAATCCACCGCGAAGACCCTGCAAACCGCCGTAGACGCCTTCCTCGCCAAGCCGAACGCCGACACCCTGAAAGCCGCCAAGGCTGCCTGGGTCGCCGCTCGCGTGCCTTACCTGCAGAGCGAAGTGTTCCGCTTCGGCAACACCATCGTTGACGACTGGGAAGGTCAGCTGAACTCCTGGCCACTGGACGAAGGCCTGATCGACTACGTCGACAAATCCTACGAGCACGCCTTGGGCAACCCGGGTGCCACTGCCAACATCATCGCCAACACCGAAGTGCAGATCGGCGAAGACAAGGTCGATGTCAAAGACATCACCCCGGAAAAACTCGCCAGCCTGAACGAGCTGGGCGGTTCCGAGGCCAACGTCGCCACCGGCTACCACGCCATCGAATTCCTGCTCTGGGGCCAGGACCTGAACGGCACCGGCCCTGGTGCCGGCAACCGTCCGGCGTCGGACTACCTGGAAGGCAAAGGTGCAACCGGCGGTCACAACGACCGTCGTCGTGCCTACCTGAAATCCGTGACCCAACTGCTGGTCAGCGACCTGGAAGAAATGGTCGGTAACTGGAAGCCGAACGTGGCCGACAACTACCGCGCCACCCTGGAAGCGGAACCGGCTGAAACCGGCCTGCGCAAAATGCTGTTCGGCATGGGCAGCCTGTCCCTGGGCGAACTGGCGGGCGAGCGCATGAAGGTTTCCCTGGAAGCCAACTCCCCGGAAGACGAACAGGATTGCTTCAGCGACAACACCCACAACTCGCACTTCTACGATGCCAAGGGCATTCGTAACGTGTACCTGGGTGAATACACTCGTGTCGACGGTACCAAAATGACCGGCGCCAGCCTGTCGTCCCTGGTGGCCAAGGCCGACCCGGCTGCCGACACCGCGCTGAAAGACGACCTGGCCGCCACCGAAGCCAAGATTCAAGTCATGGTCGACCACGCCAACAAGGGTGAGCACTACGATCAGTTGATCGCCGCCGGCAACACCGCGGGCAACCAGATCGTCCGTGACGCCATCGCTTCCCTGGTCAAGCAGACCGGTTCGATCGAAGCCGCCGCTGGCAAACTGGGCATCAACGACCTGAACCCGGACAACGCTGATCACGAATTCTGATCAACGCTGGCTGAGTGAGTAAAAAGGCGACCTTCGGGTCGCCTTTTTTGTCGGGCCGAGCACCATCAATGTGGGAGCGGGCTTGCTCGCGAAAGCGGCGTGTCAGGCAACATGCATGGGGACTGAACCACCGCCTTCGCGAGCAAGCCCGCTCCCACAGGGTCCAGTGTCATCCGAATAACCTGCCCCACATCAAGCGAACGATAATTCCTCTTATTCAAATTCCCATCCCCTGTTAGACTTTGCGCCCTTGTTTTGCTCGTCTTGCAGGATGTCTGATGCCCTCGCTGCCTCTTCGCTTGTCCGCACTGTTTCTGGCCCTGGGCCTGAGTGCCTGCGATGACGCCCCGAAATTCACCCGGGCCGAACCCGGTGAAGCCCGCTCCGGCGGTAGTGCGACGGTGCGCAAGACCGATCAGAACGCGTTTTCCATGCCCTCGGCGAATCTGCCGCCGTCACGGCGCGTGGATTTCAGCGTCGGCAACAGTTTCTTCCGCAGCCCTTGGGTGATCGCCCCATCGACGACGACCGCTCGCGATGGCCTCGGTCCACTGTTCAACACCAATGCCTGCCAGGGCTGCCACATCAAGGACGGCCGCGGCCACCCGCCCGCGCCCAACGACGTAAATGCCGTGTCGATGCTGGTGCGCCTGTCGATTCCCGACGCCCCGGCGTATGCCAAGGTCATCGAGCAGATCGGCGTGGTGCCTGAGCCCGTCTACGGCGGTCAGTTCCAGGACATGGCCGTACCCGGTGTGGCCCCCGAAGGCAAAGTGCGGGTCGATTACACCCCCGTGCCGGTTCGCTTCAAGGACGGTACTGAAATCGAGCTGCGCAAACCGAGCCTGAACATCACCCAGCTCGGCTACGGCCCGATGCACCCCGACACCCGTTTCTCGGCGCGTGTAGCGCCGCCAATGATTGGCCTGGGCCTGCTCGAAGCGATCCCCGACGAGGCGATCCTGGCCAACGCCGCAGCGCAGGCCAAGACGGACAAAGGCATCAGCGGACGGCCGAACCGGGTCTGGGATGACGCCCAACAAAAGACAGTGTTGGGAAGATTTGGCTGGAAAGCCGGACAACCGAACCTCAATCAGCAAAATGTCCACGCGTTTTCGGGTGATATGGGCCTCACGACCAGCCTGAGACCCTTTGATGACTGCACGGACGCGCAAACGGCCTGCAAACAGGCACCGAGTGGCAACGGCCCGAATGGCGAGCCGGAAGTCAGCGATAACATCCTGCGCCTGGTGCTGTTCTACAGCCGTAACCTTGCCGTACCGGCCCGTCGTGACGTCAACGCACCTGAAGTGCTGGCCGGCAAGACCCTGTTTTATCAGGCCGGTTGCCAATCCTGTCACACACCGAAATACACCACCGCCGCCAACGCCGCCGAACCTGAACTGGCCAATCAAGTGATTCGCCCGTACAGCGATCTGCTGCTGCATGACATGGGTGACGGCCTGGCCGATAACCGTAGCGAGTTCCAGGCCAGCGGCCGCGAATGGCGCACCCCGCCGTTGTGGGGCATCGGCCTGACGCAGGCGGTCAGCGGCCACACCCAGTTCCTGCACGACGGCCGCGCCCGCAACCTGCTCGAAGCCGTGCTCTGGCATGGCGGCGAGGCGACAGCGGCGCAGCAACAGGTTTTGTCTTTCAATGCCGAGCAGCGCGCCGCGTTGCTGGCGTTCCTGAATTCCCTTTAACACGCATTCCACTCGCGGGAGCCCGACATGTTCCGTCCCAAATTGTTGTTCACCAGCCTTGCCGCCCTCGCCCTGGGCGCCTGCTCGCCCCAGGACCCGCAAGCGGTCACATCGGCAGCCATTGCCAAGTCGGTGATCCTGCCAACCTACACCCGCTGGGTTGAAGCCGACCGTCAATTGGCGGTCAGCGCCCTCGCCTACTGCGAAGGCAAGGAAACCCTGGAAACCGCCCGTGCCGACTTCCTGCACGCGCAAAAAGCCTGGGCCGAACTGCAACCCTTGCTGATCGGGCCGTTGGCCGAAGGCAACCGTTCGTGGCAAGTGCAGTTCTGGCCGGACAAGAAAAACCTGGTCGGCCGTCAGGTCGAGCAACTGGTCACCGCCCAGCCGCAAATCGATGCCGCCGCACTGGCCAAGTCCAGCGTCGTGGTGCAGGGCCTCTCGGCCTACGAATACATTTTGTTCGACAGCAAGCCTGACGTGGCCAACGCTGAGCAGAAGAGCAAATACTGCCCGCTGCTGGTCGCCATCGGTGAACGCCAGAAGCAATTGGCCGAAGACATTCTGCAAACCTGGAACAACACCGACGGCATGCTCGCGCAAATGAGCAAATTCCCGAACCAGCGCTACGCGGACTCCCATGAAGCGATCGCCGATCTGCTGCGCGTGCAAGTCACGGCCATCGACACCCTGAAGAAAAAACTCGGCACGCCGATGGGCCGCCAGAGCAAGGGCGTGCCGCAACCGTTCCAGGCCGATGCATGGCGTAGCCAGTCGTCCCTGACCAGCCTCGGAGCCAGCCTCGCGGCCGCCAAAACGGTCTGGGAAGGTGTGGATAACAAAGGCCTGCGCAGCCTGTTGCCGAGCGATCAGAAACCGTTGGCCGACAAGATCGATGCCGCCTACTCCGCCTCGCTGAAATTGTTCGCCGGCAACCAGCGCTCGCTGACCGAAATGCTCGGTGACGACGCCGGCCGTCAGCAGCTCAACGACCTGTACGAAAGCCTCAACGTTGTACATCGTCTGCACGAAGCTGATCTGGCCAAGGCGTTGGGCATCCAACTGGGCTTCAACGCCAACGACGGTGACTGATGAGGGCGAGGTCCATGCTGCGACGCCAGGTTCTGACTTTAGGTAGCTTGTTGCTGGGTGCGGTGACGCTGGGCGGCTGGAAGTTGTTCAAGCAAAAGGACAAGAGTCCGTTGTTGCTTTCGGCACGGGACGATACCGATGGCCAGCATTACGCCGTCGGATATCGACTGGATGGCACCCAGGTGTTCGCCACTCGGGTCGGCCAGCGTTGCCACGACATCATCAACCACCCGACCCTGCCGATTGCCCTGTTTGTCGCCCGCCGTCCGGGGACCGAGAGCTACCTGATCGACCTGCGCGACGGCACGCTCCTGCAAACCGTGGTGTCACAGCCGAACCGGCACTTCTACGGTCACGCGGTCATTCACCACAGCGGCGACTGGCTGTATGCCACCGAAAACGACACCACCGATCCGGGTCGCGGCCTGCTCGGTGTGTATAAATTCGAAGGCGAACGGCTGGTGCACAGCGGCGAGATTTCCACCCATGGCCTCGGCCCGCACCAGGTGTCGTGGATGTCCGATGGCGAAACCCTGGTGGTGGCCAACGGCGGAATTCGCACCGAAGCCGAAAGCCGGGTGGAGATGAACCTCAACGCCATGGAGCCGAGCCTGGTGCTGATGCAACGTGATGGCACCCTGCTGAGCAAGGAAACCCTCGCCCAGCAGATGAACAGCGTGCGCCATCTCGCCATTGCCAGCGACGGCACCATCGTCGCCAGCCAGCAATTCATGGGCGCGGCCCACGAGTCGTCGGAGCTATTGGCGATCAAGCGTCCCGGTCAGCCTTTCGTCGCGTTCCCGGTGCCCGAGCACCAGTTGCAGGCCATGGGGCATTACACCGCCAGCGTCGCGGTACACAGCGACTTGCGTCTGGTGGCGCTGACTGCACCGCGTGGCAACCGCTTTTTCATCTGGGACCTGGACAGCGGTGAAGTACGCCTGGATGCACCCCTGCCCGATTGCGCCGGGGTCGGTGCGGTGGCCGATGGTTTTGTCGTGACCTCCGGTCAAGGGCGCTGCCGCTACTACGACTGCCGCCAGACAAACCTGGTTGCAAAACCGCTGGAGCTACCCTCAGGGCTCTGGGATAACCATCTGCATCTGATGGCGTAAATCTTTGAAAAGATCGCCGCCTTGGGCCGCGTCTGCATCGGGATGACATACACCCCGCAGGCACGGCCCAAGGCGGCGAATCTTTTCCGGCTTTCACCTCTCTAATACCTCACAACCTGTAAAAACGGCAGTCGGATTACCCTCTACACTCCCGGTAATGTGCCCCACTGTCTCACCTGATTTTCTCCAAGGAACTGGAATATGCTGCGTCGCCGCATGCTGATCATGTTGGGTGTTGTTCTACTGATTGTGCTGGTCCTGGCCGCGTACAAAGCCTTCTCTATCTATACGATGGTTCAAGGCTACTCTGCACCCAGACCGGCCATCAGCGTTGCCGTGGCCACCGCCACCGAACGCCCATGGCAAGCCCGCCTGCCTACCGTTGGCACGCTCAAGGCATTGCAAGGCGTGGACCTGAGCCTGGAGACCGATGGCACCGTCATCGATTTGCAGTTCGAGTCAGGGCAAAAGGTCAAGGCCGGTCAACCACTCCTGCGCCTCGACAGCGCCGTGGAAAGTGCCCTGCTGGAAACTGCTCTGGCCGACCTCGGGCTGGCACAGCTCGATTACGGTCGCGGTAGTCAACTGGTCGGCAGCCAGGCCATTTCCAAAGGCGAGTTCGACCGACTTTCGGCGGTGCTGAAAAAGAGCAAGGCCACGGTCAATCAACTCAAGGCTGCGCTCAGCAAAAAAAGCATCGTCGCGCCGTTCAGCGGCACCATCGGCATTCGTCAGGTAGACGTTGGCGACTATCTTGCCAGCGGCACCATGATCGCCACCCTGCAAGACCTCAGTAGTCTGTATGTGGACTTTTTTGTGCCCGAGCAGTCGGTGCCGAAGATTGCTCTCGGCCAGCCAGTGCAGGTCATTGTCGCGGCGTATCCGGGCCAGGAGTACCCCGGCACCATCACTGCAATCAACCCTAAAGTCGAAAACAGTACCCGTAACGTGCAGGTCCGCGCCACCCTGGCCAATCCCGATGGCAAGTTGATGCCAGGCATGTTCGCCAGCCTCCAGGTGCTCCTGCCTGACCCGCAGCCGAGCATCGTGGTGCCGGAAAGCGCGATTACCTACACGCTCTACGGCAATTCGGTGTATGTGGCCGTACCAAAGAAGGCCGAAGACGGCAGCCCGGAAAAGGATGACAAGGGCCTGCCGGTGCTGATCGCCGAACGGCGGTTTGTCGAAACCGGCGAACGCCGCGACGGGCAAGTGATGATCACCAAAGGCGTGCAGAGAGGCGAGAAAGTGGTGACCGCCGGCCAGCTCAAACTGGATAACGGCGCACACATTGCCATCAGTAACGACAAGACCCTGGCCGAGCAGAACAGCCTGCCAAGCGCGGACTGATCAAGGAATCCCCATGGCTTTTACCGACCCGTTCATCCGCCGCCCGGTTCTCGCTACCGTAGTCAGCCTGCTGATTGTTCTGCTGGGCTTCCAGGCCTGGGGCAAGCTGCCGCTGCGCCAGTACCCGCAAATGGAAAACGCCCTGATCACGGTGACAACCGCCTACCCCGGGGCCAACGCCGAGACCATCCAGGGCTATATTACCCAACCGATGCAGCAAAGCCTGGCCAGCGCCGAGGGCATCGACTACATGACCTCGGTCAGTCGCCAGAACTTCTCGGTGATCTCGATCTACGCACGCGTCGGCTCCAATAGCGACCGTCTGTTTACCGAACTGCTGGCCAAGGCCAACGAGGTCAAGAGCCAGCTGCCCCAGGACGCTGAAGACCCGGTGCTGAGCAAACAATCTGCCGATGCGTCAGTGCTGATGTACATGAGCTTCTTCAGCAAGGAAATGAGCAACCCGCAGATTACCGATTACCTGTCACGGGTGATCCAGCCCAAACTGGCGACCTTGCCCGGCATGGCTGAAGCCGAGATCCTCGGTAACCAGGTCTTTGCCATGCGCCTGTGGCTGGACCCGGTGAAGCTGGCGGGTTTCGGCCTGAGTGCCAGCGATGTGACCAACGCAGTGCGCCAGTACAACTTCCTCTCGGCCGCCGGCGAGGTGAAAGGCGAATACGTGGTCACCAGCATCAACGCCAATACCGAACTCAAGTCCGCAGAAGCCTTCGGGGAGATTCCGCTCAAGGTCGATGGCGACAGCCGTGTATTGCTGCGCGATGTGGCGCGTGTGGAAATGGGCGCGGAGAACTACGACACCATCAGCTCGTTCGGTGGCACCCCTTCGGTGTACATCGGCATCAAGGCGACGCCCGGTGCCAACCCGCTGGAAGTGATCAAGGAAGTGCGCAAGATCATGCCGGACCTGGAGGCCCAGCTACCGCCGAACCTCAAGGGTGAAATCGCCTACGACGCCACCCTGTTCATCCAGGCTTCGATCGACGAAGTGGTGAAAACCCTGTTCGAAGCGGTGCTCATCGTGATCGTGGTGGTGTTCCTGTTCCTCGGCGCCCTGCGGTCGGTGGTGATCCCGGTGGTGACCATTCCGCTGTCGATGATCGGCGTCATGTTCTTCATGCAGATGATGGGGTACTCGATCAATCTGCTCACCCTGCTGGCGATGGTATTGGCCATCGGCCTGGTGGTGGACGACGCCATCGTGGTGGTGGAAAACATTCATCGCCACATTGAGGAAGGCAAGACGCCGCTCGACGCTGCCATTGAAGGCGCCCGGGAAATCGCCATGCCGGTGGTTTCGATGACCATCACCCTGGCGGCGGTGTACGCACCGATCGGTTTCCTGACCGGACTGACCGGAGCGCTGTTCAAGGAGTTCGCCCTGACCCTGGCCGGCGCGGTGGTGATTTCCGGCATCGTCGCCCTGACCTTGTCGCCGATGATGTGTGCGTTTCTGCTGCGCCACGACGAGAACCCCAGTGGCCTGGCCCATCGCCTGGACGTGATTTTCGAAAGCCTCAAGCGCCGCTATCAGAGCATGCTTCACGGCACCCTCAACACCCGGCCGGTGGTACTGGTGTTCGCCGTGATCGTGCTGTGCCTGATTCCGGTCCTTCTCAAATTCACCAAATCGGAACTGGCGCCGGATGAGGACCAGGGCATCATTTTCATGATAGCCAACGCCCCGCAACCGACCAACCTCGACTACCTGAACACCTACACCGATGAGTTCGTCTCGATCTTCAAGGCGTTTCCCGAGTACTACTCGTCGTTCCAGATCAACGGTTTCAACGGCGTGCAATCGGGCATCGGCGGTTTCCTGCTCAAGCCATGGAACCAGCGCAGCCGTACCCAGATGGCGATCCTGCCCGAGGTGCAGGCCAAACTGGGAAGCATCCCGGGGTTGCAGATTTTCGGCTTCAACCTGCCCTCCCTGCCGGGTACCGGCGAAGGGGTGCCGTTCCAGTTCGTCATCAACTCCGCCAACGATTACGAATTGCTGCTGCAGGTGGTCGACCGGGTAAAAAAACGTGCGAAAGAATCCGGCAAGTTTGCCTTTGTCCACGTTGACCTGGCCTTCGACAAGCCGGAAGTGGTGGTGGATATCGACCGCGCCAAGGCCGCGCAGATGGGGGTTTCCATGCAGGATCTGGGAGGAACCCTGGCGACTCTGCTGGGTGAAGCCGAGATCAACCGTTTCACCATTGAAGGTCGCAGCTATAAGGTCATTGCCCAGGTCGAGCGGCCGTTCCGCGACAATCCGGACTGGCTGAACAATTACTACGTGAAAAACACCCAGGGCGAACTGTTGGCGTTGTCGACCCTGATCACCGTCACCGACCGTGCGCGACCGCGACAGCTGAACCAGTTCCAGCAACTCAACTCGGCCATCCTGTCCGGAGTGCCGATGGTGAGCATGGGGGAAGCCATCGACCTCGTGCGCCAGATCGCCCGGGAAGAGGCCCCCCCCGGTTTTGCCTTCGACTACGCTGGCGCATCGAGGCAGTACGTTCAGGAAGGCAGTGCCCTGTGGGTCACCTTTGCCCTGGCACTGGCGGTCATTTTCCTCGTGCTGGCGGCCCAGTTCGAAAGCTTCCGCGACCCGCTGGTGATCCTGGTCACCGTGCCGCTGTCTATCTGCGGCGCATTGATTCCGCTGTTCCTGGGTTGGTCGAGCATGAACATCTACACCCAGGTCGGGCTGGTGACGTTGATCGGGCTGATCAGCAAGCACGGCATTCTGATCGTCGAGTTCGCCAACCAGCTACGCAAGGACAAGGGCCTGACGGCACGCGAAGCCGTAGAGGAAGCAGCGGCCATCCGGCTGCGTCCGGTCTTGATGACTACCGCGGCGATGGTGTTCGGCATGGTGCCATTGATCATCGCCTCCGGTGCTGGCGCGGTCAGCCGGTTCGACATCGGCACGGTCATCGCGACGGGCATGTCGATCGGCACGTTGTTCACCCTGTTCGTGTTGCCGTGCGTGTACACGGTGCTGGCCAAACCCGATAAGCGCTGACGCAGAAAAACCTGTGGGAGCGGGCTTGCTCGCGAAGGCGATTGATCAGTCGACTTACTGGTTGAATGACCCACCGCTTTCGCGAGCAAGCCCGCTCCCACATTGAATCGTGCATGTTTGGAAGTCAGGGCAAAAAAAAAGGCCGCGCATCAGCGAGGCCTTTCATTTGGGCTTCAATCGGTTCAATTGTGCGGCCTCAATCCCTGAGAAAGTCCGAACATGAACAGCAACAAATCATGATCGGGTTGAGTGGCCACGGATGCCTTCGCAACCCGTGGCAACGGACAATGTTCTTCTGCGCTTATCGAGCTGAGAACCTGGGGGCGTGGTTGCTCCCAGGCTGCCATCGCGATTGATGCAACTGCCAAGGCTCCTACCAGAAACAAACCTCGTGCAATTTCGAGTTTCATCGCTATAAACCCTTGATAGCGCTGCCAAACGCCGTCTCATAAAAGTAGACGAGCTTTTTCCAGTCTGCCTCGCTGAACGACGAGTGGCGACGCAATTGCTTCATGTCATGGGTAGAAGCGCGATAGGCGGTCAAGCGCTGTCGGCTTTTCTCCAGATCGATCAGGGCAACTTCGACCTTGGCCGACTCGCCCTCACCCGTCACACGAACAAATACGTGCTTGACGTACATGCAGCCGTGCTGCCAACGGCCCTTGTGCATACGGGCCAGGTTTTCAGCCAGGTCCTTGAGCACTCGGTCGTTTATGGCTTCACCATGGCGTTCGCGACCGCCACCGGCGTACCAGTGATCGATTTCCTCGAAGCCATCCAGCGACTTGGTGATCAGCAGGGCACGCCATTTGTGCACAGGATCGCGCTGTGCGCCACAGAAAACGATATGCGGTACCCGTACGCCAAGTTCGGTCACACTGGTGAGCGCATCACGCTCGCGCAGTACCGTAGGTCGGCCGAAAGGGTGCTGCCAGCTACGATGGATATGCCCGGTCTGGCGCTTGACGTAGAGCAACTGACCATCACTGCCCATCACTCGTTGAACGCCGCTTTCCCCTCCGCGACGGACGTTGGGTTCTTCTACCCATTCACCGCGCTGATTCCAAAAGTAATCGAAGCGGTCCTGGGGAGCGACTTCCGTTTCTGCTGCACACTGCACTGCCATCCTGTTACCTCTTGCGTAATACGTAAACTCGCCACATCGCATAGAGCGGCAAAAAGTCCAGTTGTTCCTGGATGCGGAAACCCGCCTGCTCAAATTCTTTTTCTACGGTAGCGACCGGTAACACAAACCGGTTTTGGTAACCTTTCTGCCCTCGGGTTCTCTCCGAACGCTTGCGTTTCCAGGCCTTGAAGTTGCCATCAACCCACAGCGACAGGATCACGCTGTCACGGGAAACACGCTCAAATTCGCGCAAAATAGTCATGCGATGCTCGGCTTCACCGATGTGGTGGAGCAAGCGCATGCAAAAAATGCTGTCGACGGCGTTGTTTGGCAAGGCAATGTCGAATGCAGAAGTGTGCAAGGGTTGTACCCGTTTCACCACGTCGGCCGGTTGCGCTTGGGTTGCGATCTTCAGCATGGACTCCGAGTTATCAGCACCGATGATCACGCGGTTGGCTTTTTCCGCCAGCAAGGGCCAGAAACGCCCTGCACCGCACGGCAAGTCGAGGACCAGGCCAGGTTCGCCAGCCAGGGCCAGTGCCTTGCGCGCCAGTTGCTCGTCACGCCAATGGGACAATCGACGTCCGAAACCTTCCTGATGTTTGCGCAAATAGCGTTGCGCGTGTTGATCGTCGTATTTTTCGGAAAAATCGAGCTTGATCGGGCCATCCATCATCAGGCCTCCTGAACTTCTGATAGCAACTACCTTAGGTTTCGCGGTGTTGGTGACAGGTGATCCGATTGTGAAAATTTCATTGTAGAAAACCCTGAAGTATTACAGGGTTTTACATAATTGACAGGGGCTGCCGGGCGCCTGACTCAACTGATCACGTTCGGGACAACTCCACCTGAAAACGGCAGCCATTAGGCTCCATGGTTGTCAGGCTGACGCTCCAGCCCTGGTTTTCACAGATCCGCTGCACCAGTGAAAGCCCCAGGCCCAAACCCTCCCCGCGCTGTTCGCTGCCCCGAACGAATGGTTCGAACATCGCCTCGCGTTTTTCCTCGGGAATGCCCACACCACTGTCTTCGACCAGAAAGCCCGCGCCCGTCAGGGTCAGGCGGATGAAGCCCTGTTCGGTGTAGTGCAAGGCATTGCGCAGCAAGTTCCCCATCACCGCGTGCAGCAGCGTTGCATTGTAGCCCTTGGCCTCAGGCTCGCCCGGTTCGAAGATCAGCTTCAACCCTTTGCTTTCAATGGGCTCGCGCCACAGACCGAGCAGGTCCTCGGCCACCTGGCCCAGGGACTGCTGCGGCGACATGCTGGCATCTTCGCGCTGGGCACGGGCCAGCATCAGGAAGGTTTGCACCAGCTCACGCATTTCTTCACATGCCCGGGCGATGCGCTCGACCTGGGCACGGCCGCGCTGATCGATACCGGGGTTTTCCAGCAACAACTCGCAGGAACTGGCCAATATCATCAGGGGGGTACGCAATTCGTGGCTGACGTCGCTGGTGAACAACCGCTCGCGGGTCAAGGCCTGACGCAAGCGCCCGAGGGTGGCGTCGAAGGCCACGGCCAACTCGCCCACTTCGTCGGCGGCATAGTCCGGGGCCAAAGGGGGGGCCAGGCCGAGCAGTTGATCGCGATGGCGCACCTGGCGGGCCAGCCGCACCACCGGCGCCATGACCTTGCGTGCCAGGACCCAGCCGAGAAACACCGCCAGCGCCAGGCTAAGTACGAAACCCACCAGCACCACGGCAAACAGCACCCGCTCACGCTCTTCGAAGTCGCTCTGGTCCTGCAACAACACGTAACGTCGGCCGTCGACGATTTCGACCATGGCGTGGTACGACAGGTTTTCACGGAACACTTCGTGGAAACCCGGCTCCAGATGGCGCAAATCCTTGGGCAACCTGAAATCACCTGGCCCGTTGCTGAAGTAGAACAATTGGTCCGGTTCGGGACGATGGCTCCAGTCCATGACATTGTCCATCAACAACAGGCGCTGCAAATCGCCGCCCAGGCCTGCGGAAATCAGTTTTTCTTCCACCAGGTGCACGGTCGCCACGATGCCCATGGCAAAGGCACCCGCCACCAGTGCGCTCATCAGCGCAAAGGCAATGATGATTCGTTGAGCAAGGCTCTGCTTAAACTCCATCACGGCCCTCAGCCAAGCGATACCCCACACCGTGTACGGTTTGCAGCAATGGCTTGGCGAACGGCTTGTCGATCACCTGGCGCAGTTGGTGGACATGGCTGCGCAGGCTGTCGCTATCCGGACAGTCATCGCCCCACAGGGCCTCTTCAAGAATTTCACGGCGCAGCACATGAGGGCTTTTCTGCATCAACACGGCCAGCAACTTCAGGCCGACCGGGTTGAGTTTCAGCAACCGGCCTTCACGAGTGACTTCCAGGGTGTCGAGGTCATAGCTCAGGTCGCCGACCTGCAAGGTCCGCCGCCCGCCGCCCTGGGTTCGGCGCATGACCGCTTCGATACGCGCCGCCAGCTCGGACAGGGCGAACGGTTTGATCAGGTAGTCATCGGCGCCGGACTTGAAGCCTTGCAGACGGTCATCCAGTTGATCGCGGGCCGTGAGCATGATCACCGGCGTTTCGCGGCGGGCATCCTCGCGCAGGCGTTTGCACAGGGTGTAGCCATCAATGCCGGGCAGCATGATATCGAGCACGATCAAATCGTAGTGCTCGGTGGCCGCCAGATGCAGGCCAGACAGACCATCCTGCGCGCAATCCACGGTATAGCCTTTGAGCCCCAGGTAATCGGCCAGGTTGGCCAGGATATCGCGGTTGTCTTCAACCAATAGAATTCGCATGGGTATCTCTCCGTCCACAGTAACGGCCGTCGTGGCCCGCGCAGCTTAAGGCCAAGTGTGGCTCACGGCTAGGGGAAGGCTGTGCGTAGATCAATTCGCTCAACCAAAAGGTATGATTGACAAGTTTTTCACTATCGATTCACACGCTACCTACAGTGGGCAGTGAAGACTGTCACGCGATTGATAATAAGGAATATAGAAAATGGACTATTTGAAGACGGCCCCGGTGCGCTTTTTGCTGCTGATCAGCGGCACCTGGCTGGCAATATTCTTTCTGACTCGAACAGTCCTGCTCCTCACGCATCTGGATGAGGCCGGAAGCGGCTTCCTGTCGGTATTCGGCATCGGCCTGCTTTACGACCTGGGCTTTATCGCTTACGCAGCGCTGCCCATGGGCCTCTACCTGTTGCTGTGCCCGCCGGCCTTGTGGCGCAGTCGCGGGCACCGCTGGTTTCTGCAAGGTCTGCTGACCGTCAGTCTGTTCGCGATGCTGTTCACCTCGGTGGCCGAATGGCTGTTCTGGGATGAATTCGGCGTTCGCTTCAACTTCATTGCCGTCGACTACCTGGTGTATTCCGATGAAGTACTGAACAACCTGTTGGAGTCATACCCGATCGGCACGCTGCTGAGCATCCTCGCCGTGCTGGCCGTGGTCCTGAGTCTTGTATTGCGTAAAGCTTTCAACGCTGCACTTGATGCGCCGTTGCCGCCGTTTCGTGGCCGCCTGCTCAATGCACTCGGTTTGTTGATCGTCGCCGGCCTGAGCCTGCAATTGCTCAGCCAGGATGCCCCGCGTGCCCAGGGTGGCAACGCCTATCAGAACGAACTGGCGAGCAATGGTCCCTACCAGTTCTTCGCCGCGTTCCGTAACAACGAACTGGACTACCCGCAGTTCTACAGCACTTTGCCGGCGGCCGTGGTTGCCCAACAGATTCGCGCCGAACTTGCCGAGCCCAATGCCCGCTTCGTTGGCCAGGACCCGCAGGACATCCGCCGGCAAATCGATAACCCGGGCACGCTGCGCAAGCCCAACATCGTGCTGGTCACCATTGAAAGTTTCAGCGCCAAGTACATGGGTAGCAACGGCGACACCCGCAACCTGACCCCCAACCTTGATGCCTTGCGCAAGCAGAGCCTGTATTTCAATAACTTCTACGCCACCGGCACCCGCACCGACCGCGGCCTGGAAGCCATCACCCTGGCGATTCCACCGACCCCCGGTCGCTCGATCGTCAAGCGCGTGGGTCGCGAAAGCGGCTTTGCCAGCCTTGGTCAGCAACTTAACGCCGTGGGCTACGACAGCGTGTTTGTTTACGGCGGCCGCGGTTACTTCGACAACATGAATGCGTTCTTCAGCGGCAACGGCTACCGCGTCGTGGACCAGAGCAGCGTCGAGGAGTCAGAGATTCACTTCAAGAATGCCTGGGGCATGGCAGACGAGGATCTCTACAATCAGACACTGAAACTTGCGGATACCGACTATGCCAAGCAGCAGCCATTCCTGCTGCAGCTGATGACGACGTCCAACCACCGCCCCTATACCTATCCGGACAACCGGATCGACATCAAGTCCGGCAACGGCCGTGACGGCGCAGTGAAATACACCGACTACGCCATCGGTCATTTTCTCGATCAGGCGCGCCAAAAACCCTGGTTTGACAATACAATCTTCATCTTTGTCGCCGACCACACCGCAGGCAGCGCCGGTAAGGAAGACTTGCCCATCGCCAACTATCAGATTCCGCTGTTCATCTATGCACCGAAGCTGATCGAAGCACGGGAAACTGCACAATTGGCCAGCCAGATCGACCTCGCGCCGACGTTGCTCGGGTTGCTCAATCTCGATTATGAATCGACGTTCTTTGGCCGTAACCTGTTGCAGGACAACCCGCTGCCGCCACGCGTCGTGGTCGGCAACTACCAGCACCTGGGGTTGTTCGACGGCAAGGACCTGGCGATTTTGAGCCCTCGCCAGGGATTGCGTCGTCACGATGCAGCGCTGACTGAAAGTCGCGAGTCCCGGTCCACTGCCGATGACCCGCTGATCACCCGCGCCATCACCTATTACCAAACCGCCAGTTATGGCTTCAAGCAACAGCTGCTTGGCTGGAAGGCGCCCAAGGAGGGTGCCGGTCAAGTCGGCGAACGTTAACCGAATCGCCCCGGGCTGATGCCCCGGGGCTTTTTCCTTTGTTCAGGATCCACCATGTCATCAACCGCTGTCCGCCCTGCCCCTCGCCCGCTCAACTTCTGGGTGTGCCTGGGCGTTCCCGCCGTTGCGGCGATCATTCTGGTGTTGCTCGAACTGACCTCACTGGACATGGACCTTGCCAAGCTGTTCTACGACCCGGTCGCGGGTGACTTCATCGGACGGCACAGTTACTTCCTGGAAAACATCCTGCATACCCGCGCCAAGCAGGTCGTCATTGCATTTTCGGTGTTCGCCATCTTCGGCTACATCGCTTCGTTCTTCATGGCCAGGCTCAAACCGCTCAAGCGCGAACTGGGTTGCCTGGTGCTGTCCCTGGGCCTGGCGACCTCCTTTGTCACGCCGATGAAAGCAGTGACCGCGGTGCAATGCCCATGGAGCCTTGAGCAATTTGGCGGTCACGAAACGTACAGCGAACTGTTGAGCCCTCGCCCGCACACTGATAAACCGGGACGTTGCTGGCCCGGCGGCCATGCGGCCACCGGCTTCACTCTGTTTGCCCTGTTTTTCGTATTGCGTGACCGTCGCCCGCGCATGGCTCGTGCAGCGTTTGTCTTTGCCTTCGCCCTCGGCTCGGTGTTCTCCATCGGGCGGATGATGCAGGGCGCGCACTTCTTCTCGCACAACGTGTGGACGGCGGTGTTCTGCTGGCTGATTTGCTTGGGCTCGTATTACTACGTTCTGTATCGACCGGCGTTGAAGGCTGATCGCGAGGTGAATGCAGGACCGGTCAGCGCCTGACCTGACGCCATCGCGGGCAAGCCACACTCCCACAGGATTTACGCAACTCCCTGTGGGAGCGGGCTTGCTCGCGAAGGCGGTGGTTCAGACAACTTAATGGGTGACTGACACCCGGTCTTCGCGAGCAAGCCCGCTCCCACAATGGATCGATGTGAACATTGAAGTCCGGGCAAAAAAAAACCCCGCCTGCTTTCGCAGGCGGGGTTTTTTCGTACAGGGGTAAGGCTGGCTTACATCATGCCGCCCATGCCGCCCATACCGCCCATGTCTGGCATACCGCCGCCAGCACCGCCGTCTTTCTTCGGTGCATCAGCAACAGCGGCTTCGGTGGTCAGGATCAGACCGCCGATCGACGATGCAGCTTGCAGCGCGGAACGGGTGACCTTGGTTGGGTCCAGGATGCCCATTTCGATCATGTCGCCATATTCGCCAGTCGCAGCGTTGTAACCGAAGTTACCTTTGCCGTTCTTGACTTCGTTGACCACAACGCTTGGCTCGTCACCGCTGTTGGCAGCGATCTGACGCAGCGGTGCTTCAACGGCACGGCGCAGAACAGCGATACCTACGTCCTGATCAGCGTTGTCGCCTTTCAGATCGTTCAGGGTTTGCAGAGCGCGGATCAGCGCAACGCCACCGCCAGGTACCACGCCTTCTTCAACGGCAGCACGGGTAGCGTGCAGGGCGTCTTCAACGCGGGCTTTCTTCTCTTTCATTTCTACTTCGGAACCAGCGCCAACCTTGATCACTGCAACGCCGCCGGACAGCTTGGCCAGACGCTCTTGCAGTTTTTCACGGTCGTAGTCCGAGGAAGTTTCGGCAACCTGGGCACGGATCTGAGTGATGCGTGCTTCGATGTCGCCGTGTACGCCAGCACCGTCAACGATGATGGTGTTTTCCTTGGACAGGGTCACGCGCTTGGCGCTGCCCAGGTTTTCCAGGGTTGCGCTTTCCAGGCTCAGGCCGATCTCTTCGGAGATAACGGTACCGCCGGTCAGAACGGCGATGTCCTGCAGCATGGCCTTGCGACGGTCGCCGAAGCCTGGAGCCTTGACGGCTGCGACTTTGACGATGCCACGCATGTTGTTCACAACCAGAGTCGCCAGGGCTTCGCCTTCAACGTCTTCGGCCACGATCAGCAGTGGGCGGCCGGCTTTGGCAACGGCTTCCAGCACTGGCAGCATTTCGCGGATGTTCGAGATCTTTTTGTCGACCAGCAGGATCAGCGGGCCGTCCAGCTCAGCGACCATGGTCTCTGGCTTGTTGACGAAGTACGGGGACAGGTAACCACGGTCGAACTGCATGCCTTCAACAACCGACAGTTCGTTTTCCAGGCCCGAGCCTTCTTCAACGGTGATCACGCCTTCTTTACCGACTTTTTCCATGGCTTCGGCAATGATGTCGCCGATGGAGTTGTCGGAGTTGGCCGAGATGGTACCAACCTGAGCGATTGCCTTGGTGTCAGCGCATGGCTTGGACAGGTTTTTCAGCTCTTTGACGATGGCGATGGTCGCCTTGTCGATACCGCGCTTGAGGTCCATCGGGTTCATGCCGGCAGCGACGGCTTTCAGGCCTTCGTTGACGATCGACTGAGCCAGAACGGTAGCGGTGGTAGTACCGTCACCAGCGTCATCGTTGGCACGGGAGGCAACGTCTTTGACCAGCTGCGCGCCCATGTTTTCGAAACGGTCTTCCAGTTCGATTTCTTTGGCGACGGAAACGCCGTCCTTGGTGATGGTCGGAGCGCCGAAGCTCTTCTCGATGATCACGTTACGGCCTTTCGGGCCCAGGGTCGCTTTTACCGCGTCAGCCAGGACGTTGACGCCTTTGAGCATTTTCTTGCGGGCGGAATCGCCAAACAGAACTTCTTTAGCAGCCATGATCGATATTCCTTAAATACTTTGTAGTAGCGGAAAATGAACGGGGGTATCAGCCTTCGATAACAGCGAGGATTTCGTTCTCGCTCATTACCAGCAGGTCTTCGCCGTCGACTTTCACAGTGTTGCTGCCGGAGTAAGGACCGAACACAACCTTGTCGCCCACTTTTACGGACAGTGCACGCACTTCACCGTTTTCCAGTACGCGGCCGGTGCCTACAGCGAGGATTTCGCCGCTGTTGGCTTTTTCAGCAGCCGAACCTGGCAGGACGATACCGCCAGCGGTTTTCTTTTCTTCTTCGCTGCGACGGATGACGACGCGGTCATGCAGAGGACGAAGCTTCATTGTCGATCTCTCCTAATTGTGGTTTTCATCGGCCGGTGTAGTCCCGGCGGGTTTAACAAAGTCCGGCGGCGCCGGTTGCGGCTCGTCAAGCGAACCGCGGAAGTCTGTCTGGCGTGTTCGCCAGAAACCTTGCGGTGACCGTTACATAAGGGCGCATAAGCTTATTACAAGGGCGGCGATGAAAAAATTTTCAGGTCGATGCCCCGCAAACGAACACGGCACCCGAAGGTGCCGTGTGGATGTGCGTTTTACTTGGTATCGCGATGTTCGAACTCGCCTTCGATCACGGTCGGTTCACGACCCAGTGGCTCGCGCGGGGCAGGACCGCCGCGTGCTTGCAGGTCGTCGGCGAACGCTCGCTGACGCATGGCCTGCTCTTCGGCACGCTGACGCATTTTACCCGCCAGCAGACGGCGACTGAACGGCAGCAGCATGAACAGGCCGACCACATCGCTGATGAAACCCGGAAGAATCAACAGGCCACCGGCCAATGCCAGCATCAGGCCTTCGAGCATGGTCTGGGCCGGCAATTCACCGCGGCTCAGGCTTTCACGGGCACGCAGGGCCGTGGCCAGACCGGCGATGCGCAGCACGAACACGCCGAACATCGAGCCGAGAATGATCAGCAGCAGGGCCGGGAAAAACCCGATAGACCCTGCCACCTTGACGAATACGAACAGCTCCAACACCGGGAACAGCAGAAAGAGCAACAAAAAAGGGCGCATCAAATGGTTCCTCAACGCAAGAATGCCTTGCCAGTTCACCTTAGATGACGTCGCCGTTTCGTGAATTCAAGCGTCGGCCACTTCATTTTTCGGCCAATGATCGGCGTGGGCCAGAGAAACCAAGGCTTCCCGGACTTGTGTCGGCGTATTACAAGGCGCTTGAAACGGCAACCAATACAGGCTTTGACCGATCCGCAGGTGCATGCCTTCGGCATCGATACCAGCCATTTGCGCCGGCACGTTTTTCGGCAGCCCGGCCAAATCGACGTAATGGGCGATGGCCTTGGCGTGATCGGCGTTCATGTGCTCGACCATGCTCACCTCAGCCTTGCCGGCGAACGGGTTGGCCAGGGTCAGGTCGTTGACCCAGTGAATCGCCCCAAAACCGCCGATGTAACGGTGGCGTACTGGCTTGAGCACCCAGAAATCGAAATCGTGGGCCTTGTGATAACCCTGCGACTCCGGGAAGTAGCGGTAATAACGCTCGGAGGCGGCCTCGATGGCGGCCTCGTCTTCGAGCTGCTGCGCTTGCGCCAGGTAAGTCAGCCGACCAACGGCTTGAACATCTTCGGCGCCACGCTCGCCGACAAAGAGCGAGCACTTCGGATCTTTTTGCAGATTATGAGTGTGCTGGGCGATACGGCTGATCAGGATCAGCGGCCGGCCCAGCTCGTCCAGACAATAAGGAACCACGGAGCCGAACGGAAAACCGGGCATCGATTTGGAGTGCGTCGAGAGCACCCCACGGTATTCCTTGAGAAGCAATTCTCGTGCATGCTTAGCCGCTTCAACGCTCAATTTATGACTCCTTAAATAGAATCCGTCATAAAAACGGACGAGCTGCTGGTGAAAGTTCCAGCACGCCATCGGGGCAGTTCTCATGTGCAGCCGGACCACGTCAGGCGCAGATCGAGAGGCTCTCTACAAGGAAACCACTCAGACCTGCTGCCGGGGGCATGCGAATGCAACTCACTGACAAAGTAATCATTATCACTGGCGGTTGCCAGGGTTTAGGCCGTTCCATGGCCGAGTATCTCGCCAGCAAGGGCGCGAAACTCGCGCTGGTAGACCTGAACCAGGAAAAACTCGACGCCGCCGTAGCGGCGTGCAAGGCCAACGGCGTAGAAGCCCGTGCCTACCTGTGCAACGTGGCCAACGAAGAGCAAGTGACCCACATGGTTGCCCGGGTCGCTGAAGACTTCGGTGCGATCCATGGCCTTATCAACAACGCCGGGATCCTGCGCGACGGTCTGCTGCTCAAGGTCAAGGATGGCGAAATGACCAAGATGAGTCTGGCCCAGTGGCAGGCGGTCATCGACGTCAACCTGACCGGCGTGTTCCTGTGCACCCGTGAAGTCGCGGCGAAAATGGTCGAGCTGAAAAACACCGGCGCGATCATCAATATCTCGTCGATTTCCCGCGCCGGCAACGTCGGTCAGACCAACTACTCCGCCGCCAAGGCCGGCGTTGCGGCGGCGACCGTGACCTGGGCCAAGGAACTGGCGCGCTACGGCATTCGTGTCGCTGGCATTGCACCGGGCTTCATCGAAACCGAAATGACGCTGGGCATGAAGCCTGAAGCGCTGGAGAAGATGACCTCCGGGATCCCGCTCAAGCGCATGGGCAAGCCGGATGAGATCGCCCATTCGGCGGCTTACATCTTCGAAAACGACTACTACACCGGCCGGATTCTGGAAATGGATGGCGGGTTGCGCCTCTAAACCCAACCCAAAACCCTTGTAGCAGCTGCCGAGGCACGAGGCTGCGTCGGGCTGCGCAGCGGCCCCGGAGGCGGTCCTGCGGACACGCAACGCAGCCTCGTGCCTCGGCAGCTGCTACAGGTCTTAATCGTCGCTGATGCTGATGTTCGGCATCGCCGGCGTCAAAGCTTCCTGCAACACAATCCGTGCACCGACATGGCGGGCCAGTTCCTGGTAGACCATGGCGATCTGGCTGTCAGGCTCGGCGATCACCGTGGGCTTGCCGCCATCGGCCTGTTCGCGGATGACCATCGACAGCGGCAACGAGGCCAGCAACTCGACGCCATACTGGTTGGCCAGTTTCACGCCACCGCCCTCACCGAACAGATGCTCGGCATGCCCGCAGTTGGAGCAGATGTGCACGGCCATGTTCTCCACCACGCCCAGCACCGGAATGTTGACCTTGCGGAACATTTCCACGCCCTTGCGCGCGTCGAGCAATGCCAGGTCCTGCGGGGTGGTCACGATGACCGCACCGGCCACCGGCACTTTCTGCGCCAGGGTCAGCTGGATGTCACCGGTGCCTGGCGGCATGTCGATGACCAGGTAGTCCAGGTCGCCCCACGCGGTTTGGGTCACCAGTTGCAGCAAGGCACCGGAGACCATCGGACCACGCCAGACCATCGGCGTGTTGTCATCGGTGAGGAACGCCATGGACATCACTTCGACACCATGGGACTTGAGCGGCACGAACCATTTCTGATCCTTGACCTCGGGACGGGTGCGCTCCGGGATGCCGAACATGATGCCCTGGCTCGGGCCATAGATATCCGCATCAAGAATCCCGACCTTGGCGCCTTCGCGGGCCAGGGCCAGGGCCAGGTTGGCCGCCGTGGTGGATTTGCCCACGCCGCCCTTGCCGGACGCCACGGCCACCACGTTCTTGACGTTGGCCAGCCCCGGAATCTGCGCCTGGGCCTTGTGCGCGGCGATCACACTGGTGATCTCGACTCGGGCACTGGCCACGCCATCCAGACCTTGAATGGCCATTTCCAGCATCTGCGCCCAGCCACTCTTGAACAGACCGGCGGCATAACCCAGTTCAAGCTGAACGCTGACGCGGTCACCCTGGATGTCGATGTTGCGCACGCACCCGGCGCTGACCGGGTCCTGGTTCAGGTAAGGGTCGGTGTATTGGCGAAGGACGGCTTCCACCGCTGCGCGATTGACGGCGCTCATGGGCAACTCCGATAGCAAGACTGGAAAATCAGGCGGATATCGTACCTGTTCTAAAGCCTGGGCGGCATGCTTTCAGAATGTCACAAATTCCTGTGGCAAGACGCCCCGTAGCAGCTGGCGAAGCCTGCGTTCGGCTGCGCAGCAGTCGCCAATCCGGACAACCCGGGTTACCTGAAACACCGTGGCGCCTGGTTTTACGACTGCTGCGCAGCCGAACGCAGGCTTCGCCAGCTGCTACGGGGACCGTGGATGCGGGTCGCGGGGGTGAAAAATATGCGCCGGCGCTTTATAGTGGCCGACCTCCGTTTCATCAAGTAGCCGAGCCCCATGTCCGAGCCACGCAAGATCCTCGTCACCAGCGCCCTGCCCTATGCCAATGGTTCGATTCACCTCGGCCATATGCTGGAATACATCCAGACCGATATGTGGGTGCGCTTCCAGAAGCACCGCGGCAATCAATGCATCTATGTCTGCGCTGACGACGCCCATGGTTCGGCGATCATGCTGCGCGCGGAAAAAGAAGGCATCACCCCGGAACAACTGATCGCCAACGTCCAGGCTGAACACAGCGCCGACTTTGCCGAGTTCCTGGTGGACTTCGACAACTTCCACTCCACTCACGCCGAAGAAAACCGTGAGCTGTCGAGCCAGATCTACCTGAAGCTGCGTGACGCCGGGCACATCGCCACGCGCTCGATCACCCAGTATTTCGACCCGGAAAAGAAAATGTTCCTGGCCGACCGCTTCATCAAGGGCACCTGCCCGAAATGCGGCACCGAAGACCAGTACGGCGACAACTGCGAAAAATGCGGCGCGACCTACGCGCCAACCGACCTGAAAGATCCGAAGTCGGCGATCTCCGGTGCCACTCCGGTGCTCAAGGATTCCCAGCACTTCTTCTTCAAGCTGCCGGACTTCCAGGCAATGCTGCAAACCTGGACCCGCAGCGGCACCCTGCAGGACGCCGTCGCCAACAAGATCGCCGAATGGCTGGATGCCGGCCTGCAACAGTGGGATATCTCCCGCGATGCGCCGTATTTCGGCTTCGAGATCCCCGACGAGCCGGGCAAGTACTTCTACGTGTGGCTGGATGCGCCGATCGGCTACATGGCGAGCTTCAAGAACCTGTGTAACCGCACGCCGGAGCTGGACTTCGATGCGTTCTGGGGCAAGGACTCCACCGCCGAGCTGTACCACTTCATCGGCAAGGACATCGTCAATTTCCACGCCCTGTTCTGGCCAGCCATGCTCGAAGGCGCCGGCTACCGCAAGCCGACCGGGATCAACGTGCACGGCTACCTGACCGTCAACGGCCAGAAAATGTCCAAGTCCCGCGGCACGTTCATCAAGGCCCGCACTTACCTGGATCACCTGTCGCCGGAATACTTGCGCTACTACTACGCCGCCAAGCTGGGCCGTGGCGTCGATGACCTCGACCTGAACCTCGAAGACTTCGTGCAGAAGGTCAACTCCGACCTGGTGGGCAAAGTCGTCAATATCGCCAGCCGTTGCGCCGGTTTCATCCACAAAGGCAATGCCGGTGTGATGGTGGACGTCAACGCCGCGCCCGAGCTGACCGAAGCCTTCCTGGCCGCCGCGCCAGGCATCGCCGACGCCTATGAAGCCCGCGACTTTGCCCGCGCCATGCGCGAGATCATGGGCTTGGCCGACCGCGCCAACGCCTGGATCGCCGACAAGGCGCCGTGGTCGTTGAACAAACAGGAAGGCAAGCAGGATGAAGTCCAGGCCATCTGCGCCACCGGCGTCAACCTGTTCCGCCAGTTGGTGATCTTCCTCAAACCCGTCCTGCCATTGCTGGCTGCTGACGCCGAGGCGTTCCTGAACGTCGCGCCGCTGACCTGGAACGACCACGCGACCTTGCTCGGCAACCACCAGTTGAACGAGTTCAAGCCGCTGATGACCCGTATCGACCCGGTCAAAGTGCAAGCCATGACCGACGCTTCGAAAGAAGACCTGACCGCCAGCCAGACCGACACTGGCGAAACCGTACCTGCCGGCAACGGTGAACTGGCCAAGGATCCGCTGTCGCCGGAAATCGAGTTCGACACCTTTGCGGCGGTCGATTTGCGCGTCGCGCTGATCGTCAAGGCCGAACACGTGGAAGGCGCAGACAAGCTGTTGCGCCTGACCCTGGACATCGGTGACGAGCAACGCAACGTGTTCTCGGGAATCAAGAGCGCCTACCCGGATCCGTCCAAGCTCAATGGTCGCCTGACCATGATGATCGCCAACCTCAAGCCACGGAAAATGAAGTTCGGCATCTCCGAAGGCATGGTGATGGCCGCCGGTCCTGGCGGGGAAGAAATCTACTTGCTCAGCCCTGACAGCGGCGCCAAGCCGGGTCAGCGCATCAAGTAAGGCCTGCGGCAAATCGATCCCATAGTCGTGCCTGGTGCGGCTGTGGGATTTTCATGTCTGGCCCCCCCTCCCGCCTTGCCGGATAATGCCTACTCTTTTTAGAGCATCTCCTGTAGGAGCGAGCTCGCTCGCGATGGTCGTTAACGATTATGCGTGTCCATAGATTGAACGCAGCGCTCTTGAGTCCATCGCGAGCAAGCTCGCTCCTACAAAACTGCCGGCACGATCAATGACCGAAATCCTGCTTACGCTTATCAGCGCCGCCCTGATCAACAACCTCGTGTTGTACTGGCCGTTGGCCGTCGATCCGCTGTTGGCTGGCCAGCGCCGTCAGGTCCATGCCTTGGGCATTGCGACGACATGCCTGATGCTGCTCGTGGGCATGCTCGGCTATGCGCTTTACCACTGGCTGCTGGTACCGCTGCAATTGACTGCGCTGCGCCTGTTTGTGTTTCTGCCATTGAGCGTGCTGCTGATCGCCCCGTTGCTGAAGCTACTGGCGCGGGTGTTTTCGACACTGTCGTTCGAAGGCCTCTGGCCATTGCTGCTGGGCAATGCCGGCGTGCTCGGCGTGGCCTTGCTCAACGCTCAGGATGACAAGGGCTTCTTTCACGCCACAGCCTTGAGCCTCGGTGCAGGGCTGGGCTTCTGGCTGGTGTTGAGCCTGTTCACTGATTTGCGTGAACGCACGGCCGACAGCGATGTTCCCCTGCCCTTTCGCGGCTTGCCGATCGACCTGATCGGTGCCGGTCTGATCGCAGTGGCCTTTCTCGGATTCAGCGGACTGATCAAAACATGAGTCTGATTCAACTCATCGACGCACTCTTGCCGCAAACCCAATGCGGCAAGTGCGGCCACCCCGGGTGCAAGCCATACGCCGAGGGCATCGCCAGCGGTGAGCCGATCAACAAGTGCCCGCCCGGCGGCAACGAAACCATCGCGGCCCTGGCTGAGTTGCTGAAGGTGCCGGTGCTGGAGCTGGACATCACTCGCGGCTCGGCACCTGCACAGATCGCCTATATCCGCGAAGCCGAGTGTATTGGTTGCACCAAGTGCATTCAGGCCTGCCCGGTCGATGCCATCGTCGGCGCAGCCAAACTGATGCACACGGTGATCATTGATGAGTGCACCGGTTGTGATCTCTGCGTGGCACCGTGCCCGGTGGACTGCATCGAAATGCGCCCGCTGCCACCGGACACGGTACTGCCCGTTGTCGGCGGCCTGGCCCTCACACCACAGGCGCGGCAGGCCCGCACCCTCAAGCGCGACCACGCACGGCGCCGTTTCGAGCAGCGCAATGCCCGCTTGCAGCGCGAGGAGCAACAGAAAATCGCCGAGCGCCAGGCCCGACAGCGTGCCGCACAGCCTACCGCGGCGACCGCCGACCCGGTGCAGGCCGCCCTTGAGCGCGTCCGCGCCCAGAAAGCCGCCAATGCCGATGCCGCGCTGAAAAAGGCCAAAATCGATGTGGCGATGAGTCGCGCGCAACTGCACAAATCGCTGAAAGCCTTCGGGCATCCGCCGACCTTCGAACAGCAATCGCAGTTGATCGTCCTGCAACAACAGTTTGAAGCCGCCGAACAAAACCTGGCGCAAATGGAAAGCGCCGCCCCACCCGCTCCCGCGCCGACGGTCACAGCCGTGTCGTCAAATGATGCCGATTTGAAACGGGCCAAGATCCAGTTGGCCATGCGCCGCGCCGAACTCAAGAAGGCTCAGGCCAACGAAGCACCGGCGGAACACATCGAAGCCCTGGAGCGCGCACTCGGCGAAGCCGAACGCCAGGTGGACGCCCATGCCGGCCCTTGAAGCGGTTGATGTTCGCCTGCAACAGGCGATGAAACTGGTGCTGCTGGCCACGCTGCCGGGAATGCTGGCGGCGTTCTGGCTGTACGGCTGGGGGGTGTTGATCAATCTGGCTCTGGCAGCCACTGCAGCCCTGGTCATTGAGGCCAGCGTCGTGCAATGGCGTAAGCGACCGTTGAGGCCGACCTTGAGTGACGGTAGCGCATTGGTCAGTGCCACATTGCTGGCTCTGGCGCTGCCGCCTTACTGCCCATGGTGGCTGCCCCTCAGTGCAGCTGCTTTTGCGATGATTTTCGGCAAGCACCTGTATGGCGGCGTCGGTTCGAACCCCTTCAACCCGGCGATGCTCGGCTTTGCCTTGGTGCTGGTGACCTTTCCCCAACCCATGACCCATTGGCCATCGTCCCATGGCATGGATCTGCTCAGTGGCTTGCAGCAAGTGTTCGGTGTCGGCAACGCGCCGGATGCGTGGGTTCAGGCCACGGCGCTGGACAGTCTGCGGATCAACAAAAGCCTGACCATGGATGAACTGTTTGCCGGCAACCCGGCATTCGGCCACTTCGGCGGCCAGGGGGTGGAATGGGTGAACCTGGCGTTTCTGGCGGGCGGAATGTTTCTCCTGCAACGAAGGGTGATCAGCTGGCATGCACCGGTCGGTATGCTGGCCAGCCTGTTCATCATCAGCCTGCTGTGCTGGAACGGGTCGGGCTCCGACTCCCATGGCTCGCCGTTGTTTCACCTGCTGACCGGCGCGACCATGTTGGGGGCGTTCTTCATCATCACCGAACCCGTGTCCGGCGCCAGAAGCCCTGGCGCGCGACTGCTGTTCGGCGTCGGCGTCGGGCTCCTGACTTATCTGATTCGCACCTGGGGCGGGTATCCTGACGGCATCGCCTTTGCCGTGCTGTTGATGAACCTGTGCGTACCGGCGCTGGAGCGATTCGTGGTGGCCAGACAACAGCCGGAGGCGCCATGAGCCGGACATCAAGCATCGCGCTTCTGGTGCTTTTGGCCGCACTTGGCCTTGGCATGACGTACTTCGTGCAGCTCGGCAGCGCGCCGCGCATTGCAGCCGAACAACGCCTGATCGACAGCCGCAACCTGCTAGACCTGATCGCCTCAGACAGCTACGACAATCAACCACTCGAACGCCCCATCACGATCGAATCAAACGCTCTGGCCAACAGCACCTTGCTCGGTGGTTATCTGGCGACCAAGGCCGATCAACCCGTCGCAGTGTTGCTGCGCAGTCAAACCCTTGGCTACGCCAGTGCCATCGATCTGATGATCGCTATCGACACCAATGGCCGGTTGCTGGGCGTCAAAACCCTCAAACAGTCGGAAACACCAGGACTGGGTGCACGGATCGCCGACTGGCCCAATGCCTGGCTTCAGGTTTTTTCCGGCAAGTCTCGAACAGAACCGGGCGACAGTGGCTGGGCGCTGAAAAAGGATCAGGGGCAGTTCGATCAGATTGCTGGCGCTACCATCACCTCAAGAGCGGTGATCAATGCCGTCCACGATGCCTTGCGCTACTTCGATGAACACCGGCAACAACTGCTCGGAAACCCTGCCCATGGATAATTCATCGACTCTGCGCAACGCCTTGATGCTGACGCCGCTGATCGGCGCCACCCACTCACTGGTGAGTGCCCTTGGCCTGTGCCTGATGTTCGTGGTGGTGACCCAGTTGTTCAGCCTGGCCATGGGTGCCCTGCGATCGCAACTGGTCCCGGCGACCCGCTTGCTGGCCAGCCTGCTGTTGGCGGCCACGCTCACCAGTTGCGCGGAACTCATGGCACAGGCCTGGTCGCTGCAATGGCAGCAGCATCTGGGGTTTTATGGCGCCTTGATCGCCTTGCAATGCGTCGTACTGGAGCACACCGGGTTCTTTCAGAACGGTTGGCGCCAACGCCTGCGACTCAATGGCCTGTTTGCCACACTGATGATTACGCTGGGCCTGCTGCGCGAACTCATCGGCAATGGGACACTCGCAAATCACCTATCGTGGCTGATCGGCGCAACGCAAGCCGACTGGCAAGGCTGGGTGCTGATGGCTGATGGCGGCCTGCGCCTGACCACATTGGTCCCTGGTGGGTTCATTCTACTCGGACTGCTGATCGCCGCCTGGCAAGCCTGGCACCCCACGCCCACACAATGATTGCCTTCGAGGAAACGCACTGCCCATGAATGCCGCAAAACGTCTGGAAATTTTCCGCAGACTGCACGAGGACAACCCGGAGCCCAAGACCGAGCTGGCCTATTCCTCACCGTTCGAATTGTTGATTGCCGTGATTCTCTCGGCGCAGTCGACCGATGTCGGCGTCAACAAGGCCACAGCCAGGCTGTTCCCGGTCGCCAATACCCCGGCGGCGATCCATGCCCTGGGTGTGGAGGGATTGTCGGAGTACATCAAGACCATCGGCCTGTACAACAGCAAAGCGAAAAACGTGATCGAAACCTGCCGCTTGCTGGTCGAGCGTCACGCCGGTGAAGTGCCACAAACCCGCGAGGAGCTGGAAGCGCTGCCCGGCGTCGGCCGCAAAACCGCCAATGTGGTACTCAATACGGCATTCCGTCAGCTGACCATGGCCGTCGACACGCACATTTTCAGGGTCAGCAACCGGACCGGCATTGCTCCCGGCAAGAATGTGGTGGAAGTCGAGAAAAAGCTGATGAAGTTCGTGCCCAAGGAGTACCTGCTCGACTCCCATCACTGGCTGATCCTTCACGGTCGCTACGTTTGCCTGGCCCGCAAGCCCCGTTGCGGGAGCTGCCGGATCGAGGACTTGTGTGAGTACAAGCACAAAACCTCCGACGATTGAGGCGCTATTAGGATTGTTCGATTAGCGATTGAAAAAATCTTTTTTACCCGCAGGGAGATTGTCGATATAAGGAGCGCCAAAGGCCTTCTTAGCCTGGAGCAATTAAATGAGTACTGGCAAAGAGCAATTGGACGTAGAAGACGACTTCACCACCGCCGAAACCGATGACGCTGAGCCGGTGGTTGAAGTAGCGAAAACTAATCTGAGCAAACGCCGCACCATCGACAACCTGCTGGAGGAGCGCCGACTGCAAAAGCAATTGGCCGATTACGATTTTGACTTATGACACCTGAAAGCCTCCCGAAACGGAGGCTTTTTACTAAGTGCCATACCCCGGTAGATGCCCCCTTGTCGAGCAGTTACGTCATCACACCAGACCATTGCGTTGCGCCAGCTCGATCAGATCGACCAGCGACCGCGCATTCAGCTTTAGCAACAGACGGGTCTTGTAAGTACTGACTGTTTTATTGCTGAGGAACATTCCATCGGCAATCTCTTTGTTGGTCTTGCCTCTGGCCAACTGTTGCAGGACCATCATTTCCCGTCCCGACAATCGATCGACCATATCGGCCTCGCTGGCGTTCCCCAAACTGGAACGCACGGTATGCAAGGCTTGATTCGGAAAGTAACTGTAGCCTGACAACACGGCCTTTATTGCACTGAGCAACTCCGTCAGGTCTTGTTGCTTGCAAACATAACCGGCCGCACCGGATTGCATGCAACGCATGGAAAAATGCCCCGGCGCCTGGGAAGTCAATATCAGCACTTTCATCGGCATTGAGGTCGAAGACAAACGCGCGATGACTTCCAACCCGTCCAGCTTCGGAATCCCGATATCCAGAATAACAATATCCGGCATAAGTTCACGGGCTAGTTGCAGTGCATCCACACCATTATCGGTTTCTGCAACAACTTCGTAGCCATGACGCTCCATTAGCATACGTACCGCAAGACGAATGACGGGGTGATCATCCACGATCAGCACTTTATTCATGGGCAAGTCCAATTTTCGCTGTTCGAATTTTTAGAGCCCGCACAATAGCCTAGTCGTTTCACCCATGGCATGTCGCCCCTTCCAGCCACCCGCACCGAGAGACATTCCCTACAAACAACACGGATTACTCCTACAAAAAACCCTCGAACGGAATGAGTTGAAAACGGTATCAGCGTCATGCTGTCGCATCTTCCAGCAGTCGCCGCTATCGATTTACGAGCAAAATTTTCCGAGAGCCCGCCTGAACAGTCGCAACCCGATAAACATCAGCCTCTACTCCGTTAAAACGTAACTGATATTTACCCACTCAACATTCACACCAGAAATATCACACACCAGGTATCCGACTACTCTTACAGCAAATAATATTTTTTGAGCAATCATTAAAACATCATCGACACTCAAAGCATCGAAGCCAGCCCCAGCAAACAAATAAAAATATCTATAGAAACCAACAGACAATAAAATCACTACAATAATCACCACACCAAACCAGCCACATAAACCATTCGAGAAAAGATAATCCAGCATGAGTACAGAACATGATAAGAAAACGAATTACCAACCCAATGACAATTATCGCGATATTCGCCGCACTCTCTGAAACTTCGGCAGCCGTTTCCCTACCCTTCCTTGATCAGGAGGAAAGAGAACTCTATGTCTGGTTTCTGATCAGCTTCCCGTTTTATTTACTTTTACTTTTTTTCGCGACACTCAACTTCAACTACAAATCACTTTATGCGCCTTCCGATTTTGAAAAGGGAAAGCACTTCATGAAGGTCATGGATGATGCAGGGCGGTCGGAAAAAAAAGCCTCCGGGAAGTCGTCTGAAAACCCCGCACTGGAAACGTCAACGAATGACTGGCAGTCAGCCCGGACGCCTTGTGGCGCACAGGACCCGCCAACCGGGATTGGTCTGCAAACCACCGTCTCCGTACAGCACCGACTTCAGTTACCGGAGCTTGTAAAAGACCTGTACATCATTGATGCACGCTGGATGAACAAGGAGATCGAATTTGGAGCGCTGCTGGAAAAAATCCAGAGGCCACCGGAAAAAACGGCGTACGTGATTCTGTTTGTCACTTGTGCCGTTTCGGAGACTTTACTGAAAGCCAGCGCGCTTAAACATTCGAGGCAGACCAGAAAGCGCAGTGCCGCCTTTCAGGTTGCCTACAATCTGGATTCGCACAGGTTGTCGGTCATTGATCAGGCCGGACAACCGGCAAACAACAATGCGTAGTCCAGGACAGACCATTGGAAGGAGAAAAACAGGAAATCATCAGCGCAATCGAAATCACGCGACAACGCAGTAACTGGCGTCACACCCCGTTTTCAGGTGCCTGACCTCGTCGAGGACGAGGTCAGGCACCCATCACGATTTCAAAGGTCTCAGAACAGCTTCCGGCCTTTGTTCGCCGCAATGCGCATGCGCAGGGCGTTGAGCTTGATGAAGCCCGCTGCATCCGCCTGGTTGTACGCGCCACCATCTTCTTCGAAGGTAGCGATGTTGGCGTCGAACAGCGAGTCGTCGGACTTGCGGCCAGTGACGATCACATTGCCCTTGTACAGCTTCAGGCGCACAACGCCGTTCACGTTGACCTGGGACGCATCGATCATCTGTTGCAGCATCAGACGCTCAGGGCTCCACCAGTAGCCGGTGTAGATCAGGCTGGCGTACTTGGGCATCAGCTCGTCTTTGAGGTGAGCCACTTCGCGGTCCAGGGTGATCGATTCGATCGCACGGTGGGCACGCAGCATGATGGTGCCGCCTGGGGTTTCGTAGCAGCCACGGGACTTCATGCCCACGTAGCGGTTCTCGACGATGTCGAGGCGGCCGATACCGTGTTCGCCACCGATACGGTTCAGGGTCGCCAGTACGGTGGCCGGAGTCATTTCGACGCCGTCCAGCGCGACGATGTCGCCGTTGCGGTAGGTCAGCTCCAGGTACTGCGGCTTGTCTGGAGCGTTTTCCGGGGAAACGGTCCAGCGCCACATGTCTTCTTCGTGCTCGGTCCAGGTGTCTTCCAGCACGCCGCCTTCATAGGAGATGTGCAGCAGGTTGGCATCCATGGAATACGGGGATTTCTTCTTGCCGTGACGCTCGATCGGGATCGCGTGCTTATCGGCGTAATCCATCAGCTTTTCACGGGACAGCAGGTCCCATTCACGCCACGGAGCAATCACTTTCACACCTGGCTTCAAGGCGTACGCGCCCAATTCGAAACGAACCTGGTCGTTGCCCTTGCCGGTGGCGCCATGGGAAATGGCGTCAGCGCCGGTTTCGTTGGCGATTTCGATCAGGCGCTTGGCGATCAACGGACGAGCGATGGAAGTACCCAGCAGGTACTCGCCTTCGTAAACGGTGTTGGCGCGGAACATCGGGAAAACGAAATCGCGCACGAACTCTTCGCGCAAGTCGTCGATGTAGATCTCTTTGACGCCCATGGCCTGAGCCTTGGCGCGTGCAGGTTCGACCTCTTCGCCCTGACCCAGGTCAGCGGTGAAGGTCACCACTTCACAGTTATAAGTATCCTGCAGCCACTTGAGGATCACCGAAGTGTCCAGGCCGCCGGAATATGCCAGAACGACCTTGTTTACGTCCGCCATGCCATCACTCCACGGGGTTCTACGGAAAGCCGTGAAGTCTACCGCTCATGCAGGATAATTTACAGAGGCGCGACAGCTTATGACGACAAAGCGACAGAATCTGTCGAGAGCGCGACGATGACCGAAGAGTCAGGAAGTTGCCGATACGGCTGCTTTTGTCGCTTGCGGGGCGACTTGTTCCGCCGGCGCTCCCCGCTCCAGGCGTACCGCTACACGACGGTTCTTCGCGCGGTTGGCGTTGTTGGTATTAGGCGCCAACGGATAACGCTCGCCATGGAAACGCACGGTGATTTGCGACTCCTGGATGCCGTTGGCCTTGAAGAACTCCATCACTGCCAGCGCCCGGCGCCGCGACAGGTCGCGGTTGGTCAGGCGGTTGCCGCTGTTGTCGGAGTGACCGTCGAGCTCGATGTGATTGACCGTCGGATCGGCCTTCATGTACTCCAGCATCACCTGCAGCCTGGCCTTCGCCGCACTGTCGAGTTCGATTCCGCCGCCGGGGAAGCCGATTTCGGATTGCTTCACCTGCTCGAAGTTCTGCGGCAACAATTTGGCCACGCAACCCTGGTAATCGGCAAAGGCCTTGTTGAACTTGACCGGCAACAAACGCACTTCCGAGACCCGGCCATCCCCCGAGGAATGGCGAACCACCGGGCTGCGACCGTCCATCAGACCGTTGATCAGGCGTCCGGCCTGAACCTGTGAACTGTTGAACAACACGTTGCCGCTGCCGACTCTCACCGTGCCCAGATTGATATCGTCACGCCCCGGTTGCCACGGTGCCGCAGCGGCCAGCAAGGTCGCCGAACCGCCGCCGATCATCGGGTTGTAGCTTTTCAGACGAAAAGTCGCCTGCTCGCCGGCACGACGCACGAATTCGCCCGAACCGAAATCGGTAATCGGCTGCGTCAGACGGCATTCGAACTTGTCACCTTCGACCGTCCACTCAATGTTCTCCAGACGGGTCTGGAAAGTGAGCGCCATTGCCGGAAGGCTGGCAAACACACTGAGCAAGGCTAAATAACGCTGGCGCACGGGAGGCTCCACTGGCTTCTACAACAAAAAGACCGACACACACATGTTTACGGCATACCTGTTGGATATCGGAAGCTTCCTGCAAAACTTGATAGCGAGTGCCTGCAAGAGTCTTTTCCGGTAGCATTCCCTTGAGTTTGACCCGCCTGGAATCCCCTCATGTCCGACCGCCTGACCCTGCTGCGTCCCGACGACTGGCATATTCATCTTCGCGATGGTGCCGTGTTGACCAATACCGTCGCGGATGTCGCGCGCACCTTTGGCCGCGCCATCATCATGCCCAACCTGGTTCCACCGGTGCGCAATGCGGCCGAAGCCGATGGCTATCGCCAGCGGATTCTCGCTGCCCGCCCGGCCGGCAGCCAATTCGAACCGCTGATGGTCCTGTACCTGACCGACCGCACCCAGCCTGAAGAAATTCGCGAGGCCAAGGCCAGCGGATTCATTCACGCCGCCAAGCTTTACCCGGCCGGCGCGACCACCAACTCGGACTCTGGCGTCACCAGCATCGACAAGATCTTCCCTGCACTCGAGGCCATGGCCGAAGTCGGGATGCCATTGTTGGTTCACGGTGAAGTCACCCGTGGCGATGTCGACGTGTTCGACCGCGAAAAAATCTTCATCGATGAACACCTGCGCCGTGTGGTCGAGCGCTTCCCGTCCCTCAAAGTGGTTTTCGAACACATCACCACGGCGGACGCCGTGCAGTTCGTCAACTCGGCTTCGGCCAACGTAGGCGCGACCATCACTGCTCACCACCTGCTGTACAACCGCAACCACATGCTGGTGGGCGGGATTCGACCGCACTTCTATTGCCTGCCGATCCTCAAGCGCAATACGCACCAGGAAGCCCTGCTCGACGCCGCCACCAGCGGCAGCGAGAAGTTCTTCCTCGGCACCGACTCGGCGCCCCACGCCCAGCACGCCAAGGAAGCGGCCTGCGGTTGCGCCGGTTGCTACACCGCTTATGCGGCCATCGAGATGTATGCCGAAGCCTTCGAACAGCGCAATGCGCTGGACAAGCTCGAAGCCTTCGCCAGCCTCAACGGCCCGCGGTTCTATGGTCTGCCGGCCAACACCGATCGCATCACCCTGGTCCGCGAAGAATGGACCGCCCCTGCCAGCCTGCCATTTGGCGAGCTGACCGTTATCCCGCTGCGCGCCGGTGAAAAACTGCGCTGGCGCCTGCTGGAGGAACACGCGTGAGTGAAGACCATTTCGACGACGAACTGGAAGGCAATGGCGGCGGAGGCGGCCCTCGTCATCCAATGGCTGCCAGGTTCCGTGGTTACCTGCCGGTTGTCGTCGACGTAGAAACCGGTGGCTTCAACTCGGCCACCGATGCCCTGCTGGAAATCGCCGCGACCACCATCGCCATGGATGAAAAGGGTTTTGTCTACCCGGATCACACCTACTTCTTCCGTGTCGAGCCGTTCGAAGGCGCGAACATCGAAGCGGCCGCCCTGGAGTTCACCGGGATCAAGCTCGATCACCCGCTGCGCATGGCCGTGAGTGAAGAGTCTGCCCTGAACGATATCTTCCGTGGCGTGCGCAAAGCTCTCAAGGCCAATGGCTGCAAACGGGCGATCCTGGTCGGGCATAACAGCAGCTTCGACCTGGGTTTCCTGAATGCGGCGGTTGCGCGCCTGGACATGAAGCGCAATCCGTTCCATCCGTTCTCCAGTTTCGATACCGCAACGCTCGCAGGCCTCGCGTACGGCCAGACCGTGCTGGCCAAGGCTTGCCAGGCAGCGGACATCGACTTCGACGGGCGTGAGGCTCACTCGGCGCGCTATGACACCGAGAAGACGGCAGACCTGTTCTGCGGCATCGTCAATCGCTGGAAACAAATGGGCGGCTGGGAAGATTTCAACGACTGATGGCTTTCTGTAGGAGAGAGCCTGCTCGCGATGGTCGTTAACGATAACGCTGCAAGCCTGACACCCCGCGGTGTTCTGAAGTCCATCGCGAGCAAGCTCGCTCCTACAGAGACCAGAACAATTCCCGCCCATAAAAAAACCGGCCTCGAAGGCCGGTTTTTTTATACCTGGAGCGTGCGCCTTACAGAGCGGCAGCGTGCTCGGTCAGGTAAGCCGCAACGCCTTCTGGCGAAGCGTTCATGCCTTTATCGCCTTTCTTCCAGTTGGCAGGGCAGACTTCGCCGTGCGCTTCGTGGAATTGCAGAGCGTCGACCAGACGGATCAGCTCTTCCATGTTACGACCCAGCGGCAGGTCGTTGATGATCTGCGAACGGACAACGCCTTTGTCGTCGATCAGGAACGCGCCACGGAAAGCCACGCCGTCAGCGGACTGAACGTCGTAGGCCTTCATGATGTCCTGCTTGATGTCGGCAGCCATGGTGTAGCGAACCTGGCCGATACCGCCATTGTTCACTGGAGTGTTGCGCCATGCGTTGTGGGTAAAGTGCGAGTCGATCGACACGGCGATCACTTCAACGTTGCGTGCCTTGAATTCAGACATGCGGTTGTCCAGAGCGATCAGCTCGGACGGGCAAACGAAGGTGAAGTCCAGTGGGTAGAAGAACACCAGGCCGTATTTGCCTTTGATCGCCGAGGACAGGGTGAAGCTGTCAACGATCTCGCCATTGCCGAGTACGGCCGGTACGGTGAAGTCAGGGGCTTGTTTGCCTACGAGTACGCTCATTGGATATCTCCTGGTGTAATAGCGTGAGAAACAGGGTTCGCATCAGCCTGCCACCCTGAGGCGACAGCCCTGTGACACGATCCCCGGTCGCAAAAGACCGGCCATCATACACCGCGTGTTTGAGCTGTCTTAGCTGTTTTTTCCCGGGACGGTAAAATCGACACCCGGCTTTCTTCACTGACTTTGTGCGCCAGACCGTTCGTCAGCCACACACCCTTATGACGAAAAGTGCTCCGAAAGCACTTTGACAATCATTCTCGTTAACATTAAGATCCATCGCAATTGAGTCACAATCAGCGACGGTCTTTCTTATGTATGTTTGCCTCTGCACTGGCGTCACCGACGGTCAAATCCGCGATGCGATCTATGAAGGATGCTGCAGCTACAAGGAAGTCCGTGTGGCCACCGGCGTTGCCAGTCAATGCGGCAAATGTGCCTGCCTCGCCAAAGAAGTGGTCCGTGAGACCCTGACAAAACTGCAAACGGCCCAGGCTGCAATTCCTTATCCAGCAGAATTTACAGCGGCTTAAATATCGAATTTCAAAAAACCGGACATATGTCCGGTTTTTTTATGTCTGAAAATCAACTAGTTATGCTCTAGACGCGGAACACAAACATTCTTATTCCGATTAATTTTCATTTAAGTTTCAATAACTTAGGTTTGACACTATTAAATACCCGGCTCAAACTCTGCTCTATTGACAGCTAATACAGGGCAGGACCCCATCATGAAAGGCGACGTTACAGTCATCCAGCATCTCAACAAGATCCTCGCCAATGAACTGGTCGCGATCAATCAATACTTCCTGCATGCACGCATGTATGAAGATTGGGGCCTGAACAAGCTCGGCAAGCACGAGTACCACGAATCCATCGACGAGATGAAGCACGCGGACAAGCTGATCAAGCGCATTCTGTTCCTTGAAGGCCTGCCGAACGTCCAGGACCTGGGCAAGCTGCACATCGGCGAACACACCAAGGAAATGCTCGAGTGCGACCTGCGCATCGAGAAAACCGGCCACGCCGATCTCAAAGTGGCTATCGCTCATTGCGAAACCGTTGGTGACTTTGGTAGCCGTGAACTGCTTGAAGATATCCTTGAGTCCGAAGAAGAACATATCGACTGGCTGGAAACCCAATTGGGCCTGATCGACAAGATCGGTATCGAGAACTACCTGCAATCGCAGATGGGCGAAGACGAGTAAGGTCTACACCATTAATCTCGATGCAAATAAAAAAGCCCCGCCCTCTTTCGAGTGGCGGGGCTTTTTGTTATCCGGAAACCAGGTTTACCCTGAAATCCTGATGTGGGAGCGGGCTTGCTCGCGAAGCAGGCGACACGATTTATCTGGAAACCGCGTTATCGTTCTTCGCGAGCAAGCCCGCTCCCACACACGGCGAATCAGGCTTCGGTCTTGGCAGCAGCGGCCTTGGCGGCGGCGTCCTTAATCAGGCTCTGCAGCGAACCGTCAGCAGCCATTTCAGTCATGATGTCGCTACCGCCGACCAGTTCACCGGCAACCCACAGCTGTGGGAAGGTTGGCCAGTTGGCGTATTTTGGCAGGTTGGCGCGGATTTCCGGGTTCTGCAGGATGTCCACGTACGCAAACTTTTCGCCACACGCCATCACGGCCTGCGCGGCTTTCGCGGAGAAGCCGCACTGCGGGGCATTCGGCGAGCCTTTCATGTAAAGCAGAATGGTGTTGTTGGCAATCTGCTCTTTAATCGTTTCGATGATATCCATGGAGCACCTCGGCTGAACTTTCCGACTCATGGGTCGGCACGGTGGCGCATTGTAACGGAAAGCCGAGCGCCCTGCTCGGTCTCTCCGTCAGACTGATTCAAGCCGCCGCCACGGTCACCGGCACGCCATTGAGCGCGGCATTGCCCGACAACTCGTCAAGCTGGCAGTCGTCGGTCAGATCGTTGGCGCTGGACCCCGGCTGGCTGCTGGCAATCGTCATTTGCACACCCGGCCGCGCATGGCCCCAGCCGTGCGGCAAGCTGACCACTCCCTTCATCATATCCAGACTGCCAAGCACCTCAACCTCAATCACACCCACCCGTGAACTGACCCGCACACGTTGCCCGTCGTTGAGTCCGCGACTGGCCAGATCGTCCGGATGCATCAGCAACTGGTGACGTGGCTTGCCCTTCACCAACCGATGATAGTTATGCATCCATGAGTTGTTGCTGCGCACATGTCGACGGCCAATCATCAACAACTCGTCGGCGGCCGGCGCCTGCAAGGCTGCGAAGCGCGTCAGGTCAGCGAGAATCGCGGCCGGCGCGGCCTGGATACGTTGATTGGCAGTCTTCAGGCGTGGTGCCAGGTTGGGCTTGAGCGCTCCCAGATCGACGCCATGGGGATGATCGAACAAAGTCGCCAACGACAGCTTGTGCTCTGAAGTGTCGCCGTACATCCCCATGCGCAGGCCACGATCGATCATTTGCGCCGGGGCGATGGTCGGCTTCAACTCTTTGCCGGTCCTGGCGGCAAATGCCTTGGCCAGCCCGACGAAGATCTCCCAGTCGTGCAGTGCACCTTTGGGTTTGGCGAGGATTGCGCGGTTGAAACGGCTGACGTTGCGCACCGCAAACAGGTTGAACGTCGTGTCGTAATGGTCGTTTTCCAGCGCCGACGTGGACGGCAGGATCAGGTCGGCGTAACGCGTGGTTTCATTGATGTACAAGTCGATACTGACCATGAACTCCAGCCCGTCCAGCGCCTGCTCAAGTTTTCGGCCATTGGGCGTGGACAGCACCGGATTGCCCGCCACGGTGATCAACGCCCGTACCTGCCCGTCCCCTTCGGTGAGCATCTCTTCGGCCAGCGCCGACACCGGCAGCTCTCCGGCGTATTCCGGACGCCCGGAAACCCGGCTCTGCCACAAGTTGAAATGCCCGCCCGAAGTCGTCGCCACCAGGTCCACCGCCGGCTCAGTGCACAAGGCCCCACCAACGCGATCGAGGTTGCCGGTGACCAGGTTGATCAACTGCACCACCCAGTGGCACAGCGTACCGAAGGCCTGGGTCGAGACACCCATGCGGCCATAGCAGACTGCACTCGGTGCCGCGGCGAAGTCCCGCGCCAATTGGCGGATCTGTTCCGCTGGTACGGCGCACAACGCGCTCATGGCCTCGGCAGTGAACGGCGCGACGGCCTCCCGCACGTCCTCCAGACCGTCGACCGGCAGATGGCTGTCGCAGGTCAGACCTTCAGCGAACAACGTGTTGAGCAGGCCGAACAACAATGCCGCATCGCCGCCAGGGCGCACGAACAGATGCTGATCGGCAATCGCCGCCGTTTCACTACGGCGCGGATCGACCACCACCACTTTGCCGCCTCGAGCCTGTATCGCCTTCAAGCGTTTTTCCACATCCGGCACGGTCATGATGCTGCCGTTTGAAGCCAGTGGGTTGCCGCCCAGGATCAGCATGAAATCGGTGTGATCGATGTCCGGGATTGGCAGCAGCAAACCGTGGCCGTACATCAAATGACTGGTCAGGTGATGGGGCAATTGATCGACCGAGGTGGCAGAAAAACGGTTGCGGGTTTTCAGCAGGCCGAGGAAGTAATTGCTGTGGGTCATCAGCCCGTAATTGTGCACGCTGGGGTTGCCTTGATAGACCGCCACGGCATTTTGTCCGTGATGCTCCTGAATGGCGGCGAGGCGTTCGGCGACCAGATTGAATGCCGCTTCCCACTCGATGGGCTGCCATTCATTACCCACCCGCTGCATGGGCTGATGCAGGCGATCCGGATCGTTTTGAATGTCTTGCAACGCAACGGCCTTGGGGCAGATGTGCCCACGGCTGAACGTATCCTGGGGGTCGCCCTTGATCGATGTGATCTGGACGTTACCGCCTTCGACTTCAGTGGTTTCGATGGTCAGGCCACAGATGGCTTCGCACAAATGGCACGCACGATGATGGAGAGTCTTGGTCATGGCCAGTCTCTGTCTTGTTATGGGCGGGGCAACGTTGGCCGCGGAAACAAAACTATGGCGCCAGACCCGCCACCGCGCCAGCGATGTTCGTCTTGTGAATCGAGGGTTATCAGGCCAGCCGATGGCCGCCGGAGCTCAGTTCGAAGGCAGCCTGGGTGGCGCCTGCAACTGGATTATTTCAGGCTGGCGACACGCTGCTCAAGACCTGGAACGACAAGTCAGAAACCGACTGTCAGCGCACCATTGCCGCCCCGCCCGATTGCCAAGCCCCGAGAGGCCGGTGTACAAATGAGCCGCCGCTATCAGGAAACAGGCTTCAAAAGCGCTACCACGGTAAACCCGTAGCACCTCTGAAACTCCCTAAAAACTGTAGCCCTATTGGTAAGACGCGACATTTAATTATAAGATCGCGCCTTCCCCTATTTCGTCGCCCCGTGCGGCTTACGCCGCAGGTCTCGCCCGTTGTTCCGTTAAACAAGGCTTTGAGCATCTGCGGTTTGTAGCAAAAAGGTAGTCAATGATGAGCGCAAGGCACTTTCTCTCCCTGATGGATTGCACGCCCGAAGAGCTGGTCAGCGTGATCCGTCGAGGCGTTGAGCTCAAGGACCTGCGTAACCGCGGCGTACTGTTCGAGCCTCTGAAAAACCGCGTCCTGGGGATGATTTTCGAGAAATCCTCGACCCGCACCCGGATCTCTTTCGAGGCCGGCATGATCCAGCTCGGCGGCCAGGCGATTTTCCTGTCGCCACGCGATACCCAACTGGGCCGTGGCGAGCCGATCGGCGACTGCGCCATCGTCATGTCGAGCATGCTCGACGCGGTGATGATTCGTACCTTTGCCCACAGCAACCTGACCGAATTCGCCGCCAACTCCCGCGTGCCGGTGATCAACGGCCTGTCCGATGACCTGCACCCGTGCCAGTTGCTGGCAGACATGCAGACCTTCCTCGAACACCGCGGCTCCATCCAGGGCAAGACCGTGGCCTGGATCGGCGACGGCAACAACATGTGCAACAGCTATATAGAAGCGGCGATCCAGTTCGACTTCCAGTTGCGCGTAGCCTGCCCGGAAGGCTACGAGCCGAACCCGGTGTTCCTGGCCAAGGCCGGCGATCGGGTCACCATCGTTCGCGACCCGAAAGATGCCGTGCGCGGTGCACACCTGGTGAGCACCGACGTCTGGACCTCCATGGGTCAGGAAGAGGAAACCGCCAAGCGCCTGCAACTGTTCGCACCGTATCAGGTCAACCGCGCCCTGCTCGACCTGGCTGCTGAAGACGTGCTGTTCATGCACTGCCTGCCGGCGCACCGCGGCGAAGAAATCAGCGTCGACCTGCTCGATGACAAACGCTCGGTTGCCTGGGATCAAGCCGAAAACCGTCTGCACGCGCAAAAGGCCTTGCTCGAATTCCTCGTTCCACCTTCGTACCACCACGCATGAGCCAGCCATTACTGCTAAACCTGCGCAACCTCGCTTGCGGTTACCAGGACCAGCGAGTGGTTCAAAACCTCAACCTGCACCTGAACGCGGGCGACATTGGTTGCCTGTTGGGCTCCTCGGGTTGCGGTAAAACCACAACGCTGCGGGCGATTGCCGGTTTCGAGCCGGTGCATGAAGGTGAAATCCAGTTGGCTGGCGAGACCATCTCCAGCGCCGGTTTCACCCTTGCCCCGGAAAAACGCCGTATCGGCATGGTGTTCCAGGATTACGCGCTATTTCCGCATTTGAGCGTGGCCGACAACATCGCCTTCGGTATTCGCAAACATCCGCAAAAGGATCGGGTTACCGAAGAGCTGCTGGAACTGGTCAACCTGAAGAACCTCGGCAAGCGCTTCCCTCACGAGCTTTCAGGTGGTCAGCAGCAACGTGTCGCCCTGGCCCGCGCACTGGCGCCGGAACCGCAACTGCTGCTGCTCGACGAGCCGTTCTCCAACCTCGATGGCGAATTGCGCCGCAAGCTCAGCCATGAAGTGCGCGACATCCTCAAGGCCCGTGGCACCAGCGCGATTCTGGTGACTCACGACCAGGAAGAAGCCTTCGCGGTCAGCGACCACGTTGGCGTGTTCAAGGAAGGTCGCCTGGAACAGTGGGATACGCCCTACAACCTGTATCACGAACCGCTGACGCCATTTGTGGCCAGCTTCATCGGCCAGGGCTATTTCATTCGCGGTCAGTTGAGCAGCCCGGAGTCGGTACAAACCGAACTGGGTGAGTTGCGCGGCAACCGGGCCTACACCTGGCCGGTAGGCGGTGCCGTAGACGTGCTGTTGCGCCCGGACGATATCGTCTATGCACCGGACAGCGCACTGAAGGCGCGAATCGCCGGCAAGACGTTCCTGGGGGCTTCGACCCTGTATCGCTTGCAGCTGCCGACAGGCGCGCAGCTGGAGTCGATCTTCCCGAGCCATGTCGATCGTCAGGTCGGGTCGGATGTGGGTATTCGTGTCGCGGCTGAACACCTGGTGTTGTTCCAGGCGTCCGGCAGCACGGCTGCGCAGATTCCGGTGGTTGAATCCGGTGTCCGTCGCTACAGCACGACCAGCTGATACACACGAAACAATTGTGGGAGCGGGCTTGCTCGCGATAGCGGTGAATCAGTCGACATGAACTTTGACTGGCACACCGCCTTCGCGAGCAAGCCCGCTCCCACAATTGGATTGGAGCTAGCCCAACATCAGCGTTCCGCTCGCAACCAGCGTCGCATTCCCGCCAATCTTCACCCGTTCCCCTTCCAGTCGGCAGAACAATTCCCCACCCCGGGCCGAACGCTGACAGGCCGTCAAACTCGACTTGTCTAAACGCTGCGACCAGTACGGAATCAGAAGGCAATGGGTCGATCCGGTTACCGGATCTTCGTTGATGCCGATCGCTGGTGCGAAATAGCGGGACACGAAATCGTGCTGGCTGCCACGCGCCGTCACGATTGCGCCCAACCACGGCAGTTTCGCCAGGGCGACCATGTCCGGCTTGCAGTCGAGCACAGCTTGCTCGGACTCCAGCACCACAAACAGTTCATTGGAACCCAGCACATCGACAGCCTCGACGCCGAGGGCACGCTCGACATCCAGGGTCACGTCGATTTCCGAGGGAGTGATCGCCGGGAAATCCAGCCACAGGCGCCCACCTTCACGGGTTACGCTCAGCGGTCCGGATTGGCAGGTGAAGTCCAGTCGTTCGACTGGTTCTTTATAGATTTCAAACAATACATAGGCACTGGCCAGCGTCGCGTGACCACACAATGGCACCTCGGTGGTCGGCGTAAACCAGCGGATGTGCCAGCCCTGCCCTTCGCGCACGACAAACGCCGTTTCGGCGAGGTTGTGTTCGGCGGCAATCTTTTGCATCAACTCATCGGCGAGCCAGCTATCGAGCCGATAGACCATCGCCGGGTTGCCACTGAATGGCTGATTGCTGAACGCGTCGACCTGATGAAACTCCAGCTGCATAACCTTCTCCCTTTGTCAGACCGCCGAGCATGCCGCGCTGGTCGCACCGGCACCAGTGACAGAACTGGCTGATTTTCACCATACAGAGCTGCGTTCACTTCGACGCTCACGTACGGCCGATATCGGCAAACTTCGCCTGGGTGTGTTCGGCCAGCACGGCCGGCGCCAGTTCGACTTCCAGTCCGCGCCGGCCCGCACTGACAAAAATACTGGCGAAGGGCTGGGCTGAATTATCAATGAAGGTTCGCAAACGCTTTTTCTGCCCCAGCGGACTGATCCCGCCCAACAGATAGCCAGTGGAGCGCTGCGCCGCCGCCGGGTCGGCCATTTCGACCTTTTTCACGCCAGCGGCGTGGGCCAGCCCTTTCAAATCCAGGCTGCCGACAACCGGCACCACCGCCACCAACAACTCGCCCTTTTCGCTGGCCGCCAGCAAGGTCTTGAACACCTGAGCCGGGTCGAGCCCCAGTTTCTCCGCTGCTTCCAACCCGTAGGAGGCGGCCTTCGGGTCATGTTCGTAACTGTGTACGCGATGTTCGGCTCGAACCTTTTTCAACAAATCCAATGCGGGGGTCATGGCAGTTCCAGATTGGGCGGCAGAAGAAAAATACTGCGGCGGATTCTAGGACATTGATCGTTAAAAGGCTCCAGGGCAGCGCATCCATGACGCCATAACCCAACCTTCCCTGCACCCAAAGACTCGTTCATTCATGCGACGAATAGTTTATTTATGACCGACGGTTCACTTTCGACCTTTGACAGTAGTGTTTCTTGTCTATATTTTTTCGTTTCTGAAACTGTACGAAATGTCCTACCGTAGCACCCAGCAGTAAACCGCGATCAGGATGGGGATCCTGCCTCGCTGAAAAACGCGCTCCGACCATGATGGAAAAAGCGCCAGACAACAAAAAAAACCGAGGTTTCAATGACAACTGCTTTACAACAACCATCGCTCTCGAGCCAATGCATGGCCGAATTTCTGGGTACGGCGCTGCTGATCTTTTTTGGTACGGGTTGCGTTGCCGCGCTCAAAGTCGCGGGTGCCAGTTTTGGCTTGTGGGAAATCAGCATTATCTGGGGCGTCGGCGTCAGCATGGCGATCTACCTGACCGCCGGAGTTTCCGGGGCACATCTGAACCCTGCCGTCAGCATTGCCCTGAGTATTTTCGCGGACTTCGAAAAGCGTAAATTGCCTTTCTACATGCTCGCCCAGGTGGCAGGTGCTTTCTGTGGAGCATTGTTGGTTTACACGCTTTACAGCAATCTATTCTTCGAATTCGAACAAACTCACCATTTGGTTCGTGGAACCCAGGCCAGCCTTGAATTGGCCTCTGTGTTCTCTACCTTCCCGAATCCTGTGCTGACCACCGCCCAGGCGTTTCTGGTCGAGGTGATCATTACGGCCATCCTGATGGGCGTGATCATGTCCCTGACCGACGACAACAATGGCCTGCCAAAAGGCCCGTTGGCACCGCTGCTGATCGGCCTGCTGATTGCGGTGATCGGCAGTTCGATGGGGCCACTGACCGGCTTTGCAATGAACCCGGCGCGGGACTTCGGCCCTAAACTGATGACTTTCTTCGCTGGCTGGGGTGAAATTTCCTTCACTGGCGGACGCGATATTCCGTATTTCCTGATTCCTGTTTTTGCGCCGATTGTCGGTGCCTGCCTCGGTGCTGCCGCCTATCGCGGGCTGATTGCCCGCCATCTGCCCAGCGCCGTACCTGCTACAAAGGACGCACTACCTGCCATTGACGGCAAACCCAGAACTTCTTGATACCGTTGGCGCGTGCCCCTGCCCTTTGATCGCGCGCCAGACCTCACTCCCTTATTCACGCCAAGGCAATCGACATGACCGACACACAGAATAAGAACTACATCATTGCCCTCGATCAGGGTACGACCAGCTCCCGCGCGATCATTTTCGACCGCGACGCGAACGTGGTCTGCACCGCCCAACGGGAGTTCGCTCAGCATTACCCGCAAGCCGGCTGGGTCGAGCATGACCCGATGGAAATCTTCGCCACCCAAAGCGCCGTGATGGTCGAGGCCCTGGCACAAGCCGGCCTGCACCACGACCAGGTGGCAGCCATCGGTATCACCAACCAGCGCGAAACCACCGTGGTGTGGGACAAGAACACCGGCCGCCCAATCTACAACGCCATCGTCTGGCAATGCCGACGCAGCACCGAGATCTGCCAGCAGCTCAAACGCGATGGTCACGAGCAATACATCAGCGAAACCACCGGCCTGGTCACCGACCCTTACTTCTCCGGCACCAAGCTCAAGTGGATTCTCGATAACGTCGAAGGCAGCCGCGAACGCGCGCGCAATGGCGAGCTGCTGTTCGGCACCGTCGACAGCTGGCTGATCTGGAAATTTACCGGCGGCAAGGTCCACGTCACCGACTACACCAACGCCTCGCGCACCATGCTCTTCAACATCCACACCCTCGAGTGGGACGCGAAGATGCTGGAGGTGCTGGATATTCCGCGCGAAATGCTCCCGGAAGTTAAATCGTCCTCGGAAATCTACGGCCACACCAAAAGCGGCATCGCCATCGGCGGTATCGCCGGTGACCAGCAAGCCGCTCTGTTCGGCCAGATGTGCGTCGAGCCAGGCCAGGCGAAAAACACCTATGGCACTGGCTGCTTCCTGCTGATGAACACCGGTGACAAAGTGGTGAAATCCAAGCATGGCATGCTGACCACCATCGCTTGCGGCCCTCGCGGCGAAGTGGCCTACGCGCTGGAGGGTGCGGTGTTCAACGGCGGCTCCACCGTGCAGTGGCTGCGTGACGAGCTGAAAATCATCAACGACGCCCACGACACCGAATACTTCGCCAACAAGGTCAAGGACAGCAACGGCGTGTACCTGGTGCCGGCCTTCACCGGACTTGGTGCACCGTACTGGGACCCGTATGCCCGTGGCGCATTGTTCGGCCTGACCCGCGGCGTACGCGTGGACCACATCATTCGTGCCGCGCTGGAGTCGATTGCCTACCAGACCCGCGACGTGCTGGACGCCATGCAGCAGGACTCCGGGGAGCGTCTGAAAGCTCTGCGCGTGGACGGCGGCGCGGTGGCCAACAACTTCCTCATGCAATTCCAGGCCGACATCCTCGGCACGCAGGTCGAGCGCCCGCAAATGCGCGAAACCACGGCACTCGGCGCCGCTTACCTGGCAGGCCTGGCCTGTGGTTTCTGGGGCAGCCTGGAAGAATTGCGCGGCAAGGCCGTGATCGAGCGCCGGTTCGAGCCGACGCTGGATGAAGGGGCGAAGGAAAAACTCTACGCAGGGTGGAAAAAAGCGGTCAGCCGCACCCGCGATTGGGCGGCTGAAGACGAGGCTGAATAAACCGGGATACGGGCTCGTATCCGGATGTAACTGGTAGGGAGCAGATTCCTGCGGCATCATGGGCAAATTTTGCACGGCAGCCCAAAGGACGCCCCATGAATCTGCCTCCCCGTCAGCAGCAAATCCTCGAACTGGTCCGCGAACGCGGCTATGTCAGCATCGAGGAAATGGCCACGCTGTTCGTTGTTACCCCGCAGACCATCCGCCGCGACATCAATCAGCTCGCGGAAGCCAATTTATTGCGTCGCTACCACGGTGGCGCCGCCTATGACTCCAGTGTCGAAAACACCGCCTACGCTATGCGCGCCGATCAGATGCGCGATGAAAAACAGCGTATCGGCGAAGCCATTGCCGCGCAGATTCCCGACCATGCCTCGTTGTTCATCAACATCGGCACCACGACCGAATCCATCGCCAGGGCACTGCTCAACCACAGTCACCTGAAGATCATCACCAACAACCTGCATGTGGCTTCGATGCTCAGCGCCAAGGACGACTTCGACGTGCTGCTGACCGGTGGCAACGTACGGCGCGACGGTGGCGTGGTCGGTCAGGCCAGCGTCGACTTCATCAACCAGTTCAAGGTCGATTTCGCGTTGGTCGGCATCAGCGGCATCGATGAGGACGGCAGCCTGCTGGACTTCGATTATCAGGAAGTGCGGGTATCCCAGGCGATCATCGCCAATGCCCGACAAGTGATCCTCGCGGCCGACTCCAGCAAGTTCGGGCGCAACGCCATGATTCGCCTGGGGCCGATCAGCCTGGTCGATTGCCTGGTCACCGATCAGCAGCCTTCGCCGGCGCTGGCGCAGCTGTTGAACCAGCACAAGGTTCGGCTGGAGGTTGTTTAACCCTTTCGAATGCAATGCTCCCCTGTGGCGAGGGAGCTTGCTCCCGCTCGGCGGCGAAGCCGTCGCAAACCCGACTGGCTCGATACACCTGACTGAACCTGGTTGACGGGTTTCAGGGCTGCTTCGCAGCCCAGCGGGAGCAAGCTCCCTCGCCACAAAAGCACTCCTGACATACATTAAAATGTTCGTAAATTTTCCTTTAACGGCCCTTCGATGAGTATTTTCAATCGAAGCTGACTGGCTGTGCGCGTCTTTATGGGCTAGTATTTTCGCAAATGAACATTAATGTTCGATTTCAAATACAGAACATCAAAGAATTCCGAGGCCAAGCCGATGCCCACTTCCACCTTGCCTACGCCCCCTCTCGCTGAGGTTTACGATATCGCCGTCATCGGTGGCGGGATCAATGGCGTGGGGATCGCAGCAGATGCTGCCGGTCGCGGCCTATCGGTGTTCCTTTGTGAAAAGGATGACCTGGCCAGCCATACCTCGTCGGCCAGCAGCAAGCTGATTCACGGCGGCCTGCGCTACCTCGAACATTACGAATTCCGCCTGGTGCGTGAAGCCCTGGCCGAACGTGAAGTGCTGTTGGCCAAGGCACCTCACATCGTCAAGCAAATGCGCTTCGTGCTGCCACACCGCCCGCACCTGCGCCCGGCGTGGATGATCCGCGCCGGGTTGTTCCTCTATGACAACCTTGGCAAGCGCGAGCAACTGAAAGGTTCGAAGAGCCTGAAGTTCGGCCCCGACAGCGCACTCAAAAGCGAGATCACCAAGGGTTTCGAATACTCCGATTGCTGGGTCGACGACGCGCGCCTGGTGGTATTGAACGCCATGGCCGCCCGGGAAAAGGGCGCCCACGTTCACACCCAGACCCGCTGCGTCAGCGCCCGTCGTAACAAAGGCCTGTGGCACCTGCATCTGGAACGTGCCGATGGCAGCCTGTTTTCGATCCGCGCCAAGGCATTGGTCAACGCGGCCGGGCCTTGGGTCGCCAAGTTCATTCGCGATGACCTGAAGATGGAATCGCCTTACGGCATCCGCCTGATCCAGGGCAGCCACCTGATCGTGCCGAAGCTGTACGAAGGCGAACACGCGCACATCCTGCAAAACGAAGATCAGCGCATCGTGTTCACCATTCCGTACCTGAACCGCTTCACCCTGATCGGCACCACCGACCGCGAGTACACCGGCGATCCGGCTGCAGTTGCAATTACCGACGGCGAAACCGATTACCTATTGAACGTGGTCAATGCCCACTTCAAAAAGCAAATCAGCCGCGACGACATCCTGCACAGCTATTCCGGCGTGCGCCCGCTGTGCAACGACGAATCCGACAACCCGTCGGCCGTGACCCGCGATTACACCCTGGCGCTGTCGGGCTCTGGCGAAGAAGCTCCATTGCTGTCCGTATTCGGCGGCAAACTCACCACCTATCGCAAACTGGCCGAGTCGGCGCTGGCGCAACTGGCACCGTACTTCAAGCACATCAAGCCAAGCTGGACCGCCAGCGCCACGCTGCCGGGCGGTGAAGACATGACCACCCCGCAAGCCTTGACCTCGCGTATCCGCGACAGATTCGACTGGGTACCGAGCGAGATCGCTCGCCGCTGGGCCACCACCTACGGCAGCCGTACCTGGCGCATGCTCGAAGGCGTACAGGACCTCAGCGATCTGGGCGAACACATCGGCGGCGGTCTCTACACCCGTGAAGTCGACTATTTGTGCAGCGAAGAATGGGCCACCAGCGCCCACGACATCCTCTGGCGTCGTAGCAAGCTCGGTTTGTTCACGACGCTGGCCGAACAGGAAAAGCTCAAGGACTACCTGAACAAGGTCGAACAGAACCGCAGCAAGATCGAAGCGGCCTGATCGATCACCGGCACAAACAAAAGCCCCTGAATCTCACGATTCAGGGGCTTTTTCGTATCGATGGATTTCAGTCGCGCAAATCCGATTCGTGAATCGGCTGCTCACGGTGGGTCGCCCGTTGATACTGCGCCGGCCACACGGCCTTGTGCCCGCCCAGATCGTCATCTGCATGTAGCGCCCAATATGGATCGCGCAACAACTCACGGGCCAGGAAGATGATGTCGGCCTGGCAGGTACGCAAGATGTGCTCGGCCTGGGCCGGCTCGGTGATCATGCCAACCGTGCCGGTGGCCATGCCCGACTCCTTGCGCACACGCTCGGCGAAGCGGGTCTGATAACCCGGCCCTGTGGGAATCTCCGCATTCGCCGCCGTCCCGCCCGACGAGACGTCGATCAGGTCCACGCCCAGGTCTTTCAGGCGGCGCGCCAGTTCCACGGTTTCATCAGGGTTCCAGCCGTCTTCCACCCAGTCGGTGGCCGAGACCCGGACAAACACCGGTAACTCTTCAGGCCATACCGCACGCACCGCTTCGGTGACCTGCAGCACCAGCCGAATACGATTTTCGAACGAACCGCCATATTGATCGCGACGCTGGTTACTCAACGGCGACAGGAACTGGTGCAGCAGGTAACCATGGGCCGCGTGCACTTCGACCACCTTGAAACCGGCAATCAGAGAGCGCTTTGCCGCGTCGACAAACGCCTGGATCACCTTGGCGATCTCGCCGTCATCCAGTTGTCTGGGTTGTGTGTGCTGTGGGTCGAACGCAATCGGTGAAGGTCCGACCGGCACCCAGCCGCCATCGTCGGGTTTGACGCTGCCGTGTTTGCCAAGCCATGGCCGGTAGGTACTGGCCTTGCGCCCCGCATGGGCCAGCTGAATGCCGGCAACGGCGCCCTGGGCGCTGATGAAGCGGGTGATGCGTTGCAGGGGTTCGATCTGCTCATCATTCCACAGACCGAGGTCTTGAGCGGTGATACGCCCGTCGGCGGTGACCGCCGTGGCTTCGGTAAACACCAGCCCTGCCCCGCCGACAGCGCGGCTGCCGAGGTGGACCAGGTGCCAGTCATTGGCCAGGCCATCGGCGCAGGAATACTGGCACATCGGCGATACCGCGATGCGGTTGGGCAGGGTCAATTGGCGAATGGTAAAGGGTTCAAGCAGCAGACTCATGGGGCACCTCTCGAATCAGTGGGCAGGCTCCAGGTTCTGTTTGAATAGTCGACGAGTGACAGGAAAAAGGTACAACACCCGCCCCCGCGGGCAAAAAATTCGACAAGACGTCACAAGGCTAAAATCAAGCAGTGTTTAGAGCCTAGTCGACAACCGGGAATGAGGGAGGGTTCAAGAATTGAAACACCTCAATGGCAGGTTAATGAAGGACCTGTGGCGAGGGGGCTTG
>NZ_AKJM01000061.1 GCF_000282335.1 Pseudomonas sp. GM48
GGCTCGACCAGCCGAAAGCCGGTGAGCCAGGCGAGCATCGAACTGGTATTCGATAACTCCGATGGCACCTTGCTCGGCGAATACGCCGCCTATGCGGAAATCTCCATTCGCCGCAAAGTGACCCGCGACAGCCAGACTACCTATTACCTCAACGGCACCAAGTGCCGGCGTCGCGATATCACCGACATATTCCTCGGCACCGGCCTTGGCCCGCGCAGCTACTCGATCATCGAGCAGGGGATGATCTCCAAGCTGATCGAGTCCAAGCCCGAAGACCTGCGCAACTTTATTGAAGAAGCCGCGGGCATCTCCAAATACAAGGAACGCCGGCGCGAGACCGAAAACCGCATTCGTCGCACCCACGAAAACCTTGAGCGCCTGACTGACCTGCGCGAAGAGCTTGAACGTCAGCTCGAACGCTTGCACCGCCAGGCCGAGGCCGCCAAGAAGTATCAGGAATTCAAGGGCGAGGAGCGCCAACTCAAGGCCCAGTTGTCGGCCCTGCGCTGGCAGGCGCTGAACGATCAGGTCGGCCAGCGTGAAGCGATCATCGGCAACCAGGAAGTATCTTTCGAAGCCCTGGTGGCCGAACAGCGCAATGCCGACGCGAGCATCGAGCGCCTGCGTGACGGGCACCACGACCTGTCGGAACGCTTCAATCTGGTGCAGGGGCGTTTCTACTCGGTCGGCGGTGACATTGCCCGGGTCGAGCAAAGTATCCAGCACGGTCAGCAGCGCTTGCGGCAATTGCAGGACGACCTGAAAGAAGCCGAACGCGCGCGCCTGGAAACCGAGTCTCACCTCGGCCATGACCGCACACTACTGCTGACCCTCGGCGAAGAGCTGGACATGCTCACCCCGGAGCAGGAAGTCACCAGCGCCGCCGCCGAAGAGGCCGCTGCCGCGCTGGAAGAATCCGAAACCACCATGCATGGCTGGCAAGAGCAGTGGGATACGTTCAACCTGACCGCCGCCGAGCCACGCCGTCAGGCCGAAGTGCAGCAATCGCGGATCCAGCAGCTGGAAACCAGCCTGGAGCGCCTGGCCGACCGCCAGAAGCGTCTTGGCGAAGAGCGCGCCTTGCTCTCGGCGGATCCGGAAGACGCGGCGATCATGGCGCTCAATGAGCAACTCGCTGAATCCGAGGCGACCCTCGAAGATTTGCAGACCAGTGAAGAGGCTCAGGTCGAAAAGCTCGAGCAACTGCGCCAGCAATTACAGCAAACGCTGACGGCGCAACAACAGGCCCAGGGCGATTTGCAGCGGCTCAACGGTCGACTGGCTTCACTCGAAGCCTTGCAGCAAGCCGCGCTCGATCCGGGCACCGGCACCGCCGAATGGCTGCGCGAACAGAATCTCGCTGATCGCCCTCGCTTGGCCGAAGGTCTGAAGGTTGAGGCTGGTTGGGAGCTGGCGGTAGAGACTGTGCTCGGCGCCGACCTGCAAGCGGTGCTGGTGGATGATTTCAACGATTTCGATCTGTCGGGCTTTACCCAAGGCGATTTGCGTTTGCTCAGTCCGGCCAGCGATGGCGTCCGAGTACCGGGCAGCTTGCTGGACATGGTCGAGGCGCAGATCGATCTGTCGCCATGGCTGGGGCAGGTCAAACCGGTCGACAGCCTCGAGCAGGCCTTGGCCTTGCGCAGCCAACTGGCGGCCGGGCAGAGCCTGATCAGTCGTGACGGTTACTGGGTCGGTCGGCATTTCCTGCGTGTGCGTCGGGCCAGTGAAGCGGAAAGCGGCGTACTCGCCCGGGGTCAGGAAATCCAGCAGCTGGGCCTTGAGCGCGAAGAGCGCGAAGCGGCTGTCGAAACCCTGGAAACCCAACTGCAGAATCTCAGGGCGCAGCAGCGTCAGCAGGAAAACGGTCGCGAACATTTGCGCCGTTTGCTGCAGGACGAAGCCCGCCAGCAAGGTGAACTGAAAGCTCAATTGTCCGCCGGCAAAGCCAAGGCCGAGCAATTGACCCTGCGCCGCACCCGTCTCGACGAAGAGCTCACCGAGCTGGACGAACAGCGGGCCCTGGAGCACGAACACATCGGCGAAGCGCGCCTGCAATTGCAGGAAGCCCTCGACAGCATGGCGCTGGACACCGAACAGCGTGAGTTGCTGCTGGCACAGCGCGACAGTTTGCGTGAACGCCTGGACCGGGTGCGTCAGGAAGCGCGGCAACATAAGGATCACGCCCATCAGTTGGCGGTGCGTCTGGGCTCGCTCAAGGCGCAGCACGACTCCACGCGCCAGGCGCTCGAACGTCTGGAGATGCAGTCCGAACGCCTGACCGAAAAGCGTGAACAGCTGAGCCTCAACCTGGAGGAGGGCGAAGCGCCACTGGAAGAACTGCGCCTGAAACTCGAAGAACTGCTCGACAAGCGCATGACCGTCGACGAAGAACTCAAGACCGCGCAGATCGCCCTTGAAGACGCCGACCGCGAACTGCGCGACGCCGAGAAGCGCCGCAGCCAGGCCGAACAACAATCCCAGTTGATTCGCAGCCAGCTCGAAACCCAGCGCATGGAATGGCAAGCCCTGACTGTGCGCCGCAAGACCTTGCAGGACCAATTGCTGGAAGACGGCTACGATCTCCACGGCGTACTCGCGACGTTGACCGCCGAGGCCAGCGAGAAGGAAGCCGAGGAAGAGCTCGAGCGCATTGCCGCGAGGATTCAGCGCCTGGGGGCGATCAACCTGGCGGCCATTGATGAATACCAGCAACAATCGGAGCGTAAACGGTATCTGGATGCGCAGAACGACGATCTGGTGGAAGCCCTTGAAACGCTTGAGAACGTGATTCGCAAGATCGATAAGGAAACCCGCAACCGTTTCAAGGATACCTTTGATCAGATCAATGGCGGTTTGCAGGCGCTTTTCCCAAAAGTTTTCGGTGGAGGCCGCGCTTATTTGGAACTGACGGGCGAAGATTTACTCGATACAGGGGTAACAATCATGGCGCAGCCGCCAGGAAAGAAGAACAGCACCATCCATTTGCTCTCCGGTGGCGAAAAGGCCCTGACCGCATTGGCCCTGGTTTTTGCGATCTTCAAGTTGAACCCGGCGCCGTTCTGCATGCTCGATGAGGTTGACGCGCCGCTGGATGACGCTAACGTTGGACGCTACGCGCGGTTGGTAAAAGAGATGTCGCAGTCAGTGCAGTTCATCTATATCACCCACAACAAGATCGCCATGGAAATGGCCGAACAACTGATGGGTGTGACGATGCACGAACCCGGCTGTTCACGTCTGGTGGCGGTGGATGTCGAGGAGGCGATGGCGATGGTGGACGCCTGAGTCGTGGCTGCAGGAAGGGGTGTTTACGGTTTGTAGGACTCTTTTACTGGCTGCGACTTGCTGGCCAATCGACATATTCGCGCTAGCCAACGTGGTAGACGGTGTAAAGTTACCTTTGGTCGTGCTAGTTTAATGTCAATTTTTCGTATACGTGGGCAAAACGCCTGTCAGAACATAGAGTTGGCGCCACGTTTTAAAGCGGTTTGCAGGTTGTAAACCCCTTATTTTTCAGCATTTTTTATAGAGGCACGGGATTACATGGAAATCGGTCTGCGCGAGTGGCTGATCGTCATCGGCATTATTGTCATTGCCGGTATTCTTTTTGATGGCTGGCGCCGTATGCGCGGCGGCAAGGGAAAACTGAAGTTCCGTCTTGATCGAAGTCTGTCCAACCTGCCGGACGAGGACAGCAGCGCCGAGCTGCTGGGCCCGCCACGTGTGCTGGACACGCATAAAGAGCCGCAACTGGACGAGCACGATCTGCCGTCGGTGAGCATGCCGGCCCGCGAGCCTCGCGAGTCGGGTTCCAAGCGCGGCAAGCGTAGCCACGGCGAGCCTTCCCAGGGTGACATGAACCTCAGCCTGGATCTGGACGGCGGCCCGAGCTTCAGCAGCCGCGACGACGATTTCCCGGATAACACCAAGTCTTCGCCATCGGTCAGTGAAAAAGATCAGCCGCAAGCTGAAGAAGTGCTGGTGATCAGCGTGATCTGCCGCGACGCTGCCGGCTTCAAGGGCCCGGCGCTGTTGCAGAACATTCTGGAAAGCGGCCTGCGTTTCGGCGAGATGGATATTTTCCACCGTCACGAAAGCATGGCGGGTAACGGTGAGGTGCTGTTCTCCATGGCCAACGCCGTCAAGCCTGGTGTATTCGACCTGGACGACATCGACCACTTCAGCACTCCGGCGGTGAGCTTCTTCCTGGGCCTGCCAGGCCCTCGCCATCCGAAGCAAGCCTTCGACGTGATGGTGGCAGCGGCGCGTAAATTGTCCCAGGAGCTTAACGGCGAACTGAAAGACGACCAGCGCAGCGTACTGACCGCCCAGACGATTGAGCATTACCGTCAGCGCATCGTTGAATTCGAGCGTCGTGCACTGACCCAGAAACGTTGATTGAAATGGTTGGAGCGGGCTCTGGTGGCGAGGGAGCTTGCTCCCGCTGGGCTGCGAAGCAGCCCCAAAACCATCCCCCTCGTTGTGTCAGGTTCAGCGCGGTTGCAGGATTTACGGCGGCTTCGCCACCGAGCGGGAGCAAGCTCCCTCGCCACAATGTCCATAGCCTTGAGCTACTGTATTTAGAAAATTGAGCAGCCTCGGCTGCTCTTTTGCTTTATGAGAGAACACCTATGACCGCCGCCAAGAACCGTATTTTAGAGCTGCGCGCTGAGTTGGATCAGCACAACTATCGTTATCACGTGCTGGACGAGCCGAGCATTCCGGACGCCGAATACGATCGCTTGTTCAACGAGCTCAAGGCCCTTGAGGCGGCCAATCCCGAATTGATCACCAGCGATTCGCCGACCCAGCGAGTCGGCAGTGCGGCGCTGTCGGCGTTTACCCAGGTGCGTCACGAAGTACCGATGCTCAGCCTCGGCAACGCCTTCGAAGAAACCGACATGCTCGAGTTCGACCGCCGGGTGACCGAAGGCCTGGACCTGCCGGCCGGCGACCTGTTCGGTGGCGGCGCGACAGTCGAATACAGCTGTGAACCGAAACTCGATGGCCTGGCGGTCAGCCTGCTGTATCAGGATGGCGTACTGGTGCGCGGCGCCACGCGCGGCGACGGCACGACCGGCGAAGACATCAGCGTCAACGTGCGCACCGTGCGCAACATTCCGCTCAAGCTGCACGGCACTGGCTGGCCGGCGACGCTGGAGGTGCGCGGCGAAGTGTTCATGTCCAAGGCCGGTTTCGAGCGGCTCAACGCCACGCAACTGGAAGTCGGCGGCAAGACCTTCGCCAACCCGCGCAACGCGGCGGCGGGCAGTTTGCGGCAGCTCGATTCGAAGATCACCGCTAACCGTCCGCTGGAGTTCTGCTGCTACGGCATCGGCCAGGTGTCGGCGGACATTGCCGATACGCACGTCGGCAATTTGCAGCAGCTCAAAGCCTGGGGCATGCCGATCAGTCATGAGCTGAAACTGGCGCACGGTATCGCCGAATGCCTGGATTACTACCGCGACATCGGTGAGCGGCGCAATGCGCTGCCGTATGAAATTGACGGCGTGGTGTTCAAGGTCAACAGTATTGCCTCCCAGCGCGAGCTGGGTTTTCGCGCCCGTGAGCCGCGTTGGGCCATCGCCCACAAATTCCCGGCGATGGAAGAACTCACCGAGCTGCTCGATGTGGAATTCCAGGTCGGCCGCACTGGTGCGGTGACGCCCGTGGCGCGTCTGAAGCCGGTCAAGGTCGCGGGTGTCACGGTGGCCAACGCCACATTGCACAACATGGATGAAGTGGCGCGCCTGGGCTTGATGATCGGCGACACGGTGATCATTCGCCGCGCCGGTGACGTGATTCCGCAAGTGGTACAAGTGGTGGTGGAGCGCCGCCCTGAGAATGCGCGGCCGGTAGAGATTCCAGAGAAATGCCCGGTGTGCGGCTCCCATGTCGAGCGCACGCAACTGATCAAGCGCAGCAAGGGCCGCGAGACGGTCAGCGAAGGCGCGGTGTACCGCTGCGTCGGCCGCCTGGCCTGTGGCGCGCAACTCAAGCAGGCCATCATTCACTTCGTTTCCCGTCGCGCCATGGACATCGAAGGCCTGGGTGAGAAGAGCGTTGAGCAACTGGTCGACGAAGGCCTGGTGAGTTCGCCGGCCGACCTGTACGCCCTGACGTTCGAGCAAATTGTCGACCTGGAAGGCTTTGCCGAACTGTCGAGCAAGAACCTGCTCGGCGCCATCGAAGACAGCAAGAAACCCGGCCTGGCGCGGTTCATCTACGCCCTCGGAATTCCCGATGTCGGCGAGGAGACGGCCAAGGTGCTGGCGCGCTCCCTGGGTTCGCTGGAGCGGGTGCAGCAGGCCTTGCCGCAGGTGCTGACGTACTTGCCGGATGTCGGGTTGGAAGTCGCGCACGAGATCCACAGCTTCTTCGAGGATGCACATAACCAGCAGGTGATCGCTGATTTGCTCAGGCATGGCATGCAGATTCAGGATCAGGGCGAGTTGGGGGCCGAGTTTGCCGCAAGCACGACGTTGGGCGGATTCCTCGACAAGCTGCATATTCCATCGGTCGGTCCGGGCGGGGCGCAGAAGCTGGCAGACAAGTTCGGCTCGCTGCAGGCGGTGATCGGTGCTGACTGGCTCGATATGCGTCAGGCGCTGCCGGAGAAGCAAGCCAATTCGGTGCGTGAGTTCTTCGCGGTCGAGGCCAATCGCCAATTGGCCGAAGCGGCCGAGAAGCAACTGGCCGATTTCGGCATGCACTGGCAGAGCGAGAAGAAGGTCGTCGAAGGCTTGCCGCTGGCCGGTCAGACCTGGGTATTGACCGGCTCGCTGGAGCTGATGAGCCGCGATATCGCCAAGGAAAAACTCGAAAGCCTGGGGGCCAAGGTTGCTGGCTCCGTGTCGGCCAAGACCCATTGCGTGGTGGCCGGGCCCGGCGCGGGCTCCAAGTTGACCAAGGCCAATGAGCTGGGGTTGAAGGTGCTGGATGAAGAGGCGTTTGTCGAGTTTCTGCGCGAGCACGATATTTCGCTGTGAGGCCATTCGCGAGCAAGCCCGCTCCCACATTCGACCGCGTTCTCTCTGACGGAACGGGGCCAAATGTGGGAGCGGGCTTGCTCGCGAAGGCGATTTCAGCACCCCGGCAGAAGGCGGGAACGATCACGTCACGGGAATGATCTAGTCTTGGCAAGCTCCAGGGAGAGATCACCATGTACCGTTTCTTCGAACAGCTCAGTTCGCGCATTACCGCACCGTTCATGGGCGAAAGCTCGCGCAACAGCAAAGTCTGGCCCTGTCGTTGCGGGCAGTCGCTGTTCTTTCGCAACAGCCAGTGCCTGGCGTGTTCGGCAGCCCTTGGATATCAGCCTGAGCAAAGCCGTTTATCTTCGCTGCAACCGGGTGAACACCCCGACACCTGGTGGCTCGACGCCGATCCGGAGGCTGGGGCGTTCCGCCGCTGCGCCAATCTCGATTCACCTGCTGCGTGTAATTGGCTGCTCCCGGCCAGTCATCACGAAACCTTATGCATCGCTTGTAGCTTGAATCGCACGATTCCCGACCTGTCGATCTCGGACAATCACGAACGCTGGCGCAAGGTGGAAACCGCCAAGCGCCGGCTGATCGCGCAGTTGGTCAGCCTGGGGTTGTCTGTTATCCCGAAATCCGTGGACGAGGCGACGGGGTTGGCGTTCGATTTCATCGGCGTCGACCTGGAAGGCAAACTGCCCACCACGGGCCATGCCAACGGGCTGATCACCCTCGATATCAAGGAGGCCGACGATGCCCATCGCGAGCAGGTGCGGGTGCAAATGCACGAACCCTATCGCACGCTGCTCGGGCATTTCCGTCACGAGGTCGGGCATTACTACTGGGATCGATTGATCGCTGACAGCCATTGGCTTGAGCCGTTTCGTGGATTGTTTGGCGATGAGCGCACCTGTTATGCCGATGCCCTCGAACGGCATTATCAGCAGGGCGCACCGCTCGACTGGCAACAGCACAATGTCAGCGCCTACGCGACCATGCACCCGTGGGAAGACTGGGCGGAAACCTGGGCGCATTACCTGCACATGATGGACGCCGTGGATACCGCACTGGGCTTTGGCATGAGTGCCCGGGAAATGGATTTCGACTACCAGCCGTTTCCACCCGAAACCCTCTACGATCCGCAGCATCCCGGTGGCGCGGCGTTTCTGACGTTCGTCAATGCGTGGATCGAACTGGCCGGCATGCTCAATGAGCTGTCGCGCAGCATGGGGCAGCCGGATTTTTATCCGTTCGTCCTGCCGCCGGCGGTGATCGCCAAGCTGCACTTTATCCACCTGGTGATTCAGCGGGAGGGTGGCAGGGCGGATGAGATGCTTCAAGCACAATAGCAAGTGCTTGAACCCCCTCATGTTTTTTATCCGAAACCAACGGTTGTAACTTCGCCTCAGATAGGTACAATGGCGCGGCTCGCCGACAGGTGAGCGTCGTTATGGTGACCCTATCGGTCCCCCCGCAACGATCAGCCGTGAACCCGGTCAGGCCTGGAAGGGAGCAGCCGCAGCGGTGACATTGTGTGCCGGGGTGTGGCTGGTAGGGTTACCACCTTAACGCTACGCGAGTGTTCTCTCGCGTTATCTTTCTGAAACAGACTTTTGCGAACTGCCAGGATCTTGTCCGGGGCGGTTTTTTGTCGTTTCCGATTTATCGATAGCCGCAGGCTCGCCACCGATATACAGCCGGACAATCTCATCGATCTCGCCGGACATCTTCATCTGCACCAGGGTGCTCAGAATGCGCTGCACCGGGATTTGCGGGTCGTTGCGCACGTAGCAACCGATACGGTGTTCCTGCAGCACCGCCACGCCTTGCAGTTGCTGCTCCGGCAGCAGGCGTTGATTGAACCAGTCCAGGCTCCATTGATTGCTGACGGCATAGCGATTGCGGCCGGCCAGGAGTTTTTCCAGCACCTGTTCCTGATTGCGTGCATCGTCGCGCTGCAGTTGGCCGCCGTCGAACAGCGGTTGCAGGGTCGGGTAGCTGTAACCCAGCACGGTGCCTATGGACTGTTGCGGCAAATCGGCGGGTTTGATTGTGGTGGGCGGCGCATGCCGGGTGATCAACACGTCAGGTTGAGTGAATAGGGGGATGCTCCAGAGATAATCGCGGGACGGTTTGGGCAGCCACGATTGCGCGGCATAGCAGCGCACATCGACCTCGCCTTGCTCCATGGCGTTTTGCACCCGCCCGCGGGGCAATACATGGAATTCGGCCGGTACGCCGACCCGAGTCGCGAGGCTGACCATCACGTCATACAGGATGCCCTGGGTCGGCTGACCCCGTTCAAGTTGCACCATGGGCATGGTCCAGCTGTCGGATATCACGAAGCGCAGCGGCGCTTGCGCGGCCACGCCGTCCAGGCTGATCAACAGCAATATCCCCAAGGCCAGCCGCATAAACACTCCATTAAATGCCTGCGATGTGCAGCTTAGCCAGAATACACGAGCGCACCGGATGCAATTTGTGCCTTGCTCCGCTAGCATTAGCCGCTTCTGCTTCCTTCGCTGCGACGGTTTTCGATGAGTTATCAGGTTCTTGCACGTAAATGGCGTCCGCGCTCGTTCCGCGAAATGGTCGGCCAGACCCATGTGCTCAAGGCTCTGATCAATGCCTTGGACAGCCAGCGGCTGCACCACGCGTACCTGTTTACCGGTACCCGGGGGGTCGGCAAGACCACCATCGCGCGGATCATTGCCAAATGCCTGAACTGTGAGACAGGTATCACTTCGACCCCCTGTGGCGAATGCTCGGTGTGCCGCGAAATCGATGAAGGCCGCTTTGTCGACCTGATCGAGATCGACGCCGCGAGCCGCACCAAGGTCGAAGACACCCGCGAGTTGCTCGACAACGTGCAGTACGCCCCGAGCCGTGGGCGCTTCAAGGTCTACCTGATCGACGAAGTGCACATGCTCTCCAGCCATTCCTTCAACGCACTGCTCAAAACCCTCGAAGAGCCGCCACCCTACGTCAAGTTCATCCTGGCGACGACCGACCCGCAGAAACTTCCTGCAACGATTCTGTCGCGGTGCCTGCAGTTCTCCCTGAAGAACATGACGCCGGAACGCGTCGTCGAGCATTTGACCCACGTGCTGGGCGTCGAGAACGTGCCGTTCGAAGACGATGCGCTGTGGTTGCTGGGCCGTGCCGCCGACGGGTCGATGCGTGATGCCATGAGCCTGACCGACCAGGCGATTGCCTTCGGTGAGGGCAAGGTCATGGCCGCCGACGTGCGGGCGATGCTCGGGACCCTTGATCACGGGCAGGTCTATGACGTCCTGCATGCGCTGATCGAAGGCGATGCCAAGGCGTTGCTCGAAGCCGTCCGCCACCTGGCCGAACAAGGCCCGGACTGGAACGGCGTGCTTTCGGAAATTCTCAATGTGCTGCACCGCGTTGCCATCGCCCAGGCCTTGCCGGAAGGTGTCGATAACGGTCACGGCGACCGTGATCGCGTGCTGGCACTGGCCCAAGCCTTGCCGGCCGAAGACGTGCAGTTTTATTACCAGATGGGCCTGATCGGCCGCCGCGACCTGCCGCTGGCGCCGGATCCCCGGGGCGGTTTTGAAATGGTGCTGCTGCGGATGCTGGCGTTCCGGCCCGCAGACACCGCGGATGCCCCGAGGCAACCGCTAAAGCCAGTGGGGATCAGCCAGGCCACAGTTGATTCCGCAAATTCAGTGGCTGCCGCGCCGGTTGTTGCGCCGGTAGTCGCTGCGGCCGTTGCACCGATAGCGGCTGCGCCAGTGGCGGCTCCTGCACCTGCACCTGCACCGGTCGTTGTGCCAGAGCCTGCGCCAGCGCCTGTGGTTGAGGCGGTTGTGGTCGAAGAAGTTGTCGACCTGCCGTGGAATGACCCGGTCGAGCCGGCGCCCGTTCAGCAACCGGCGGTGGAGCCGCTGCTGGAAACCGCCAGCGAACAACCCGATTTACCGCCGATGCCGTTGCCGACGCCGGACAGCGTGGTGCCGGACGCCCCGGAGTGGGCCGCCGCGCCGATCCCGGAACCTTCTGTGGCCGACGTCGATGCCGCGACACCGGGCATGGACCTGGATGACGAGCCGCCGCTGGACGAGGATTACATCGAGCCGGACATGGATTCGGCCTACAGTTACCTCGACGAACTGGCCAGCGAGCATGCCGCCGACCCGGTTCCGGAGCCAGAGCCTGAGCCCGCGGCAATGCCGGCCACCGGTCTGGCCCTGCAATGGCTGGAGCTGTTCCCGAAATTGCCGATCTCCGGCATGACCGGCAGCATCGCCGCCAACTGCACGCTGATCGCGGTGGATGGCGACAATTGGCTGATGCACCTGGACCCGGCCCACAGTGCCTTGTTCAACGCCACTCAACAGCGTCGCCTCAACGATGCGCTGAACCAGTATCACCAGCGCACGCTGACCCTGAGCATCGAGCTGATCAAGCCCGAGCAGGAAACCCCGGCACAAGCGGCGTCCCGTCGCCGCGCCGACCGGCAGCGCGAGGCGGAAGAATCGATCCACGGTGATCCGTTCATCCAGCAAATGATGCAGCAGTTCGGTGCGGTGATCCGTAACGATACTATTGAACCTGTCGACGCCCTGGTCACTCAGGGCTAATAACTGAAGGCGTTCGGCTACACTCCGCCGGGCGCTGTTTTGATCCAAGTACTTTTGAGGTGATTACCATGATGAAAGGTGGCATGGCCGGCCTGATGAAGCAGGCGCAGCAGATGCAGGAAAAAATGGCCAAGATGCAGGAAGAGCTGGCCAACGCCGAAGTCACCGGTAAGGCCGGTGGCGATATGGTCACCGTGGTGATGACCGGTCGTCATGACGTCAAGAGCGTCACCATCGACCCAAGCCTGGTTGAAGGCCTGAGCGAGGACGACAAGGAAATGCTGGAAGCGGTCGTCGCAGCAGCGGTCAACGACGCCGTGCGCAAGATCGAAGCCAACAGCCAGGAAAAAATGGGCAGCATGACTGCCGGCATGCAACTGCCACCGGGCATGAAACTGCCGTTCTGATTCGCCTTCAGGCAGCAAATGAGCTACAAAAAATGCCAGGCATTGCGCCTGGCATTTTTGTTTCTGTCTGTTGGGTATGTGTCGTCCGTGACGGCGCCTTCGCGAGCAAGCCCGCTCCCACATTTGGAATGCAATCCCCTGTGGGAGCGGGCTTGCTCGCGAAGAAGTCGCCCCGTTCTTGCTGAATAATCATCGAACGCCATACCGCCACAAAGGTCTGCTCCCTATATCACTGAACCCCATCGTTCACAGGAGACGCTGCCATGTCCGACCCCATTCCCCTCAATCAACGTATTGTCCTGGCTTCTCGCCCGGTCGGCGCGCCAACGCCGGAAAACTTCCGCATTGAGCGGGTGGCGCTACCGGATCTGGCCGACGGTCAGGTGCTGCTCAAGACCGTTTTCCTGTCGCTGGATCCCTACATGCGCGGACGCATGAGTGATGCACCGTCCTACGCGGCACCGGTGGAAATCGGCGAAGTCATGACCGGGGGCGCGGTCAGCCGGGTCGAGCGTTCCCTTAATCCAAAGTTTCAGGAAGGTGATCTGGTGGTCGGTGCCACCGGTTGGCAAAGCCACAGCATCAATGACGGACGCAGCATCATCCCGGTGCCCAAAGGCCTGCCCAGTCCTTCGATGGCCCTCGGGGTGCTGGGCATGCCGGGCATGACCGCGTACATGGGGCTGATGGACATCGGCCAACCCAAGGCCGGCGAAACCCTGGTGGTGGCAGCCGCATCCGGCGCGGTGGGTTCGGTGGTCGGCCAGGTGGCGAAGATCAAGGGCTTGCGCGTGGTCGGCGTGGCCGGCGGTGCGAACAAGTGCCGTTATGTCGTCGAAGAGCTGGGCTTCGATGCCTGCATCGACCACAGGAGCCCGGACTTCGCTGATGAGCTGGCACAGGCCTGTCCCAAGGGCATCGACATTTATTATGAAAACGTCGGTGGCAAGGTATTCGACGCCGTGGTGCCATTGCTCAACCCCAAGGCGCGGATTCCACTCTGCGGCCTGATTGCCTCCTACAACGCCTATGAAGCGCCGAGCGGACCGGATCGCCTGCCACTGTTGCAACGCACGCTGTTGACCAAGCGAGTGCGCATCCAGGGCTTCATCGTGTTCGATGACTATGGTGATCGCCAGCCGGAATTCATCAGCGCCATGGCGCCGTGGGTACGTGATGGCAAGGTGAAATTCCGCGAGGACGTGGTCGATGGCCTGGAACAGGCTCCCGACGCGTTCATTGGCCTGCTGGAGGGGCGTAACTTTGGCAAACTGGTGGTTCGGGTTTCCCGGGACTGAGTAATTGACGCTGCAATTTGACGCTAAACCGAGGCGCGGGTATAAACCGCGTCTCGTTGTTTTGTCGGACTTTTCCACCATGAGCTTCAGCCCTTTGATTCGCCAACTGATCGACGCCCTGCGAATTTTGCCCGGTGTGGGTCAGAAAACCGCCCAGCGCATGGCGTTGCAGTTGCTCGAACGTGACCGCAGCGGCGGCTCACGACTGGCACTGGCCCTGAGCCAGGCGATGGAAGGGGTCGGCCACTGTCGTTTGTGCCGTACGCTGACTGAAGATGATCTCTGTCCGCAATGCGCCGATACCCGCCGCGACGACACCTTGCTCTGCGTGGTGGAAGGTCCGATGGACGTCTATGCGGTGGAGCAGACCGGTTACCGCGGCCGCTATTTCGTACTCAAGGGGCATCTGTCGCCGCTCGACGGTTTGGGCCCGGAGGCCATCGGCATTCCGCAATTGATGGCGCGGATCGAAGAGGCCGGTACTTTCACCGAAGTCATTCTGGCCACCAACCCGACCGTGGAAGGTGAAGCCACCGCGCACTACATCGCCCAGTTGCTCAGCAGCAAAGGCCTGATCGCCTCGCGCATCGCCCACGGCGTACCGCTCGGTGGTGAGTTGGAACTGGTGGATGGCGGCACGCTGGCGCATTCGTTTGCCGGGCGTAAACCGATTTCGCTCTGAGTTGTGTGGTGTCTTTACTGGCGCCTTCGCGAGCAAGCCCGCTCCCACAGGGGATTGCATTCCAAATGTGGGAGCGGGCTTGCTCGCGAAGGGCGCGCCCCGATTTCACTGATTCACACAATCCTGTTGAAAACCAAGCAAGCGCTCGGTTAACTTCACTGACCCCTTCAGTGGAGTTCGCCGATGTCTGCCTTTCAGGAATACTTCGACCCCAGCCACCAATTGGTCCGTGACAGCGTCAGACGTTTCGTCGAGCGCGAGATTCTTCCTGATATCGAGCAGTGGGAAGAAGCCGAAAGCTTTCCTCGCGAGCTCTATCTCAAGGCTGGCGCGGCGGGGATTCTCGGCATCGGTTACCCCGAAGCTTACGGAGGCAGCCATGAAGGGGATCTGTTCGCCAAGATTGCCGCCAGTGAAGAGTTGATGCGCTGCGGTTCAGGCGGGCTGGTTGCCGGCCTGGGTTCGCTGGATATCGGCTTGCCGCCCATTCTCAAGTGGGCCCGCCCCGAAGTGCGTGATCGTGTGCTGCCGCAGGTGCTGTCGGGAGAGAAGATCAGTGCCCTGGCCATCACCGAGCCCGGCGGTGGCTCCGACGTCGCCAATCTGCAAACCCGTGCCGTGCGCGACGGCGGTTTTTACCGGGTCAGTGGCAGCAAAACCTTCATCACCAGCGGCGTGCGCGCAGATTTCTATACCGTCGCGGTGCGGACTGGCGAGCCAGGTTTCGCTGGCATCAGCCTGTTATTGATCGAGAAGGGCACGCCCGGTTTCACCGTAGGACGGCAGCTGAAGAAAATGGGTTGGTGGGCGTCAGACACGGCTGAACTGTTCTTCGATGATTGCCGGGTGCCCGCAGGAAATCTGATCGGTGCCGAGAACATGGGCTTTGCCTGCATCATGGGCAATTTCCAGAGCGAACGCCTGGCCCTGGCATTGATGGCCAACATGACTGCACAGCTTGCACTGGAAGAGAGCCTGAAATGGGCGCGCCAGCGGGAAGCCTTTGGCAAGCCGATCGGCAAGTTCCAGGTGATCAAGCATCGTCTCGCCGAGATGGCGACCGCGCTGGAAGTGTCCCGGGAGTTCACTTACCGCCAGGCCGCGAAAATGGCGGCGGGGCAGAGCGTGATCAAGGAGATTTCCATGGCCAAGAATTTCGCGACGGATACGGCAGACCGGATCGTCAACGATGCGGTGCAGATATTGGGTGGGCTGGGTTACATGCGCGAGAGCCTGGTGGAGCGGCTGTACCGCGACAACCGGATTCTGTCGATTGGCGGGGGGACGCGGGAAGTGATGAACGAGATCATCAGCAAGCAGATGGGGCTTTGAGTTTGGTGGTGTGGCGGCTGACGCTTTCGCGAGCAAGCCCGCTCCCACATTTGACTGCGTTCTGTCAGGAAGAATGCAATTCACTGTGGGAGCGGGCTTGCTCGCGAAGGCGTCAGTACAGGCGCTAGATTACTTGTCAGTCAGCGCAAACTGCGTCAGGCAGAACGTAGGAATGCCCATGTCTTCCAGGCGCTGCGAACCACCCAGCTCCGGCAAGTCGATAATCGCCGCCGCTTCATGCACCCGCGCGCCCATGCGGCGGATCAGGTTGGCTGCGGCAATCAGGGTGCCGCCGGTGGCGATCAGGTCATCGAACATCACCACCGAATCGCCTTCGCACAAGCTGTCGGCGTGCACTTCCAGGAAGGCTTCGCCGTATTCGGTCGCATAGCCCTCGGCCAGCACGTCAGCCGGCAGTTTGCCCTGCTTGCGGAACAGCACCAGCGGCTTGTTCAACTGATAGGCCAGTACCGAACCGATCAGGAAACCACGGGCGTCCATGGCGCCGATATGGGTGAAGTCAGCCTCGACATAACGATGGGCGAAGCTGTCCATCACCAGGCGCAGGGCCGTGGGCGACTGAAACAGCGGGGTGATGTCGCGAAAGATCACACCCGGTTTCGGGAAGTCGATGACAGGGCGGATAAGGGATTTGATGTCGAAGGAGTCGAAGGCCATAGTCGGAGAATCCTGGCAGGGCTGCAAACGACAAAGTATAACGGCGGCTGAACCGTTTCGCTCAGCCGCAACGGCTTGTTTCAGTTTTCCAGTGAGCCACCGGCCAGGGCGCACAGCTGGATCGGGTCAAGAATCCGGATTTCCTTGCCTTCTGCCGCGATCAGTTCGTTTTGCTGGAAGCGTGTAAAAACGCGGGACACGGTTTCCACCGCCAGGCCCAGGTAGTTGCCGATTTCGTTGCGCGACATGCTCAGGCGGAACTGATTGGCGGAAAAGCCCCGAGCGCGGAAGCGTGCCGAGAGGTTGACCAGGAACGTGGCGATGCGTTCGTCGGCGGTCTTTTTCGACAGCAGCAGCATCATCTGCTGGTCGTCACGGATTTCGCGGCTCATCACGCGCATCAACTGACGGCGCAACTGCGGCAGCTGCAGGGCCAGTTCGTCGAGGCGTTCAAAGGGAATTTCGCACACTGAAGTGGTTTCCAGGGCTTGCGCCGACACCGGATGCTTTTCGGTGTCCATGCCCGACAGGCCGACCAGTTCGCTGGGCAGGTGAAAACCGGTGAGCTGTTCTTCGCCGGTGTCGCTCAAGCCGAAGGTCTTGAGGGCGCCAGAACGGACGGCGTAAACAGAATCGAAGGTATCGCCCTGGCGGAACAGAAATTCGCCTTTTTTCAGCGGTCGGCCACGTTTGACGATTTCGTCCAGCGCATCCATGTCTTCCAGATTCAAGGAAAGTGGCAGGCAAAGAGGGGCCAGGCTGCAATCCTTGCAATGGGCTTGACTATGAGCGCGCTGTTTTACTGGCTCGGACATTTCTTCAATCCTTGTGGGAATTCACACATAAGACGTAAGGGTAACTCACCATAGGAGATCGAGGCCAGTCTGGGGTGCTAGCTTGCAGAATTAGATCACCCGTGAAAATCGCTGGCGGCTGTGTTGTTCCAGGTACGCGTCGAACACCATGCACACCGAGCGCACCAACAATCGCCCGGCGGGCAGGATGGTTATCCTGTCGCGGTCGAGTTCGATCAGCCCGTCTTTGGCCATGTCTTGCAGTTGGGGCCAGAGTTCGCCGAAGTAGCCCTGGAAGTCGATGTTGAATGCCTGTTCGATGTCGGAAAATTCCAGGCTGAAGGTGCAGATCAATTGCTGGATGACCGCACGCCGCAGGCGGTCGTCGGCGTTGCATGACAGGCCACGGCTGGTGGCCAGTTGCGACGCGGCGAGCGCGTTCTGATAGTGGTTCAGGTCGCTGCTGTTCTGGCAGTAAAGGTCGCCGATCTGGCTGATCGCCGAGACGCCGAGTCCGATCAAATCGCAATGACCGTGAGTGGTGTAGCCCTGGAAGTTGCGTTGCAGGGTCGATTCTTCCTGGGCAATCGCCAGCTCATCGTCGGGCAGGGCGAAGTGGTCCATGCCGATGTAGCGGTAACCGGCGTTGATCAGTTGCTCAATGGTGCGCTGCAGCATTTCCAGTTTCTGCGCGGGTGTCGGCAGTTCATTGCTGTTGATGCGCCGCTGCGGCATGAAGCGTTCCGGCAGGTGGGCGTAGTTGAACACCGATAACCTGTCCGGTTGTAGGTGGATGACCTCTTCGACGGTGCGGGCGAAGTTTTCCGGCGTCTGTTTCGGAAGGCCGTAGATCAGGTCGATATTGATCGAGCGAAACTGCAAGGTGCGGGCGGCGTCGATCACGGCGCGGGTTTCTTCCAGGCTTTGCAGGCGATTGACCGCTCGCTGGACCGCCGGGTCAAGGTCTTGCAGGCCGATGCTGACCCGATTGAAGCCCAGTTCGCGCAGTAGGCCCATGGTCGACCAGTCGGCCTCGCGCGGGTCGATTTCGATGCCGTAGTCACCGGAGTCGTCGTTCAGCAAATTGAAGTGTTTGCGCAGATGCGCCATCAACTGGCGCAGCTCGTCGTGGCTGAGAAAAGTGGGCGTGCCGCCACCGAAGTGCAGTTGCTCGACTTTCTGCGTGGGGTCGAGGTGGCAGGCGATCAACTGAATTTCCTGTTCCAGGCGCTGCAAGTAGGGCTGCGCCCGGCCGCGATCCTTGGTGATGACCTTGTTGCAGGCGCAGTAATAGCAAATGTTCGCGCAGAACGGTACGTGCACGTACAGCGACAACGGGCGTTGGGCCTTGCGGCTGTCGCGCAGGGCATGGAACAGGTCAAAGGTGCCGACCTGGCTGTTGAATTGCACGGCAGTCGGGTACGAGGTGTAGCGTGGTCCCGCCAGGTCATAACGGCGGATCAGATCGGTGTCCCAACGAATGGCGTCGAGCATCATGCGGGCATTCCCCGGATAGGCTGGCAGTGTCGGCCACTTTATGCGAGGGCGGGTTGGGGGATCTTGATTTGCATCAAGGGTGTCATTGCCAAACATCACCCTGTAGCAGCTGCCGAGCCTGCGAGGCTGCGTTCGGCGGCGCAGCCGTCG
>NZ_AKJM01000062.1 GCF_000282335.1 Pseudomonas sp. GM48
TCGCGAGCAATACAGGTCTCGGGTCTTAGAACACCGAGACGTAATCGCCCAGCTCGACCTGTACCGATTTGATGCGGGTGAAGTTGTTCAGCGAGCTGATACCGTTTTCACGGCCGACACCCGACTGCTTGTAGCCGCCAACCGGCATCTTCGCGTCGGACTCGCCCCAGGCGTTGATCCAGCAGATACCGGCTTCTAGTTGATGAATCACGCGGTGCGCGCGGTTCAGGTCGCGGGTGACGATACCGGCGGCCAGGCCGAATTCGGTGTCGTTGGCGCGACGGATCACTTCTTCTTCGGTTTCGTAGGTGAGGATCGCCATCACCGGGCCGAAGATTTCTTCACGGACGATGGTCATGTCGTCGGTGCAGTCGGTGAACACGGTCGGGGCCACGAACGCGCCTTTGGCGAAATCGCCGTCGGTCAGACGTTCGCCGCCGCACAGCAGGCGTGCACCTTCTTCCTTGCCCTTGGCGATGTAGCCCAGCACGCTTTCCATGTGGGCGAAGCTGACCAGCGGGCCGAAGTTGGTGTTTTCGTCTTCCGGGTTGCCGATGCGGATGCGTGCAACGCGCTCAACGATCTTGGCTTCGAAAGCGGCTTTCAGGTGGGCCGGTACGAACACGCGGGTGCCGTTGGTGCAGACCTGGCCGGAGCTGTAGAAGTTGGCCATCATCGCGGTGTCGGCGGCGCGATCGAGGTCGGCGTCGTCGCAGATGATCAGCGGGGACTTGCCACCCAGTTCCATGGTCACGTCCTTGAGCGAAGAGCTCGAAGCGCTGGCCATGACTTTCTTGCCGGTGTCGGTGCCGCCGGTGAAGGAAACTTTCTCGATGCGCGGGTGCTCGGTCAGCCAGGTGCCGACTTCGCGGCCGCTGCCGGTCAGGACGTTGAATACGCCTGCTGGCAGGCCGGCTTCGGTGTAGATCTCGGCCAGTTTCAGGGTGGTCAGCGAGGTGACTTCACTTGGCTTGAAGATCATCGCGTTACCGGCGGCCAGGGCCGGCGCGGATTTCCACAGGGCGATCTGGATCGGGTAGTTCCACGCGCCGATACCGGCCACGATGCCCAGCGGCTCGCGACGGGTGTAGACGAACGAAGTGGTGCGCAGCGGAATCTGCTCGCCTTCGATGGCCGGTACCAGGCCTGCGTAGTACTCGAGTACGTCCGCGCCGGTAACGATGTCGACGTAGCGGGTTTCGGAGTACGACTTGCCGGTGTCCAGGGTTTCCAGGGCCGCCAGTTCGTCGTTGCGCTCACGCAGGATTTCCACGGCACGACGCAGGATGCGCGAACGCTCCATGGCGGTCATCGCAGCCCAGATTTTCTGGCCCTTTTCGGCGCTGACTACGGCGCGCTCTACGTCTTCCTTGGTCGCGCGTTGTACTTTTGCGAGGACTTCACCGTTAGCCGGGTTGATGGCTTCGAAAGTGGCGTCGCTGCTGGCGTCGCTGTACGCGCCATCGATGTAGAGTTTTTGCAGTTCGAAACGGGCCATAAAGTCCTCGCAAGAGCATTAAGTGGCTGGCGCGGTTCGGTGGTTGAGCGTTTATGTGTGCTCTAACTCACCCGCTTGGCCAGTTGGGTATCCATGTATTCGTAAGCGATCTGTTGCGCCTGCTCGGTGTCGAAAGCATCTCCCGACAGCGCACCGCGCAACCATAAACCGTCGATCAACGCTGCCAGACCCCGGGCGGCGCTGCGCGCATCATTGAGCGGCAGCACACGGCGGAACTGGCAGCACAGGTTGGAATACAGACGGTGATCGTTGATCCGCTGCAACCTGTGCAAAGACGGCTGGTGCATGCTGGTGGCCCAGAAGGCCAGCCAGGTTTTCATTGCCGGGCCATTGACCTGGCTGGCGTCGAAGTTGCCTTCGATGATCACCTGCAGATGCGCCCGCGGGCTGTCATCTGTCAGCGCCTGACGGCGCAGGGTGACGTTCTCGCTCAGGACGGTCATCAGGTACCCCATGGTGGCGGCAATCAGGCCGTTCTTGTCCTGAAAGTAATGACTGATGATGCCGTTCGAGACACCGGCCAAACGGGCGATCAGCGCAATGCTGGCGTCCCCCATTCCGACCTGATCGACGGCCTGCAAAGTGGCTTCGATCAATTGCTGGCGGCGGATGGGTTGCATACCGACCTTGGGCATCTTGCACATCTCCTTAGGCCTTCCGGCAGACGCAGAACGTCTATCGGCTTGAGGGCCAGTCTATTTTGTTTTGATTGAACGTTCAATCAACAAAGAATAAGATCTGCGACAAATCGTCGCTGCTTACAGATTTTTCCTACGTGTAAATGGCGACAAACCGACATCTGAAACAGCTCGAAGCCTATACGCCACGGCGTCTCAAGGGCTTCGGGCTTTTTTCGGGCTGTCTTTATATCACCCGCCGGTCGGCTGCCCACTAACCGATTGGTCGGGTAACTCGTTTGTCTTGCGTTCTTCTCTCGCACTGCCCGGAGCATCTGTGCCATGAGTTCTGCCTCGCTAATAAAGACCCCACCCGAGAAGGTGACGGTCAACGGTTGGGTGTTCTACACCTCTACCGCGTTGATTCTGTTGTTGACCGCCATTCTGATCATCGCCCCGCAAGAGGCCGGCAGAATGCTGGGTATGGCGCAAGCCTGGTTGTCCCGCAGCTTCGGCTGGTACTACATGGTGGTGATTGCCGCCTACCTGATTTTCGTCGTCGGCCTGGCGTTTTCGTCCTACGGCAAACTGAAACTGGGTAGCAAGGATGACACCCCGGACTTCAGCTACGGCGCCTGGGCGGGGATGCTGTTCTCCTCGGGTATCGGCATCTCGTTGCTGTACTTCGGTGCCTCTGAACCGCTGGACCACTACTTCAACCCGCCGGAAGGCGTGGCCGGCAGCAACCTGGCGGCACGTCAGGCCGTGCAGCTGACATTCCTGCACTGGGGCCTGCATGGCTGGGCGATCTATGCGTTGGTGGGGTTGGCCGTGGCGTATTTTGCCTACCGGCATAACCAGCCGCTGGCGTTGCGTTCGGCGTTGTATCCGCTGGTGGGCGAGCGTTGGGTCAAGGGCGCGGCCGGGCATGCGGTGGACGGCTTCGGCATGTTCGTGACCCTGCTGGGACTGGTGACGAACCTGGGGATTGGTTCGCTGCAAGTGTCGTCGGGGCTGGAAAACCTGTTCGGCATGGAACACAGCAACACCAACCTGCTGATCGTGATCATTGTGATGAGCACCGTGGCGACCATCGCTGCCGTGTCGGGCGTGGAAAACGGCATCCGTCGTCTGTCCAATCTGAACATCGTGCTGTTCAGTGGCCTGCTGATTTTCGTCCTGTTGTTCGGGCCGACCCTGCACCTGCTCAACGGTTTCGTGCAGAACGTCGGTGACTACCTGAACGGCGTGGTGCTGAAGACTTTCGACCTCTATGTGTACGAAGGCGACAGTGAGAAGTCCGACCGTTGGTTGGGCCTGTGGACCCTGTTCTACTGGGCCTGGTGGATTTCCTGGGCACCATTCGTGGGCATGTTCATCGCACGTATTTCCCGTGGTCGCACCGTGCGCGAACTGGTAGCCGGCGTGCTGCTGATTCCACTGGGCTTCACCCTGGCGTGGCTGTCGATCTTCGGTAACTCGGCCCTGGACCTGGTGATGAATCACGGGGCGGTGGAGCTCGGGAAGACGGCGCTGGAACAGCCGTCCATGGCGATCTACCAGTTGCTTGAGCATTACCCGGCGTCGAAAGTTGTCATCGGCGTGTCGATCTTTGTCGGTTTCGTGCTGTTCCTGACCCCGGCGGATTCCGGCGCGGTGATGATGGCCAACCTGTCTTGCAAGGGCGGTACCGTCGATGAAGACGCGCCGCACTGGCTGCGGATCTTCTGGTCGGTGGTGATCACCCTGGTGACCATCGGCCTGCTGTTCGCCGGCAACTTCGAAGCCATGCAAACCATGGTGGTGCTGGCCGGTCTGCCGTTCTCGGTGGTGCTGGTGTTCTTCATGTTCGGCTTGCACAAGGCCATGCGCCAGGACGTGCAGATCGAACAGGAGCAAGCGGAACTGGCGGCACGCGGTCGTCGTGGTTTCAGCGAGCGTTTGACCCAACTGGACCTGCAACCGAGCCAGTCGATCGTTCAGCGCTTCATGGACAAGCATGTCAGCCCGGCATTGCAAGATGCGACGGCGCAAATGCGTGCTCAAGGTCTGGAGGTTCAGACGCTGCTGGGCAAGTCCAAGCGTTGCATGGGCGTACGGGTCGAGATGGAAGAGGGCAACCCGTTTGTCTACGAAGTAAGCCTGGACGGTTACCTGGCCACGCCAACCGAGTCGGCTCAGTCCGATGAGGCGCGTCAGCGTTACTACCGTGCCGAGGTGTACCTGCACAACGGCAGCCAGGACTACGATTTGATGGGCTTCACCCAGGATCAGATCACCCGTGACGTGCTCGATCAGTTTGAAAGCCATCGGCAGCTCCTTGGCCGGGTGTATAGCTAAGTAGCAATAGGGCGCGGTGTTTCTGTCTGAAGCACCGCGTTGCGTCCTTCGCGAGCAAGCCCGCTCCCACAGGTGACCGAGTTCTAACAGAGGAATGCGGTCGAATGTGGGAGCGGGCTTGCTCGCGAAGGGGCCATCAGCCGCAAAGCTGTTTGCCCCGACACCCCATAAACAAAAACGCCGCGATATTCTCGCGGCGTTTTTGTGTCTGTCGTCTTACCCCAGGTTCTTGCCGAGCAGTGCGTGATACAGCTCGCTGTCGCCCAGAATCCCCACTACGTGGTTGTTGTCGTGCAGCACCAGTTTGTTACCGGTCTGATAACGAATCTGCAGCGCATCGCGCATGCCGATATTGGAGTCCACCAGCGTCGGCTTGCGTTCCAGGCCTTCGACGGCTTGCCCCGGAATCCAGTTCTGCAGGTCCATTGACGAGCCGTTCTTGCGTGCGCCCTTGATGGTGTTGCCTTCGGCCAGGTCCAGCCACGAATCGCCGCCCGGATCGAGGCATACCGAACCGTTGATGCGCTTACAGTTGTCCAGCGTACGCATCAGGCTGCGGCCGCACAGTACGTTCAGCGGGTTGGTGTGGGCCACGAAGGTCCGCACATAGTCGTCCGCAGGGTTGAGGACGATTTCTTCCGGCTTGCTGTACTGGATGATCCGGCCGTCTTTCATGATCGCGATACGGCTGCCCAGTTTCAGCGCTTCATCGAGGTCGTGGCTCACGAAGACGATGGTCTTGTGCAGCTTGCGTTGCAGTTCCAGCAGTTCGTCTTGCAGACCCTGGCGGATCAGCGGGTCGAGGGCCGAGAACGGTTCGTCCATCAGCAGGATGTCGGCGTCCATCGCCAGCGCACGGGCCAGGCCCACGCGTTGTTGCATACCACCGGACAGCTCGTTGGGTTTCTTGTTGCGCCACTGGGTCAGGCCCACCAGCTCAAGCTTGTCGTCCACCAGCTTGCGGCGTTCCTTCTCGGGACGACCCTGCATCTCCAGGCCGAAGCTGATGTTCTCGCGAACGGTCAGCCAGGGCATCAGGGCGAACTTCTGGAACACCATCGCAATGCGCTTGGTGCGCATCATTTTCAGTTCTGCCGGGGTGCAGGACGCAATGTCGATCTGCTTGCCTTCGTGCTCGACGAACAGCTTGCCGCGGCTGACGGTGTTGAGGCCGTTGATGCAGCGCAGCAGGCTGGATTTACCGGAGCCGGACAGGCCCATCAGTACGCAGATCTCACCTTTCTCGATATCCAGGCTGGCTTTTTCAACGCCGACAATCTGCCCGGTCTTTTTCAGGATTTCGTTGCGGGTCATGCCCTGATCCAGCAGCTTGAGCGCCTCGCGTGGATCCTTGGAGAAGATAACGTCAACGTTATCAAAGCGAATAATGCTCATGCATCACCCCCTACTTTGGCGTCGGGTTGTTTGCAGATACGGTCGAGCATGATCGCCAGCAGTACGATCGCCAGGCCTGCTTCGAAGCCCAGGGCGATATCAGCAGTGTTCAGTGCGTTGACCACCGGTTTGCCCAAGCCATCGGCGCCTACCAGTGCCGCGATCACTACCATCGAAAGGGACAGCATGATGCACTGGGTGATGCCGGCCGCGATGCTTGGCATGGCGTGGGGCAGTTCGATTCGCGAGAGCAACTGACGGCGCGAGCAGCCAAAGGCCTTGCCGGCGTCCATCAACTCTTCCGGAACATCGCGGATACCCAGGTAGGTCAGGCGGATGGGCGCGGCAATCGCGAACACCACCGTGGAGATCAGACCCGGGACCACACCCAGACCGAAGAGGGTCAGGGTAGGAATGAGGTACACGAACGTCGGTACGGTCTGCATCAGATCGAGTACCGGACGCATTAAAGTATAGAACATCGGCTTGTGCGCGGCGACGATGCCCAGAGGCACGCCAATGACCACGCAGACCAGGGTCGCGAACATCACCTGGGCGAGGGTTTCCATGGTTTCCTGCCAGTACCCCAGATTGAGGATCAGCAGAAAGGAGGCAACGACAAACGCGGTCAGGCCCCATTTGCGTTGAATGAAGTGTGCCAGTAGTGCGATTACGCCGATCAATACCAGCGGGTTGAACCAGGTCAGCGCAAACGTCACGCCGTGGATCATCGTTTCCAGTGTCACGGCGATTGCGTCGAAGGTGCTGGCGCCGTGTTGCGTCAACCATTCAACGAAGCCCGCGATGTACTGGCCTAAGGGGATTTTCTGATCAATCAGCATGGTAGTGAACGTCCGCATGCAAGGAAATAAACAGCCCGGACGGCCGAGGCCGCCCGGCATAAGCGATTACTTGGCCAGTTTGGCTTTCACGGCCTCCAGGCCTGGTTTACCGTCAATGGTGGTCACGCCAGCGAGCCAGGTATCGAGCACCTGTGGATTGTTTTTCAGCCAGGCCTTGGCGGCCGCGTCAGGCTTCATCTTGTCGTCCAGGATGTTGCCCATCAGCGAGCTTTCCATGTCGACGGTGAACTCCAGGTTCTTCAGCAACTGGCCGACGTTGCTGCATTCCTGCGTGTAGCCCTTGCGGGTGTTGGTCGCCACGGTGGCGGCACCGAAATCCGGGCCGAAAAAGTCATCACCACCGGTCAGGTATTGAATCTTGAAGCGCTTGTTCATCGGATGCGGCGCCCAGCCGAGGAACACCACGGCGGTGTCGCGTTTCTGCGCGCGGTCGACCTGCGAGAGCATGCCGGCTTCGCTGGACTCGACGACTTTGAAGCCGGCGTCCTTGAGGCCGAAGGCGTTCTTGTCGATCATCGTCTGGATCAGGCGGTTGCCGTCGTTGCCAGGCTCGATGCCGTAGATCTTGCCGTCGAGTTCTTTCTTGAATTTGGCGATGTCGGCGAAGTCATGCAGCCCTTTGTCGTACAACGCCTGAGGAACGGCGAGAGTGTACTTGGCGCCCTTGAGGTTGGTGCGCACGACATCCACGGTGCCCGCGTCGCGATAGGCCTTGATGTCGTTTTCCATGGTCGGCATCCAGTTACCCAGGAACACGTCCATGTTCTTGCCGTCGGCCAGGGACTTGTAGGTCACGGGCACGGAAATCATGGTGGTCTTGGTCTTGTAGCCGAGGGCATCGAGCACGACGCTGGTGGTCGCAGTTGTCGCGGTGATGTCGGTCCAGCCGACATCGGAGAAGTTTACGGTACTGCACTGCGCCGGCTCTGCGGCTTGCGCCAGAACCGGCAGACTAAGCATGGCGGCCAACAACAACGACGGGGAACCTTTCATGGATGGACTCCTTGGTGTTTTTTTTGGCAGTGTTCCGACTGGACCACCGCACTTATAGGTTGCGGTTGGATGGCGTTCTGGAGACAGCTCTACCACTGCGCCTTGCAATCGAGTCGATATGATCATGTACCAGTGAAAATCTGACGCCTACAGGGTGCGTCGTATCCAGTACAGGGATGGTCGCATCCAGTGTCGGTGACGTCGTTTACAGATTTTTTCAGCCCTTTTTTTCCCTCTGAACCGCAAAAAAACGGCGAAAACACGGCGTAAAAGACACGCGGCGTTGGTGGGCATGAGTGCGTCGGTTAGAGACGTCGGACAACACGATAAAAGCTTGATGATGCGGTCATCTCGGCGGATTGCAGCTTGTGAGCGTAGCAGCTCCGTCACCGTGCGCTCTTGCGTGCGCAGTGGGCCCATTCAGGAGTTCGGCAGTCATGGCTATCAGTGTTTTCGACCTGTTCAAAATCGGCATCGGTCCTTCCAGTTCGCACACCGTGGGGCCCATGCGGGCGGCGGCGTTGTTTGTGCAGGGCTTGCGCGAGCGAGGGTTGCTGGAACAGGTGCGGCGTGTCGAAGTCCAGCTGTTCGGCTCATTGTCCGCCACCGGTATCGGCCACGGCAGCGACAATGCCGTGATCATGGGCTTGATGGGCGAGTGGCCGGATGCGATCGATCCGTCGCAAATCGGCATTCGTATCCAGGCCTTGCGCGAAACCCACACGCTGTTGCTCGACGGTCGTCTGTCGGTGCCGTTCGTCTGGGCTCGGGACATGCGCCTGATCGACGAAAACCTGCCGTTCCACCCCAACGCCATGACCCTGATTGTCGAAGGTGATGACGGCGAACTGCATCGCGACACCTACTATTCGGTCGGCGGCGGTTTTGTCGTCGATGAGGCGCAAGCCTCCAGCGGTGTCGTGGATCTGGATCGCACCGTACTTCCTTATGACTTTTCCAGCGCCGCCGAGCTGTTGCAGCTGTGTAAGAAGCACAACCTGCGCGTGGCTGAATTAATGATGGCCAACGAGAAAGTCTGGCGCAGCGAAGAGGAAATCCGCAGCGGCCTGATGAAGCTCTGGCGCGCGATGCAGGATTGCGTCGAACAAGGCCTGAAACACGAAGGCATCTTGCCCGGTGGCCTGAACGTGCGTCGCCGCGCGGCCAAGCTGCATCGCAGCTTGCAGGAACTGAACAAACCCAACGTGATCGGCTCGACCTTGAGCGCCATGGAATGGGTCAACCTGTTCGCCCTGGCGGTCAACGAAGAAAACGCCGCTGGCGGGCGCATGGTTACGGCACCGACCAACGGCGCGGCGGGGATCATTCCGGCAGTGCTGCACTACTTTATGAAATTCAGCGAGGCCGTGACCGACGCCAATGTCGTCGACTATTTCCTCAGTGCGGCGGCAGTGGGAATCCTGTGCAAGAAGAACGCCTCGATCTCCGGTGCTGAAGTCGGTTGCCAGGGCGAAGTCGGTTCGGCCTGCGCCATGGCGGCGGCCGGGTTGGCGGAAATCCTTGGCGCCACGCCAGAGCAACTGTGCAACGCGGCGGAAATCGGTCTGGAACACAACCTCGGCCTGACCTGCGACCCGGTGGGTGGACTGGTCCAGGTGCCGTGCATCGAGCGCAACGCGATTGCCGCAGTGAAAGCGATCAACGCTGCGCAAATGGCATTGCGGGGCGATGGCCAGCACTTTATTTCGCTGGATCGGGTGATCCGCACCATGCGCGATACCGGTGCCGACATGCATGACAAATATAAGGAGACATCGCGGGGTGGGTTGGCGGTGAGTGCGGTGGAGTGTTGAGTCAGTAATATCGGGTCGCCTTCTTCGCGAGCAAGCCCGCTCCCACAGGGGAATGCATTCCACATGTGGGAGCGGGCTTGCTCGCGAAGGGGCGAGACCAGTCAAAATTGCGCGTTAAGTGAACACCCGGATTAAAACGCGCCACCTTTTAGCGCGTCGCTCCCAGATAAATCGTCTGACCGCTGATCGGGCGCCATCAAGCCCTCGACCACTCGTCACCCGTGCCTGCGGTGACACTCCTTTCCGACGCGGCGCAACGCCGTTCCCACAAGTGCTACCGAATTGCTCACAGCTCGTGGGCCGGGGCGCTTGCCAGTCCTGATGGCCATTTAAATCCCAACGCCTTGTAAGACATATATAGACACATTCCGACGTCGTTTTTAGGAGTTATTGAACGCGCATTCAATTTTAGGCATGGCAATTGCTCTGTCATTACAAAGCCCGTCTCCCACGCGAGAACGATGGCAATAAAAAGAGCCTCCGCCTGAGGCCATCACCCGCTTTGTGTGAGGAGATACCGCGATGACGACGTTCAACTCCGGGGCCCAACCCCAGAACCGTGCGCCTCAATCCATCGGCTTTCTGCTGCTGGACAATTTCACGCTGATTTCTCTGGCCTCCGCAGTGGAACCCCTGCGCATGGCCAACCAGTTGTCCGGTCGCGAGCTATATCGCTGGACCACCCTCACCGTCGATGGCGGCCAGGTCTGGGCCAGTGACGGCCTGCAGATCACCCCCGACGCCTCCATGCACAAAGCCCCGCCAATGGACACTGTCATTGTGTGCGGCGGTATCGGCATCCAGCGCACTGTTACCCGCGAACACGTGTCCTGGCTGCAAAGCCAGGCCCGCCAGTCCCGCCGCCTCGGCGCGGTGTGCACCGGCAGCTGGGCCCTGGCCTGCGCCGGCCTGCTCGACGGTTTTGATTGCAGCGTGCACTGGGAATGTCTGGCAGCGATGCAGGAAGCTTTCCCGCGGGTGGCCATGAGCACCCGTCTGTTCACCCTCGACCGTAACCGTTTCACCAGCTCCGGCGGTACCGCGCCGTTGGACATGATGCTGCACCTGATCAGCCGCGATCACGGTCGTGAACTGTCGGCGGCCATTTCGGAAATGTTCGTCTACGAGCGTATCCGCAACGAGCAGGATCACCAGCGTGTGCCGCTCAAGCACATGCTCGGCACCAACCAGCCGAAGTTGCAGGAAATCGTTGCCTTGATGGAAGCCAACCTCGAAGAGCCGATCGACCTCGACGAACTGGCGGTGTATGTCGCGGTATCCCGTCGGCAGCTCGAACGCCTCTTCCAGAAATACCTGCACTGCTCGCCGTCGCGTTACTACCTGAAGCTGCGCCTGATCCGCGCCCGGCAATTGCTCAAGCAAACGCCGATGTCGATCATCGAAGTGGCATCGGTGTGTGGTTTCGTATCCACGCCGCACTTCTCCAAGTGCTACCGCGAATACTTCGGCATTCCGCCGCGTGACGAGCGCGTAGGCTCCAACACTACCCAGCAAGTGGCGATGATGCCGTTGCCACAGGCGCTGGTGCTGTCGCCGTTGTCCGGGCCGTTGTCGGCGCTGAGCCAGGCGCGCAATGAGTCGACGTTTGCCAGCGTAAGGCTCTAAACCGAGGCGCTTTTGTGGCGAGGGAGCTTGCTCCCGCTGGGCTGCGCAGCAGCCCCAAAGCCGGTACATGCGTTCCTTGAGGTAAATCGCATTTACCGGTTTTGCGACCGCTTCGCGCTCGAGCGGGAGCAAGCTCCCTCGCCACAGAGTGTTCTCGCTTCGACAGTCAGGTGCGGTGGCTCTGCTGGTACTCCGCCAACGCCGGCAACAACTGCTTGTCGATCGCCTGGCGCACCGCCGGCAGGATGGTCGCGCTGCTGGTGTACATCTGCTTGACCATGGTCCGCAGCGTCATCGCCCGCACATCATTCAATCCTCGTACCGCGCACTCGCAGGCCTGCTCGGCGGTGGAGCCGGTGGGCACTTCGAATCCCAACGACTTGAGCTGGCCCAACAGGTCTTCCTGGTCTATCAAATCAGCGTGCATCATGACGCAATCCTTCTTCAGGGAACGGTGTCGTGGCTCGATTCTGGTAGGGCCACAAGGTGGCGGCAAGGGCGAATTGTCGCAATGGCCGCAATACCTATGAACAGGTCGTTTTCGGCTAACTTGCCGTGCAGAGGAGTGGGCACACTGGGCCCAGCTCGCTTCACGAAGGTTTGGTCACCCTCGCATGGCGGCTCCTCAACAGTACCCTCTGCCTCGATCCTGTCACGGCTTGATCGGGGCTTTTTTTTGTTTGTGAATCAATGGGTTTTGTGTCGATAGATAGACCGCTTTCGCGAGCAAGCCCGCTCCCACCGTTGACCGAGTCCCAGCAGGGGAATGCGGTCGAATGTGGGAGCGGGCTTGCTCGCGAAAAACGATGACGCGGTCTAGCGTTGCAACACCAGAATCCGCGACAACAGCTCATCCCGGTCGACATAGCAGCCCTGGAAATGCCGCGCCCCGGTGGCGGGGTCGAAGGCGTTGCGGGCGTGGAGGGTGCGACGATTGTCAAAGCACCACAGCTCACCGGGATTGAGCCGCTGCATCAATCTGAATCGGGGCTCGCGGGTCATCGCGATAAAGCGCCGGTAGGCTTGATAGAGCTTGGGCATCTGCTCAACTGAGGCATCGAACGGCCCGCGCAGAAAGTTTGCCATGCGGATTTCCGACACCTGCCCCAAGGCGTCCAGGGCAATGATCGGGGCGAGACAGCGGTAGTCGCTATGGCGGTCCTTGTTGCGAAACTCCACGGGGATTTCGCAGAGGCTTTTGAAGGATTCGGGGTCTTCCCGGCGCAAGGCGTCGGCAATGGCAAAACCGTCGACAAAAATGCTCTCGCCACCCTCGGCGTCATTGACCAGGCAATGCAAAAATTGCAGCCCCGGTTGCAACTCCCGGGTTGGCAAATCGCTGTGCAGCGGCAGGTTGAACGCGGTGTAGGCGTTGCTGTCGGCATCGGCTTTGGATTGCACGTTGAACAGCACGCCGAAATTGCTCTCGCGGATGAAGGAAATCCGTTGGGCGATCAGTTTCAGCGAACCGGGCTCGGTGGGCACACCACGAACCTGGGTCAAGCCGACATCGCGCACCGCCAACAACCATTGCAACAAGGCGTCAGGGTCGTTCATCAGTGCTTGATATTCGAACACCGGCAACTGCAAGTCGTTATGCCAGAGCCTGGCTTTCGGTTTGCCTGCCAGGCGTTCGGCGCGGGATTCATCGTCATAGGCGTGGGCGCGCAGCCAGCCAGGGTCGAAGCGGCTTGAGTGTCCGTCCTGCCAATCCACCGTCAGGCAGCCATCGCTGTCGATAAGGGCGTTATCGGGCATCAGGTCATGAGCCACATCGACGATTTCCAGCACTTGTTCGCGGGTTACGGTGTAGACGCACTGCGGGCACGGGCAATTGTCCCGCAGCCATTGATGGTGGAAAGGGCTGACGCGATCGTCGGCCCACTTCACCAGAACACGGTCGGCCAGGGTCTGCACGCCAGTCAGCGCGCTGATCAACGGGTAAGTACGAAAGTCGGCAAATGCAGCGGCGGTGTTCATGGCGATCTCCTTGTTATTTTTTTGGGGGTAATGCGATCACTCGGCCAATGTACTCGGGCGTGGGCAGGTCCGTCTGTTCGGCGACGATGGCTTGCAGCCGGCTCAAGGACAGGTCGCTGAACGGTGCCGAACGCGGCCCGGCGAGATCCACGTGCAGCAGCATCTGTTCATTGCCCGCCAGCGCCTGGTCATCACCGACCAGATGCAGGCTGTGATAGAGGTGCACGCGCTTGCTGTCGTGGGCGATGATTTGGGTGTGCACTTCGACTTGAGCGTCGAGCTTCACTTCGTGCAGGTAGTTGAGGTGCAGTTCGAGGGTGAACAGCGAGTTGCCACTGGCCTCGCGGCTGTTGCTGTCGAGTCCCAGGCGATCCATAAGGGCATCGGTGGCGTAGCTGAAAATCAGCAGGTAGAAGGCGTCGCGCAGGTGGCCGTTGTAGTCGACCCAGTCGGGGATGATGGTGGTTTGGTAGGTGGTGAGGCTGGGCATGGTTTCTGATCCAATTTGTGTGGTGACTGGACTGCCGCTATCGCGAGCAAGCTCGCTCCCACAGTGATTTGAGGTGTGAATACAATCAATGTCACTCAGCAGGTCCCCTGTGGGAGCGAGCTTGCTCGCGATGGGGCCAGCCCTGCTGGCCCCGCAGCTTTGGGTTACTCGCTGAAGGCCATCCCATGTTTTTCTTTGGTGGTCTTCACCGCCTCCAGCACCGCCAGCAGGCAGTCATCACGATAGCGCTCCAGCGCCGAAATGCTGTGTTTGCCCAGTTGATCGCTGGTGCCATCGACCACGTCATCGATCAGTTTGTCGGTCAGCTCCGGCGCCGGCAGGTAGGTCCATGGCAATTGCAACGCCGGGCCGAACTGGGCCATGAAGTGACGCATGCCGGCATCGCCACCGGCGAGGGTGTAGGTCAGGAACGTACCCATGAACGACCAGCGCAAGCCTGCGCCGAAGCGGATGGCATCGTCGATCTCGCCAGTGGTCGCCACGCCGTCGTTGACCAGGTGCAGCGCCTCGCGCCACAGCGCTTCAAGCAGACGGTCGGCGATGAAGCCCGGTACTTCCTTGCGCACGTGCAGTGGGCGCATGCCTAAGGATTCATAGACTTTCATCGCGGCTTGCACCGCTTCGGGGGCGGTATTTTTACCGCCGACCACTTCGACCAGCGGCAGCAGGTAAACCGGGTTGAACGGGTGGCCGACCACGCAGCGTTCCGGGTGCGTGGAGCTTTCGTAGAATTCACTCGGCAACAAGCCGGAGGTGCTGGAACCGATCAACGCATTGGGCTTGGCCGCCGCGCTGATTTTGCTGTGCAGTTCCAGTTTCAGCTCCAGTCGTTCCGGGGCGCTTTCCTGGATGAAATCGGCATCGCGCACGCACTCTTCGATGGTCGCGACAAAGCGCAGGCGATCCTGCGAAGCGCCGGGGGCCAGGCCTTGTTTCTCCAGGGCGCCCCAGGCATTTGCAACGCGTTTACGCAGGGCTGCTTCAGCGCCGGGTGCCGGGTCCCAGGCCACGACATCCAGGCCATGGGCGAGGGCGCGGGATACCCAACCGCTGCCGATGACACCGCTGCCCAGGGCGGCGAAGGTTTTGATTTCGGTGATGAAGCTCATGGTCAATTCCTGAATTTGGCTCGGAAAAAAAACTGTAGGAGCGAGCTTTTGTGGCGAGGGGGCTTGCCCCCGTTCGACTGCGAAGCAGTCGTAAACCGTTGCACGTGGTGTGTCTGAAACACCTCGGTTGCTGGTTTTAGGGCCGCTTCGCAACCCAACGGGGGCAAGCCCCCTCGCCACAAAAGCCCGCTCCCACAGGGGGAAAGTTGTTGTGAATTAACCGCGCTTGGTCAGGCCCATTTTTGCCCGGCCTTCAGCCGGGGTCAGTACCCGGGCACCGAGGCGGCTGAGGATTTCCGTGGCGCGTTCGACCAGTTGGCCGTTGGTCGCCAGCACGCCCTTGTCCAGCCACAGGTTGTCTTCCAGGCCGACGCGCACGTTGCCGCCGAGCAATACCGCTTGCGCCGCCATCGGCATCTGCATGCGACCGATACCGAAGCCGGCCCAGACCGCATCGGCGGGCAGGTTGTCGACCATGGCTTTCATGGTGGTAGTGTCCGCCGGCGCGCCCCACGGGATGCCCAGGCACAGCTGGAACAATGGGTTGTCGAGCAGGCCTTCCTTGATCATCTGCTTGGCGAACCACAGGTGACCGGTGTCGAAAATTTCCAGCTCGGCTTTCACACCCAGTTCCTGGATGCGTTTGGCGCCAGCGCGCAGCTGGGCCGGGGTGGAGACGTAAATGGTGTCGCCGTCGCCGAAGTTCAGGGTGCCGCAATCGAGGGTGCAGATTTCCGGCAGCAATTCTTCGACGTGGGCCAGGCGGGTCAGTGGGCCGACCAGGTCGGTATTCGGACCGAACTCCATCGGATTCTCGCCGGCACCGATTTCCAGGTCGCCACCCATACCGGCGGTGAGGTTGACGATGATGTCGACGTCCGCCTCGCGGATGCGCTCCATCACTTCGCGGTACAGCGCCACGTCACGGCTGAACTTGCCGGTTTGCGGGTCGCGCACATGGCAGTGAACCACGGTGGCGCCGGCCTTGGCGGCTTCCACGGCGGCGGCCGCGATCTGTTTCGGGGTGACCGGCACGTGTGGGCTCTTGCTGGTCGTGTCGCCAGCACCGGTGAGTGCGCAGGTGATGATGACGTCGTGGTTCATTTGGCGGTTCCTTACAGGCGAGTTTTTGGTTTTGGCCAGGCGTGGTGATCCCGTTCGCAGCCCGTTGGGGCTGCGAGTCGGAGGTTCGTTCGGTTTATTTACTGGTCAGTTGCAGGTTTTCAGCGGCCGGTTTTCCATCGAAGGTGGTGACGCCTTCAAGCCAGCGTTTTTTGTCCTGCGGGTGATCCTTGATCCATTGCTTGGCCGATTCGAAAGCGTCCTTGTGATCCAGCAGCGGCTGCATCATCCGGCTCTCGTCTTCGGCGGTGAACGTCAGGTTGCTCAGCAAACGACCGATGTTCGGGCATTGCTCGGCGTAGGTCGGCGCGGTGACTGTCCATACCGTGGCCTTGCCTTCATCCGGCCCAAGGGCGTTTTCACTGCCGGTGAGGTAGGTCATTTTCACGTTGACGTTCATCGGGTGCGGCGCCCAGCCGAAGAACACCACGGCTTCGTTGCGACGCACGGCGCGATCCACGGCGGCGAGCATGCCGGCTTCGCTGGATTCGACCAGCTGGAACTTGCCGAGGCCGAACTGGTTCTTGGCGATCATTGCCTTGATCTGGGTGTTGGCGCCCGAGCCAGGCTCGATGCCGTAGATCTTGCCGCCCAGTTCTTTTTCGAACTTGGCGATGTCAGCGAAGGTTTTCAGGCCCTTGTCGGCGAGGTAGGTCGGCACGGCGAGGGTCGCGCGGGCGTCTTTCAGGCTTGGCGCCTCAAGCACCTTGACCTGTTTGGCATCGACGAACGGGGTGATGGTCTGGGTCATCAGCGGGTTCCAGTACCCGAGGAACAGGTCCAGACGCTGGTCGCGGATCCCGGCGAAGATGATTTGCTGGGAGGCGCTGGTTTGTTTGGTGCTGTAGCCGAGGCCATCGAGCAATACCTGGGTCATGGCACTGGTGGCGATCACGTCGGTCCAGTTCACTACACCCATGCGCACGTTCTGGCATGCGGCGGGTTCGGCGGCCATGACACTGGCGCTCAGTAATGCGGTACCACTGAGTGCAAGAACACAGCTGCTGATCAGTCGTTTCATTCTCAGGTTCCTCGGCAGTTTCATTATTGTGGGTCCGGTCGTCTTTGTGCGCCGGTGATGCCAAGTTACGCAGCTAAGCGCCCGTGAAAGCGCACTGCGGCGACCAGCTCTTGCACTGCAGCGACCTGTGCTCTTGTATGCCGCTCGCAAGTGGCGTATCAACGTCCTCACGCTACCCGCCCTCTTGTTACCTGCTAAGCGAGTGCGCTCCATGTCCCAGGATTTCTACTTCTTGTTGATGCCGGGTTTCTCGGCCATTGGGTTTATCTCGGCCATCGAGCCGTTGCGGGTCGCCAATCGTTTTCGCGGCGAGCTGTATCGCTGGCATGTACTGAGTGCCGATGGCGGGGCGGTGCTGGCCAGCAACGGCATGTCGGTCAACGCCGATGCGGCGCTGGAACCGTTGAAAAAAGGCGCGACGCTGCTGGTGGTCGCCGGGTTCGAACCCCTGAAATTCGCCACTCCGGCGCTGGAGCACTGGCTGCGGCGCCTGGACAACGAAGGCGTGACCCTGGGCGCCATCGACACTGGCAGCTTCATCCTCGCCGAGGCGGGTTTGCTCGATGGCCATCGGCTGACCCTGCACTGGGAGGCCATCGACGCCTTCAAGGAGTCTTATCCACAGCTCAGCGTCACCCAGGAATTGTTCGAGATCGACCGCCGACGCATCACCTCCGCCGGCGGCACCGCTTCCATTGACCTGATGCTGGATCTGATCGCCCAGGCCCACGGTCCCGAGCTGGCGATCCAGGTCAGCGAACAGTTCGTACTCGGCCGTATCCGCCCGCGCAAAGACCACCAGCGCATGGAAGTCGCCACGCGTTATGGCATCAGCAACAAGAAACTGGTGCACGTGATCGGCGAGATGGAGCAGCACAGCGAACCGCCGCTCAGCACCCTGGAACTGGCGGAATCGATCAAGGTGACGCGACGGCAGCTGGAGCGCCTGTTTCGCTTGCACTTGAACGACACGCCGAGCAACTTCTACCTGCGTTTACGGCTGGAAAAGGCCCGGCAGTTGCTACGTCAGACTGACATGAGCGTGTTGGAGGTGAGCATTGCCTGCGGGTTTGAATCGCCGTCGTATTTCACCCGCAGTTATCGGGCGAAATATGCGCGGTGCCCGCGGGAGGATCGGCGTACCGCGAAAGCCTGATTGAGTTTTGAGGCTAAACACATGGCCAGTGTGGGAGCGGGCTTGCTCGCGAAGAGGCCAGTCAATTCAACATTGTTGTCGACTGATGCACCGCATTCGCGAGCAAGCCCGCTCCCACATTTGATCTTTTGCGTCTGGAGAGGGGGTTACTTCTTCATCAACGCCGAACACGCTGCCTTATAAGCCTCATGCTGATATTTGTTCAGCGCTCCCGGCAGTTCGAAATTGTGCTTTTTGGCCTGGGCATTGATGGTCTGCGGCGACAGCAAGGTCACTTCGCAATTCTCCAGCAGCTGGAAAACCCCTTCGATCTTGAACGTGGTCGGCCCGCCAGCGAACTCGCCTTTCTTGCTGCGCTTCTTGATCGCGATGCGGTCGATGGAATTCTCACGGACAAACGAGGCGACCTGAGCGGCAAACACTTTGACGTTGGCAGCTTCGTCGTCATCGTCCAGGGCGATTTTCTTGGTGGCGAGCGCAACATGGTTCAGCGCCTGGCCGTCCAGCGTGGCCACGGCGATGATCGCTTCGCTGCCCTTGATTTCGATGCCGCAGACTTTCATGTTCAATCCCATTAGTGACAGAGGGTGAGCAGCTTACAGCTCAAGCTGGCTGGCGATTGCATTACTCCTGCCCAATCGACTCCAAAAACTCTGACCGTTCGTCACTCATCCGCGCGATGCAATCGTTCTGGGCAATGGTGAACGCCTTGCTGCCACCGGTGGCCGGGAAAGCTTCGACGGCGCAGTCTGCGTCGCGGGTCTTCAGCCATTGCTGTTGGGCGGCCTTGAGCTTGGCGGTGATGTCGGCCAGTTGCGACGGGTTTTTGCCGTACTGCGACTGCATGCGCTCGGTCAGGCCCTTGAAGTTTTCCTTGAGCAGGTCTTCGGCGGTGGTTTTGCTGAAGGCCGAGCACTCGAGGGTCTGGACGTCGTTTTCGACTTTGTCGCACGGGTTGTCGTCGGACTCCTGCGCTGCGTGTACGCCGGTCGCAATCAGTGCCAAAGCCAGAAGGATGGATTTCATTCAGGTCGCCGCTCTATTCCAGTGATGCGGCGAATTCTGGCCCAAGCCGAGGGCCTTGAACAGGGAGGCGATCGTGGCTGAAGACGACCCTTTGTCGCGGATTGACGCTTTCGGCAAACCCCCTGTCGTTTTTGCACCCGGCTGCACCGTCCCTCAGGCATATGCTGGCCCCAAAGCGCCGGCAGACGATTCGGCGCATGAATCGCTAATAGGGGACAGCCTGATGAGCCCAGCCGAATTGCACGCCGACAGCATCGTTATCGACGGGCTGATTATTGCCAAGTGGAACCGTGAACTGTTCGAAGACATGCGCAAGGGCGGTTTGACCGCAGCCAACTGCACCGTGTCGGTGTGGGAGGGCTTTCAGGCCACCGTCAACAACATTGCCGCGAGCCAGAAGCTGATCCGCGAGAACAGCGACCTGGTGATGCCGGTGCGCACTACCGCCGACATCCGCAAGGCCAAGGAGCTGGGCAAGACCGGCATCCTCTTCGGCTTCCAGAATGCCCACGCCTATGAAGACCAGATCGGCTATGTCGAGGTGTTCAAGCAGCTCGGCGTTGGCATTGTGCAGATGTGCTACAACACCCAGAACCTGGTGGGCACCGGTTGCTACGAGCGTGATGGCGGCCTGTCGGGCTTCGGTCGCGAAATCGTCGCCGAGATGAACCGGGTAGGTGTGATGTGCGACCTGTCCCACGTTGGCTCCAAGACTTCCGAAGAAGTCATCCTCGAATCGAAGAAGCCGGTCTGCTACTCCCACTGCCTGCCTTCGGGGCTCAAGGAGCACCCGCGCAACAAGTCCGATGAAGAACTCAAGTTCATTGCCGACCACGGCGGTTTTGTCGGCGTGACCATGTTCGCGCCGTTCCTGGCCAAGGGCATCGATTCGACTATCGACGACTACGCCGAAGCCATCGAGTACGTGATGAACATCGTCGGCGAAGACGCTATCGGCATTGGCACTGACTTCACCCAGGGCCATGGCCAGGACTTCTTCGAATACCTGACCCACGACAAGGGCTACGCCCGCCGCCTGACCAGCTTCGGCAAGATCATCAACCCGCTGGGCATCCGCACCGTGGGCGAGTTTCCGAACCTGACCGAGACCCTGCTCAAGCGCGGCCACTCCGAGCGCGTGGTACGCAAGATCATGGGCGAGAACTGGGTAAACGTCCTGAAAGACGTTTGGGGCGAATAAGCCCACTTTGAACAACGATCCCTTGTAGCAGCTGCCGAGGTACGAGGCTGCGTCGGGCTGCGAAGCGGCCCCCGAGGGCGGTCCTACGGACACGCAACGCAGCCTCGTACCTCGGCAGCTGCTACGCAAAACACACAACGAATTTTCTGGAGTTAAGTTTCCATGGCCAAGATCGCCCCGCAATTGCCAATCGAAGTCGACAGCGAAACCGGTGTCTGGACCTCCGACGCCCTGCCGATGCTGTATGTACCGCGCCATTTCTTCGTCAACAACCACATGGGCATCGAGGAAGTGCTGGGCGCTGAAGCCTATGCCGAAATCCTCTACAAGGCCGGCTACAAGTCCGCCTGGCACTGGTGCGAAAAAGAAGCCGAATGCCACGGCCTGGAAGGCGTAGCAGTGTTCGAGCACTACATGAAGCGCCTGTCGCAGCGCGGCTGGGGTCTGTTCAAGATCCAGGACATCGACCTCGACAAAGGCACCGCCAGCGTCAAGCTCGAACACTCGGCGTTCGTCTACGTGTACGGCAAGGTCGGGCGCAAGGTCGACTACATGTTCACCGGATGGTTTGCCGGTGCGATGGATCAGATTCTCGCCGCTCGCGGCAGCAAGATCCGCACCGTGGCCGAGCAAGTCTACGGTGGCTCCGAAGAGGGCCACGAAGACGGCTTGTTCATCGTCAAGCCGTTGTAAGTCGAGGAACCCGCCATGGCTTTCGAAGCAATGTTCCAGCCGATCCAGATCGGCAAACTGACCATCCGTAACCGCGTGCTCAGTACCGCGCACGCCGAGGTTTATGCGACCGACGGCGGCATGACCACCGACCGGTACGTCAAGTACTACGAAGAGAAAGCCAAGGGCGGGATCGGCCTGGCGATTTGCGGCGGTTCGTCCGTAGTCGCCATCGACAGCCCGCAGGAATGGTGGAGTTCGGTGAACCTGTCCACCGATCGCATCATTCCGCACTTCCAGAATCTGGCCGACGCCATGCACAAGCACGGCGCCAAGATCATGATTCAGATTACCCACATGGGCCGTCGCTCCCGTTGGGACGGCTTCAACTGGCCGACGCTGATGTCGCCGTCCGGCATACGTGAACCGGTGCACCGCGCCACCTGCAAAACCATCGAGCCGGAAGAAATCTGGCGGGTGATCGGCAACTACGCACAAGCTGCGCGTCGCGCCAAGGCCGGTGGCCTGGACGGCGTCGAACTGTCGGCCGTGCACCAGCACATGATCGACCAGTTCTGGAGCCCTCGGGTCAACAAGCGTACCGACGAATGGGGCGGCACCTTCGAAGGCCGCATGAAGTTCGGTCTGGAAGTGCTCAAGGCCGTGCGCGCCGAGGTCGGTGACGATTTCTGCGTGGGCATGCGTATCTGCGGTGACGAATTTCACCCCGATGGCCTGTCCCACGAGGACATGAAGCAGATCGCCAAGTATTACGACGACACCGGCATGCTCGATTTCATCGGCGTCGTGGGTTCGGGTTGCGATACCCACAACACCCTGGCCAACGTGATTCCGAACATGAGTTATCCACCGGAGCCGTTCCTGCACCTGGCGGCCGGTATCAAGGAAGTGGTCAAGGTTCCCGTGCTGCACGCGCAGAACATCAAGGACCCGAACCAGGCCACCCGTATTCTGGAAGGCGGTTACGTCGACATGGTCGGCATGACCCGCGCGCACATCGCCGACCCGCACCTGATCGCCAAGATCAAGATGGGCCAGGTCGACCAGATCAAGCAGTGCGTCGGTGCCAACTACTGCATCGACCGTCAGTATCAGGGCCTGGATGTGTTGTGCATCCAGAACGCGGCGACCTCCCGTGAATACATGGGCGTGCCGCACATCATCGAGAAAACCACCGGTAAAAAACGCAAGGTGGTGGTGGTCGGTGCCGGCCCGGCGGGGATGGAAGCCGCTCGTGTGGCCGCCGAGCGTGGTCACGACGTGACCCTGTTCGAGAAAAAGGAATTCATCGGTGGGCAGATCACCACGGCGTCGAAAGCGCCGCAGCGTGACCAGATCGCCGGTATCACCCGCTGGTATCAGCTGGAACTGGCACGGTTGAAAGTCGACCTGCGCCTGGGCACCGCGGCGGATGCGCCGACCATCATGGACCTGCGTCCGGATGTGGTGGTGCTGGCGGTCGGCGGTCATCCGTTCATCGAGCAGAACGAGCACTGGGGCGCGGCTGAAGGTCTGGTGGTCAGCAGCTGGGACATTCTCGATGGCAAGGTAGCACCGGGCAAGAACGTACTGGTCTACGACACCATTTGCGAATTCACCGGTATGTCGACCGCCGACTTCATCGCCGACAAGGGCAGTCAGGTCGAGATCGTCACCGACGACATCAAGCCTGGTGTGGCGATTGGCGGTACTTCGTTCCCGACGTACTACCGCAGCATGTATCCGAAAGAAGTGATCATGACCGGCGACATGATGCTGGAGAAGGTCTACCGCGAAGGCGACAAGCTGGTGGCGGTGCTGGAGAACGAATACACCGGCGCCAAAGAGGAGCGGGTGGTGGACCAGGTGGTCGTTGAAAACGGCGTGCGCCCGGACGAAGAAATCTACTACGCGCTGAAGGATGGCTCGCGTAACAAAGGTCAGATCGACGTCGAAGCCTTGTTCGCGATCAAGCCGCAGCCATGCCTGGAACAGAGCGGCGACGGCTACCTACTCTTCCGCATCGGCGACTGCGTGGCCCAGCGTAACGTACACGCGGCGATCTATGACGCGCTGCGGTTGTGCAAAGACTTCTAAAGGCTTGCACATGACCCTGTGGGAGCGGGCTTGCTCGCGAATGCATTCTGTCAGTCGCACATGAATTGACTGACCTGCCGCTTTCGCGAGCAAGCCCGCTCCCGCAGGAACCGAGTAAGGCATCTCGACCTGCAAGATCCTGCGGTCTTTGGGAGCTTCACCATGTTGAACACCCTTCTTCCAATCCTGTTGTTCGCAGCCATCGGCCTTGGTGTCCTGGGTGCGTTGCGGCGGGTGGCTATGTGGCGCCGGGGCCGGGCTTCGAAAGTCGACCTGATCGGTGGCCTGTTCGCCATGCCCAAGCGCTACATGGTCGATTTGCACCACGTGGTGGCGCGGGACAAATACATTGCCAATACCCACGTCGCCACGGCTGGCGGAGCGGTAGCGTCCGTCGTGCTGGCGATTCTGGTGCATGGTTTCGGCCTGCATAACCGTTTCCTCGGCTATGCGCTGCTGCTGATGACGGCGGTCATGTTCGTCGGCGCGATCTTTGTTTACCTGCGTCGGCGCAACCCGCCGGCGCGTCTGTCGAAAGGCCCGTGGATGCGCCTGCCGAAAAGCCTGCTGGCGTTCTCGGCCTCGTTCTTCCTGGTGACTCTGCCGGTGGCGGGCATCCTCCCGGAAAACTTCGGTGGCTGGCTGTTGGCGGCGATTCTCGGGGTTGGTGTGTTGTGGGGCGTGTCGGAACTGTTCCTCGGCATGACCTGGGGCGGGCCGATGAAGCACGCCTTTGCCGGTGCCTTGCACCTGGCCTGGCACCGTCGCGCCGAGCGCTTCGGTGGCGGCCGTTCCACTGGTTTGAAGCCGCTGGATCTTAGCGACCTGACTGCGCCACTGGGTGTGGAAAAACCCAAGGATTTCACCTGGAACCAGTTGCTCGGTTTCGATGCCTGCGTGCAGTGCGGTAAATGCGAAGCAGCGTGCCCGGCGTTCGCCGCCGGCCAGCCGCTGAACCCGAAAAAACTGATTCAGGACATGGTCGTCGGCCTGGCTGGCGGTACCGATGCGAAGTTCGCCGGCAGTCCGTATCCGGGCAAGGCCATCGGTGAGCACGCCGGTAATCCGCATCAACCGATCGTCAACGGTCTGGTGGACGCTGAAACCCTGTGGTCGTGCACCACCTGCCGCGCCTGCGTCGAGGAATGCCCGATGATGATCGAGCACGTCGATGCCATCGTCGACATGCGCCGTCATCTGACCCTGGAAAAGGGCGCCACGCCGAACAAAGGCGCGGAAGTCCTGGAAAACCTGATCGCCACCGACAACCCGGGCGGCTTTGCGCCGGGCGGGCGGATGAACTGGGCGGCAGACTTGAACCTCAACCTGCTCAGCGAAAAGAAATCCACCGACGTGCTGTTCTGGGTTGGCGACGGCGCCTTCGACATGCGCAACCAGCGCACCCTGCGCGCCTTCGTCAAAGTGCTCAAGGCGGCGAAAATCGACTTCGCCGTGCTCGGCCTCGAAGAACGCGACAGCGGTGACGTGGCGCGGCGCCTGGGCGACGAAGCAACCTTCCAGCTGTTGGCCAAGCGCAACATCCAGACCCTGGCCAAGTACAGCTTCAACCGCATCGTCACCTGCGATCCGCACAGCTTCCACGTGCTGAAAAACGAGTACGGCGCATTCGACGGCAACTACCTGGTGCAGCACCACAGCACCTACATGGCGGAAATCATCCAGGCCGGCGCGCTGAACCTCGGTCAGCACAAAGGCGACAGCGTGACCTACCACGACCCGTGCTACCTCGGTCGCTACAACGGCGAATACGAGGCACCGCGCGAGGTACTGCGCGCCCTCGGGATCGAAGTGAAGGAGATGCAACGTTCCGGCTTCCGTTCGCGCTGCTGCGGCGGCGGTGGCGGCGCGCCGATCACCGACATTCCCGGCAAGCAACGCATTCCCGACATGCGCATGGAAGACATCCGCGAGACCGGTGCCGAACTGGTGGCCGTGGGTTGTCCACAATGCACGGCGATGCTCGAAGGCGTGGTCGAACCCCGACCGCTGATCAAGGACATTGCCGAACTGGTGGCTGACGCGTTGCTCGACGACGCCGCGCCCGCCAAGACACCCGCCAAGCGCGAACCTGCGGAGGCCCACTGATGAGCGACATTATCCGCCGCGACCCCCGGGCCGAATGGATCGCCCGCAACCGTCTGCATCCGCTGCACGCGGCCATGCAGCCGGCGCAACACAGCTGGATGGGGCCTAACGGCGTCATCCGCAAGAATCCCCATGGCATTGGCTTTATCGGCCCCAACGGCATCAAGCGCATCGACCGCAGCGGCGCCCAGCAGGGCGGGGCGACTAAACGTTCAGCCGCTGTCGAAGTGCAATTGCCATTGCATCAGGTGGCCGCGCCGGCGTTTTACATCAGCGTGGTGCCGGACATGGTTGGCGGTCGCTTGAGCAGTCACGACCGCGACTTGCTGGGCCTCGCGCATCAACTGGCCGGCAAGGACGGCGCGGTGCTGGCGGTGGTGTTCGGTGAGCACAAGGAAAACGCGTTTGCAACGGCGGGCGTCGACCGTCTGCTGGTGCTGGAAGGTGAAGAATTCAACGGTTATGCACCGGAACAACGGGTCCAGGGCCTGCGGGCTGTGGATAACCAGTTCAGCCCGCGTCACTGGCTGCTGCCGGACAGCCGCAGTGGTGGCGGCGAACTCGGCCGGCGTTTTGCTGCGGCACTGGGCGAACGCCCGGCCACGCGGGTCTGGCAAGTCAAGGATCAAGAGTGCATCGGCCGCGCCGGCGCGGGTCTGCAAGACCTTGCCCGTCCGCTGGCGCGCTTGATCCTGGCGGCTGCCGAGTGCGCTGAACCTGTCAGCGAAACCCGTCACGAAGCCTTACCGGTGGAGTTATCCACAACCGTGGCACGCAGCCTGTCGCGGATCGAGGACCTGGGCGCGGTGGCAGTCGATCCGGCAGCCATTCCCATGGCCGAAGCCGAGTTCATTTTCTCTGGCGGCAACGGGGTCAAGGACTGGGGACTTTTCCACAGGACCGCCGAAGCCCTCGGCGCGACGGAGGGCGCATCCCGGGTGGCGGTGGACGATGGCTTCATGGCTCGCGACCGTCAGGTCGGCGCGTCCGGCACCTGGGTCACCGCACGGGTCTATGTGGCGGTGGGGATTTCCGGGGCGATCCAGCACCTGCAAGGCATTGGTGCCTGCGACAAGGTGGTGGCGATCAACCTCGACCCTGGCTGCGACATGATCAAGCGCGCGGACCTCTCGGTGATCGGCGAGAGTGCGGAGATTCTTCAAGCCTTGATCGAGGCGGTAGAGGCTTACCGCAACGACGCCAAGCGCGATGCGGCTTAAGGGAAGGAAAGGGTTATGAGCACGAAAATCATCAGCCTGGTGTCCATCGGCGCCCACCCGACGTCCGGTCGGCCGCGTCGCGCGGAACAGGATGCACGGGCGGTGGAACTGGGCCTGCAACTGGCTGGGGATAACCTGCAAGTGCTGCATGCCGGCGACATTGCCGAGCCTGCATTACGCGCTTACCTGGGGATGGGCCTGGAGCAACTGCATGTGCTGGAACAACCGCAAGGCGCCGACGCGCTACCGGCACTGACCGAGTATCTGCGCGATGCCGGTGCTCAGGTGGTGTTGACTGGCAGCCAGGCGGAAACCGGTGAAGGCTCGGGCATGTTGCCGTTCCTGCTGGCCGAAAGCCTGGGCTGGCCGCTGGTGGTGGGACTGGCGCAGGTCGAGTCCATCGATGGCAGTTCGGCGCTGGTGTTGCAAGCCTTGCCGCGCGGTCAACGTCGTCGGCTGAAGGTACGCCTGCCGTTTCTGGCGACGGTGGACAATGCTGCACCCAAGCCTCGGCAGAGTGCCTATGGCCCGGCCCGACGCGGCGTGCTGCAAGCGCAGGAGGTTGAAGTCATCGACGATGAACTGCTCGCGGTCGCCAGCCTGCAACCGGCCAAGCCACGGCCCAAGCGCCTGAAGGTGATCAAGGCCAAGAGCGGTGCCGACCGCATGAAAGCCGCGACGGCCAAGGCCAGTGGCGGAGGCGGGCAGGTGCTCAAGGGCGTTACGGCACAAGCGGGGGCTGAAGCGATCCTCAAGTTGCTGATTGAAGAGGGTGTGGTCCGCTGACAAATAGTCACGCCGGATCAAATGTGGGAGCGGGCTTGCTCGCGAAGAGGTTGTCACATTCAACATTTAAGTTGACTGACAGTCCGCTTTCGCGAGCAAGCCCGCTCCCACAGAAAAGCTTCATCTCACCGACATTTATGGGGGAACAATGGCAGTTGAATTTCGTTCGGCAGTGCGCGCCGATGCGCGTGAGATTGCGCGCTTGTTCCAGATTTCATCCGAGGGCGCTTCAGATTACATCTGGAGCCAGATCGCAGAGCCCGGCCAGGATCTGTTGGATGTCGGCGCCATTCGGTATGCCCGCGACGACGTGGATTTTTCCTACCAGAACTGCCTGATTGCCGAGGCCGATGGCCAAGTCATTGGCATGATGCACAGCTACGTGATGCGTCACGATCCACTGGCGGAGCCGACGACCGATCCGGTACTGGCGCCTTACGCCGACATGGAGGTGCCCGATACCCTGTACATCTCCAGCCTGGCCCTGCATGAAGGCTGGCGCAATCGGGGGCTGGGCGTGCAGTTTCTCGCCCATGCTCAAGAACGTGCCGAGCGGCTGGGGCTCAATGGCCTGAGCCTGATCGACTATGCCGCCAACACTGGCGCCCGGCGCTTCTACGAGCGGCACGGTTTCGGGATCATCAAAACCTGCCAGGTCACCCCTCATCCAATGATCCGCGTCACCGGCGACGCCTATCTTATGCACAGGCCCTGAGCCTGCCGCGTGAAAGTGCAAACGGAGGTTATCCACAACCCCATGGATAACCTCTGTCACCCTGCGTACCCCAGCCTGCTGAGCTACAGTTTTCTAGGCGCTGTTTAAGGGTGCAGCACGGTTTCGGGAGCTATCTGACGTTCAGCGCTTACTCATAAAACCTGGCTTTTATGAATGGGTTGAATATGAACGCTTGCGGTCGGGCGCTGATGCTCTTTGCATCGGCTATGTGTCTGTCTTCGGGATTGATGTCTGCCATCCAGACAAAAGCTCCCGCGGCAGGTGCCGATGGCGTTGCGGATTTCTATCAGTGGATGGAGTCTGAGCAGGGGCAGAAAGCGTCTCTGGTGCAACTTAGGCAGCAGTGCGAGAAAGTGCTGGATGCTGCAGAAAACCTCAGTTGCTCTGTGTCGGTGCTAGCCAGAATATTCGAGGCCAAAGCCGCAAATCAGCTCCCCGAATATTATCTGGCAATCAAGCGTAAACACGCTCTGGCGATCGAAAGGGATCCAGAGCTCAAAGCATTGTTTTCAATGTTCGGCAACGAATCTCTCTCGACCCTGAGAGCCCTCGACGATTTCTCTGTGGAAAGAACCAGGCAGCGGGAAGTGCTGGCGATTCATCCTTTTTCCAGTGAGTTTTCCATCACCGAAGAGGTGCTGCCATTCATTGATGTCAGCGCGGCAAATGGTTATTCCTCACGTTTCATTCTTGATACGGGTGCGCCGCAAACCCGAGTCAACAACGAAACTGCGAAACGGATGGGGGTCAGGCTGTTAACCGACTCGCACTATGCCTACAGCACTTTTTATGGTGAGCGTGACGTGTCTGCCAGGCTCGGGATACTTGAATCCATAAAAGTAGGAGCAAGCGAATTCAGGAACGTCCTGGTCTTTGTCAGCGATAGGGACAACTTGTTGGGGCTGGATTTGATCAGCAAGCTGGGGCGGCTGAAAATCACCAGGAAAACGCTGGAGCTCAATGCCGCGCCTTCCGAGCGCTGTGACTCGCCGATTATCTACACCCGTATGGATATCAACCAACGACTGGCCATCACCGCGAGGCTGGACAACCGGGTGACTTTGGCGATTGTGGATACCGGGAATATCGATTACCTGACGTCGGCTTCGCCGGGCAGTCCGATGAACGTCGTCGCGTCCCTGACCCCTGGCAGCTCACCCATCAGCGCCGCCTCTCAAGAGCGCTACCAGACCTTCAAAGGCGTATTGACCTTGCCGGGCAATACCATGGCAATTCACTACAAATACTATCCAGGCTTCACCATCCCGCCGTCGTTGGTGCTTGGGCGATACGTGCCTTCGATTCTGCTCGGGTGGCGTGCATTCAAGGACTTTGAATTGAATCTGGATATCGAGTCGGGGCGGTCGTGTTTTAACAAGATCTAACCATTTCAGTTCACCCCCAGGTGTTTACCCACAATCCCTGTTAGCGCTTCTGTGGATAACATGTTCGCCCCTCGCTACAGCCCATACAAATCGGGGGCTACAGCCCTTAGATCAAAAAACACCCAGCTTAACCTGCGGTTTTTGAACGACTTTTCCACTGAATGAGTGCATGCGAGAGCAAGGACTTGCCCCCAATCTCTGTTGGCGCTTCTGTGGATAAGATGTTCGCTTACCGCTACGAGCCTTATAAAACGTGCTCTTCAGGTATTTGGTTAAAAAACGATCAACTGACCTGTTTTCACGGTTATACCGTCCGCAAACTCAGAAAGTCCGTGGTTATCAGCGGTTTTCCACAGCCCCTTCGAAGTTGCCCCCAAAGTCTGTTGGCGCTTCTGTGGATAAGGTGTTTGTCATCCGCTACAGGCCATGTAGAACGTGGCGTTCATAGTGTTGATCAAAAAATGATCTATGCCCGCCGAGAACTCTGGTTTTGAATAAGTCACGGATTTTCTTCAGTTTCTGTGGAGAAAGTTTCCAGCATTTGCATAGTTGTCCCCATTTGCTGTGGGTGGCTATGTGGATAACTTGTTCGCCAAACCCCGCAAGCCCCGCCGGCTATAGTGCGCAACGCGATAGCTCAGATTTCGTACAGTTCTAGGTCAATGCCTTGACTTCAATCTGTCGCCTGTCTTCACTCCAATGGCACAAGGACAGCCGTCACTTATCCACATCAGGTTCAGGGAGAACACATGATGGATAGCCAGCCCCATCGCTCGTCCCCTAATCCCTGTACGTTCCGCGCTTTGCTGACGACGCCGTTGCCGCGCAAACGTACGCTGCGTCGTACCGCCAACCAGCGCGCTCGCCTATAGCGCCTGAACCCTCCCCAAACCGTTGTGCTGCCGCCGGGTGCGCCCGGAGGCCAGGTGCCCGTTCGCCCATTGATTGCAGGCAACCTCAGAGTTGCCCGATTTGCCTGAGAGGAACCTACTCATGACACGGATTGCAACGCCCATCAGCGAGATCAAGGAACACTACGACGTGATCGTCATCGGTTCCGGTTACGGCGGCGGCATTGCCGCGTCGCGGCTGTCCCGGGCCGGTAAACGGGTGTGCCTGCTGGAGCGAGGTCGGGAAATCCGCCCCGGCGAGTACCCCAACACCATGCTCGCCGCCACTGAAGAGCTGCAAGTGCATGATCCGGACGGCCACATCGGGTCACGCACCGGGCTGTTCGACTTGCACGTCAATGCCCAACAGAACGTGGTGGTGGGCTGCGGCCTCGGTGGAACGTCGTTGATCAACGCCAACGTCGCCCTGGAACCGGAGCCCGGGGTGTTTGACGACCCGCGTTGGCCGCTACAAGTGCGCGAACACCGTGACACCCTGCTCAAGGACGGTTACGCCCGTGCCCGGGAAATGCTCAAGCCCAATCCCTATCCGAACACTGCGCCGAACCTGCCCAAACTCGACGCCAACAAAAAGTCCGCGGATTACCTCAAGCAGGGCGCACATTTCTACAAGCCGCCGATCAACGTGACCTTCGACAAACTGCCAAACAACACCAACCACGTCGGCGTCGAGCAGCTGCCGTGCAATCACTGCGGCGACTGTGTTTCGGGCTGTAACAACAAGGCCAAGAACACCACGCTGATGAATTACCTGCCGGACGCCTGGAACCATGGCGCGGAGATTTTCTGTCAGGCCGAGGTGCGGTATCTGGAGCGCGACGGCGATGGCTGGATCGTGCACTTCCAGTACCTGGACAGCGGTCGCGAAAAGTTTTCCGCGCCGACCCTGTTCGTCAAAGCCGACATCGTCGTGGTTTCTGCCGGTACTCTCGGCTCCACCGAAATCCTCCTGCGCTCTCGCGACAAAGGCCTGGCAATGTCCGGCCAGCTTGGCGAGAACATGAGCGGCAACGGTGACATCCTCGGCTTCGGCCACAACTGCGAACAGAGCATCAACGGTATCGGTTTCGGCGCGCATCCGGCCAAGGAACTGCACCCGGTCGGTCCGTGCATTACCTCGATCATCGACATGCGTACCGAAGGCGATTGGCGCAGCCGCATGGTCATCGAAGAAGGTTCGATCCCCGGCGCCCTTGGCCGGCCGATGGTGCCGAGCATGGCCGGGTTCGCCGAGTTGATTGGCGTGCCGAGTGACGACACGTTCAGCGCCAAGTTGAAGTACAAGGAACGCGAAGTCGAGAGCTTCCTGCGTGGCCCGTACTACGGCGCGCTGCACAATATGCAGACCTACCTGATCATGAGTCACGACAGCGGCAACGGACGCATGCTGCTCGACAGCAAGGACCAACTGCGTATCGACTGGCCGGGTGTCGGCGAGCAGGAAAACGTCAAACTCGGCAACGAACGGCTGCACCAGAGCACCAAGGCGCTGGGCGGGATCTGGGTGGAAAATCCGATCTGGACCAAGTTGCTCAAGCACAGCATCGTCTCGGTACACCCGTTGGGCGGTTGCGTGATGGGCGAGGACGCGGCGCAAGGCGTGGTCAACCACAAGGGGCAGGTGTTCAGTGGTGCCAGCGGCAGCGATGTGTACGCCTCGTTGTATGTGACCGACGGTGCGGTGATCCCGACGTCGCTGGCGGTCAACCCACTGCTGACCATCTCGGCGGTGAGCGAGCGCAATATGGGACTGCTGGCGGCTGACCGCGGCTGGCACATCGACTACACACTGCCGTCGGCGCCGCGTAAACCGTCGGTGCCGCAGACTCTCGGCGTGCAGTTCACCGAAACCATGAAGGGCTATTTCTCCCGGGCCTTCAGCGCTGCGCAAAGCACCGACCTGAAAGTCTATGAAGCCGCGGCCAAGCGTGGCGAAGCGGACAATTCACCGATCGACTTTACCCTGACCATCACTGCCGCCGACCTCAATCGTATGATCAAGGAGCCGGAGCATGCCGCAACCCTGGTCGGCACGGTTAACGCTCCGGCGTTGTCGCCTCAGCCGCTGACCGCCAGCAATGGTGTGTTCAACCTGTTCGAGCAGTATCAGCAACAGGTCGGCGTGCGCCACATGAACTACGACATGAAGCTGACCGCCGAGGACGGCAGCGATTATTTCTTCAGCGCCTTCAAAACCGTGCCGGAAGACAATGGCGTGCTGAACATCTGGCACGACACCAGTACCCTCTACATCACGCTGTATCGCGGGCCGGACAAGAGTGGCGAGGTGATCGGCTGCGGGGTGATGCACATCCACCCGACCGATTTCGCCAAACAGATGACCACCATGAAGGTGCTCAACGCCCGCAACGAGCGCGAGCGCATCGACGGTCTGGCGCGCTTCGGCAAGTTCTTCGCCGGCATCCTCTGGGAAAGCTACGGTGGGGTGTTCGCCGGTGACATCTACTTCAACCCCGATGCACCGCCACGGCAAAAACGACCGCTGGATGCACCGTCACCGAGCGTGCATTTCTTTTCCACCGAGGATGGCGTCGAACTAAGGCTGACCCGCTATCAGGGCGGCACAAAAGGCCCGGTGATGCTGGTGCATGGCTTGGGGGTGGGTTCGAACATTTTCTCCACCGACACCATCCAGACCAACCTGCTGGAATACCTGTGCAAGCATGACTACGACGTCTGGTTGCTGGATTTGCGGGTGAGCATTCTGCTACCGGCGAGCAAGCGGGAATGGAACGGCGACCAGATTGCCCAATACGATTTCAAGGCGGCCATCGCTCGGATCCAGCAGGAAACCAAGGCTGACGATGTGCAGTGCGTGGTGCATTGCTACGGCGCGACGACGTTCTTCATGTCGCTGCTGGCCGGGTTGCAGGGCGTGCGCTCGGTGGTCTGCTCGCAGATTGCCGCCGACACCGTGGTCGCCACGGCGACAGGGTTGAAGGCCGGGCTGCACCTGCCGGGGATGCTCGACGCGGTCGGCATCAAATCACTGACTGCCTATGCCGACAGCAAGGAGAACTGGTTCAACAAACTCTACGACAAAGCCCTCAACGGCTATGCGCGGATCGAAGCCCAGGGTTACTGCACCAACCCGGTGTGCCACCGCATCACCTTCATGTACGCCTCGCTGTACCGCCACGACACCCTCAATGAAACCCTGCACGACAACCTACACGAGCTGTTTGGTGAGTCGAACATGCACACCTTCGAGCATCTGGCGCTGATTGTGCGCAAGGGGCATCTGGTGGACTTCAAGGGTCATGACGTGTACATGCCGCACTTCGAGCGCTTGAGCATGCCGATTTGCTTCATCAGCGGCGCCGACAACCAATGCTACCTGCCGGAAAGCACGCTCAAGACCTACGAGCGGGTATGCAAGGTCCACGGACCGGAGCGCTACAGCCGGCATGTGGTGCCGGGCTACGGCCACATCGACTGCATGTTCGGCAAGAACGCGGTGGTGGATGTGTACCCGATCATCCTTGGACACCTGGAGAAAACAGCTCTCGGCTAGCACTGCTTACCTGTGGCGAGGGAGCTTGCTCCCGCTGGGTTGCGTAGCAGCCCCAAAACCTGAGGATGCGATCTATCGGATACACCGCGTTTTCTGGTTTTACGACTGCTTCGCAGCCGAGCGGGAGCAAGCTCCCTCGCCACAAAAGCCGTGTGCTGACTTGGGATTGGTGACTACAAGGAAAGGGATGCTATGGACAGTTACATCCGCTGGTTTCAACGCTTCATCTGGCTAGGCATTTTAATGAACATGGTGTTCGCAATCCCGGCGCTCTTTGCGCCGGCATTGCTGACCTCGATGCTCGGTATGCCGCCGCAACTCTCCGACCCGTGGCTGGAAAATGCCGGCATGCTGCTGGTGGGGATCAGCCTGTTCTACATGCCATCAGGCTTCAACGCACCGCGCTATGTCGTGCATTCGTGGTTGTGCGTGTTGTCGCGACTGGTCGCCGTGGCGTTCTGGATCTACCTGATCAACACCAGCAACCAGGCCCAGGTATTCGTGCCGATGCTGCTGGGCGATCTGAGCATGTTTCTGATCCTCGGGATTCTGCTGTACCTGGGCAGCGCTCCGGTCAATCGGCCCTGGGCGTTGCTTCGCGACGGCTGGCGCGAGTGGTGTGCAGCCTGGGCGCGACGCTGGCAGCAGCACAGCTTCAAGGTCGCCACGCTGATCGTGGTGCTGGCGCTGGGGTTCATCGGTTACCAGACCTGGTATCAGATGCTGCGGGTGGTGCCGGCCGAGCAATACGCTTCCGACGAAGACCACTACAAGTACGCCGCCATTGGCCTCGGTATTGAGGCGCGGATCCCGTATTACCTGTTCGCCGTGCTGCCGCAAATGTGCCCGGAAAAATTGCCGAAGCCTGGCGGCTACGAAGTGTTCGGTTTCCTCTACGAAAACGGCAAGGATCTGCCGATCGGCATGGCCAAACGACAAATCGGCTACCCGACCGTGGAGCCCAACTGCGCGCTGTGCCATACCGGCTCCTACCGCGCCAATGCCAGCGACGTCGCCACTGCGGTGGCCAGTGCGCCGGCCAACACCCTGCAACTGCAAGCCTTCCAGTGGTTCGCCTACGATTGCGCCAGCGACCCGAAATTCACCACCGATGCGGTGATGGCGGCGATCAACAGCAAGTTCCAGCTCGGATTTTTCGAGCGGTTGTACAACCGCTACCTGATCATCCCGATGGCCACGAGCGCGCTGATCAAGCAGAAACAGGCCTATGCCTGGCAACAATTGCGCGCACCGCAAGGGCCGGGTCGCACCGACACCTTCAACCCGACGAAAATGGTGGTATTCGGCTTCCCGGATGACTCGACCATCGGCACCGTCGACTTGCCACAAGTCTGGAACCAGAAACCCCGGGAGTCGCTGTACCTGCACTGGGACGGCAACAACAACGACATCCACGAGCGCAACTATGCGGCGGCCATGGCTGTGGGCGCGACGCCGGAGTCGGTGCTGCCGGCCAGTTTCAACCGGGTGACCAACTGGCTGCTGGGCCACAAGGCACCGGCCTGGCCGTTCGCGCTGGATCAGGCCAAGGTCGCCCGGGGCAAGCCGGTCTGGGAAAACAACTGCGCCGGTTGCCATGATTTCGGCCGCACCGACACCGGTCAGGTCACCACCAACATTGATGAACTGGGTACCGATCCCCATCGGCTGAATTCGTTCACCACTGGTCTGGTGACGGCCTTCCACGGCTTCAAGAAATCGCCGTTCGATTTTGGCGCCTACCGCAAGACCCAGAGCTACAGCAACACGCCCACCGACGGCATCTGGTTACGCGCGCCGTACTTGCACAACGGTTCGGTGCCGACACTGTGGGATTTGCTGCAACCACCGCAACTACGGCCGCAGGTGTTCTTCACTGGCTCCGACATTTACGACCAGGACAAGGTTGGTTTCGTCACCAGTGGCGAGCAAGTGAAAGCCTCGGCGGACTTCAAATACGACACTCGTCTGGAGGGCAACCACAACGGTGGCCATCTATACGGCACGCAACTGTCGGAACTCGATAAGCGGGCGCTCATTGAGTTCATGAAAACCCTGTGAATCCACTACGGATGGAGGAGTGCCAACATGTCATTAGCTGCTCATTGGGAACATGAATACGACAAGGTCAAGGTGCGCCTGCACGGTTTGTTCGCACGGGTGGAAATAGCCTGGATGAAGCTCATCAGCGAGCTCGAGCCCGAGGAGTTCCAGGCGATCATCGCGCTGCTGCAACGGGGTCATGATCAGGCGCAGTACGTGCTCAAGCACGGTGAGTTGCCGGACGATCAGCCGAGCGTGCCGTGGGAGTTGGCCCACGGCTTGTCGATCCTGCGCATCGGTAACGCCAGCCCGTTGCCGCAATCGGTGGATCAGCTGAAAACCCAGGTGCTGAAGGACGGCAGTCTGCTCGGTTGCCGCAAATGGGAACTACTCGATCTTTTATGGAGCGAGGCGCTGCTGAAGTGGATCGAAAACCTGCGCCATCACGCACCGTTCGCCACGAACCCGGCATTGGTGAAAATGGAACGCGACGTGACCCTGGCGATCGCCGGCGACTGGGGCACCGGGCCATTCGACAGCCATGCCCCGGCGGTGGCGGTGGCCAATCAGATGCAACTGGCCCGGGCCAATTTCACCATTCACCTGGGGGATGTGTACTACGCCGGCACCCGTTCCCAGGAGGACGCGGACATGGCCGGTTGGCCGATGGGCACGCAGGGTTCGTTCACGCTCAATTCCAACCACGAGATGTACAGCGGCGCCCACGGCTATTTCAAGGAACTGGCCGAGCGTTTTCCGGTGCAGCAGGGCACCAGTTACTTCGCGCTGTACAACGACGACTGGCTGGTGATCGGCCTCGACTCGGCGTATGCCTCGGACGCCATGAACCTGTACATGGATGGCACCCTGAACCAACCGCAGATCGACTGGATGAAAAGCCTGCCAAAGCGCAAGAAACTGATGGTGCTCAGTCATCATCAGGGCTTTGACATCTCAGGGCACAACAAGACCGCGCTGTATCAACCGGTGTGCGATGCACTGGGGCGCGAGCCGGACTACTGGTATTGGGGCCATTTGCATAATGGCATCTGCTACGCGGCCCAGGGCGGGTTGCACGCACGTTGCGCCGGGCATGGGGCGATTCCCTATGGCAATGCCAGTGAGCTGAACGGGCATTCGCGGGTGTTGTGGTCAGAAACGCAGAATGCGCGGGATCCGGCCTATCCGGATCGGGTATTGAACGGGTATGTGAAGGTGCGGCTGGTGGGGGAGAACATCGAAGAGACGTTTATTGGCGAGAATGGGACGGTGCGGTGGTCTTCAAGCTGATGGGGTGAATGTGAGGCCGTTTTCGCGAGCAAGCCCGCTCCCACAGGTTTTGTGAGCGACACAAATCATTGTGGGAGCGGGCTTGCTCGCGAAGCTTTTGATCTTGATCAGCCGCTAACCGGAACCCCTTTGAGGTACGGCGCAGGCTCGGCCCCAAGATTGCTCAGCAGACGCTCGCTGTACCAGTCCACGAAGTTGACCACGCCAAACTCATAGGTCTTGGAGTACGGGCCAGGCTGGTAGGCGGTGGAGTTGATGCCGCGCTGGTTCTCTTCGGCCAGGCGACGGTCCTGGTCGTTGGTGGCGTCCCAGACCTGGCGCATGCGCTCCACGTCGTAGTCCACGCCTTCGACCGCGTCCTTGTGCACGATCCACTTGGTGGTGACCATGGTTTCCTGGGCGCTGATCGGCCACACGGTGAACACAATGATGTGGTCGCCCATGCAGTGGTTCCAGGAGTGCGGCAGGTGCAGGATGCGCATCGAGCCCAGGTCCGGGTTCTTGATGCGGCCCATCAGTTTGGCGCAGCCCTGTTTGCCGTCCATGGTCATCGATACGGTGCCCTTGAGCAGCGGCATGCGCACGATGCGGTTACGCAGGCCGAAGCTGGCGTGGGCGTAAGGAATCTTCTCGGCTTCCCAGGCAGCGGCGGAGGCGGCGACGTGGTCCTTGAACGCCTGGTCGGCGCGCGGGTCGGTGACGTCGTCCCATTCCAGCAGGGTTTTCAGCAGTTCCGGGTGCGACGCGTTGCAGTGGTAGCACTCGCGGTTGTTTTCCAGCACAAGCTTCCAGTTGGCCTTTTCCATCAAGGTGGTTTGCACCGCCACCTTGGTGTTTTCCATGTCGTACGGTTCCATGTAATGGTTGAGCGTCGACAGGAAGTCATCGATGGCCGGCGGGTTCTCCGCCAGGCTGATGAAGATGTAGCCGCCGGCGGTCTTCACGTTCACCGGTTTGAGGCCGTACTGATTCATGTCGAAGTCGGCGCCCATTTCGGTGCCGGCGAACAGCAGGCGACCGTCGAGTTCGTAGGTCCACTGGTGGTAGTGGCAAACCAGCTTGGCGACCTTGCCCTTGTCGCTGGTGCACAGGCGCGAGCCACGGTGGCGGCAGACGTTATGGAACGCGTGCACCACGCCTTCGGCACCACGGATGACGATGATCGGGTTCTTGCCGATCTGCAGGGTCAGGTAGTTGCCCTTGGTGGGGATCTCGCAGGTCATGCCGGCGATCAGCCACTCTTTCTGAAAGATTTCCTGCATGTCGATATCAAACAGGCGCTCGTCAGAGTAAAACGGCTGCGGCAGCGAGAACGTGCGCTCGCGCTCTTGCAGCATCTGGGCGGTGGCCTTGCGTGCGGGTTCCAGCGGATCGCCCAGGCTCAGGGTAGTAGTGACGTCCATCGTTTAATCCTCAAGGCCATTCTGTGTGGCCGGCGAAAGTGGCTAATCAGGTGTGCTGTTCAGGGTGCTACGCAAGGTGTAAAGGTTATGTCTTGGTATGGGGCGAGTGTGGGGCCGGCGCCGGCCAGAACCTTATCCATGGGCGACATGGTGCAATCTGTTCCCGACGCGCAAGCCCCGGCAGTTGGGGGCTGGTCGCGATAAGCATGTCAATGTCGCAGATAGGTAAATGGGTGGTTCGCGCTATACGCAGAATCGCCAACATGAAGGCCGACAGTCGGCCGTGGAGATCAGCATGTCCAATAACTTCCTGAACCCGGTAACCACCCAGACCTGGGCCAATGGTCGACACATCGTCCGTTGCGTCAAAGTCATCCAGGAAACCTGGGATGTGCGCACCTTTTGCTTCATGGCCGATCAGCCGATCATGTTCTTCTTCAAGCCGGGGCAGTTTGTCACCCTGGAGCTGGAGATTGAAGGCCAGCCGATCATGCGTTCGTACACCATTTCCAGTTCGCCTTCGGTGCCTTACAGCTTTTCGGTGACGATCAAGCGGGTTCCGGGCGGCAAGGTCTCGAACTGGTTGCACGACACCCTGCATGAGGGCTACGAACTGGCAGTGCACGGCCCGGTGGGGCTGTTCAACGCCATTGATTTCCCAAACCCGAAAGTGCTGTACCTCAGCGGCGGCGTGGGGATCACACCGTGCATGTCCATGGCACGCTGGTTCTTCGACACCAACGGCAACGTTGACATGGCGTTCATCCATAGCGCCCGCTCGCCCAAGGACATCATTTATCACCGCGAGCTGGAACATATGGCGGCGCGGATCGAAAACTTCAATCTGCACCTGATTTGCGAAAAACACGGTTTCGGTGAGCCGTGGGCCGGTTACCGTGGTTATCTGAACCACAAGATGCTCGAATTGATGGTTCCGGACTTCCTTGAGCGCGAAGTGTTCTGCTGCGGCCCGACGCCGTATATGAACGCGGTCAAGCGCCTGCTGGAAAACGCCGGCTTCAATATGAAGCACTACCACGAGGAATCCTTTGGCGCCACGCCGCCAGAGGCGATCGCCGATGCCGTGGAGAATGCCGAACAGGCTGCCGAGGCACCGGAAATCGATGCGGCGGATTTGCACGAGGTGGAATTTACCGCCTCCGGCAAGAGCATCCGCGTGGCCCCGGGCGAAACCGTGCATGCGGCGGCGGCGAAGGTTGGCCTGATGATTCCCAAGGCGTGCGGCATGGGCATCTGCGGCACCTGCAAGGTGTTGAAGCTGGGCGGCGAAGTGGAGATGGAACACAACGGCGGGATCACCGAGGAAGACGAAGCCGAAGGGTTCATCCTGTCGTGCTGCAGCGTGCCGAAGGGCGACGTGCGCATCGAGTACTGATTCACATCGTAAAACCTGTGGGAGCGGGCTTGCTCGCGAAGGCGGTGTGTCATTCAACATCAATGTTGACTGATCCGACGCCTTCGCGAGCAAGCCCGCTCCCACAATGGTCGGTGTTTCAATCTACAAACAAGTCAGGCATCAGTGCTGCATCGCTGTCGGGCGCGAACCGATAGTGCTCGAACTCGGTTACACCGTGTTCTCGCAGTATTTCCTCATCGATCAACAACCGTCCGGTCAAGCTACGGTTTGCGCTGCTCAGAATCACATGCGCCGCATCGGCCATGATCGCAGGCGTGCGCGCATGCTTGAATGACTCGCGCGATCCCAACTGAAACTCGATGGCTGCAGTGGCAATCATGGTCTGTGGCCACAGCGAGTTGACGCTGATGCCGTAGTTCTTGAATTCCTCGCTCATGCCCAGGGTCAGCATGCTCATGCCGTACTTGGTGACGGTGTAGGGGCTGTATTGGGCGAACCATTTGGTGGCCAGGTTCAGCGGCGGGGAAAGATTGAGGATATGGCCGCCGGACTTCTTCAGATAGGGCAAAGCAGCTTGGCTGCACAGCAATACGGCACGGGTGTTGATCTGGTGCATCAGGTCAAAACGCTTGAGTTCGAGGTGTTGGACTCCGGTCAGCTTGATCGCCCCGGCGTTGTTGATCAGCGCATCGATACTGCCGAAATGTTCGTTGGCCCGGGCCAGCGCTTCACGTACGGCATCCTCTTCACGCACATCCACCTGCAAGGCCAGCGCCTTGCCGCCTGCGGCTTCCACTTCCCGGGCCACGCTGAAAATCGTCCCCGGCAGCTTGGGGTGGGGGTCGGCACTTTTGGCGGCGATCACTATGTTGGCCCCATCGCGTGCGGCCCGCAGCGCAATCTCGCGGCCGATGCCACGGCTGGCGCCGGTGATGAACAGGGTTTTGCCTTGCAATGACATGCTGACGCTCCTGATTGTTGTTATGTGAGCGGGTCGGCTCGACAAACAATGTAGACGAAGTCTTCAGGTGCGAACGATGAGGGGCGACTGGATTGGCTTCTGTGGGAGCGGGCTTGCTCGCGAATACGGTGGGTCAGTTACCGCAGATGCTGAATGTACTACCGCTTTCGCGAGCAAG
>NZ_AKJM01000063.1 GCF_000282335.1 Pseudomonas sp. GM48
GGAAGTGGGGCGAATTATAGGCTTCTAAAATTCGCCGTCAACACTTTATTTCAACTTTATTCAGCCTTGAGCGTAATACGCGCAAATGCCTTCTTGCCGGCCTGGCAAACATGGGTTGCACCCAGCGCATATATAAAGGTGCGATCAACCACTTCACCATCTATACGCACACCGCCCGAACCGAGAAGATCTCGCGCCATTGCCGAGTTCTTCACCAAACCGGCCTTATTAAGGACGGCAGCAATCGGCATGTCCTCGGCAGCCGTCAATTCGATCTCTGGCAGGTCATCCGGCAGCTCGCCTTCCTTCATGCGGTTACCGGCTGCGCGATGAGCACTGGCCGCAGCCTCCTCACCATGGAAACGCGCAACGATCTCTTCAGCCAGCTTGATCTTGATATCGCGCGGATTGGCGCCCGCCTCCACATCAGCGCGGAACGCATTGATCTCATCCATGGAGCGGAAGCTGAGCAGTTCGAAGTAACGCCACATCAACACATCCGGAATGGAGACCAGCTTGCTGTACATCACACCCGGCGCTTCCTGGATACCGACATAGTTGCCCAAGGACTTGGACATCTTCTTCACGCCATCCAGCCCCTCAAGCAGCGGCATGGTCAAAATGCATTGAGCTTCCTGACCATAACCACGCTGCAGCTCACGCCCCATCAGCAGGTTGAATTTCTGATCGGTACCACCGAGCTCAACGTCTGCACGCAGAGCTACCGAGTCGTAACCCTGAACCAGCGGATAAAGGAACTCATGAATGGCGATTGGCTGATTGCTTGTATAGCGCTTGTCGAAGTCATCGCGCTCGAGCATGCGGGCCACGGTGTACTGCGAGGTCAGGCGAATGAAGTCGGCCGGCCCCATCTGGTCCATCCAGGTGGAGTTGAATGCCACTTCGGTTTTTGCCGGATCCAGAATCTTGAAGACCTGAGTCTTGTAGGTCTCGGCATTCTCGAGGACCTGCTCGCGAGTGAGCGGTGGACGCGTAGCACTCTTGCCGCTCGGATCACCAATCATCCCGGTGAAATCACCAATCAGGAAAATCACCTGATGCCCCAGTTCCTGGAACTGGCGCAGCTTATTAATAAGAACGGTGTGACCCAAGTGCAGATCCGGAGCCGTTGGATCGAAGCCCGCCTTAATACGTAGCGGCTGGCCACGCTTGAGCTTTTCAATCAGCTCGGACTCGACCAACAGTTCTTCCGCACCACGTTTGATCAGCGCTAGCTGCTCTTCAACCGACTTCATAACAGACCCGCAAGGCTCAGATTCAAAGGGAACCAACCATACAAGATCGCGCGTCAAATACAAGGTTTGCCCGGCGCACGGACGCCAATCCACAGACAGAGTGCCTGCGGACTTGCTTCAGAGATGATTTGGTTATATTTTATACAGTTATTTCATCTTCATCATGTCATTCATCTTTTCCAATTCATCCTTTTTCAAAGTCAAAGCCACTTATGACCACAGAATCGTCTAAAGCGCCGCCGCTTTACCCGAAAACCCACTTGCTTGCCGCAAGTGGCATCGCCGCCCTTCTCAGCCTGGCGCTCCTGGTATTCCCTTCCAGCGATGTTGAAGCCAAAAAGACGACCCTGAGTCTTGAACTGGAAAGCCCTGTTGAACAACTGACACAAGATCAAGACGCTGCTGACGCCGTTCAAGCCACAAATGAACCAGCAGCCTCCCCCTTCGCGCAAATCGACAATAGCGCCGAAGACACTCAGGAAACCGCTCAAGCCGAACCGGCGCCGGTCGTCGAAGAAAAGAAGCCGGCAAGCCACAGGGAGGTGATCGTCACCAAGGGTGACACCCTCTCTACACTGTTCGAGAAAGTCGGCCTCCCGGCTACTTCAGTGCGTGACGTGCTGGCCAGCGACAAGCAGGCCAAGCAGTTCAGCCAGCTCAAGCATGGGCAAAAACTCGAGTTCGAACTGAGCCCTGACGGCCAGTTGACCACCTTGCACAGCAAGCTCAACGACCTCGAAAGCATCAGCCTGACCAAGAACGACAAGGGCTACACGTTTAACCGCACCACCGCGAAACCGACCGTGCGCTCCGCTTACGTTCACGGCGTGATCAACAGCTCGCTGTCGCAGTCCGCGGCCCGTGCCGGCCTGTCCCACAGCCTGACCATGGACATGGCCAGCGTGTTTGGCTACGACGTGGATTTCGCCCAGGATATTCGCCAGGGCGACGAGTTCGACGTGATCTACGAGCAAAAGGTGGTCAACGGCAAAGCCGTAGGAAATGGCCCGATCCTGTCGGCGCGCTTCACCAACCGCGGCAAGACCTACACCGCCGTTCGCTACACCAACAAACAAGGCAACAGCAGCTATTACACTGCTGACGGCAACAGCATGCGCAAGGCGTTCATCCGCACACCGGTGGACTTCGCCCGTATCAGCTCGAAATTTTCCATGGGACGCAAACACCCGATCCTTAACAAGATCCGCGCCCACAAAGGCGTCGACTACGCCGCCCCGCGTGGTACGCCGATCAAGGCTGCCGGTGATGGCAAGGTCCTGCTGGCGGGTCGCCGTGGCGGCTACGGCAACACCGTGATCATCCAGCACGGCAATACCTACACCACGCTCTACGGCCACATGCAAGGCTTCGCCAAAGGCGTGAAGACTGGCGGCACAGTGAAGCAGGGCCAAGTGATTGGCTACATTGGCACCACCGGCCTCTCCACTGGTCCGCACTTGCACTACGAGTTCCAGGTCAATGGCGTGCACGTCGACCCGTTGGGCCAGAAACTGCCAATGGCCGATCCGATTGCCAAGGCAGAACGCACACGCTTCCTCGCCCAAAGCCAGCCGTTGATGGCACGCATGGAACAGGAAAAAGCCACTCTGCTGGCTTCGAGCAAGCGTTAAGTCATGGCGCTCTATATAGGTGTGATGTCCGGGACCAGCCTTGATGGCCTGGACATCGCGCTGATCGAGCAAACCCCGGCGATCAGACTGATCGCCTCCCACTACATCCCGATGCCCGATTCCCTGCGCGCCGAGCTGCTTGGCTTGTGCGCCAGCGGCCCGGACGAGATCGCCCGCTCCGCCATCGCCCAGCAGAACTGGGTGAAACTGGCAGCCCAAGGGATTCATGCCCTTCTCGCGCAGCAGCAACTGAAGCCTGACGACATTCGTGCGATTGGCAGTCATGGCCAGACCATCCGCCACGAACCGGCCCGCGGGTTCACCGTGCAGATCGGCAATCCGGCATTGCTGACAGAGCTGACTGGCATCACCGTGGTCAGCGATTTCCGCAGCCGCGATGTCGCTGCCGGCGGACAAGGTGCACCGCTGGTTCCCGCCTTTCACGAAGCCTTGTTTGAGGAACGGATCGGTAATCGCGCCGTGCTGAACGTTGGCGGCTTCAGCAATCTCAGCCTGATCGAGCCCGGCAAGCCTGTTGCCGGTTTCGACTGTGGCCCGGGCAACGTGCTGCTGGACGCCTGGATTCATCAGCAACGCGGCGACCACTTTGACCGTGACGGCCAATGGGCCGCCAGCGGCAACGTAGAACCGATCCTGCTGAATGCACTGCTCAGTGATCCGTTCTTTGTGACCAAAGGCCCGAAGAGTACCGGCCGGGAAGTGTTCAACCTGCCATGGCTGACACAGCATCTGGCACAACTGCCAGCCTTCGCCGCCGAAGATGTTCAGGCGACGCTGCTTGAGCTGACCGCGCTGACCATCATCGAATCACTGCAAAGCGCCCAGTCAGACACGCAGGAACTGCTGGTCTGCGGCGGCGGCGCCCACAACACTGCTTTGATGAACCGCTTGGCCAGCCTGCTGCCAAATGCAAGCGTCAGCAGCACCGCCACCTACGGTGTAGACCCCGACTGGGTCGAAGCCATGGCCTTCGCGTGGCTGGCTCATTGCTGTCTCGAAGGCATCGCGGCTAACCGTCCGAGCGTTACCGGTGCCCGCGGTTTGCGCGTACTCGGCGCCATCTACCCCGCATAAATCCTCCAGACAGCAAAACGCCGCAAGACCCTGAGGCCGTGCGGCGTTCTGTGAAACAGGCGCGCTGATCAGATCGAGAACGAAGAACCGCAGCCACAGGTAGTGGTCGCATTCGGGTTCTTGATGACGAAACGCGAACCTTCCAGACCTTCCTGGTAGTCCACCTCGGCACCTGCCAAGTACTGGAAGCTCATCGGATCGACCACCAGACTCACACCTTCGCGCTCGACGATGGTGTCGTCATCGGCCACTTCTTCATCGAAGGTGAAGCCGTACTGAAAACCTGAACAACCGCCGCCCGTAACGAATACGCGCAGCTTCAAGCGATCATTCCCCTCTTCATCGACCAGGCTCTTCACCTTGTGCGCGGCACCGTGGGTGAATTGCAAAGCCGTGGGGGTGAAGGATTCGACGCTCATGCTGACTATCTCCCGGCGTTACGCCGTCATATTGCGTGATGACGCGCATTATCCGCTTCTCCTAGAAAAGCGGTCAACTATTGTTATGGTATATCAACCAATCCAATCGCCAGCCCGGAATGCAAAAAGGCCCGTCTAACGGGCCTTTTTGCTGTGCGCGATAAGCCTTACGGCAGCATGCCCGCGTGGGAAAGACCCAGACGTTCATCCAGCCCGAACAGGATGTTCATGTTCTGCACTGCCTGGCCCGAAGCACCTTTGACCAGGTTATCGATCACCGACAACACCACCACAAGATCACCATCCTGCGGACGATGCACCGCGATACGGCAAACGTTGGCACCACGCACGCTACGCGTCTCAGGATGGCTGCCGGCTGGCATCACATCGACGAACGGCTCATTGGCATAACGCTTTTCAAACAGCGCCTGCAGGTCCACCGAGCGATCAACGACGGTTGCGTACAGCGTGGAGTGAATGCCACGAATCATCGGCGTCAGATGCGGAACGAAGGTCAGGCCGACGTCCTTGCCTGCTGCACGACTCAGCCCCTGACGAATCTCCGGCAGGTGACGGTGACCTTTGACGGCATAGGCCTTCATGCTTTCCGACGTCTCGGAGTACAGCGAGCCTACGGAAGCACCACGACCGGCACCACTGACGCCGGACTTGCAGTCAGCAATCAAATGCGCAGCATCGGCCAGGCCGGCTTCGAGCAATGGCAGGAAACCCAATTGCGTTGCGGTTGGATAGCAGCCTGGCACGGCAATCAGGCGTGCTTTCTTGATCTGCTCGCGATTGACTTCCGGCAGACCGTAGACCGCTTCGTCCAGCAGTTCCGGCGCGCCGTGCGGCTGGCCGTACCATTTGGCCCATTCATCCGCGTCTTGCAGACGGAAGTCGGCCGACAGGTCGATGACCTTGGTCCCGGCCGCCAGCAATTCGCCCGCCAAGGCATGGGCAACACCGTGTGGCGTGGCGAAAAACACCACATCGCAAGCGCCCAGGGTCTTGATGTCCGGAACGCTGAATGCCAGGCCGTCGTAGTGGCCTCGCAGGTTCGGGTACATGTCGGCCACGGCCAGGCCAGCCTCGGATCGGGAAGTGATGACAACCACTTCAGCTTGCGGATGTTGCGCCAACAGACGCAGCAGTTCGACACCGGTGTAACCCGTGCCGCCGACGATACCGACCTTGACCATAAACCTGCCCTCAACGAACCCACTGGAAAGCCGTCGATAATAGGGCGCGCGCGCCCCTGCGACAACCGGCAAGGTGACGTGCGGAGCGTCAAGCCTCTACTATTCCGGCTACCGTGAATTGGGGAATAACTAAAAATGCTTTATCTGTGGCTCAAAGCGCTTCACATCATCAGTATCGTTTGCTGGTTTGCCGGCCTGTTCTACCTGCCGCGACTGTTCGTCTATCACGCCCAAAGCGAGGACACCGTCAGCAAGGAACGCTTCAGCATCATGGAGCGCAAGCTGTACCGCGGCATCATGGGACCGGCAATGATCGCTACGCTGATCTTCGGCGGCTGGTTGATCAGCCTCAACCCCGGCGCCTACTTCACTCAGGGTGGCTGGATGCACGCCAAGCTGACGCTGGTGGTGATTCTGATCGGCTACCACCACATGTGCGGCGCGCAGGTAAAACGTTTTGCCCGTGGCGAAAACACCCGCAGCCATGTCTTTTATCGCTGGTTCAATGAGGTTCCGGTTCTGATATTGCTGGCAATCGTAATTCTGGTCGTCGTTCGGCCGTTCTAAACCCAATAGGCTCAAACCACCGGGGTACTTCCAATGTCGCTGCCCGCTCTGCTCGAACAACGTTTGCGTCTGCCCGTGGTGGCAGCACCGATGTTCCTGATTTCCAATCCGCAATTGGTACTCGCCTGTTGTCGCCAGGGCGTGGTCGGTAGCTTCCCGGCGCTGAACCAGCGCGAAAGCAGCGGCTTCAAGGCCTGGCTGGAAGAGATCGAAGCCGGGCTGGCGACAATGGAAAACCCCGCGCCTTATGCCGTGAACCTGATCGTGCATAACAGCAATCCACGCTTACAGGCGGATCTTGAGATCTGCGTCGAACACAAAGTACCGATCGTGATCACCAGCCTCGGTGCCGTGAAAGAGCTGGTCGACACGGTGCACAGCTACGGCGGCCTGGTGTTCCATGATGTGACGACACGTCGTCATGCCGAGAAAGCAGCCGAAGCCGGCGTAGATGGATTGATCGCCGTGGCTGCCGGCGCCGGTGGACACGCCGGGACCTGGAGCCCGTTCTCGCTGATTGCCGAAATCCGCCAGTTCTTCGACAAGACCCTGTTGCTGGCCGGCTGCTTGAACCACGGGCATGAAATTCTTGCCGCGCAATTGCTCGGCGCGGATCTGGCCTACTTTGGCACTCGATTTATCGGCACGACCGAAAGTCACGCACCCGAGGCCTACAAAGAAATGCTGCTGACATCCAAAGCCGCAGACATCATCCATACTCCAGTTGTGTCAGGTGTCCCGGCGAGTTTCATGCGCCAGAGCCTGGAAGCCGCCGGTTTCGACATGGCCGCCTTGCAAGGCAAGGGCGAGATCAATTTCGGTTCCAAGCTCAAACCCGTGAGCGATGAGGCCAAAGCCTGGAAAACCGTTTGGTCTGCCGGCCAGGGCGTGGGAGAAATCGAGGACTTGCCAAGTGTCGAGCAGTTGATTGCACGTCTCGACGCGGAGTACCGCAAGGCCCTGGAGCAGGCTGCCCAGTTGACCAAACGCTGGCCGAGCTGACAGCAAACCTTGGCCAGCCTTGCCCGGCTGGCCTTACACTCACCCGGACACAACATTTTCCTTTCAACCTCTCGCGACAAGGATGCCTCGGACATGGGTGAAAATCATTTCAAAATCGTATTCGAAGGCTCCTTGCTGCCCGGTGTTGACGTCACCACGGCAAAGCTCAATCTCGCCGAGTTGTTCAAAAGCGATGTCACGGCCATTGAGCGTCTGTTCACCGGGCGTCCGGTAGCGCTCAAACGCAACCTGTCGCAAGCCGATGCCCAGACCTATCTCCAGGCGCTGAGCAAAACCGGTATCGACGCCCGCATCGAAGCCGAAACGCCGATCGAGCTGAACCTCGCCGACGTTCATGACCATGCTCCGGCCAGCGGCCAGGCGTCTTTTGCAGATCCGCAGTCCCCTTACGCGCCGCCTCGCGCGCCGGTCGGCGAAGTCGCGGCGGAATTCGCCACGCTCAAGCCATTCAGTTTCGATGGCCGTATCGGCCGCTTGCGTTATCTCGCCTGGACGCTGGTGCTGTCAACTGTACTCCTGGCCGTTTGCGGGGTGTTTGCCTTGGTCGCTCTGGCTCTCATCGGCGCGGATTCGACCGCAGGCCTGATATTGGGCAGCTTGCTGGCCTTGATCCTGTTCGTCGGATTTGTATTCGTCAGCATCCAGATCACTGTTCAACGCTTGCACGATGTCGGCTGGTCCGGCTGGCTGTGGCTGCTTAACCTGGTGCCGTTCGTTGGCAGTTTCTTTCCGTTCGTGATCATGGTTGTGCCGGGCAACGACACCGCCAACCGCTACGGCCCGCCGCCTCCGCCGAACAGTACTGCGGTCAAGGTATTGTCTTCGCTGTGGCTGATCGTTATCGCGCTGGTTCTATTCGGCTCGCTGGCCGGTGGTCTCACGGCGATACGGGAAGAATACAAAAGCGCCGCGCAGAGCAGCTACGAAAGCAGTTCGGCCACCACCGATGAAATCGACGTCGAGGTCGCACCGGTGCCAAATTCCGTCGACGATGCAGCCGAAGAGGTCCAGCCCCCTGTAGACTCTGCGAAAGAATGAACAGCGCTCCTGGCCCGTGACACCTGCGTCGCGGCGCGGAGCTGTTGCGATGGAGAACTGCATGACCCGTTACGCTCTGATCACTGGCGCCTCCAGCGGCATCGGCCTGGCAATGGCCGAAGCGCTGGCACGGCGCGGCCGCAGCCTGATTCTGGTGGCCCGACAACGTGATCAGCTGGAAAGTATTGCGATTGAACTGACCCAAAGGTTCGGCGTGGAAGTGTTGTTCCGTGCCTGTGACCTGGGCGAACCGCTGCGCCTGTCCGGGTTCCTGCTGGAGCTGGAAGAAGGCGACCGGCAGATCGATCTGCTGGTCAACTGCGCCGGTATCGGTACATGCGGCCCGTTTCTGGCCCAGGACTGGATGACCGAACAAGACCTGATCGAAGTGAACATCCTCGCCCTCACCCGCCTGTGCCATGCCATCGGCAACAGCATGGCCCTGCAAGGCGGCGGGCAGATTCTGAATGTGGCCTCGATGGCGGCGTTTCAACCGGGGCCGTGGATGAGTACCTATTACGCCAGCAAGGCGTATGTGCTGCACTTTTCCGAAGGGTTGCGCGTCGAGCTGAAAAAATGTGCGATCAAGGTTTCGGTGCTCTGCCCCGGGCCGACCCGCACGGCATTTTTCCGTACCGCACAACTCGACAGCGACAAACTGGCCAACAGCAAACTGCTGATGAGCCCCGAGGAAGTGGCGCTCTACACCGTGCGCGCACTGGAAAAGAATAAAGCGATCATTATTCCAGGGCGGCGCAACCGCTGGTTCGCCTTCCTGCCAAGGCTCGGCTCGCGCTGGCTGACTCGCACCATCGCCGGCATGGTCAACAAGGCCTACTGCCCGCGCTGATCCAACTCAAGGTAAAAGACTGGGCGCTGGCATACGCCATGAGTACACTCAGGCCAGCCCAAACAACGGAGAAAACAGCTGTGGATACTCTGTTCACCAAGATCATCAACCGGGAAATCCCGGCGAAGATCATTTACGAGGACGACCAGGTACTGGCCTTCCACGACATTGCCCCACAGGCACCGGTACATTTTCTGGTGGTCCCGAAGAAACCGGTTCGCACCCTGAACGACCTGACCGAGGACGACAAGGCATTGGCCGGGCACATTCTGTTCACCGCCCAGCGCCTGGCACTGGAACTGGGCTGCGAAAAGGGCTTTCGTGTCGTCATGAACTGCAATGAAGAAGGCGGGCAAACCGTCTACCACATTCATATGCACGTGTTGGGTCAGCGCCAGATGCACTGGCCGCCGGGCTGATTACTCCCCCCCTTGTGGGAGCGGGCTTGCTCGCGAAGAGGGCATCACTTTCAACATCTTTGTTGACTGACACTCCGACTTCGCGAGCAAGCCCGCTCCCACAAGGGCATCACAACACTGTCACAGCCTCTGCAGCACAATGACCCAGCGCAATCCTTCCCCGGCCGATTGGGTTAAACTGGCCGCCGAAATTCCCCCGGAGGTCAGCATGACTACCCAACGTCACTACTCGCCGATTGACCGACTTCTGCTGCAAGCCGATGCCGCGATGCGCACCCTGCTGCCCTTCAGCGGCCAGCCGTACCGTCCGTCGCCAGCCATCGTGCAGCCGGATGCGAAAATGAGCGACGAAGACACGCGTCACGTTGCCGGCCTGATGCGCATCAACCACACCGGAGAAGTCTGCGCCCAGGCGCTGTATCAAGGGCAGGCACTGACTGCCAAGCTGCCGCAAGTGCGTGCCGCGATGGAACATGCCGCCGAAGAAGAAATTGATCACCTGGTCTGGTGCGAACAACGTATCCAGCAACTGGGTAGCCACACCAGCATCCTCAATCCGCTGTTTTACGGCATGTCGTTCGGGATTGGTGCAGTGGCTGGCCTGATCAGCGACAAAGTCAGCCTGGGGTTCGTCGCGGCAACGGAAGACCAGGTGTGCAAACACCTGAACGAACATCTGGAGCAATTGCCGGCCGAAGATGAAAAGTCCCGGGCGATTCTTGAGCAGATGCGCATCGATGAAGAACAGCATGCCGAAAGTGCGCTGGAGGCTGGCGGGTTCCGGTTTCCGGCACCGGTGAAGTTCGGGATGAGTCTGATGGCCAAGGTGATGACCAAGAGCACCTATCGGATCTGATTTCCAGGTCGGCTGACAGGCCCCCTTCGCGAGCAAGCCCGCTCCCACAAGGGGTTCGTGATAGCAATAAAAAAGGCGACTGCCGTGAGGAAGTCGCCTTTTTTGTGTTCGAGAATCTTACGCCATATTGCGTGCGTAGAAGATTTCGAGCATTTCGTGTTTCACCCGCTCGGTCACCTGGGCGCGTTGCTCAGAGGACAGGTTGCTGGTGGCGTCGCCGAACAGGTAGTTATCCAGTTCGAAGTTCTTCAGCAGCATCTTGGTGTGGAACAGGTTTTCCTGGTACACGTTCACGTCGGTCATCTGGTACGCGTCGTAAGTGTCATCGGAAAGGTAGTTCTGGATCGAATTGATCTCATGGTCGATGAAGTGCTTTTTGCCTTCAACGTCACGGGTGAAGCCGCGCACACGGTAGTCCACGGTCACGATGTCCGAATCGAACTGGTGAATCAGGAAGTTGAGCGCTTTAAGCGGTGAAATGACCCCGCAAGTCGACACGTCGATGTCCACACGGAAGGTTGCAATACCGCTGACCGGATGGATTTCCGGGTAGGTGTGCACCGTGATGTGGCTCTTGTCGAGGTGGGCCAGAATGATTTCAGGCAGCGGGCCCGGAGACTCTTCGATCTGACTGTCGGTCGGGGTTACCGGCTCTTCGGAGATCAGGATCGTGACGCTGGCACCCTGCGGCTCATAGTCCTGACTGGCAATGTTCAGGATGTTGGCACCAATGATATCGACAACTTCCGTGAGGATCTGCGTCAGGCGTTTCGCGTTGTACTCTTTATTGATGTACTCGACGTAAGCCTGCTGGTCTTGCGGGGTTTCCGCGTAGCAGATGTCATAGATGTTGAAGCTCAAGGTCTTTGTCAGGTTATTGAACCCGTGGAGCTTGAGTTTGCTTTTCACCGTTAAAAACTCTCTATGTGTTTGCGGCCCGGCCGCGTGATCAAGCATGCCCGTCAGATGCGAACAACGCACCTGCGTAGGACGGTTAACACCTCTTCGCGATGGCGATTTTGGTTGTCTGTTCGGGTGCGAGGCCTGTCGGCTGACAGGCCACTACCCTGAAAAAAGTGGCGCATTATGCAGACGTCAGCTTGGGTTCGCCAGAGTCTGCACTGCTTTTATGATAGTTGAATGTCGATTCAACCGAGCTCGATGATCTCGTAGTCGTGGGTGATTGCCACGCCTGCCGCGCCGAGCATGATCGAGGCGGAGCAATACTTCTCGGCAGACAATTCGATGGCGCGCTTGACCTGGGCTTCTTTCAGCCCGCGGCCCTTGACCACGAAGTGCATGTGGATTTTGGTGAAAACCTTTGGATCTTCGGTCGCACGCTCGGCTTCCAGGAAAGCCTCACAGCTTTCGACCGCCTGGCGGGACTTCTTGAGGATGCTGACCACATCGAAATTGCTGCAACCGCCGACACCCAGCAGCAACATTTCCATCGGCCGGACACCCAGGTTACGTCCGCCGGCATCGGGCGGACCGTCCATGACCACGACATGACCGCTACCGGATTCGCCGAGGAACATGGCTTCGCCAGCCCATTGGATGCGTGCCTTCATCGCCAAGACTCCACTGTATAAAAAAGGGTCGCCAGCTTAGCACAGGCCCCGTGATTGAAGCCCCCGGCGTCCTAGGACATATCCCACGGCCTTGTAGGTAAATGCTCGAATGTTGCAGGAAGTGTCTGTTAAGCTGACGCCAATTCGATGGCGCATAGCCAGCTTTCGCTATTCATAAAAAAACCAGACACACGCGCTGTCTTTTCGGGATACAACCATGGTTGCGATTGCCCCCAACCCCAAAATCAAGAACCTCGACAAGCTGTTGATGCATTGCCAGCGCCGCCGCTATCAGGCCAAGAGCAACATCATTTGTGCCGGAGACCGCTCGGAAACGCTGTTCTTCATCATCAAAGGCTCAGTCACCATCCTGATCGAAGATGACGATGGCCGGGAAATGATCATTTCCTACCTGAACACCGGGGACTTTTTCGGCGAGCTGGGCCTGTTTGAGCAGGCCGGCCTGGAACAGGAGCGCAGCGCCTGGGTGCGAGCCAAGGTTGAATGCGAAGTCGCGGAAATCAGCTACGCGAAATTCCGCGAGTTGTCCCTGCAGGATCCGGACATTCTTTACGTACTCAGCGGACAAATCGCACAGCGTCTGCGCAACACTACGCGCAAGGTCGGTGACCTGGCATTCTTCGATGTGACCGGTCGAGTCGCCCGTTGCCTGCTGGAGCTGTGTAAACAGCCAGACGCCATGACTCATCCCGATGGCATGCAAATCAAGGTGACCCGTCAGGAAATCGGGCGGATTGTCGGTTGTTCCCGGGAGATGGTCGGTCGCGTGCTCAAGGATCTGGAAGAACGCAACCTGGTGGACGTCAAAGGCAAGACCATGGTGGTCTTCGGTACGCGATAAGCTCGAAAACCTAGCCGCTGAACATCTGCGCCAGCATCAACCGGTAGAGTTCGTCGAGGCGCGCCAGTGCATAGGGTGCCGTGAACTTCTCATGCAACGCGATGTGGCTTTCGGCGCGCACTCGTTGCTCCAGGCCGCAAGCTTCGTTGAAGCGATTGACCGCGGCGACCATCGACGCTCGGTCGTTATCGATCAGCATCGCACCGTGCACCAACCCCACCGGACGCTGACCGCCCTGGCTCTGGCGCCAGCGCTGGGCGGTGCCGACCATCTTGCGACCATCAAGATTGACGTTGAAGCGTCCATCACAGAATGCACCGTCGATTTCGCCAAGGGACGACGAACCACCCAATTCATCCAGCAACTGGCAAATGGGGTCGCACAGGCGCCGGTAACCGGTTTCGATGCGGTTCAAATCACCTTCGCTGCGTGGTGGCGCGTAAACCAGGGCGATATTGATCGTTGTGGCGGATTGTGGAACCGGCTCACCGCCGGTATCGCGCAGCAGCACCGGCCAACCTGCCGTCGCCGACACTTCACAGGCAGCCTCGAAACCGGGCAAGCGATTCAAACGGCGCGGCATGACCAGAGCCTGATCGCTCGGTTGCCAGAACAGCAGGCCGAATTCCGCGTCGCCGGCGCAGACCGAGGCCAACAGATCCTGTTCGGCTTGCAGGCCGGCTTCGATGGTCAGGGATATTGGCAGCGACATGGAGAACTCCGACAGACATGAGATCTTTGGGGAATTTGCGGGCCCCTTCGCGAGCAAGCCCGCTCCCACACTTGATCGAGGTCTAATGTGGGAGCGGGCTTGCTCGCGAAGGGGGCGACTCGGTCTGTGAGTAATCAGTCGAGTGTAGAACCGCTGACGGGAACGCCGCGCTCAGGGAAGAACAGACGCTGCAACTCGGTACCCGGGCTTTCGGCACGCATGAACGCTTCGCCGACCAGGAACGCGTAGACGTCGCTGATTTCCATCAGTTCGACATCGGCGCGGTTGAGAATGCCGCTCTCGGTGATGACCAGACGATCGCGCGGAATGCGCGGCAACAGGTCGAGAGTGGTTTCCAGGCTGACATCGAAAGTGTGCAGGTTGCGGTTGTTCACGCCAACCAGCGGAGTGTCGAGGGTTTTCAGGGCCCGCTCCAGCTCATCGCCATCGTGGACTTCCACCAGCACGTCAAGGTTCACGCTTTTGGCCACGGCCGCCAGTTCGGCCATTTTCACGTCGTCCAGTGCGGAAACGATCAACAGCACGCAATCGGCACCCAGGGCCCGGGCTTCGACGATCTGATACGGATCGATCATGAAGTCCTTGCGGATCACCGGCAACTGGCACGCCGCACGGGCCTGCTGCAGATAGGCATCGGCACCCTGGAAGTAATCGATATCGGTAAGTACCGACAGGCAGGTCGCGCCGCCCTTTTCGTAGCTTCTGGCGATGTCGGCGGGAATGAAGTTCTCGCGGATCACACCTTTGCTCGGCGAAGCTTTCTTGATTTCGGCAATGACGGCCGGTTGCTTCAGCTTGGCCTGAGCCAGCAAGGCCTTGGCAAAACCACGGGGTGCATCGGCCGTCTTGGCCAGACTTTCCAGCTCGGCGAGGCTGACACGAGCACTACGCTCGGCAACTTCCTCGACCTTGCGCGCCAGAATGTTTTCCAGAACCGTCGGTACACTCATCCTTCATTCTCCACTTTGAATACCGCGGTAAATGCACCCAGCTCCTCAAGCTTTTCTCGAGCGAGGCCGGTGTGCAGCGCATCGTGTGCCAAGGCAACACCTTCTTTCAGGCTGCTGGCATGGTCGGCCGCATACAGTGCGGCACCGGCATTGAGCATGATCATCTCGGCCGCTTTCTGACCGTTCTCGGTCTTGCGCTTGCCCAGGGCATCGCGAATCAGCTCCAGGGACGCCGCCGGGCTATCCACCGCCAGGCCATGCAGGCTCTGGCTCTTCATGCCCAGGTCTTCCGGCTCGACCCAATATTCGGTGATCTGGCCATCCTTCAGCTCAGCGACAAACGTCGGTGCTGCCAGGCTGAACTCATCCAGGCCGTCCTTCGAATGCACCACCAGCACGTGCTTGCTGCCCAGGCGCTGCAACACTTCGGCCAGCGGCCGGCACAAGGCCTGGGTGAACACGCCCACCACCTGATGCTTCACACCGGCCGGATTCGTAAGCGGGCCGAGCATGTTGAACAACGTGCGCAAGCCCAGTTCACGACGCGGACTGGCGGCGTATTTCATCGCAGAGTGATGAGTCTGGGCAAACATGAAACCAATACCAACGTTGTCAATGCAGCGCGCCACTTGCACCGGCGTCAGGTTCAGGTAGATGCCGGCCGCCTCCAGCAGATCGGCGCTACCGCTCTTGCCCGACACCGCACGGTTGCCGTGTTTGGCTACCGTACAGCCGGCCGCCGAAACCACGAAAGCGGAAGCGGTCGACACGTTGAAAATATTGGCGCCGTCGCCGCCAGTGCCGACCACATCGACTACACCGTCGAGGGTCTTGAGTTCGACCTTGTCCGCCAGTTCGCGCATCACCGACACCGCACCGACGATTTCGTCGATGCTTTCGCTCTTCATGCGCATGGCCATCATGAACGCGCCAATCTGCGCGTCGGTGCATTGACCGGTCATGATTTCGCGCATCACGTCGCGCATTTCATCGGTGCTGAGGTCGAGGTGATCGACGATACGGCTCAGGGCTGTCTTGATATTCATGAAAAGTCCTTAGCGCGTGCCGCCGGTTTGTTTGAGGAAGTTGGCGAACAGTTCGTGGCCCTGCTCGGTGAGGATCGATTCCGGGTGAAATTGCACGCCTTCGATGTTCAGGGTCTTGTGACGCAGGCCCATGATCTCATCCACCGAGCCGTCTTCGAGCTGGGTCCAGGCGGTCAGTTCGAGGCAATCGGGCAGGGTTTCGCGCTTGACGATCAATGAATGATAGCGCGTGACCGTCAGCGGACGGTTCAGGCCTGCGAACACACCCTTGTCCTCGTGAAATACCGGGCTAGTCTTACCGTGCATCACTTGACGGGCGCGCACCACATCACCGCCAAAGGCCTGGCCGATGGATTGGTGGCCAAGGCAGACGCCAAGAATCGGCAGTTTGCCGGCGAAATGCTTGATCGCTTCGATCGAGATGCCGGCTTCGGTCGGGGTGCAAGGACCGGGGGACACAACGATGCGCTCAGGGTTGAGGGCTTCGATTTCGGCGATGGTCAGTTCATCGTTGCGCACGACTTTGACCTGGGAGCCAAGCTCGCCCAGGTACTGCACAACGTTGTAGGTAAAGGAGTCGTAGTTATCGATCATCAGCAACATGGCGTTAAAAACCTCTTGAATTCACTGACTTTAAAGATGGCCTTCGAATGATTACCCGCAGAGCGCTGCACTTTGTCAGGTGCCGGGGTAGCGCCAGCAAAGCGGCATTTCAAACAGGTAAAGAAGGCGAAGCGGTACAGGTCCGGCGAGGCCGGCAAAAGAATTCAGGCGCGCCAACGCCAGCGGGCGTGTGCCTTGATGACTTGATCCAGGAGTTTACTGATGATCAACACGGGGAAGGTCTCGTTCGTACGTCCCGGCACAGTAACTTAGCTGGGCAGAGCGTGCAATATCGCCGGGGCCACTGCCCGCGAAACTATCAAAGGCTTCGCGACAGATGGCAAAAGGCCGAAAGTTTTTGGTACTGTCGTTTCGTTTACTACAACAATAAATAAACGGATTTGCTCATGATCAAACAGTCGTTGTTTGTACCGCTCGCAGGATGCTTGCTCGCGATGGCATGCGCCCAGGCGAACGCCGCACCCAATCCTTATACAAGTTTCGTGGTCTTCGGGGACAGCCTCAACGACGCCGGGACCTTTGCCGATACCGGCGGGCCTGCCGGGGCGACGCAGCGCTTTACCAACCGGACGGGGCCGGTGTATCTGGATGGCAGTGGTGAAGTCCGCTCGCTCAACTCCACGCAGATACTGGGTGGGAAACTGGGGTTCTCGGCGGACCAGACCGCGTCATCCAATTCGGCCGTGCGCGCCAGCAACGGCCAGCCCGATGGCAACAACTGGGCCGTCGGCGGTTACCGCACCGACCAGATCCTGGACTCGATCGCCACCACCTCCGACACCGGCGAGCGCGTCCGGGCGGGTTATCTGCCATCGAACAACTTCCGTGCCGACCCGAATGCGCTGTATTACCTGTCGGGTGGCGGCAACGACTTCCTGCAAGGTCGCGTCACCAGCTTGCCCCAGGCCAGTGCCGCCGCCGACCGACTGGCCGACAGCGTGCAGACGCTGCAAACCGCCGGCGCCAAATACGTCATGGTCTGGTTGCTGCCCGATATCGGCTTTACCCCGGCGTTCAACGGCACCCCGCTGCAAGCGTTCACATCCCAACTCAGCGCCCAGTTCAATACTGAACTGGTAAGCCGACTGCAGAACATCAATGCCGAAGTCATTCCGCTCAACATTCCTGTACTGCTCAAAGAGACGTTCGCCAACCCGGCGCAGTTTGGCCTGGCCACCGACCAGAACCTCATCGCCACCTGCTTCAGCGGCAACGGCTGTACCGAGAACGCCCGATACGGCATCAACAGCGCCACGCCGGACCCGACCAAGCTGATCTACAACGACTCTGTGCACCCCACAGAAGCCGGTCAGCGCCTGATTGCCGACTACGCGTATTCCCTGCTGGCAGCGCCGTGGGAGCTGACCTTGCTGCCGGAAATGGCCCAAGGCACCGTGCGCGCGCATCAGGATGAATTGCGCAACCAGTGGCTGGCCGATTGGGAAAACTGGCAAGGCGTCGGCCAATGGCGAGCCATTGTTTCCGGCGGTGGACAGCACCAGGACTTTGACGGTCAGGACAGCGCGGTCAGTGCCGACGGCAACGGTGCCAACCTGAACATCGGTGGCAGCTACCGTCTCGATGATGCCTGGCGCGTCGGTCTGGTGGCCGGTTTCTATAACCAGAAACTCGAAGCCGGCAGCAACGACTCCGACTACAAGCTCAACACTTACCTGGGCACAGCATTCGCCCAGTATCAGCAAAACCGTGTGTGGGCTGACGCGGCGTTGACGGCCGGGCATCTGGATTACGACAGCCTCAAGCGTAAGTTCCAGCTGGGCGTCAACGAGCGCGGCGAAAAAGGCGATACCAGTGGCTACGTCGAGGCCTTCAGCGCTCGCCTGGGTTACGACATTGCGCAACAAGCCAGCAGCCCTTGGCACCTGTCGCCGTTTGTCAGTGCCGATTTCGCCAAGGTGAAAGTCGACGGTTACTCTGAGGACGGCAACGATTCCACGGCACTGACCTTCGCCGATCAGGAGCGGATTTCCCGGCGCCTGGGCGCTGGTCTGCAGGGCAAATACCAGATCACCCCGCAAACCCAGGTGTTCGGCGAAGCGGCAATCGAGCGTGAGTACAACGACGATACTCAGGACGTGAGCATCAACCTCAACAGCCTGCCGAACAACCAGTTCACGCTGCAAGGCTACACCCCGCAAAGTCACCTGCAACATGTGAACCTGGGTGTGAGCCACAACCTCACCCGCGACCTGGCATTACGCGCCAGCTACAACATTCGCAGGGACGACGACTTCACCCAACAAGGCATCAACGTAGGTGTTGCGCTGGACTTCTGATGTGCAGGCAATAAAAAACGCGGCGCCCTTACAGGCGCCGCGTTTTTTTATGGTGAACACTTATTGTGGTGAGCGAGCTTGCTCGCGTTCGGCTGCGAAGCAGTCGTCGTTGGGGCCTGCTTCGCAGGCCAGCGGGAGCAAGCTCCCTCGCCACAAAAAGCCCTTTGCCACAGTGTCAAAAGTGAACTCAGGTGTCCGGGGTTTGTTCGGCCAGGGCAACGGCGCGGAACATCGCGCGGCGCTTGTTCAGGGTTTCTTCCCATTCCAGCGCTGGCACCGAGTCGGCGACGATGCCGCCACCGGCCTGCACATGCAGTTCGCCGTTCTTGATCACCGCTGTGCGGATCGCAATAGCGGTGTCCATGTTGCCGTTCCAGGCGAAGTAACCGACCGCACCGCCGTACACGCCACGCTTGACCGGCTCCAGTTCGTCGATGATCTCCATCGCGCGAATCTTCGGCGCACCGGACAAGGTGCCCGCCGGCAGAATCGCTCGCAGTGCATCCATCGCCGTCAGCCCGGCTTTCAATTGCCCGGTGACGTTGGACACGATGTGCATCACGTTGGAATAACGCTCGATGACCATTTTCTCGGTGAGCTTCACCGAACCGATTTCCGATACGCGACCGGTATCGTTGCGACCGAGGTCGATCAGCATCAGGTGTTCGGCAATTTCCTTGTCGTCCGACAGCAGGTCTTTTTCCAGTGCCAGATCGGCCTCTTCATTGGCCCCGCGTGGTCGGGTGCCGGCAATCGGGCGCACGGTAATCAGGTTGTCTTCGACCCGCACCAGCACTTCCGGCGAACTGCCGACGACATGGAAGTCGCCAAAATTGAAGAAGTACATATAGGGCGTCGGGTTGAAGCAGCGCAGCGCCCGGTACAGATCAATGGGCGCGGCCTTGAAGTCGATCGACATGCGCTGGGACGGCACGACCTGCATGCAGTCACCGGCCAGGATGTATTCCTTGATGGTGTCGACAGCTTTTTCGTAATCGTCCTGGGTGAAGCTGGAGCGGAACACCGGGTCAGCCGATTGTTGCTTGCTGAAGTCCAGGCCACGGCGCGGGGTGATTGGCTGACGGAGTTTTTCCAGCAGTTCTTCCAGGCGTGCCTGGCCCTGCTCGAAGGCATCTTCCTGCGCCGGATCGGCCAGCACGATGGCGTGCATCTTGCCGGCGAGGTTGTCGAACACCACCACCGCATCGGAGACCATCAGCAGAATGTCCGGCACGCCCAGCGGATCGGGATTCGGGCATTTGCCCAGACGTTTCTCGACATAACGCACACAGTCGTAACCGAAGTAACCCACCAGACCGCCGTTGAAACGCGGCAGGCCGGCGATGGTCGGCACGTTGTAGCGGGCCTTGAAGGTTTCGACGAAGGCCAACGGGTCTTCCACGTCGTGGCTTTCGGTCTCGACGCCGTCGACGGTCACGCTGACGTGATGGTCGTGAACCCGCATGACGGTGCGGCACGGCAGGCCGATGATCGAGTAACGGCCCCACTTCTCGCCGCCCTGTACGGACTCCAGCAAGTAGGAGTTGGGCTCGTCGGCCAGTTTCAGGTAGATCGACAGCGGCGTATCGAAGTCGGCCAGGGTTTCGCAGGCAAGCGGAATGCGGTTGTAGCCGGCAGCGGCCAAACGCAGGAATTCTTCGCGGATCATGAGGTGCCTCGTGGCTTGAGGGTCGAACAGTCAGGTATGCAAACGCGCCGGAAACCGGCCAGGATCAAGTCAGGCGCGCCAACGCCAGCGGGCCAGGGCCTTGATGACTTTCATCCAGAGTTTGCGAGTGACCACCACGATGGCGTTTCCAGAAGGGGGTTTGACAGCGTCGGCCAACGTTATCTCAGCGGCCGGATCCAGGCAACCGGGAATTAGCTTGCGCAGGTCGTCGATCACCAGCGCCGGCGACTCTTCGGCAATTGGCCGACCGTGGTTATAGCCGTAGCTCAGGGCCACGCACTTGACCCCCGCCGCTTTCGCCGCCAGCACATCGCTGCGCGAGTCGCCGACAAACAACGACTGCGAAGCCGGAATGTTGGCCATTTTCATCACGAAAAACAGCGCGGCCGGATCGGGCTTTTTCTGTGGCAGGGTGTCGCCGCCGATGATCCAGCGGAAGTAACGGCCGATTTTCATCTGATCCAGCAGCGGCGCGACGAAACGCTCCGGCTTGTTGGTGATCAGCGCCATCTCGACCCCCTGCTTTTGCAGCCACTTGAGGAAGTCGCGCACGCCGGGATACACCACCGTCAACTCATGGCTCTCGCCATAAGCCTGCATGAAATATTCCAGCGCCCGTTCGGCCTCGTGGTTATCGACCGCCGAATGATCTATAGCGCCAGCCAGCGCACGACGCACCAATACCGGCGCGCCGTTGCCGACCCATTCGCGTACCGCTTCCAGACCGGCGGGCTTACGACCGAGTTTGAGCAGCATCTTGTCCACAGCCACTGCCAGGTCCGGGACCGAATCGATCAACGTGCCGTCCAGATCGAACATCACCAGCCGCGGCAGTTGCCCCGGGAACAACTGCTCAAAGCCACTCATGGGCGAGCCAGCGCCAGTTCGGAACGCATCTTGTCGATGACTTCCTGATAGTTCGGCGCATTGAAGATGGCCGAGCCGGCGACGAAGGTGTCAGCGCCAGCCGCAGCGATTTCGCGAATGTTGTTCACGTTCACGCCGCCGTCGATTTCCAGGCGAATGTCACGGCCCGACGCATCGATCAGCGCCCGCACTTCACGCAGCTTGTCGAGGGTGCCGGGGATGAACTTCTGCCCGCCGAAGCCCGGGTTGACGCTCATCAACAGGATCATGTCGACCTTGTCCATGACGTGCTTGAGCACGTCCAGCGGGGTCGCCGGGTTGAACACAAGGCCCGACTTGCAGCCGCCTTCGCGGATCAATTGCAGGGAGCGGTCGATGTGCTGGGTGGCTTCCGGGTGGAAGGTGATGTAAGTAGCGCCGGCTTCAATGAAGTCGCCAACGATGCGGTCCACCGGGCTGACCATCAGGTGTGCGTCGATCGGCGCGGTCACGCCGTACTTGCGCAGCGCCGAGCAGACCATCGGGCCGATGGTCAGGTTCGGTACATAGTGGTTGTCCATGACATCGAAGTGCACGAAGTCGGCGCCGGCGGCCAGGACGTTGTCCACTTCTTCGCCCAGGCGGGCGAAGTCGGCGGAGAGAATCGACGGAGCAATTACGAAGGACTGCATGACGCACCTTTACTGAGCAGAATCACGATGGCGCGCATTGTATACCTCATGCTTTGACAGGCGCACCGTGAGCGCGATGATTGGACCCTGCCATCATCTAACAACGGCAGAGCCTCTAGTACGCCGCTCGATAGATCTTCTCGATATCGACGGCACTCAACTTGCGCGGATTGTTGCGCATCAAGCGCTCGATCCCCGCCGCTTCCACGGCCATGGACGGGATAGCTTCCTCGGGAACACCAAAACTGCGCAGGCCCAGGGGAATTTCCACCGCCAGGCACAGCTCGGTCATGGCTTGCACGGCTTTGTCGGCCGCATCGTTGGCACTCAAATGTGCAGTCTTCACGCCCATGGCCTCGGCGATATCCTGCATGCGTTCGATGCAGGCCATCTTGTTCCAGGTCATGACATAGGGCAGTAACAGGGCGTTGCTGACGCCATGGGCTATGTTGAAGCGCCCGCCCAGCGGATACGCCAGCGCATGCACCGCGCCGACCCCGGCATTGCCGAACGCCATGCCCGCCATCAGGCTGGCAGTGGCCATGTCTTCCCGGGCTTGCAGATTCGACGGATTGGCGTAGGCCTTGGGCAAGGCCTTGGCGATCAACTTGATGGCGCCGATGGCCAGGGCATCGGTAATCGGCGAGGCATTGACCGACAGATAGGACTCGATGGCGTGCACCAGCGCATCGACGCCACTGGCCGCCGTGACGCTGCGCGGACAGGTCAGGGTCATTTGCGGACTGACCAGCGCCACGTCCGGCAACAGGTAGTCGCTGACGATGCCCTTCTTCAGTTGCGCGACCTTGTCGGAAAGGATCGCCACGTTGGTCACTTCCGAGCCGGTGCCGGCCGTGGTCGGGATGGCGATCAGCGGCGGGCCTTTGCGCGGCACCTGATCGATGCCGAACATGTCCTCCAGCGCCCCGTGGTAACCGGCATAGGCTGCAACGCTTTTGGCGATGTCGATGGCACTGCCGCCGCCCAGGCCAATCAATCCGTCATGCCCGCCGTCGCGATACACCTGCATGCAATCTTCGACGATGGCGATTTCCGGGTCCGGCAGTACCCGGTCGAAAATCTCGTAGCTGCGTTCACCCAACTGCGCCAGCGCCAGTTCTACCGTGCCGGACTTGACCAGGGCGGCGTCGGTGACGATCAGCGGGTTGTCGATGTCCAGGCGCGTCAGCTCGGCAGACAGTTGCTCGATGGCACCTGCGCCGGTGATCAGTTTGTGAGCGATTTTGAAAGAGGAAAGACTCATGTGCGCAGCCTCTTATAGATAGGGGAGCTGGGCACAATAGTAGCTGGGGATTTGGGGTTGGCTGGTATTCAGGCGGTGAATGAACTAATGGCCCACTGGAACCCCCTGTGGGAGCGGGCTTGCTCGCGAAGGCGGTGTGTCATTCAGCTTATACATCAGCTGACACTCCGCTATCGCGAGCAAGCCCGCTCCCACTTTTTTACCGGGTTCGGCGTCAGACCTGTGCGGTACGCAGTTTCTCGCTACGGCCACGCAGCCATTCCAGGGTCAGCAGCAGGATCACCGAGAAGGCAATCAGCAGCGTTGCGGCGGCGGCGATGGTCGGGCTGAGGTTTTCGCGGATGCCGCTGAACATCTGCCGTGGCAAGGTCGCTTGTTCAGGGCCGGCGAGGAACAGCGTCACCACCACCTCATCGAACGATGTCGCGAAGGCAAACAGCGCCCCGGAGATCACGCCCGGTGCAATCAGTGGCAAGGTCACCCGGCGGAACGTGGTCAGCGGCGAAGCACCCAGGCTCGCAGCGGCCCGCACCAGGTTGTGGTTGAACCCCTGCAACGTCGCCGACACGGTAATGATCACAAACGGCACACCGAGCACGGCATGCACGACGATCAGCGAGGTATAGCTGTTGCCAAATCCCAGTGGAGCGAAGGTCAGGTAACTGGCCACACCAATGATCACCACCGGCACCACCATCGGCGAAATCACTAGCGCCATCACCAACGGCTTGCCCGGGAAATCGCCTCGGGTCAGACCGATCGCCGCCAGCGTGCCGAAGATCATCGCCAGTACCGTCGCTGCCGGGGCGACGATGATGCTGTTCTTCAACGAACGCATCCATTCCGCCGAGGCGAAGAAGTCCTGGTACCAGTGCAGCGAAAAACCTTGCAGCGGATAGACCAGAAAACTCCCCGAGTTGAACGACAGCGGAATGATCACCAGCACCGGCAGGATCAGGAACAACAGAATCAAGCCGCAGAGAATCCGCAAGCTGTAGAACCACACCCGTTCAATGGGCGACATATAAGGACTCAGCATTTCGTTCTCTCCTTAGCTCAGGCGCAGGCGGCTCGCGCCCACCAGCCAGCTGTAAATCAGATAAAGCACGACCGTCGCGAGCAACAGCAGCCCACCGAGTGCGGTCGCCATGCCCCAGTTGATACTGGTGTTGGTGTAGAAGGCGACGAAGTAGCTGACCATTTGATCGTTCGGGCTGCCCAGCAATGCCGGGGTGATGTAGTAGCCGATGGCGAGGATGAACACCAACAGGCAACCGGCGCCGACACCGGCATAGGTCTGCGGGAAGTACACCCGCCAGAAGCTGGCGAACGGATGGCAGCCGAGGGAAATCGCAGCACGCATGTAGGTCGGCGAGATGCCTTTCATCACGCTGTAGATCGGCAGGATCATGAACGGCAGCAGAATGTGCACCATCGAGATGTAGACACCGACGCGGTTGAACACCAACTCGATCGGCTTATCGATGATGCCCATGGCCATCAGGCCGCTGTTGATCAGGCCACCCGATTGCAGCAACACGATCCACGCCGCGACCCGTACCAGGATCGACGTCCAGAATGGCAACAGCACCAGGATCATCAGCAGGTTGCTCTGGCGCGAAGGCAGGTTCGCCAACAGGTAAGCCAGGGGATACGCCAGCACCAGGCAGATCGCGGTGATGATCAGGCCCATCCAGAAGGTGCGGGCGAAGATGTCGAGGTAGATCGCCTGATCCGGGGTGGCCGGGGCGATTTCGCCGAGGTCGTCGATGCGATGATCGACAGCCGCCAGCAGGTAATACGGGGTGATGCTGCTGGTGTTGCGGCGTACCGCTTGCCAGTAGGCCGGGTCGCCCCAACGCTCATCGAGGCCTTCCAGCGCTTCTTTATAGGAAGCCGGCTCAGTGGCGAGCGGCAAGGCACGGGCGGTTTTGGTCAGCAGGCTGCGGTAGCCGGCCAGTTCCATGTTCAGGCGTTTGGACAGATCGCCCAGGGTCTGATTCTTGCGCGCGTCGGCGAGGTCTTCGGCCGCCGCTTTGTAGACCGGTTCAGCGGGCAGGCCGCGGCCGTCCCAGCTGGCGATGGCGGTCACGGTGCGCGGCATGCCGCCGACCACTTCCGGGTTGCCAACGCTTTTGTAGAGCAGCGCCACGATCGGCACCAGGAACACCAGCAACAGAAACAGCACCAGCGGCGCGATCAACGCCTGGGCCTTCCAGCGGTTGACCCGCTCGGCGTGCTTGAGCCGCTGCTTCAAGGTGGGGCTGGTGCCCTCGTTCAGGGGAACGGCGATAGCCATGACGTACTCCGGGAATCTTTGATCGTACAGAGGCGGAGAACCACCTCGATCGTTTAAAACACTCTGTTCAAATGTGGGAGCGGGCTTGCTCGCGAAGGCGAAGTGTCAGTCGACAACGATGTTGAATGTACTGACGTCTTCGCGAGCAAGCTCGCTCCTACAGCGTAAGCCCGCGGTGCGGTCTTACTTGGCAGCCCAGGCGTTGAAGCGCTGTTCCAGTTGCTCGCCGTTGTCAGCCCAGAAGCTGACGTCGATCTGCACCTGGTTGGCGATGTTTTCCGGGGTGGTCGGCATGTCTTTCAGGACATCCTTGGCCAGCAACGGTACGGCTTGGGTGTTGGCCGGGCCGTAGGCGATGTTTTCCGAGTAGGTTTTCTGCTGTTGTGGCTGTACCGAGTAGGCGATGAACTTCTTCGCCGCTTCGGCACGCGCCTTGTCCAGGCCTTTCGGAATGGCCCATGCGTCGAAGTCGTAGATGCCGCCGTTCCACACCACTTTCAGGTTGCTTTCTTTCTGCACAGCAGCGATCCGGCCGTTGTAGGCCGAGCTCATGACCACGTCACCGGAAGCGAGGTATTGCGGCGGTTGTGCGCCGGCTTCCCACCACTGGATGTTCGGCTTGAGCTCATCGAGCTTCTTGAACGCGCGGTCCTGACCGTCTTTGCCGGCCAGCACTTTGTAGACGTCTTTCGGCGCAACGCCGTCGGCCATCAGTGCGAATTCCAGGGTGTACTTGGCGCCTTTACGCAGGCCACGCTTGCCCGGGAACTGCTTGGTGTCCCAGAAATCCACCCAACTGGTCGGTGCGGATTTCAGCTTGTCGGCGTTGTAGGCCAGCACGGTCGACCACACGAAGAAACCCACGCCGCAAGGCTGGATGGCGCCTTTGACGTAGTCTTCGGTCTTGCCGAACAACTTTGGATCAAGCTGTTCGAACATGTCTTCGTCGCAACCACGGGACAGTTCCGGCGATTCAACCTCTACCAGATCCCACGACACGCTCTTGGTGTCGACCATGGCCTTGACCTTGGCCATTTCGCCGTTGTACTCGCCAGCCACGATCTTGCCGTTGCCTGCCGCTTCCCACGGTGCGTAGAAGGCTTTGACCTGAGCCGCCTTGTTCGCCCCGCCAAAGGACACCACGGTCAGGTCCGGGCCGGCCGCCATCGTGTGTGCCGCGCCCATCATGCCCAGTGCCAAAGCGGTGAATTTCAGGGATCTCAACATTTATTGTTCTCTCCACGTGCAGGGTTGGTGTTGGTATTGCGGGGGCGATCAGTTCGCCTCTAGAAGGGGGTCGAGTGCACGAACGTGTTCGACCTGCCAGCCAAGCGGTACCACGTCGCCGACGGCGAGCGCTGGATCAAGCTCGGCAATCGGTTGTTTCACGAAGAAGTCGGTCTTGCCGCAGACTTCCATGCGCACCCGGACGTGGTCGCCCAGATAGATGAATTCCTCCACCCGTCCCGAGAAGCGGTTGACGCATTGGTCGCTGGAGCCATTGAGGCTCACCCGCTCCGGACGAATGGACAGGGTCACCGGCTCGCCGGTCTGGCCAATGTTGACCGCCAGCGCTTCGACCTTTTCCCCGCGACCAAGCTCAACCACGCAGCGCTCGCCGCTCTGGCTGACCAGACGGCCATTGAGACGGTTGTTCTCGCCGATGAAGTTGGCGACGAAGGTATTTTTCGGCTCTTCGTAAAGGGTGCGCGGTGGCGCGATCTGCTGGATTTCGCCCTGATGGAACACCGCCACACGGTCGGACATGGTCAAGGCTTCGCCTTGATCGTGGGTCACGTAGACCACGGTGACGCCCAGGCGCTGGTGCAGGTGTTTGATTTCCATCTGCATGTGTTCACGCAGTTGTTTGTCGAGTGCGCCGAGGGGTTCGTCCATCAGCACCAGTTGCGGCTCGAACACCAGCGCCCGGGCCAATGCCACACGCTGCTGCTGACCGCCGGAGAGCTGCGCCGGGTAACGCTGGGCGAAGCTGTCGAGCTGGACCATGCTCAGCACGCGCTTGACCCGCGCACTGACGTCGCTCTTGTTCATGCCGCGTACGGTCAGCGGGAACGCCAGGTTCTCGGCCACCGTCATGTGCGGGAACAACGCGTAGTTCTGGAACACCATGCCGATGTCACGCTTGTGCGGCGGCACGTTGTTGATGGCGCGCCCGGCCAACAGGATTTCGCCCGCGGTCGGGGTTTCGAAACCGGCGAGCATCATCAGGCTGGTGGTCTTGCCGGAGCCGGACGGCCCGAGCAACGTGAGGAATTCGCCTTTGCGAATGTCCAGGTTGAGGTCTTTGACGATCAGGTTCTCGCCGTCGTAGCTCTTCTGCACTCCACGAAAGCTGACCAGAACATCATTGGCCCCTGCGCTTGAATCGACCTGGCTCATACCCACACCTTTGTTATTGATGACTGCTGTGGGGTTAAGCCTAGTGGACGCTGAGGGGCACGCAAATCGGGGCGCAAGAGAGATTCGCCTCAGCCGGATGGAAGGCTGGGGGTAGGGATTGCCCTACAAGGATGGCGCGTTTTGGCAAACGCAGCGGCAAGCGCTCAGTTGCAGGCCGCAAGAACAAGCCAATGCGGTTTTGAACAGTGTCGCAAATCGGTATGCCACCACCGGACTTGTGGGAGCGGGCTTGCTCGCGAAAGCGGTGTATCAGGCCCGGATATGTCGACTGGCACACTGCTTTCGCGAGCAAGCCCGCTCCCACATTGGACAGCGGTGTGCTTTAGAGGAGCTTGTGCTCCATCGCGTACTTCACCAGTTCCGCCAGCGAGGTGATGTTGAGCTTCTGCATCAGCCGCGCCTTGTGGGTGCTGATGGTTTTGCTGCTCAGTGCCAGTTGCTGGGCGATGTCGTTGACGTTGGCGCCCTGGGCCAGGCGTTCGAACACGGAAAACTCCCGCTCGGAGAGCAACGAGTGCAATGGACGCGAGTCGGTCAGGCCGACCTCGAAGACCATGCGGTCGGCGAGTTCCGGGTCGATGTAACGCCCGCCTGAGGCCACTTTGCGAATGGCCGTCAACAACAGTGCCGGGTCGCTGTCCTTGGTCGCATATCCGGCAGCTCCGACTTTCAGCGCCCGGGCGGCCATCTGCGCTTCGTCGTGCATCGACAACACCAGGATCGCCGGCGGATTGTTCAGGGCGCGAATCCGCGGAATGGCTTCCAGGCCATTAACGCCCGGCATGGAGATGTCCAGCAGCACCACTTCGCAGGCCACATGACGCAAGGTGTCGAGCAACTGCTCGCCATTGCTCGCCTCCCCCACCACCAGCAAGTCCTTGGCCAGGCCGATCAACTGCTTGATGCCTTCGCGGACAATGGTGTGGTCTTCGGCTACCAGTACACGGATCACGTTCTTCTCCAGATTCAAGATCATTCGCGAGCAAGCCCGCTCCCACATTGGATTTGGACATTTACACAAAACATTGTGGGAGCGGGCTTGCCCGCGAAGGCGTCAGTACAGACAACATTAAATAATCAGGCCCCATCCAATGGCACTCGCACACTCAGCGTCGTGCCTTCACCCGGCTCACTCTCAAGGGATAACTCACCGCCCAGGATCAACACCCGCTCACGCATACCGACGATCCCAAAGGAAGTTGGCCTGCCCGGCGCGGCGACAAATCCTACACCGTCATCGCTGACCGTCAGACACAACTCGTCGCCTTCCAGCACCAGTGTCAGTTCAACAGTATGCGCCTGGGCATGGCGCATGACATTGGTCAGCGCTTCCTGAAGGATCCGGAACAAACCAATTGCCTTGGCATCACTGAGCACCGGCAAGTTGTCCGGCACCTGCACCAGGCACGGAATCTGTGTACGCGCCTCGAATCGCCGGGCCTGCCATTCGATGGCCGAGGCAATGCCGGCATCGAGAATCGGCGGGCGCAATGCGGTCGCCACGTCGCGAACCAATTGGAAGAGTTGAGCGATCAGGCGCTTCATGCTGCTCAGGCGCTCATGCAGACCGGGATCAAGCTGCGCATAAGCCAGTTCGCACATGGAGGTTTCCAGCTTGAGCACGGTCAGCATCTGCCCCAGTTCGTCGTGTACTTCCCGGGCAATACGCGCTTTTTCTTCTTCGCGCACGCTTTCCAGGTGCGCGGACAGCTCACGCAGTTGTTCCCGGGAGCTCGCCAGTTCAAGTTCGATGCGCTTGCTCTCGCTAATGTCCCAGACGATCCCGTCCCAGACATAGGCGCCGTCTTCCAGCTGACGCGTAATGGCCTTGATTTCCGCCCAGCGCTGCTCACCCTGGCGCGTAAGGATTCGCCCTTGCCACGACCAGTCGCTGTCGGTGTCCAGCGCATGATCCTGGGTCTGGTGATAGCTGGCCTTGTCGTCCGGATGCACGAGGCTGCGCAGGCCTTTATCGCGATGCGCCAGTGTGGCCGGCGAATAACCCACCAGGCTTTCGCTGCCTTCGCTGATATAGGCAAAGTCGATCTGGCCGGTCACCGGCGCCCGCTCCAGGCGGAAAACCAGTCCCGGAACGTTGGCGGCGATGCCCTGCAACCGCGCCTCGCTTTCCCGCAAGGCGGCCAGGGCGCGACGCCGCTCGGTGACATCGTTGAGGTAAACCACCAGGTATTCGCCATCGCGAAAGCGCAGGAAGCTCAACGAGACATCGGCCGGCAGGATACTGCCATCGGCCCGCACGCAATTGGTTTCGAAGCTTTGCGGGCCCTCTTCACTGGCCCGGGCGCGCTTCCACAGGTTCAGCCAGCGGTCCATGTGCAGGCCGGGCTCGAAATCGATCAGGGGGCGATCGATGATCCCCCCGGCCGGATAGCCAAGCATGTTTTCCGCCGCGCGGTTGGCGTAGCGCACATGGCTGTCCCAGTTGACCCAGAGGATACCGACGGTGCTCTGGTCGATGGAAAACTGGGTGAGCCGCAAGGCCTCTTCGCTGGCGGCGCGCAAGGCAATGTCTTCCTGCGCGGCCAACAAGCGTTGCTCCAGGTTGTGCTGCTGGCGGCGCTGCCAGAACACGATGGCCATGCAACTCAACGCCAGCACGACCAGCAACAGGCAGAGGTTTTGCCAAAACCCCGGAGACTCGGTGAGGCGCGGATACTTGGGTTGCAGCCATTGATTGTGCAGTTGTTCCAGATCCTTGGCCGGGATCGCCCGCAATGCACTTTCGACGATGCCCGCCAGTTCCGGTTTGTCGCGGCGCGTGGCCACCCGCAGCAACTGCGGCAGGCCGACATCCCCCACCACCACCAATCCGGCGAACTCCGGTTCGACGGACAGGCGCCCCAGTTGCGCCTCATCGATCACCGCGTAAGCCGCCTGCTGCCCCGTCAGTAATTGCAATGCCTGGCGTTCCATCGGTACGCCTTGCAGATTCAGGTGCGGATAGTTGCCGCGCAGGTAATCGGCAATGGCACTGGGCATGCGCACGGCGACGCGGGTCTGGCTGTCGAGCTTTTCCAGCTCGACCGTGCCGGCGCTTTTCTGGTCGCTGACCACCAGTTGCGGCACCCGCATGTAAGGGTCGGAAAACTGCCAGAGGCGCAGCCCGCCAGGCGTCTGGGTCAGTCCCGGGGCGATATCGATTTCACCCTCCCGAGCCGCGACTTCCAGTTGTTCAAGGTCGGAAAAGTTGCGCCAGCTCAGTTCGACATTGAGGTTTTTTGCGAGCCACTTCATCAGCTCGACGTTCACCCCGGACAGGCGCTGCAAGCGGCGATCGTATTGCGCATAGGGTGCCTGCAACACCACGCCGACCCGCAATTCGCTCTGCTGCGCCAGCCAGTGCTGTTGTTTCGGTGACAGTTGGGCAACGTGCGCCGGAGGCACGACTGCCGCCCAGCCCATCAAGGGAAACCACAAACAGCCGATAACCCACAGGCAGCGAAAACGCATCATTGAACTCTCACACACTGACAAATACTGACCAACCCATTAGGCTGCCGGAACAACTTCTGGCCTGGAATATCCGATGCCCCCTGTCTACCGCCTGGCACTGCCAGCATTGTGCCTGTCGTTGATCCTGCCTTGCGCCTTTTCCGTCGAAGCGGCCAACCCGGCGCCAGTCGCCGAAGAAAAAACCGCCGAAGAAAAACCACTCGAACGTCAGCCGCTGCCTGAGCGTAGTCAGGAAGAAGCGACTGCACTTGAGCGAAAGATCCCGGCTCAGGAACAGCAACAACTGCAAGCGGGCACCGACACGTTTCTGGCCTTGTGGAAACCGGCCAACGCCGCCGACCCCAAAGGCGCGGTGATTATCATCCCGGGCGCCGGCGAAACTGTTGACTGGCCGCAAGCGGTCGGCCCTTTGCGGCGCAAATTGCCGGATGCCGAGTGGAGCAGCCTGAGTATCACCTTGCCGGATCTGCAAAGCGATGCCATTGCGCCACGAATCGTGGAAGCGCCGCCAGCCCCCAAGCCCCCCGAAACCGGCAGTAAAGATTCGACCACCGCAGCCCCCATCGAACAAGTGGCCGGTGGCGAGGCCGATGTTGCCGACAAGGCCATCGCCGAATCCCCTGAGGAACAATCCAAGGCCGATGCCGAGCGCATCTTCGCCCGGATCGACGCCGCTATCGCGTTCGCCGAACAGCAAAGTGCTCGCAGTATCGTGGTGTTGGGACATGGTTCCGGCGCCTATTGGGCCGCGCGCTACCTGAGCGAGAAGCAGCCATCGCAAGTCGAGAGACTGGTGATGGTCGCAGCGCAGACACCTGTGGCGGTGAAACCCGGACTGGCAGAGCTGACCCCGACCCTGAAACTGCCGACCGCGGATATTTTCTACAAAGACAAAGCGCCGGATCGCAACGCTGCGCTGGAACGCCTGCAGGCCAGCAAACGCCTGAAGTCATCGGCATTCAGCCAGGTCGCGCTCAAGGCGTTGCCGGATAGCAAGGCCGAACAGGAGCAAATGTTCCGGCGGGTGCGGGGCTGGTTGAATCCGCAGCCTGCGACTGACTGACAGACCGAGGCGCTTCATTCGCGAGCAAGCCCGCTCCCACAGGATTAACGTCGCACACAACTTTTGTAATCGACATAAAACCTGTGGGAGCGGGCTTGCTCGCGAA
>NZ_AKJM01000064.1 GCF_000282335.1 Pseudomonas sp. GM48
CGGCTGGAGCCGCCGCAATGCTGGCAGCTGGCGCAGGCGCGGCAGCTTTTTCTTGGTCTTTACCATCGCCGCAACCGGCGAGGGAAATAGCGATGGCCAACAGACTGGCGGTAGCCAGAGGCATACGAATCATGGCGAACATCCTGCTTCGATAAGGGGTGGAGTCGTGCTATGCACACGCAAAACTGCGACATAATGCAAATCTTTCGCATTATGTGTAAAGGGTTGTACCTGGAAATATTTCTTATTCAGCGGGTGGTTTGCGGCAAATCAAAAGATCGCAGCCTTGTAGCAGCTGGCGAAGCCTGCGTTCGGCGGCGCAGCCGTCGTAAACCCTGACGACGCAGTTCGCCTGACACACCGAGGTGCCTGATCTCACGACGGCTGCGCCGCCGAACGCAGGCTTCGCCAGCTGCTACAAAGGCTGCGTTGTTTCAGAGAATGGCCGCGTTACTGCGTTGGGCCTGCTTGAGGTAAAGGCCCAGCTCCCGTGCCGGCAACGGCTTGCTGTAGTGATAGCCCTGACCTTCGTGGCAGCCTTCGGAAATGATATAGGCCTCCTGCTCGGCGGTTTCCACGCCTTCGGCAATCACTTGCATGCCCAGGCTCTTGCCCAGCTGGATGATGGCGCGAACGATGGTCGCATCGTCGTCGTCATCGAGCAGGTCCTGGACGAAACTCTTGTCGATCTTGATCTTGTCCAGCGGCAGGCTCTTGAGATAGCTCAAGGACGAATAGCCGGTTCCGAAATCGTCGATGGCGATCAGCGCGCCGGAGCGGCGCAGGCTGAGCAAGTGCTGGGCCGCGGTGCTGATGTCTTCCATCAGGCCGGTTTCGGTGACTTCCAGCTCCAGGCTGCGTGGTGGCAGGCGGTACATCTGCAGCAGATTGTTGACCACCCGTGGCAGTTCGGCGTGGTGCAATTGAACCGTGGACAGGTTCACCGCCATGCGCAGCTCGGTAAAACCCTGGTCATGCCACTCGCGTAATTGTTTGCAGGCCTGGTCCAGCACCCACTCGCCGATGGCAATGATGGTGCCGTTCTGTTCGGCCAGCGGGATGAACAGGTCCGGTGGCACCATGCCGTGCTCGGGGTGTTGCCAGCGAATCAGGGCTTCGACGCCCACCACGCGATTGTCGCGATAGCTGATCTGCGGCTGGTAGACGAGGTAGAACTGATTGCGGACCAGCGCATCGCGCAGGTCTTTTTCCAGTTCGCGGCGGCGGCGCATTTCGGTGTCGACGCTGGCGATATAGAACTGATAGCGGTTGCGCGAACGGGTCTTGGCCAGCGTCATGGTCTGCTCGGCCTTTTGCAGCAATTTCTCCGTGCTGTCACCGTCCTCGGGGAACAGGGTGATGCCGATGGTGGCGCGCAGGCGGATCTCCTGATGGTCGAGGGCAAACGCCGCTTCCAGGTCATCGAGAATGCTTTGCGCCAGCTCGGCGGCTTCGTAGGGCTGCTCGATATCGGCCTGGACCAGGGCGAACTGGTCGCCACCGAGACGGGCGAGGGCGCCCAGGCGACCGCTATGGCCGCGCAGGCGATCGGCCAGGGCCAGCAGCAACTGGTCGCCGGTCTGGTAGCTGAACTGCTCGTTGATGCCCTTGAAGTCATCGAGGCCGACACACAACACCGCGACCCGGCGCTGCAACTTGCCGGCGTCGATGAGAATCTTGTCCAGTTGCTGCTGCAATTGCTGGCGGTTCGGCAGCCCCGTCAGGAAGTCGTACTGGGACATGCGCAACAGGCTGTTTTCCGCTTCGTGGCGCAGGTGGGTATTGCGTTCGATGGATTCGAGCAACTGGTTGGCGGTGTTGATCCAGATGCCCAGTTCATTTTTCTCGTGACCCTTGAGCAGCGGAATCTTGTGCTCGCTGGGACGATCCGGATTGATCTCCGTGAGGTGCTCGATGATCCGCGACAGCGGCTTGGTCAGCAGCCAGTGATAGACCAGATACAACACCAGCCCCATGGCGAGCGCGCGCAGTACGCCGGAAATGAAGATGATCACCGAACTGACGATGAACCCCTGGCCGTAGGTGGCGGTATCGAGGGTGATGCTCAGGTCGCCGTAATACTCGCTGTACGGCCCGCGACCGACGAGTTGGGTGGTGAAGGTGCGTTCCTTGCCAAGAATCAGGTCGGTCAGCCAGCGGCTGTGGGAGTGCTGTAGCTCGCGGGTTTTTTGCGCGAGCATGGCTTCGTTGGGATGGCCAATGGAAGCCTGGCGCACGGCGGCGTCCTGAAACAGGCCTTCGATCACCTGCATGCCCATTTCCCGGTCCAGGCTGTAGACGGCCTGGGTCGAGGGGTCGCGAAACATGTCGAGGATGCGATCGGCATCGCTGGCGACGGCCTGGCGTGTTTTATAGGCATCGAACACGATCTGTGCGCAGCTCAAGACCACGCCGACGATCAATGCCGACAGGAGCACGACCCGGAGCAACTTCACCGACAAGCTGTTCTTGAGTTCCAGCTTCAAAGGGTTATTCCTTGTTCCGTGCGGGTGGCATCAAGTTGCCATGAGTATTGGCAATCCCGTGATGGCAGTCAAAGGGACAATCATCCTTGAGGGATTTTGCCTTTAGCTTGGCCAATTTGCAGTTGTCTTGACGAGTTAGCCTATTAGCACTGTGTCGGTTGTCGAGTCCTTCAACTTGAGGGGCGGGGGTGGAGATATTTTCCTTTTGTTTGATGTTAGTCGTCCGGGGCGTTGGGGCAAGGGGGGCAAGACTTGTTTCATCGTTAGAAATTGTTCTGGGTTGCTCGCTCAGGCGGCCTGCCAGCCGACCTGAATCTGGCGGATGTACCTCGACCCTGTGGGAGCGGGCTTGCTCGCGAAGGCGGCCTGCCAGCCGACCAATCTCCCACGCCTCTAAGCTGATCGCTCCCATGCTCCCGCGTGGGAGTGCTGCCAGGGACGCCCCGCGTTACGTTTTTGCGAGATGGCGCGGTGTAGGAAAGCGCCAGAAGTTTCCCACGCAGTTTTCAGGTTGTCCGTCGGAAGCGGACTCAATAGCCTCTGACTGTCGCTGAAAACTCAGCGATCGGGTGTGAGAACCCGGCTACTTATGGTCATCCAGAGCCTGTGCACGCATAATCGCCGCCAGCTATTCCGCTGTCTGTAAATGCGTCATGGCAGCTGTGTGCGGGCAGACTTAGGTCTGGCCCGGGTGTCCATACCGGTTTCTCACCTCGCACATAGCTGCCACCTCTTCACCGCGTGAGAAACGGCAAGTGGTGGCCACAGCGTTAGAGGAATGGTTTTATGGACAAATTAATCCCCGATCCCCCCAGCAGCACCACCAAACCCTACAGCCCCCGCACCATGTTCATGATCGTCCCCGACATGGACACTGAAAGCCTTCTTGCCCACGCCTGTGAATCACTGGCTTCAGCCAACGTCATGGCGAGTGATTTCGCCACCTTCCTGACCGGCCCTCAGCGCAACACGGCGTTGGCCATTGCGCAGATCATCATGCTGGCGGAACTGGCGGTGAATCGTGCGTTGGATAACGTCGATCCGCAGGGATAGGTATTCAGTCGGGTTGACCGCGTCATCGTTCTTCGCGAGCAAGCCCGCTCCCACACTGGATCGTGCCGTATACAGATCTAATGTGGGAGCGGGCTTGCTCGCGAAGACGGCCGGATAATCGACACGTTTTTCATTGATGTGGCCACTTTTCGGACTTTCCCGAGCTCATAAAAAAACCCGGCATAAGCCGGGTTTTCTTGACTGGCGTCGAGCTTAAGCGGTGAAGGTTTTGCCTTCGAACTGCTCAGCCACGAATTTCCAGTTGACCAGGTTCCAGAACGCTTCGACGTACTTCGGACGCAGGTTGCGGTAGTCGATGTAGTAAGCGTGTTCCCAGACGTCGCAGGTCAGCAGCGGGGTGTCGCCGTTGGTCAGCGGGTTGCCGGCGCCGATGGTGCTGGCCAGGGCCAGGGAACCGTCAGCCTTCTTCACCAGCCAGCCCCAGCCGGAACCGAAGGTGCCGATGGAAGTCTTGCTGAACTCTTCCTTGAACTTGTCGAACGAACCGAACGCTGCGTTGATGGCTTCAGCCAGTGCGCCGGTTGGTTGACCGCCAGCGTTTGGCGCCAGGCAGTTCCAGTAGAAAGTGTGGTTCCAGACCTGAGCGGCGTTGTTGAAGATACCGCCCGAGGAAGTCTTGACGATTTCTTCCAGGGTCTTGCCTTCGAACTCGGTGCCTGGCACCAGGTTGTTCAGGTTCACGACATAGGTGTTGTGGTGCTTGTCGTGGTGGTATTCCAGGGTTTCCTTGGAAATGTGCGGCTGCAGGGCATCGTGTGCGTACGGCAGCGGCGGCAATTCGAAAGCCATGATGATTCTCCTAATCAGGTCAGTTGCGGTGAGCGCAAGGCCGATCACGGGCGGCCAGACAAGCGCCGGGGAGTTTGTACTCTTTGCGGCGCAGGGAGTCGGATCATAGCACCGGGGGGACGGCATAACCACGCAACAACTGTGTGGAATAGAGGTTCCGCGAATCAGATGGCTGCGATTAACTGCAGCGCTACGGCAAACATCATCACTGCCACCAACAGATCGAGAATTCGCCAGGTACTGGGGCGGGCGAGCCACGGTGCCAGCCATGCCGCACCGAGCGCCAGGGTGAAGAACCACAGAAGCGAGGCACTGGCCGCGCCCACCACATAAGCGCCGGGCTCGGTTTGTTGTGCGCCGAGGGAGCCGATCAGCAAAACGGTGTCCAGATAGACGTGCGGGTTGAGCAAAGTCACCGCCAGCGCGCTGAGCATGACCGCCCGCAGCGAGCGTACGGTCTGGTTTTCGCCCTCTTGCAGGCTCTGTGTCGAAAAGGCCCGACGCAGCGCCTGGCTGCCATACCACAACAGAAACGCTGCACCGCCCCAACGGGCTATGGCCAGCAATGTCGGGTTCTGTGCCAACACCGTCGCCAGGCCAAACACTCCGGCGGCCACCAACAAGGCATCGCAGGCCACGCACAGCGCCGCCACCGGCAGGTGATGCTCACGCCGCAGGCTTTGCGCCAGGACAAACGCATTCTGGGTTCCGATCGCCATGATCAGGCCGAAGGCCACGAGCAGCCCGTTGACATAACTTTGCCACATGATTTTTTACTCCGCGTTGGCTGCCAGATCCCGCAGCACTTGCAGGGCACGGTCGGCGTCGGCCTGGCCGACAAACAAATGGTCGTGGTAGTAGCCGGCAATCACGTTGCAGCTGATGGCAGCCTGGCCGAGTGCCGTGGCGAACGCGGCGGTCAGGCCGACCGCTTCGAGGGCCGAATGCACGTTCAAGGTGATCCAGGCGGCGACGTAGTCGAAGCTGAATCCGGCCTTTTCGGCCTGGGAGCGTTCGAGAATAACGGTCAGGCCTTCCTGTTCGCGGAAGCTGCCGACAATCTCCAGATCCGTGGGCAACCTGCCGTCGCGCAGGGTGCAGAACACGTATTCGCCGGCGTTGAGTTGCGGGCTCATGCTGCGCAGCAGTGTTGCCAATGAAGTTTCGCCAGCCATGTGGGTGATCCTTGTTCAAGAGTTCTTGCTGGTCATTGTCGTTGTGAAGGCTGTATAAGAAAAACCAATCTTGCTGATCGCTCATTAGGAAAACTGATGTTCGACTATAAATTGCTTTCTGCCCTCGCGGCCGTGGTTGAACAGGCCGGTTTTGAGCGGGCAGCCCAGGTGCTGGGCCTGTCGCAATCGGCGATTTCCCAGCGCATCAAGCTGCTGGAAGCGCGGGTTGGTCAGCCGGTGCTGGTACGGGCCACGCCGCCAACGCCGACGGAAATCGGTAGGCGGCTGCTCAACCACGTGCAGCAGGTGCGCTTGCTTGAACGGGATTTGCAAAGCCTGGTGCCGGCGCTGGATGAAGAGGGCCTGCCCGAACGCCTGCGGATCGCCCTCAACGCCGACAGCCTGGCCACGTGGTGGGCGCAGGCCGTGGGGGCGTTTTGTGCGGAACAACATCTGTTGATGGATCTGGTGGTCGAAGACCAGACCGTCGGCCTCAAGCGCATGCGCGCCGGTGAAGTGGCGGCCTGCGTCTGTGCCAGCGAGCGCCCGGTGGCGGGGGCGCGCAGCGTGTTGCTGGGGGCCATGCGTTACCGTGCGCTGGCCAGCCCGGCCTTTATCGCCCGGCATTTTCCGCAAGGCGTACGCGCCGATCAGTTGGCCCGTACCCCGGCGCTGGTGTTTGGCCCGGACGATTTCCTGCAGCATCGCTATCTTGCGTCCCTCGGCGTCGAGGGTGGTTTCGAACACCATTTATGCCCGTCCTCCGAAGGTTTCATTCGGCTGACGGAAGCCGGGCTCGGCTGGGGCCTGGTCCCGGAACTGCAGGTGCGTGAGCAACTGGAAAGGGGCGTATTGCAGGAGTTGCTGCCAGATAAGCCGATCGATGTGCCGCTGTACTGGCATCATTGGCGTAATGGCGGCCAGTTGCTGGGTCTGCTCACCGATCAATTGGTACGCGTATCAAAGCAATGGCTGGTGCCCTTGGAGCAGCAGTAAGCGTCAAGCTGCATGCCGCAAGTGAAGCGCTTGCGCACTCGATTTAACTTGCAGCTCGTAGCTTTAAGCTTGTAGCTGCATCTGTAGGAGCAATTCATGAAGATTCTGGTTACCGGCGCAAGCGGCTTCATCGGCGGGCGCTTTGCGCGTTTTGCCCTGGAGCAGGGCCTGGACGTGCGGGTCAACGGTCGCCGGGCCGAGAGTGTGGAGCATCTGGTACGCCGCGGAGCCGAGTTCATCCAGGGTGACTTGAGCGACCCGGAACTGGCGCGTGAACTGTGTTCGGGCGTCGAGGCCGTGGTGCATTGCGCCGGTGCCGTCGGTTTGTGGGGACGTTATCAGGACTTCCATCAAGGCAACGTCCAGGTCACCGAGAACGTGGTCGAAGCGTGCCTGAAGCAACGGGTTCGGCGGCTGGTGCATTTGTCGTCGCCGTCGATCTACTTCGATGGTCGCGATCACCTGGGCCTGACCGAAGAGCAGGTGCCCAAGCGCTTCAAGCACCCTTACGCCGCCACCAAGTACCTGGCCGAGCAAAAAGTCTTCGGTGCCCAGGAGTTCGGCCTCGAAACCCTGGCCCTGCGCCCGCGTTTCGTCACCGGGGCCGGCGACATGAGCATCTTCCCGCGCCTGTTGAACATGCAGCGCAAGGGGCGCCTGGCAATCATCGGCAATGGCCTGAACAAAGTTGACTTCACCAGCGTGCAAAACCTTAACGAGGCGTTGCTCAGCAGTTTGCTGGCCAGCGGTTCTGCGCTGGGCAAGGCTTACAACATCAGCAACGGCACGCCGATTCCGTTGTGGGATGTGGTCAATTACGTCATGCGCAACATGGAAGTCCCACAGGTAACCCGCTACCGTTCCTACGGCTTGGCCTACAGCGTGGCGGCGCTCAACGAGGGGGTGTGCAAGATGTGGCCGGGGCGACCCGAACCGACGCTGTCGCGTCTGGGCATGCAGGTCATGAACAAAAATTTCACCCTGGACATCAGCCGCGCCCGGCATTATCTGGATTACGATCCCAAGGTCAGCCTCTGGACGGCGCTCGATGAGTTCTGTGGCTGGTGGAAGGCCCAGGCTAATCGGTGACGCTCGAACAACGACCCCTGACTGAACCGGAAACGGGGCTTCGGGGTCAATGGTTACGGCTGTGGGGTTTATACTGCGCGGCATAAAGCCATTATGTGATTCACTAAGGTTGACTCAATGTCCATGCGAAACGATGCCAACGACGACTTCGACGATGTACCGAGCCTGCGTGCGGACGTTCTCGACGACGACTTTCCGCCCACTGCCCGCACGGTCGTGCATTCGCGCCCGGCGCCGGTGGTGAAGGTCAAGGCGGCGAGCACCGGCCCCCTTTGGGCGTTGGTCGGGGCGCTGGTCATTGCGTTCGCGGTCCTGGCCTGGTGGAGCTTTCAGCAGATTTCCCTGATGGAACAGCAATTGGTGGCGACCCAGGAAAGTTTCGCGCGAATCAGTGAGGAGGCGGCGGGGCGCTTGCAGGATATTTCCGGAAAAGTTGTCGCCAGTCAGACCAACGTCACCACCGACAGCGAGGCCTTGAAGCTGCAAATCCGCCAGCTGGAAAACAAACTCCAGGACCAGAGCGCCCAGCAGCAAGGTGTTGCCGGCCAGGCCTCGGACCTGGACAAGCGCCTGGCACAAATGACCGCGCAAACCACCGAACTGGACAAACGCCTGGCGCAGCTGGCTGCCCGGGACACTGAACATCAGGCAGCCAATACGCAGTTGCAGGCCCAGGTCAAAACCTTGAGCGGTGAATTGGCCGCCCTGAAAAGTGCCCCGTCCGACGCGGAAAAACTCGATGCACAGTTGAAAAGCCTGGGCGCCGATATCGTCGCGCTGAAGAAGCAAGGCAACCCGGGCGCGGCCATTGAGCGTCTCGAGCAAGACATGATCGTGCTCAAGAGCCAGCAGGACAACCGTCCGGCCGCCGCACAGGGCTCGACCAACACCGCCGAGTTCGATGCATTCCGCAGCCAGGTCACCCGCAACATCAACACCCTTCAAGCGCAGATCCAGAACCTGCAGCAGCAACTGCGCGCCCGGCAGTAATACGAGCACTTGTGGCGAGGGAGCTTGCTCCCGCTCGGCTGCGCAGCAGTCGTAAGTCGGGCACCGCGGTTTACCTGTGCAACCGCGGCGAATGGATGGGGGGCGGCTGCGCCACCCAGCGGGAGCAAGCTCCCTCGCCACACAAGGCCATATCGCGGGCTTGCTCGCGAATACAGGCAACGCGGTCTACCTATCGAACCTTGTCCTCGCGCCCGCGCAACAACATGTTCGGCATGGCAATCGCTGCCGCCAGCCCCAGCAACGACACCACCGCACTGACCGTCAGCAAGTGCCGGAACGTCAGCAACAACTCGGCGCGCAAGGCGTTCTGCGCGTCGCCCGGTGCGGCGTTCAAGCCGTCCAGCAACACATTCCCTGAACTGCCCTCGACGATCAGCGACGAGCCGGCCAGGTGCGCGAAGCTTGAATCCTGCAACAGCGCCAGCAGCAGCGCCGACATCAATGCGACACCGACCGCACCACCCAACGAACGGAACAGATTGGTGGTGCTGGTGGCCACGCCGATGTCCCGCTGTTCCACCGAATTCTGCGTGCCCACCAAGGATGTCGGGAACTGCATGCCCGAGGAAATCCCGCAGAGCAACATGAACAGGCTGCTCACGACGAATGCCTGCGGAGGGCTGAACGCCATGCCAAGAATCGCAATGGGCATCATTGCGGCACCGGTGAGGATCATCGGTTTGTAGCGTCCGGTCACGGAGGTGCGGCGGCCAGCGAAATACGCGCCAATCGGCAAACCCATGGCCAGCGGCAGCAGGTGCAGGGCGGCGCTGTCGGCACCGGCGCCGGTCACGCTCTGGAAGCGCAAAGGCATCAATACAATCAGCGAGATGGCCTGGAAACTGGTGAAGAAAATCGTGCACCAGCACAGGATCGCATTGCGGTTGGCGAACAGATGCATAGGCAGCAACGGCTCCCGTGCCCGCCGCTCGTGGGCGACGAACAGCCCCAGCACGAGTACCGCACAAACGAGCAGTGCCAGCACTTCGGCACTACGCCACGAATGGCCCTGACCGATCTGCGTGATACCCAGCAACAACGCCGTCAGCCCGATGATCATCAGCACGGTGCCCAGATAATCGATGATCGGTTTGCGTTGCGGAATCGGCAGCCCCACCAGGGTGCGACAGGCCACCAGCCAGGCACCCAGGCCCAGCGGCAGGTTGATCAAAAATACCCAGCGCCACGACAGGTATTCGGTCATGTAGCCGCCGAGCACCGGGCCGGCCACGCTGGCCACCGCGTACATGCTGCTGAAATAGCCCTGATAACGACCGCGTTCGCGCGGTGGCACGATGTCACCGATGATCGCCTGGCTGACCGAGATCATCCCGCCGGCCCCGATGCCCTGGAGGATCCGCGCCAGAACCAATTGCTCCATGCTCTGGGCCATGCCGCAGAACACCGACGCCAGGGTGAACAGGCCCATGCCGAACAGCATCAGTTTGCGCCGTCCGTACAAGTCGCCCAGTTTGCCGTAGATCGGCACCGCCACGGTCATGGCCACCATATAGCCGGAAATCACCCAGGCCAGCAGGCTGACGTCCTTGAATTGCGCGGAGATGGCCGGCATCGAGACGGCGACGATGGTCTGGTCCAGTGCCCCGAGAAAGATCGCCAGCATCAGGGCGATCAGCACGCTGCGAATGGCCGGTTTGGGCGTTTCAGGCTGATGGAGATTGGTCACGGGAAAACCTGTGGGCAGTAATTGACCCGCAAGCAGCAAGGCGAGCGGTAGTGCTCGCCAGTGTAAGTCGGTAGGAAGCTATTCGATAGCCTCGTAAGGAAGCCCGACATAGTTTTCTGCAATGGTTTTGCGACCCGCTTCGGAACCGACAAAATACTCCAGCTCCGATTCGGCAATGCGCTGGCTGAACGCATCGTGCTCCTCGAATCGGTGCAGCATCGAGGTCATCCACCAGGAGAACCGCTCGGCCTTCCACACCCGGCGCAGGCAGATTTCCGAGTATTTCTCGAGTAAATCAAGGCGATCTTCGCGGTAAACCTTGAACAGGATGTTGAACAGCGTACTCACATCACTGGCCGCCAGGTTCAGGCCCTTGGCGCCGGTGGGCGGGACGATGTGTGCGGCATCGCCGACCAGGAACAGACGGCCGTACTGCATGGGTTCGACCACGAAGCTGCGCAGCGGCGCGATGCTTTTTTCGATGGACGGGCCGGTGACCAGTTTGTCCGCCAGCACTTGCGGCAATCGCGACTTGAGTTCGTCCCAGAAGCGTTGATCCGACCAGTTATCGACATGATCGCTGGAGGGCACTTGCAGGTAATAACGGGTGCGTGTCGGCGAGCGCATGCTGCACAGGGCAAAACCGCGCTCATGGCGGGCGTAGACCAGTTCATCGTGGACCGGCGGGGTATCAGCCAGAATCCCGAGCCAGCCGAAGGGATAGATCCGTTCGAAGATTTTCAGGCTTTCGGCGGGAATCGATTGCCGCGCCACGCCATGGAAGCCGTCGCAACCGGCGATGTAGTCGCAATCGAGTCGCCAGGTTTCGCCGTCCTTCTCAAAAGTGACAAACGCTTCATCGGTTTTCAGACCGTGGGGGACGACGTTGTCGGCTTGATAAATCGTCTGTGCGCCGGCCTCCCGACGAGCGGCCATCAGGTCGCGGGTGACCTCGGTCTGACCATAGATCATCACCGTTTTGCCACCCGTCAGGGCGTGTAGATCGATGTTTACCCGGCGCCCGTCGAGAGCCAGCTCGAAACCGCCATGGACCAGTCCCTCGGCGTCCATGCGCTGACTCACACCGGCCTGACGCAATAGCTCTACCATGCCTTGTTCAAGCACGCCGGCGCGGATTCGGCCGAGTACATAGTCCGGGGTCTGACGTTCTAGAATGAGGGTGTCGATGCCGGCGTTGTGCAGCAATTGGCCGAGCAACAAGCCTGAAGGGCCGGCACCAATGATGGCGACCTGGGTTTTCAGTGTTTTCATTGTTTTTATGACTCGCAAGCTTCACGCGACCAGGGCCGGTGAATGATTTTTATGGATCGAGTGCTTGCATTTTTCCCTTGCGGGTCTGTCAATTGAAGGTGAAAACTGAGCGGATAGCTGTACATTCTGCCAATCGGTGCGATTATCGCCCGTCATCTATTCCGAGGCCTGGATTGAAGTGATGAACAAGCCTGACCTGCCTTCGATTCCGGTGTTCAAGCTCTACGGTGAAAGCCTGGATTGGCCGACCCCGGACTTGCTGCACTGTGAAACCATTTCCAAACGCAGTCGCGAACATCATTGGGAAATCAAACCCCACCGCCACGCGGATTTATGCCAGTTGCTCTTCGTATTCAAAGGTCAGGCAGAGCTTGAAATCGAAGGCAAACGTACGCAACTGGTTGAACCGGCGATCCAGATCCTGCCACCGTTGTCGGTGCACGGCTTTCGCTTTTCCGAGGACGTGGAAGGGTTTGTCGTGACCCTGGCCGCGCCGCTGATTGCCCACTTGCAGATGCAGTTGGGGCAATCGGTCAATGCCCTGGCCCAGGCCGAAAGTTACCCGGCAGCCAAGGATGCCGAGTACCTCAACAGCCTGTTCAGTGCCTTGCAGAGCGAATACACCAGCCATCAACCGGCGCGGGAAATGCTCATGCATTCGCTGGTCAGTGTGATCGTGGTGTGGGTCAGCCGCCAGGTGATCCAGCGTCGCACCGCCATGGCGCGACCGCAGCGGGCCCGGGAATACCTCAACGGCTTTATTCAACTGGTGGAAGAGACCTATCGCCAGCACGTCAAGGTCGAGGACCTGGCGCACCGGCTGGGGATTTCCGTGTCCCACCTCAACGGCACCTGTCGTGAGCTGGCGGGGCAACCGGCGTTGCAGATCATGCACGAACGGCAATTGCTGGAGGCCAAGCGCTTGCTGACCTACACCAGCATGACCATTTATGAAATGTCCGACGTGTTGGGGTTTTCCGATCCGACCAACTTCACGCGCCTGTTCCGACGTCGCGTGGGGATTTCGCCCAAGGCGTTCCGCGACCGCTTGAAGGCCGATCAGGACAACGAAGCCTGACCCCCTTCGTTACCGGAGGGCGTTGAGGGTCGCGTTGTGAGGGATGCAGCGCTCGAAGTTGCAGCTCGCGTATTCACGGGGCAGGTTGCGCAGTTGCTCGACGCGCCAGGCGGCAGCGCCATACAACCCGAGCGTGACCGCGCAGGTGATGAAGATCGCGAGGTATCTTCTTGTTCTGATGTTCATGGCGTTGACCTCTGAACGAATACCTTTCGGTATTACTTTGAGCATAGGTCAGCGCCGGTGGGTTGCCAGCAATAGCGCGGTATTCAGAGCACTGATGCCCCCATGTGGGAGCGGGCTTGCCCGCGAAAGCGGTATTTCATGCGCAAAATTTGCGTCGGATGTACCGACCTCTTCGCGAGCAAGCCCGCTCCCACATTTTGATCGGGTTACAGGCCGATATCCCATGCCGGTTCTTGCGGAAATCTCTCCACCAGAAAATCCAGCAGGCTGCGCAATGCGGCCGGCATGTGCTTGCGCGAGGCATACACCGCGTACACGTTCATTTGCCGGGGTTCGGCCGCCGGCAGCAGGCGAATCAACTCACCGCTGTGAATGTGCACGCCGGCCTGGTACGTGGGCAGCATCGCCACGCCGGCGCCGGCAATCGTTGCGCGTAACAGCGTGCTGGCCTCGTTGGCGCTGATGTTGCCCTGCACCGGTACTGAAACCTGTTCGCCATCCTGCTCGAAATGCCAGAGGCTTTTGCCGAAGTAGGAATGGGTCAGGCAGTTGTGCAGGCTCAGATCCTCAACCCGTTGCGGCGCCGGGTGCTCGCGCAGGTAAGCGGGGGACGCGCAAATCACCGAGCGGCAAACCGTCAGGCGGCGGGCGATCAGGTTCGGGTCCAGGTCGTTGCTGGTGCGGATCGCCAGGTCGATGCGCTCATCCACCAGGTTCACGGTGCGGTCGAGCATCTGCATGTCGATGCTGACGCCGGGGTAACGTTTGACGTAAGCGGCCATGGCATCGGCCAGTTGCGCCTGGCCGAACGAAGTGCTGACGCTGATCCGCAGCAGGCCGCGCGGTGCGTCATCCGGTTCGCTGACGGCGGCTTGCATGTCGCTGGACAGGTCGAGCATTTGCCGGCAACGCGGCAGGATCTCGTTACCGGCGGCGGTCAGGCTTAATTTGCGAGTGGTGCGATGCATCAGCCGCGCGCCGACCCAGTCTTCCAGTTCCGCCAGATACCGCGACACCACCGGCCGTGACAGCTCCAGATGATCGGCAGCGGCCGACTGGCTGCCGAGGTCGACTACCGTGACGAACACGCGCATTGCTTGAAGACGATCCATGATTTGCCCGCTTTCAGAAACAAACTATGTCCAAGCATCGCATTTTTTGTACTGAGTCAGGCAACTAAGCTCTGTTCCCATGTAGGAGCGAGCTTGCTCGCAATGGTCGTTAACGATGACGCGGGTTACCGGTTATACGTGGCGTCTTCGAATCCATCGCGAGCAAGCTCGCTCCTACAAAAAACGCATTGGCCAAACAAGGCATTCGGACAACGGAGCAACAGATGATCGGTTTCACCACCCTCAAGCGCGTATTACTGGCAAGCGCCGCCCTCGGTTTCGCCGCCCATGCAACCGCCTCGACCTTGACGCTGGATGTCTACAACCCCGGCGAAAAAGCCATCTTCCCGGTGACCTCGGTGCTGGTCAGCGGCGAAAAAGAAGCGATCCTGGTAGATGCGCAATTCGGCAAGTCCCAGGCCGAACAGGTGGTGGAAAAAATCCGCGCCAGCGGCAAGCAGCTGACCACCATCTACATCAGCCACGGCGATCCGGATTACTACTTCGGCCTCGATACCCTGACGGCCGCGTTCCCCAAGGCCAGGGTCCTCGCTTCGCAGCCGACGGTTGACCACATCAAGCAAACCGTCGACGGCAAACTGGCGTTCTGGGGCCCGAAAATGGGCGCCGATGTACCGGCCAAAACCATCGTGCCGGACGTGCTCAAGGGCGACAGCCTGATGCTCGAAGGGCAGAAGTTGCAGGTGCTCGGTCTTGAGGGGCCGCAGCCGGATCGCAGCTTTGTGTGGATTCCGTCGATCAAGGCGGTGGTCGGCGGTGTCGTGGTGGCGCAAAACATCCACGTCTGGATGGCTGACACGCAAACGTCGAAGTCCCATGCCGATTGGCTGACTACGCTGCATTCCATTGAAACCCTGAAACCGCAGACCGTGGTGCCGGGCCATTACCTTGGCGACGGCAACCATGCCCTCGCCGCGGTGCAGTTCACAGCCGATTACATCAAGGCTTTCGACGAAGAAACCGCCAAGGCCAAGGATTCTTCCGCGCTGATCGCCGCGATGAAAAAGCGTTTCCCGACCGTGGGTGACGAAAGCTCCCTGGAGCTGAGCGCCAAAGTCGCCAAGGGCGAGATGAAGTGGGGTGAATGAATTTAAGGGTTAATGAGAATTCCTGTGGCGAGGGAGCTTGCTCCCGCTGGAGTGCGAAGCGCTCCCCTGCATTTTTCAGCTACATCGCATGAACCGGATTTACGACTGCTTCGCAGCCGAGCGGGAGCAAGCTCCCTCGCCACAAAAGGCTGCGCTGCTTTTCAAATTTGTCATCCACTGGAGAACGTCATGAGCAAAATCGCAATCATCGGTGCCACCGGTCGTGCCGGTAGCCAAATACTGGAAGAAGCCCTGCGTCGTGGTCACAACGTTACCGCCATTGCCCGCGACACGGCGAAAATTGGCCAGCGTGCCGGTGTGGTCAGCAAGAACGTCGACGCCCTCGATGCCGCTGCATTGCAAGCAGCCGTCAAGGGGCATGACGTGGTGATCAGCGCGGCGCATTTCGCCACGCTACCGGCCAGCGCTGTCGTCGGGCCGGTGAAAGAGGCCGGGGTAAAACGTCTGCTGGTAGTGGGTGGTGCCGGTTCGCTGTTGTTGCCCGATGGTACGCGGGTGATCGACAGCAAAGGATTTCCGCAAGCGTACAAAGCCGAAGCCAGCGCCGGTGCCGAGTTCCTGGGGAGCCTGCATCAGGAAAAGGAACTGGACTGGACCTTCCTGTCGCCGTCGGCCGAATTTGTCGAAGGCGAGCGCAGCGGAAAATTCCGCACCGGTCAGGATGATTTGCTGGTGAGCAGTGAAGGGCGCAGCTGGATTACGTTTGCCGATTATGCGATTGCGCTGCTCGACGAAGTGGAAGCGCCGAAGCATTCGCGGCAGCGCTTTACAGTCGGGTATTGATGGCGTGGCTTAAACCATTCGCGAGCAAGCCCGCTCCCACAGGTGATCAACGTCGTACACAAATACTGTGTTCACAAGAGAGCTACTGTGGGAGCGGGCTTGCTCGCGAAGCTTTTCAGCGGCTCTGCGCCTGCTCCACCAACCAGCCCATCAACTCGCGCAACTTCGGCGAAGGCCCGGGTTTTTCGGGGAATACCAGGTAATACGCCAGTCCCGTTGTCACCTTCAATTCGAATGGCATGACCAGCCGCCCGGCATTCAGGTCATCGCCGATCAGCGACCAATCGCCAATCGCCACACCCGTTCCTTGGGACGCCATCGACATCGCCAGGTCCAGTGTTTCGAAATGCTGGCCCTTGCCGACATTGGTCAAATGCACATCCGCGGCTTTCAGCCAGGCCTTCCAGTCCCGTTCGTCGCGGGTCGGGTGCAGCAACAGGTGTTGTTGCAGATCGGCCGGTATCTGCAAGGGCATGGGGCCTTCGAGCATCGGTCTGGAACACACCGGCGTGAGTTGTTCGTCGAAGAGTTTTTGCGACATCAATGAATTGTCCGGCGGTGCGCCGTACATCACCGCCGCATCGAACTGCTCGAGATGAAAATCCACGCCGTGCTTGACCGTGGTGGTCAGTTCCACCGGCACGTCCGGGCGTTCCTTTTGCCATTGCAACAGACGCGGCAGCAGCCAGCGCATGACGCAGGTCGGTGCCTTGAGCTGCAGGGTTTCGCGCTTTTCGCCGATCTGCTCAACCGCTTCGTCGATCAGGCCGAAAATCTGCTGGACCCGTGGCAGCCATTCCCGTCCCTCGGCTGTCAGGTCCAGGCCTCGGGCCTGGCGGATGAACAACTCATAACCCAGATGGTCTTCCAGCCCGGCGATCTGCCGACTCACCGCGCCCTGGGTGATGTGCAGCTGTTCGGCGGCCCGGGTGAAATTGCAGCACTGCGCGGTAATCAGAAAAGTGTGCAGCGCCGGCAGGGGAGGCAGTCGTTTCATTGGGATCCAAGGTATGACGTGAGGACATGGCTAGTATGACTTTTTATCCATTGTTGCGGCTACGTGTCGCCCGTTCCAATGAGGCCATTCCCGGGCCTGCGAATCCATCATAAACACAGCGCAGCCCCGGCGTCTCAAACGAACAAAAAGGGCAAAGACATGGCGACGTGCGGCGAAGTATTGGTCAAGTTACTCGAAAACTACGGAGTCGAGCAGGTGTTCGGCATTCCGGGGGTTCATACCGTGGAACTGTATCGCGGGCTGGCCCGTTCGAGCATCAACCACGTCACGCCGCGCCATGAGCAGGGCGCCGGCTTCATGGCCGACGGCTACGCCCGCACCAGCGGCAAACCGGGTGTGTGCTTCATCATCACCGGCCCTGGCATGACCAACATCACCACCGCCATGGGCCAGGCCTACGCCGATTCGATCCCGATGCTGGTGATCTCCAGCGTGCAATCGCGCAGCCAGTTGGGCGGCGGTCGCGGCAAGCTGCATGAGCTGCCGAACCAGGGCGCACTGTGTGCCGGTGTGGCGGCGTTCTCCCACACCCTGATGTCGGCGTCGGAATTGCCGGGTGTATTGGCCCGCGCCTTTGCGCTGTTCCAGGCTGGCCGTCCGCGCCCGGTGCACATCGAAATTCCACTGGATGTGTTGGTTGAAGAAGCCGACGACTTGCTCTCCAGCCTGCCGGTCAATATTGACCGCGCCGGTGCTTCGCCGAGCGCCGTGTCGCGCATGACCGAATTGCTGGCCAACGCCAAGCGTCCGCTGATTCTCGCCGGTGGCGGTGCCATCGACGCGGCGGCCGAGCTGACTGAGCTGGCCGAGCTGCTGGACGCGCCGGTCGCCCTGACCATCAATGCCAAGGGCATGCTCGCCTCCGGCCACCCGCTGCTGATCGGTTCGACCCAGAGCCTGGTCGCCACCCGTGCGCTGGTCGCCGAGGCCGACGTGGTCCTGGCCATCGGCACCGAACTGGCCGAGACCGACTACGACGTGACCTTCGCCGGTGGCTTCGAGATTCCTGGGCAACTGCTGCGCGTGGACATCGACCCGGACCAGACCGTGCGCAACTACCCGCCGCACGTGGCGCTGGTGGCCGACTCGCGCAACGCCGCCCAGGCTTTGCTCAGCGCCTTGTCGCACAAATCCCTGGCCGAACGCCGCAACGATTGGGGCCAGGTACGCGCCGCTCGCCTGCGTGAAGACCTGGCCGCCACCTGGGACGCACCGACCCTGGCCCAGACCCGTTTCCTCGAAACCGTGCTGCACGAACTGCCGGACGCAGTGTTCGTCGGCGACTCGACCCAGCCGGTGTACACCGGCAACCTGACGTTCAACCCTGAGCGCCCGCGTCGCTGGTTCAACTCGTCCACCGGTTACGGCACCCTCGGTTACGCCTTGCCGGCCGCGATTGGCGCCTGGCTCGGCGGCAGCGCTGCAAACGGTGCCCGCCCGCCGGTGGTGTGCCTGATCGGCGACGGTGGCCTGCAATTCACCCTGCCGGAACTGGCCAGTGCCGTCGAAGCGCGTACCCCGGTGATCGTGCTGCTGTGGAATAACCAAGGCTACGAAGAGATTAAGAAATACATGGTCAACCGCGCCATCGAGCCGGTCGGCGTGGACATCTACACCCCGGATTTCATTGGTGTGGCCAAGGCCTTGGGTTGTGCGGCCGAAGCGATCAGCAGTGTCGAGCAACTGCGTGGTGCATTGCGTATGGCCACCGATCGCCAGGGCCCGACCCTGATTGAAATCGACCAGGCCAAGTGGATGCAGGCGGTGTCGCAATGATGCTCCCTACGACTCTGGATGGCCTGTACATCAACGGCCAATGGTCGGCCGGTAACGAACACCTGCGCGTGATCAATCCGGCCACCGAAGCCCTGTTGACCACGGTGAATGGCGGCGATGAGCGCGCTGTTGCCCAAGCCGTGAGCGCGGCGACCCAGGCGTTCGCCGACTGGTCGAAAACCACGGGCGCCGAACGCGCTGCCATCCTGCGCAAAATCGCCGTGGGCGTGCAGGCCAAGCGTGAAAAATTGATGCACTTGCAGTCGAGCAATAACGGCAAGCCGCAATTCGAAGCGGCGATCGACGTCGATGACGTGATCGCCACGTTCGAGTATTACGCCGGTCTGGCCGAAGGGCTGGACGCGAAGCAGGACAGCTCCATCGAACTGCCAACCGATGATTTCAGCGCTCGCCTGCGCCGCGAACCTTGCGGTGTAGTCGGCTTGATCGTGCCGTGGAACTTCCCGATGGTCACCACCGCGTGGAAGCTCGCACCGGCCCTGGCCGCCGGTTGCTGCGTGGTGCTCAAGCCTTCGGAAGTCACGCCGCTGCCAGAGCTGGAACTGGCAACGATCATTGCTGAAGCCGGTTTGCCGGCGGGCGTGTTCAACCTTGTGTGTGGCACCGGCCTGGCCGTTGGCGCGCCATTGTCGGCGGATCCGCGGATCGCGAAAATTTCCTTCACCGGCAGCAACGCCGTTGGCGTGCAGGTCATGCAGCGGGCGGCGGAAACCGTCAAAGGCGTGAGCCTGGAACTGGGCGGTAAATCATCGCTGCTGGTACTGGCCGATGCCGATCTCGACCTGGCGGTGGAAGTGGCCTGCGGCGGTGGTTTCTTCAACGCCGGGCAGATGTGTTCCGCCACCAGCCGCGTGCTGGTGGCCGATGAGCTGGCCGATGAATTCCTGAGCCGGGTGAAGGCCCGTGCCGAAGCCATTCGTGTGGCCGACCCGTTCGACCCGAACGTTGAAATGGGCGCGCTGGTCAATCAGGCGCAATACCAGCGCGTGCTCGGTCACATCGATCGCGGTTTGAGCGCCGGCGCCAAGCTGGTTTGCGGTGGCAATCGCCCGGCCGATCTGCCACGCGGATATTTTTTGCAGCCGACGGTTTTCACCGAAGTGCCCCTCGACAGTGCGTTGTGGTGTGAAGAGATTTTCGGCCCGGTGATCTGCGTGCGCAGTTTTGCCTCGGAAGCCGAAGCGATTGCCCTGGCCAACGACAGCCAGTTCGGTCTGGTCGCCAGTGTGGTGACGCGCAATGCCGAGACCGCCGACCGCGTCGCCAACGCTTTGCAGGCGGGGCTTGTGTGGATCAACGCACCGCAGGTGATCTTCCCGCAGACCGCCTGGGGCGGCTACAAGCAGAGCAGCATCGGCCGCGAATTGGGGCCGTGGGGCTTGCAGGCTTTCCAGGAAATCAAACACGTGATTCGGGCTGTGTGACGCCAATTACTGTAGGAGCGAGCTTGCTCGCGATGGACGTCAACGATGACGTGGGGCGCCTGAATGTACGCGGCGCCCGTGCACCCATCGCGAGCAAGCTCGCTCCTACATGAGGCATGCGCTGGCGTCATGGCTTCAATGAGTTTTTATCGATAGTCAGGTGTTTTACACGACCTCAGGATGAACTTGCTGGTTCAGCCAAGCCCCCGAAAATAGAGGGGCTAACGCTGGTCCGGTCGCGCGGATGCAACAGTTTCGACCTGCCTCATACCTACAAAAACAAAGGGAGTCCGTAATGGGCGAGCATGATCTGAACAGACGTCAATTTATCAAGACCGTGGGCGTAGCCTCGGTTGCAGCGGCAGCCATGAGCATGCCGTTCATCAAGGCCAATGCCAGCGACACACGTTTTGCCGGCAAGACCCTGCGTTTGCTGACCTGGTCCGACGACACCGGCCTGGCTGCACTGCGCAACATCGCCGCGACTTTCGAAGACAAGTACGGCTGCAAGGTCATCGCTGACCGCACCGGCAGTACCTCGGAAATGGTCGCCAAACTCAAGGCCGGCGGTGATCGTCCGCAGTACGACATCATCACCCTGGCAGGCGTTGGCGCCGAAGGTCTGGCCGCCGCCAACCTGCTGGAAAAACCCGACCTCAACCGCATTCCCAACCTCGTCGATGTACCGGAGAAATACCGCACCGGCGCCAACGGCCACGGCATCGGTTACCTGCTGTGGTGCAACAGCCTGGTCTACAGCACCCGCACCCAGAAACAAGCGCCGGACAGCTATGCGGCCCTGTGGGACCCGGAGCTGGCCCCGAACATCTTCCTGCCGCCGCCGAACTGGACCGAGGCCATGGACCTGATCATCATCGCCGCCAAACTGGCCGGTGGTGACGAGCACAACATTGAGCCTGGCTTCAAGAAACTCGCCGAGCTGAAAGATCGTGTGGTGACCCTGGGTGAAAACCCGAACCAGATCGCCGAGCTGTTCCGCACCGGTTCCCTGGACATGGGCGGCCTGTACGCACCCGCGTTCTTCCCCAAACAGATCCGCGATCCGAACTACGGTCTGGGCGCCACCTTCGGCATGAAGGAAGGTTTCTACACCGACCTGATGCTGTCGGTGATGCCGAAGAATCGTCCGGGCGATACCGACATGGCCTACGCCTTCATCAACCACTCTCTGGACCCGCTGGTGCAGGGCAAGATGGCTGAAGACATCTACAACGGCCCGGTCAACGCCAAGGCGATCATCTCCGCCGAAGCGCGCAAGAGCCCGTACATCCTCACGCCGGAGCAGATTGCCGAGAAGGCGATCATGCACGACAACGCCTTCCTGGCGACCGTGCATGACCAATGGATTCGTCGTTACACGGAAATCTTTTCTTCCTGATCGAGTGACGCTCGCAAGCCCTTGAAGCACCACAAATCAAATGTGGGAGCGGGCTTGCTCGCGAATGCGGTGTGACATTCAACATTGATGTCGGCTGACACGGCCTCTTCGCGAGCAAGCCCGCTCCCACATTAGAAACGCTGCGCTTTCAGGTCTTGTGTTTGTCAGCTGCTTTCCATTGACGAGACCCTTGCTATGGAACACCAACCTCTGACTCATCCGTTGAGTGCCGCCCCCGTGCGCGCTGATCGGGGTGTTTCGCCGACGACGCGCGCCTGGCTTTTTCTCTCGCCGTCGATGCTTTTTCTTGGCGTACTGATTGCCGCCAGCCTGCTGGTGCTGCGCATGAGCGTGGGCACCAAAGGCGCGGAATGGTCCGGGTTCAGCCTGGCCAGTTACGCCCAGTTGCTGGAACCCTATTACCTCAAATCCCTGATGCTGACCCTGCGCCTGGCGCTGATCAGCGCAGTGATCGCAGTGATTCTGGCGATCCCGGTGGCCTACACCATGTCGCGCCTGACTTCGCCGTTCGTGCGACGGATCTTCCTCGCGGCGGTGTTGCTGCCGTTGCTGGTCAACCTGCTGCTGCAAAGCTACGGCTGGCTGGTGATCCTCGGCCCCGGTGGCATGCTCAACCAGACCCTGATGGGCCTGGGCCTGATCAAACGTCCGATCATGCTGCTGTACAACCAGAACGGCGTGTTGATGGGCCTGGTGCAAACCGCCTTCCCGCTGGCCGTGTTGCCGATTGCCAGCGCCATGCGCGGCGTCGCCCGCAGTTACGAAGAAGCTGCCGCCACCCTGGGCGCGAGTCGTTTCCAGGTGTTCCGCCAGGTGGTCTTGCCGATGAGTCTGCCGGGAATCATCACCGGTGCGACCCTGGTGTTCGCCTACAACGCCAGCAGTTTCGTGGTGCCGTTGCTGCTCGGAGGCCGGCGCGTGCCGATGCTGGCGGTGATGGTGCATGACCAGATCGCCCCGCTGATGAACTGGCCCGCCGCGTCCGCCGCCGGTGTGGTGCTGATCGTCACCACGCTCGCGATCATGACCTTGTCCGAATACATCACTGGCCGTCGTCGGCGCATGCTGGAGGCTTCCCAATGAGCACCCTGACCAAGAAGCGTTATGGGCTGTTGCCCGGCGAGACCGGCAAGTTTGCCGGCATCCTTTCGGGCTTCATTCTGCTGCTGGCGGTATTGCCGATCCTGACCATGATCGTCATGTCATTCAGCGGCGCGTCGAACCTCGACTTCCCGCCGAGCAGCTACAGCCTGCAATGGTACAAGGCCGCCTGGCACACCTTTGTGTCGCCGGACGCCAGCGATGTGCTGAGCCTGGGCAAAGCCATGACCACCAGCCTGATGGTGTCCTGCCTGACCATGGTCTTCGCGACCATCATCGCCGTGCCGGCAGCCTACGCGCTGACCCGTTGCGAGTTCCGTGGCAAGGCCGTGGCCCTGCAATTGATGTCGTTGCCACTGGTGTTCCCGATGGTGGTATTAGGACTGGCGTTGCTGCTGGTGTTCGACAGCCTGCCGTTCCAGATGACCACCTCGCGCCTGGTGATTGCCCACGTGATCCTCGCGTTGCCGTTCGTGGTGAAGAACTGCACGGCGGCGATGCTCTCCATCGGCAGCGAAGTCGAGGAGGCTGCGCAAATGCTCGGTGCCTCACCGCTGCGGGCGATTGTCGATGTGGTGGTGCCGTTGATGAAGTCGGGGATCCTGGCGGGCATGCTGCTGGCGTTCATTGTCTCGTTCAACGAATTCACCGTGACCTATTTCCTCTACACCATCGATGTGATGACCGTGCCGATCTGGATGTACAGCCGCACCGTGTCTTCGCTCGACCCAACCGTATTTTCGTTTGCCGTGCTGATCGTGCTGATCGACTTCGTCCTGATCTGGGCGCTGGAGAAGCTGGTTGGTGAAGGTGGCGTTTCGTTCTGATTTCTTGAGGTAATTCACATGACTGGTCTGATTCTGGAAAACGTCGAGAAACATTACGGCTCGGCCTGCGCGGTAACCGATGTGAACCTGCATTTGCCCGAGGGCAAACTGGTGTGTTTCCTCGGTCCTTCGGGCTGTGGCAAAACCACCTTGCTACGCATGATTGCCGGCCTTGAAACCCTGACCGGCGGCGAGATCCGACTGGACGGCGAAGACATCGGCAACACTCCGGCCCACCTGCGCAACTTCGGCATGGTGTTCCAGTCCCTGGCGCTGTTCCCGCACATGACCGTGGGCGAGAACATCGCCTATCCGTTGAAGTTGCGCGGGGTCAGCAAGGCTGATCAGCAGGCGCGGGTGGTGGAGTTGCTGGAGCTGATTCAGTTGCAGCAAATGATTGATCGTCCGGTGGCCAAGCTGTCCGGCGGGCAACGCCAGCGTGTGGCGATTGCCCGGGCGATTGCCAATCACCCGAAAATCCTTCTGCTGGATGAACCGCTGTCGGCGCTGGATGCCAAGCTGCGTGAATCGATGCAGGTGGAGATTCGTCAACTGCAACAACGCCTGAACATCACCACCATCATGGTGACCCACGACCAGCGCGAGGCCATGACCATGGCTGATATCGTGGTTGTGCTGGGTGAGCACAAAGTGCAGCAGGTGGGCACGCCGATTGAAATCTACCGGCACCCGGCCAACGAGTTCGTCGCGGACTTCATCGGCTCGGGCAACATCTTCCCGGCCACGGCGCTGGGTAACGGCAAGGTCAGCCTGCCGGGCGGCGATGCGCTGCAAGTGCCGATCTGCAGCAGCATTGTGGTCGGTGAAAAAGTGAAGATGCTGATTCGTCCGGAAGACCTGCAACTGTCCGCACCTCAGGCGACCGCGGGCAACCGTTTGCTGGGCAAGGTGACGTTCGTGCGCGATATCGGCGCAACCATCGAGACCACGGTCGAATGTTCCGGAGTGTCGTTTACCGCGCTGAGCACGCCGTGCCAGGGCTTTGGCCTGAGCGTTGGGCATCCGGTGTCGGTGACCTTGCCGGTGGAGGCTTGCCGGGTACTTGGGGCCTGATCCAGGACTTGTAGTGCCTTAGCTGGCCTCTTCGCGAGCAAGCCCGCTCCCACACTGGATTTGTGAACGCCACAAATCAAATGTGGGAGCGGGCTTGCTCGCGAAGGCGTCAGTAGCTGCACCGAAAATTCCGGATCAGACTGACAAGCGCAACCGCGCCAGATCCCGCAACGGCGGCGCCCCGAACAACCGGCTGTACTCACGGCTGAACTGCGAGGGGCTTTCATAGCCGACGCGATACCCCGCCGCCGAAGCCTCCAGGCCTTCGGCCAGCATCAAGCGCCGCGCTTCCTGCAGGCGCAACTGCTTCTGATACTGCAACGGACTCATCGCCGTCATCGCCTTGAAGCGGTGATGCAGCGTCGACACGCTCAGGTTCACCTCTTTGGCCAAATCATCGATGCGCAACGGCTGTTCAAAATTGCCGTTGAGCCATTTGATCGCCTGGCTGATGCGATGGCTCTGACTGTTGGTGATGGCGATTTCGTACAACCGATGCCCTTGCTTGCTGCGCAGCAGTCGATAGAGGATCTCCCGGCGAATCAGCGGCGCCAGCATGGCGATGTCTTTCGGCGTGTCCAGCAAGCGTGCCAGGCGCAACACGGCGTCGAGCATGGCGGTGTCGAGCCGCTCGACATACAGCCCGCGCCCGGTCGGCCGGGTGGGCACGCCGAGGGGGCCGGCGTCGGCGATCAGTGCGGTGATTTCCGCCGGGTCGATGTCCAGGCGCAAGGCCAGGATCGGTTCCTCGGCCGAGACGTCCACCACCCGTCCACTCAGCGGCATCGAGACCGAGACCACCAGGTAGTTCAACGGGTCGTAATTGAAGTATTCATCGGCCAGCCGAACTTCCTTGCGGCCCTGGGCCATGATGCACAGCGCCGGTTGCGCCAGCCCGGGGGCGAACTCATGGGACTGGCTGTGGCGCGACATGAACAGCGAGCCGATGGCCGTGGCATAACTGCCATCTTCGGCGGTGTTACGGCGGATGATCGCCGCCAGTTCCGCGCGCTGCTTTTCCATGTCGGTGTCCAGCGGGGCTTGAAAGTGATCGAGCGACGACATGCGCGGCATCCTCGGCAAGGCATGGAGGGAATGGACAGAGCATAAGTTTGTGCAAGTGGCAGCGGTAGACACATCCTGCCAGATGCTTGCCTGATTCTGCCTGGGGTCGACCGGTGGCGTTGCCACTAGAGCCTTGAGCCTGAAAAACTTGCTTGAAACTCGTATGACAGAACCGTGACAGGTTTTACCGCTTGTTACAGGCTGTCCATGCAGTTTCGCAGGATTGTGCAACACGCTGGCAGGAATCGACTAACGAGACAGGCGTCGCGGCCCTTAACCTTGGATCCTGTCGCAGCCCGTCCCTGGCTGCCACGCGACTCCCCGGGAGGGTTGAACATGTCCAAGCAGATCCCCGTCAGTCATATGGCCTTCGTTCGAGCGCGCGCCGGGCGCTCGGCGGAACTCGGTGTGCGCCTCAGCGCCCTGATCGAACCGTCTCGCGCAGCACCGGGCTGCCTGAGCTTTGCCTTGCAGCATTCGCAGTGCGATCCCGAGCTGTGGCTGGTGTCCGGTTTCTGGAGCGATCAACAGGCCATGACCGCGTACTTCAGCACGCCGGCGATGGAGATTTTTGCCGAGCTGGTGCAGGAACTGGTGGTCAACAGCCTGGACTTCCACACCTTCAAGGATGTGTCGGCGGCGCAGGCCCTCGGTCAGTCCGGGGCAGCAGTACACAAACTGGCCGGTTGAGGGTTTAATGACAGCATTCTCAACCAGCCAGGATTCGCGACATGGCACGTAAAGCCTTTGATCACTTCGAAGCTGTTTCCGCTGTAGTACCGGGCGAGGGTGGTTACCACGCCGCTATCGCCGTCAAAGCGCTGGATGGTTCCGGCGCCCCGCGTTTTCACAAAGTGCTGGAAGGCCAGGTCTTTAAAACCGCCCATGATGCCGATCTGGCCGCCGCCAAAGAGCTGCTCCATCTCAAGGACGTCAAAGAAGACACCGACCTGCTCTGGTAATGACTTCACCGCCCCGGGCGGTACATCTTGAACAAGGCCTCAGGCCCCAGCTGGAAATAATCCGCCGGCCCGCCGCCGCGCAGAATCGGTTCTGCCGCGGCGGTGTCGTATACCCCATCCTTTAATAGCCATTTGGCGATATGCACGGCGACCACTTCGCCGAGGATCAGCCATGTCGGCACCACATTGCCGTCCGCCCGTTGCAACTGAATGATCTGCGTGACCTTGCACTCGAAGGACACCGGGCTCTCGGCCACCCGTGGCACCTGAATGACCTTCGAGGCCACGGTCGTCAGCCCGGCCAGTTCGAATTCGTTGACCTCAGGCACGACCATGGCGCTGCTCTGGTTCATCTGTTCCGCCAATGGCCGCGTGGCCAGGTTCCAGGCGAACTCGCCGGTTTGCTCGATGTTGTTCAGGCTGTCTTTGCGCCCGACGCTGGAAAAACCAATGATCGGCGGGATGTAGTTGAAGGCGTTGAAGAAACTGTAGGGCGCCAGGTTCAAGCGGCCCTCGGCATCCTGTGAAGAGATCCAGCCAATGGGGCGTGGGCCGACGATGGCGTTGAACGGATCGTGGGGCAGGCCGTGGCCGTTGGCGGGTTCGTAGAAGTGGATGTCGTTGGGCATGGAGTGAATTCCGGAACTTGCGGGTGACGCTCATGGTGCAAGCACGCGGCGCAGATTTCCAGTCGGATTCAGTACTTGAAATGATGAGGTTAAATGTGGGAGCGGGCTTGCTCGCGAAAGCGGTGTGCCAGTCACATTGATGTTGGATGTGCCGCCGTCTTCGCGAGCAAGCCCGCTCCCACAGGTTTTGTGGTCTGCCGGAAGAATTGTATTACCCCCAAAAAGACTAAGCCCGGCCGAAGCCGGGCTGTGAACTTCCCTCCACGATCAGCCGATAGCTTCTGCGCTACCGGTTTTGTCGAAGCCGTCGGCAGCGATAGCGTCCGCGCTACCGGTTTTATCGAAACCATCGGAGGCATAGGTGCCCGAATGGGCGTGTTCGATGGCGGCGCTGGTACCGGCGCCGTAGGAGGCCGATCCGGTTTTGTCGTAACCGTCAGCTGCAAAGGCATTGGCAGCCAGCACGGAAAGGGTCAGGGCAAGGATCAGTCGGGTTTTCATGACGGGTACTCCAGGTACGTTCGCAATGGGTACGTTCAGACGCTCTTTCGAGGCCTGTAACGGATATACGTGCGTCCTGTTGTTTTGGATGCACTCGGCTGCAGGGTGCGGCCGGTGAATTAACCGTTGATTATCTTGCTGGCGGGGGAGATGAATGGTGCCCTTCGCGAGGTCGCTCGCGAAGGGCCTTGGCGCTCACCGTTGCAGTGAGCGCCGGCTGACGGTCAGTCCGTCACAATCCGCGAATGCTTGCGGGTGTCTTTCATGGTGACGTACACCAGCAACGACACGGCAATACACGCCGTGACGTACCAGTAGTAACCCGTCTCCATGCCGATGCTCTTGAACCACAGCGCGATGTATTCAGCGGTGCCGCCGAAGATCGAGACGGTCAGTGCGTACGGCAGGCCAACGCCCAGGGCGCGGATTTCGGTCGGGAACAGTTCGGCTTTCACCACGGCGTTGATCGAGGTGTAGCCGCTGACGATGATCAGCGCCGCCATGATCAGGAAGAACGCGCCCCACCAGGTCTGGATGGTGTGCAGGGTGGTCAGGATCGGCACGGTGAACAGCGTACCCAGAATGCCAAAGGCAATCAGGATCGGCCGGCGACCGATTTTGTCCGACAGCCCGCCGATGACCGGTTGCAGGCACATGAACAGGAACAGCGTGGCGGCGGAAATGGTGGTGGAGTCGGAAATGCTCATGCCGACGGTGTTCACCAGGTATTTCTGCATGTAGGTGGTGTAGGTGTAGAACGCCAGGGTGCCGCCCATGGTCAGGCCGACTACGGTCATCAGTTCCTTGGGGTGACGCATCAAGGTGCGCATCGCGCTTTCCTTGGCTTTTTCTTTCTTGGTGAAGGACTCGGTCTCTTCCATGCCGCGACGCAGGTACAACGCCACCACTGCACACAGTGCGCCGATGGCGAACGGGATGCGCCAGCCCCAGGCGTAGAGCTCTTCGGTGGTCAGCAATTGTTGCAGCACGATCAGTACCGCCAGCGCGATGAGCTGGCCGGAGATCAGGGTCACGTACTGGAAGCTGGAGTAGAAGCCGCGACGTTCCTTGGTCGCCATCTCGCTGAGGTACGTGGCCGAGGTGCCGTATTCGCCACCGACCGACAGGCCTTGCAGCAAACGCGCGAACACCAGCAGGATCGGCGCACCGATGCCGATGACTTCATAACTCGGGCTCAGGGCGATCAGCAGCGAACCGAAGCACATCAGGTACACCGAGGCCATCAGGGCCTTTTTGCGCCCGACCTTGTCGGCATACAGACCCATCAGCCAGCCGCCGATCGGGCGCATCAGGAAGCCCACGGCGAAGATCGCGGCGGTGTTGAGCAGTTGGGCGGTGGTGTCGCCTTTGGGGAAGAAGGTCTTGGCGAAGTACAGGGAGAAAGCGGCGTAGACGTACCAGTCGTACCACTCGACCATGTTGCCAACGGAGCCGCTGAAGATCGATTTGATGCGGCTGGACGTGGTTCTTTCTTTGGCCGGCACGGCAGCCGACCCAAGCGGCAGGGAGTTGGAGTTATCCATTGAAGGATCCTTCGTTTAATTGTTTTTGTGGAGCGCGTTTAAACGCAGCCTGCGAGGGATATAGCAGGAGCTGTGCCAAAGGGGAGAGGGCCGGTTTAGAGGGGGGAAGGAGGTTTTTTGAGCGGAAATCCGCTTATTTGTGGCAGGTGATGAGCGGAAATTTGCTTACCAGGGGGGTATTTGTATTGCCTTTGCCGGCCTCTTCGCGAGCAAGCCCGCTCCCACAGTGGGTCTGTGTACGCCGATCATTGTGGGAGCGGGCTTGCTCGCGAAGAGGCCAGAACAGGCACCGCAAAAAACTCAGCTCTCTTGCAGGAACATCTCCCGGCTCAACCCATGCCGCTGCATCTTTTCATTGAAGGTCCGGCGCGGCAGTTGCAGTTCTTCGAGCACCGCTTTCACATCGCCCTTGTGCCGGGTCAATGCGGCACGCAGGCATTGCGCTTCGAACGCTTCCTGCTGCGCCGCCAGTGACTGGCCGGGCTCGATACCCAAGGGCTCCGGCTCACCGAGCCCCAAAACCTGACGCTCGGCAACGTTCGCCAGTTCGCGCACATTGCCTGGCCAGTCGTGGCTCAATAGATGGCTCAACTGCGGACCGCTCAACGGCGCCAAGGTCCGGCCCAGGCGTTCGGCAGCAATGCGGGCAAACGACTCGTAAAGCAACGGGATGTCCTCGCGCCGGTCGCGCAACGGTGGCAAACGCAACTCGGCTACGTTCAGACGATAGGCCAGGTCTTCACGAAAACGTCCGGCCCGAGCCTCGTCGAGCAGGTCCGGTTTGGTCGCGGCGATGATGCGCAAATCCACGCGGATGCTCTGGTTCGAACCCAGTCGCTCAAGTTTTTGCTCTTGCAACACCCGCAGCAATTTCACCTGCTGGGCCAAGGGCATGCTTTCGATTTCATCGAGAAACAGCGTGCCGCCGTCGGCGTATTCGAGTTTGCCGATGCGCTTGCCCTGGGCGCCGGTAAACGCACCGCTCTCGTGACCGAACAGTTCGGCCTCGAACAGTTGCTCGGGGATGGCCGCGCAATTGAGCGCGACAAAGGGCTTGTCGGCTCGCGGCCCGAAGTCATGCAAGCAACGCGCAACCAGTTCCTTGCCACTACCGGTTTCTCCGCGAATCAGCACGTTGACCGGCAGGGCTGCCAGGTCCAGCACCTGTCGACGCAGGGTTTGCAGGCCACGGGACACCCCGAGCAGCGTGGCATCGAGTTTGGCGCGGTTATCGGCCTGTTCGTGCAGTGCGCGGTTTTCCAGGACCAGCCGGCGCTTGTCGAGGGCGCGACGCAGGCTGCCGAGCAGGGTTTCCGGGCTGAAGGGTTTTTCGAGGAAATCGTAGGCCCCGTCGCGCATGGCCTCGACCGCCATTGGCACATCGCCGTGGCCGGTCAGCAGGATCACCGGCAAATCGGCATCCCGGCGTTGTACTTCCGCCAGCAGTTCCAGCCCGGTCATGCCGGGCATGCGCACATCGCTGAGAATCACCCCGGCAAAATGCTTCGGCAACTGCGCCAGGCACTCGTCGGCGCGGCTGAACAGCTGCACCTCGAAACCCGACAGGCTCAACCATTGCTCGACGGCACTGCGGATGCTGCTTTCGTCGTCGACCACCATCACTGAGTTCAGCATGGTTCATGCACCTCCTGGTCGATGGGCAAGGTCAGGGTAAACACGGCACCTTTGTCATGATTGCCGGCACTCAGGCGCCCGCCGGATTCGTGAACGATGGCAAAGGACACGGCCAGCCCGATCCCCAGTCCTTCGCCCACCGGTTTGGTGGTGAAGAACGGATCGAAGACTTTCGACAGATTTTCCTCGGCAATACCACCACCGTTGTCGATGACGCTCAGGCGCCACAATTGTTCGTCGGCCTCGAGGCGGATTTCCAGGCGTTTGCAGGGTTTATCCTGCATCGCATCGAGGGCGTTGCGCAGCAGGTTGATCAGCACCTGTTCCAGGCGAATCGCATCGCCACGCACCCAGGCCGGGCGCGTCAGGTGCAGCACTGTGCTGACCTGTTCGTCGCGCAGCCGGGTGTCGAGCAGTTGCAGCGACTGGTCGACCACCGCTGCCAGGTCCAGGCGTTCGCGCAAACCGCTGGGGCTTTTGCGGGCGAAGGTTTTCAGGTGGCCGGTGAGGGCGGCCATGCGCGTGAGCATTTCATCCACCGGTTTGAGCGCCTTGTAGGCGTCGTCGACCCGGCCGTGGTCGAGCAGCAGGCGCAAGGTCGCCAACTGCATGCGCTGGGCGGTGAGCGGCTGGTTGATCTCATGGGCCAGGGCGGCGGACATCTGCCCCAGCGCCGCGAGTTTGGCCGATTGCACCAGGCCTTCCTGGGCGGTGCGCAGGTCACGGGTACGCTCTTGTACAAGCTGTTCGAGTTCTTCGCGGCTGCGCTGGCGCATTTTCGCCAGGCGCCAGCGCTGGTTGAGAAACAGCAGCAGGAACACCAGGGTCAGCCACAACCCGGCTGCGGCGAGCGCGGCATTGCGGCTGTCTTCGAAGGCGACCTGCGGGCGCCGCAGCAGGTGCAGGGTCCAGCCCTCGGCACTCAGCGGCAGGGATTCCCACAGGTAATCCGCCTTGCCGTCCGGGCCATCGACCCGAGCCAGGTCGCTGTTGTCGTCGAAGCGCCGCAACGACTGAAACACCAGCGGGGTCAGGGGCTGTTTGTCGTACTGGCGGGTGGCCTTGAGTTCGGCATGATCGCTGTCGCCGAGCGGCTTGAGCAGGCGATAGCGCCAGCCCGGCTGGTTGGCGATGAAGATGATCCCGCGCGCGTCGCTGACCAACAGCGTGTCGCTGCCCTGACGCCACTCGCGTTCCAGTTCGGGAAACTCCAGTTTCACCACCATGGCGCCGAGGAACTGGTTGTCGTCACCGCTGACTGCGCTGGAGAGGAAGTAGCCGGGAATACCGCTGGTCACGCCCACGGCGTAGAAGCGCCCGGTGCCCTGGGTGCGGGTCTGGCTGAAGTAGGGACGGAAAGCGTAGTTATGGCCGACGTAACTGCTGGGCAGGCGCCAGTTGCTGGCGGCGATGGCCAGGCCATTGCGGTCGAGCAATTCCAGGGTCGAGGAGTCGGCGGCGCCGTTGATCTTTTCCAGTTTGCGGTTCAGCGCATCCTGCTGCCCGGGGCTCACCGGCCCCTTGAGCGCCGAGCGCAGCTCCGGGTCCAGCGCCAGCACGGCGGGCAGGGCACGGTAACGTTCGATCAGGGTATGTAGGGATGTGGCATAGAGCGCCAGTTGCTGATTGGCTCGTGCGGCGTCTTCGACCATTGACTGGCGCACGGCGTGGCGCATGGCCAGGGTGGCGGCGATGGCGGCACCGGCGATGATCAGCAGGGTGTAGAGCGCCAGGCGCAGGGTTCGGGAGGTCGGGAGCATGCTATGGGAAGGCTGGAGTCAGGGTGGGCACCATAACATGTGCCGGGTGATGGGAATCTATTCATCCTTTGACTGGTCCTACCCGGCATTCAGACCTGTACACCCCATTCTTTCATTGAAGACGGTTCACAATGGTCTTCTCCAAGACGCAAGGTCCCCACTTCGGATGAATCGCCCCAATGCGAGTTTTCTGTTTGTTTTTTCAATTGTATGTTGGTCGAATTCTTTGCCAGAAAAACTGGCGACGATGTTTTCAATTGCTGGGCCGATTTCATTGTCGATTCGCTTGTAGACGTCTGTCAGTAATCCGGGGCCGACCATGGATGACATGATCTTGAAGCGGCCGACTGGTTCTTGATGAAGGATGCCCTCTCCGATGAAGTCGTTATCATCGTTGTATTGCTTTAAGTCAAAAATTTTATTGTAACGCGCGACCATTTCTTTAGAGATTTCTTTTAATACCGTGTTTCCCGGGTGCGCAGCAAACGAACTGTTATTTATATATACGCCCGGGTGTGTTGATGCCGCTTCCCAAGGTACAGAAACGGGTGGCAAAGTGCGCAGCTCGTCTGGCTCTGCGCCGATTGATCGGTCGCCCAATCTAAGGTGCATATCTGTATCGTCGTGAAAGTAGTAGTCATCGACATCAGAGTAAATTCCCCCTTTTTTCTCCACGATAAACATCCGCAAGACATCTACCGCATGGGCAAAATTGAGAGGAGATCCGGACCTGAAATCGTTGTAAATAGTAGCTGTTTGACTGTTTTGGAAGTCGTTGAAAAGTTCGCTGCCTCTCAGAGGGATGAAATCGTGAATTTTCAGTTCTTCTACTATGTTTGAGAAATTGTCTTCCTTGGCTGAATCCAGGTAGAGATGTACCTTGTACCCATCTGCTTGCGTAGCGGTGTTATTGATGTTGTCAGTAAGAGGTTTCAGTTTGTTTGCATCTTCCCCTACCCATATAAGATGAATGTCTTTATTAATCGCTGTTCTGACGTTTCCAAAAAGGTCTATGTAAGAAATAGGGTTGTTTCCAGTCATCCTGTAGAGATTAAGCCCATCTATATTCCCCGCCGGATCCGGATTTATCCACCGCCCCAGCCACCCCGCGTAATACCGGGCGCCATAGTAATAAAGCCCACTGGCATCCCGCTCCTTGCCCGAATACCGAATGGTCTTGTAATCGGCATCGACCTTCGAGCGGGCAGCCCACCATGCCGTGCCCCCGTTGGGGTAATAACCCTCGTGACTGATGGCGGCGGCCTGTTGATCCAGCTCCAGGCAACTGGAGCCCAGGTGATCATCGATGCTGTAGCGCAGTTGACCGTTATCGATACCGTCCGGTGGCCCTTTGACCCAATGCAGGCACCGCACGCTGCCATGGGCCAGTTGAACGTGAATAACCTGAAGCTCTTCGCCGTCGTCGGCGGTGCGCACTTCCAGGCCCGGGAGATAGTGCACAACATCTTGATGGGTCACAGTGCGGGCCTGTCGGGTGCTGAACTTGACGGCCCGCTCTCCGGCAGCGTTGTAGCGATACCATTCGCCGTCACTAATCCCACTCGGGCGCTGGACATTGATGACGCTTTGCAACTGATTGCGCGCATCCCAGGTCATCGGTTGGGTGCTTGACGCCAGGTATTGCAAGTTGCCGTTTGCATCGAAGTGACGGCTGAAGTCGGGAACGGCCACACCCTCATTCCATGACAAGGCGCGGTTGCTCTGGGGATCGACGTACATTTGGCGACTGAACGGATTTTTATCACTCTCATGGCGCAACAATGTCCGGTTGCCACCAGCGTCGTACTCGTAATATTCGCTGTAGTTGAGCAATCGGGTGGGGTCGATGGGGCTGGGGATGTTCAGCTCCGGTAATCCCGGGTTCTGGCCCGCACCCGCCGTTTCACGCCCCTTGGCGCTGGTCAGTTGATAGAGGCTGTCGTAGGTATAGGCATTCTCGGCAGCCACGCGCTGATTGTCGAAATAGCTGTCCGCCTGTGTGTGATCCACCAGCCGGAGGATGTTGCCAACCGGGTCGTACTCGTAACTCATTTCCTGCAAGCGCCGGCGTGTCGAGGTGGTCGCGGTCAGGCATTCCAGTCGTCCGTTTTCAGGCTGGTAGCTGGCAACGTTGGTGACGTTGTTGCCGGCAATCTGAGTGAGCAATTGTCCTGCGGCGTTGTAGTCGGCAGCTCTGAGTAACGGCTGTAATGCCTTGCCCTTGAGCGTCAGGTCGATACGTTGCAGTTGCCCGGCGCGGTCAAATTTGAATTGTTGTAAATGACCGCCAGCATCAATCTGCTCTAACACTTCGCCTGACGGACCGTACCTGGATTCGCTGGTATAGCCTTCGCCCGGTTGCAGCAACAGGTCGCGATCCACCTCGTTCGCTGGCCAATTGGCGGACACTCCGGCCTGATCCGGCAGGAAACGCCGGGTCTGGCAGACCAGCCCGCCATTCAGGGCGACCTGTCGAAACCAAACCGTACCGGACGAATCGTCATGGCGGATCAAACTCCCGCACTGGTTGCGCTCGGCGAACTCAGCCGAATTGTCGGCATACGTCAGGCGTTCGACGGTGCGTAAGCCCGCGCCCAAGGCGTATTCATGGAGAGCGATGGGCCGGCGCAGGTCGTCGTACTCGTTCTGCCAATGACTGCCTCGGCCATCCCATTGCTCAAGCACTTGTCCGGTTTCCCCCGTCAGGCTCAGACGCCATCCCGCATCGACGCTGTCAGTCAACAGCGCCGCGCCCGACAGGCTGAAAAGCGTTGTCTGGTTTGATCGGGTTGCTGCTGAAGAAAACCGTGGATCGCGCTGAGCCACTAACCTTCCGGCGACATCATTTTGCTGAGTAGAAATTCGCGCAACGGGTTTGTCAGACACCACTGCGCGAAGATAGGCGACTTGCCGTACCGCCATGCCACGACCGTCTGTTGCAGCCAGTGCTGGCGTACGGCGATGGATGTTTGAGTTCAATGGATTGTCCAGTTGGACCGCCGTTGTACGGGTGGCGGGTCAAACAAGTCGTTCTCATCGAACGCGATGGTGTACCAGGTGCGATAGCGCTGTTCGCGGCGCAGCGGTTTTTCTTGCGGCGGGTTGCCCTGCAGCATTTTTTTCGCCAGCACGGTGTTGGTCGGCCGACCGGCCGCGTCGTAGAACTGCTGGTCGTGATAACCGGATTCACGGATCGCCGCATCATTGATGTAACGGTACGCGCTGGCGAAGTACGGCCGATAGATACGCACCGTCTCGCCTTTATTGTTGTACTCGACCCGTTCGCTGACTCGCCAGCGCCGGGCCGCCTGTTCTTCCTTGGGACGGCCGTCTTCGTTGAGGTCAAGCTCTCCTTTGTCGTTCACCACCCAGGCCATACCGGGTTCCACTTCCTGTTTGGCTTGCAGCGCACGCCCGAAACCATCCCAGCAGGCGATGGCCGCGCGGATTTGCAGCTCTGGATCGCCGGGGTAGCGGTCGGCCTGCAAGGTGACGACGTGCACGGGTTCCCTATGAGCTTCGTCGACGTATTGCTGAAGTGTTTGCTCATTCGCTGAAGGGTTTTGCAAGCCCTCAAGATGTACGCGGGCGCGGCTGCAGAGGTGGCCGTCGGGTAATACAAAACCTTTGGCGCGGGCCCAGTCCAGCCAAGGGGCGGGGGCAGTCCGGGGAACTTCGCCCATCCAGCTGAACGGTGCGGAAAATGTGGCCGTGGCAAAGTTGCCAATGGCCTTGTGCTTGTCGGCGATAGCCCCGGCCGGCGTGCGATCCTCGGGTGGCTCGTAGCCGCTGAGAGGGTCGAAACCAACCTCGACCCCCAGTTCGGTACCGTAGAAACTGGTTACCAGCACTTCGCCGAACGCGTTGTAGCGCGCCTCCTGGGTATTGCGATTAGGGTCCTCGATACCGGCAGGCAGAAACGAACGGTAGTCGATGTCGAGGATGCGCGTGGTGCAACCGTCCGGCAGCGTGACGTCCGTGGTCAGGCACCAGTGGTCGTCATAGGCGACGCTGGTGATGCCATGGCTTTTGGTCTGCTGGAATTTTTCGACGTTATAAAAACCTGTGAGGCTGTGATAGGTGGGGAAGCTTTTGCGTACTGACCACAGGTAGTCCTTGGCTTCATTGGAGTTGGCGGGTGGACTTGCTTCAGGCACAGGCAAGAACAGATCCATGATGTGGTAGCCAACCTCAGGTGATTCGAGTTTCTCCTTGAGGTTGAACGGCATATTGCCGTTTTCGTCCTTGAGCTTGTCATAGGCGCTCAGGGCGGTGGCATCCAGCTCGGCGGTTTCCACGTAGTCGGGCAGGGCGTTGAAGATCAGTTTGTCCGGGTCCAGCAAATTGCCCGTGTCCGGATCCTGATAGCGCTGCAATGACAAACCGGTCAGCACCGCTCTGGCTGACCAGGCCCCACTATCCGCGCTCCAGCCAAGGAATTTTTCGTGGTTGATGTCGACGGGCTTGAGTTCGTTTTTTTCCAGAACCAGCGCATTGCCGCGCTGACGATAAGGCAGGCCCAGACGCCAGCCATCAAAGTCTTCCAGATGGTGGTACTCGGCCTTGGCCTGGGTCAGATACCAGCACTGTTGAGCTTTGTCATGGGCGTCCAGCCACCACCTGTTTTCGTAGTCTTCATCGCTTTCGTCACCGTGTGTAGCGACGGCGAAGGGCGGGGTGTCCTTGTCTGTTTTACGCCGGGCGTAGTGCACGACAAAACCGTGGGTCAGGCCGCCGAATTTGTCCCAGTCCAGATTGATCGTGTGTTGAATCAGCGGGTCATCGGCCACTTGCGGTTCGTACTGGTAGGCGATGCTTTCCAGCGCCAGCGGTTGCAGTACGGCGTAAGGATGATGGTTGCCCTTGGGCCGGAGTTCACGCACCAGAAAGCGGTTCTCCTGTACGGTGTAGGGCACCGCTGTTGCGGGATCATCGTCGGCGGCGAAGACTTCCGTGTGCAGCACTGAGCCACTGAGTGCGCGGGCCATTTCGCGGGCGAGGTCTTCATCGGGATCGATCAGGCGACCCGCCGCATCGTTGAGGTGATACTCGTGCAGCGATGTTGCCTTCAGCGACACTGCGTGCGGATCACCGCGGTAATACCCGTCGTCGCCCATGTCAACGGCACGTCCGGTATGGAACCAGGTCTTGCTGAGGATTGGCGCAGTAAAACCCGGGTTCGCGCGTTCGGCGACTGAGGCTTCGGTATCGGTTTGCAGCAGCAGGCCGAAACCACGGAATTCACGCTCGACGCTGTCGTAAAAACCTTGGCGGTAGCTGAAACTCTGGGTCAGGCGATTGCCGGTAATTTCATCGAGTTGGGTTTGCTGGCTGACCAGATGCATGGCGAACGGCAGGTGCGACACCGGCGCCTTGCCCGCCGCAATCAGCTCGGCCTTTTCGTCCAGCCATTCCTGGGCCGAACTGCGGTAACTCACACCCGTCACGGTGCCCATATTGTTGTGGCTGGCATTCACCAGATACGGCTTGGCACTGACGAAATCGTAACGCCAGTGCCGGGGTTCCATATGCGCAACGGTCAGGATCAGACTGGAGCAGCCAAGCCCTTGCAGATCGGCGATGCTCACCTGGCAGAGGCGGTCGTAACGCACACCCTCGGGCCAAGGCATATCGACTGACACCTGATTGAAGCCATTGCCGCCATGGTTCATGAACACCCGGAAATGGTCGGACTCGAGGTAGATCAGATCAGCGGCACCGGAGCCGTCCAGGTCCGCCAGTCGCACCCGCGAAGCATCGAATTCGGCGTAGTCGAAGGGCAAGGCGCAAAGCACAAAGCCTTTGCCGAATTTGCCATGACCCAGGTTCGGCCAGCATTTGACTTCGTTGTGGCGGATGCGGATCAAGTGCTGCGCACCGCTGCCCAGTGGGTCGCTGAACGCCACCAGTTCAGTCTGGGCATTGCTCAACAGCGGCAGAGAGTCGTCATCGTGAGGAACGTCGGCACCTTGGCTGAACCCGATTTCACGACGGCTTGAATACAGTCGCACGCTGCGGGGGCCGATCAGTGCCAGATCAGTCAGACCGTCACCGACCAGATCCGCCAGTTGCGCCATCGGATGAAAAAACTCCGTGGGGAACGCATCGTAGGCCACGAAGTTCGACCAAGAGCGGTCGGGATTGAGGGTGAAGAACCCGGACAGACCGGGACGGGCGATTACCCAGTCGAGCTTGCCATCGCCAGTCAGGTCACTCAGGGACTGGCGAATCGGTTTGCTGCTATCGGCCACGGGAATGCCGGGCAATGCCTCCCAGTCGCCATAACTCACGTCGTTGCCACCGGTGGCGGCGCGCAACGGTTCGCGGTAGTACCAGGCCTTGTCACTGCTGAACAGCACCCCTGGCATTCCCTCGCCGTACAAATCCACCAACTGGTAACGCTGACCGTCATTCAGGCCGGGCATCGGGGCAAACGCTGCCCAGCCTTGATGCGCCGGATCGGCTTCGAAGCGGTTGTAGAAGAACTCCATGGGCGGGCGACTTTCCATCTGCCCCAGGTTGTCATACGCCTGAATGTGAGCGGCCGTCAGATGGTTGTAGCCCAAGGGGCTCTGACGGTGTTCGAGCAGCAGGCGCTGGACCAGCACCGGTTCGGTCCCCAGCTCATCGGTAAATTGATGAAACATCAGCACCTGCCGGCACAGTCGCCGGTTACCCAATTCGAAGCCGTAGGCGTAGTTCCAGAACGGGTCGCTGCGGACCTGCCATTCACCGGCGGGCTGGTAGGGCGGTACTTGCGTCAGGTCGGCGCTGCGTTCGCCATAGTCGAACAGCAAGTGGAAATGCCATTGCACATCTTTCCAGCCATTGGCACTCCAGGAGTACAAGTCGGCGGATGCCTGGGCATTGCCGTACAAAACCTTGTGCAGGTAGCGCTGGGCACGGTAATCGCGAAATTGCGGAGCGGCCGGCGCGTCGGTTTCAGCCTTGTATTCGTACACCACGTGTTCGCCGCGCAAGTTGAGGCTTTCGTCGATCAACCAGACCCCGACATGGCTTTTGTCATTGGGATTGGCCCGGCGCGAGGCCTGGGTTTTGCCGTAGCAGTGCAGGCTGCCGTCGGCGCCATGGATCAACCAGAAGCCGGCGGGGTTGTCCACGTCGTCGACTTTGCTCCAGTGCTCAATCAGATCAAACCCACCTTCAACCCGCGGCCAGTAACGCACGACGCGGTGCTTGCCGAGGTTTTTGACGGCGTTGTACTCCGACACTTCTCTGAAAATGACCTGGCCGTCGTCACTCTTCTCGGGCATCCACACATCACCACCAGGCCCCATCACCAGATCATTGCCGTCGTATTTCGGCACGCCCTTGGTGGTGCGCAGGGTGATGGCGTTGGTGGTCAGGCGCCAGCCGATGCCGAACGGGCTGTTGCCGACATCGCTGCTGTAGCCCAGGCCCAAGGCCGGGACCATGTCACGGTTGGGGGCTTTGCTGATCGGCAGCGGCAACTCCAGCGATGCCGCACCGCTGGTGCCGACAGCGCCCCAGCCCTTGCCGATGCTCTGGATTGCGCCACCACCCTTGGGAAGGGCCGGTGCGTTGATTTCGAGGGTGCCCTGCTGTTCTGTGGCCATGGATGTGTCCGCCGTGACAGAAATTACATCGATTGCGTTCAAGCTATCAGCGGTACTGGTTGCTGTAACCTGTCAGATCTGACAGGTCATCCCACTTTCCTTAGAACAATCGATGTGCTCGTTCCTGCCATCGATTACTTTTTGGCCGGCGTAAAAAAACCGGCCTGTCGTTGCCGACAGGCCGGTTTTCACTGTGCCGTGGTCAGTGCTTACTGCACTTCCACCGCCAGGCTTTCACTGATCTTTTTCTGCCAGATGGCGGGACCGGTGATGTGGACCGACTCGCCCTTGCTGTCGACCGCAACAGTCACCGGCATGTCCTTGACCTCGAACTCGTAGATCGCTTCCATGCCCAGTTCGGCAAACGCCAGCACCTTGGACTTCTTGATCGCCTGGGCGACCAGGTAAGCGGCGCCGCCGACGGCCATCAGGTACACGGCCTTGCTGTCCTTGATCGCTTCGATCGCGGTCGGGCCGCGCTCGGACTTGCCGATCATGCCCAGCAAACCGGTCTGCTCGAGGATCTGACGGGTGAACTTGTCCATCCGCGTCGCGGTGGTAGGACCTGCCGGGCCAACCACTTCGTCACCGACCGGATCGACCGGGCCGACGTAGTAGATGAAGCGACCCTTGAGGTCCACCGGCAGGGTTTCGCCCTTGTTCAGCATCTCGACCATGCGCTTGTGCGCAGCGTCGCGACCGGTGAGCATCTTGCCGTTGAGCAGGACGGTTTCGCCCGGCTTCCAGCTCTGCACGTCTTCCGGGGTCAGGGTGTCGAGGTTGACGCGACGGGCCGACGGGCCGGCTTCCCAGACGATTTCCGGGTAGGCGTCCAGCGGTGGCGCTTCCAGCGAGGCCGGGCCGGAGCCGTCGAGCACGAAGTGCGCGTGACGGGTGGCGGCGCAGTTCGGGATCATGCACACCGGCAGGGACGCGGCGTGGGTCGGGTAATCCATGATCTTCACGTCGAGCACGGTGGTCAGGCCACCGAGGCCCTGGGCACCGATGCCCAACTGGTTGACCTTCTCGAACAGCTCCAGGCGCATTTCTTCAATACGGTTCTGCGGGCCGCGAGCTTTGAGCTCATGAATGTCGATGGATTCCATCAACACTTCCTTGGCCATCACAGCGGCTTTCTCGGCGGTGCCGCCGATGCCGATGCCGAGCATGCCCGGTGGGCACCAGCCGGCGCCCATGGTTGGCACGGTCTTCAGAACCCAGTCGACGATCGAGTCGGACGGGTTGAGCATGGCCATCTTCGACTTGTTTTCGGAGCCGCCGCCCTTGGCTGCCACGTCCACTTCCACGGTGTTACCCGGAACGATGGAGTAGTGGATGACTGCCGGGGTGTTGTCCTTGGTGTTCTTGCGAGCGCCCGCCGGGTCGGCGAGGATCGAAGCACGCAGGACGTTTTCCGGCAGGTTGTAGGCGCGACGCACGCCTTCGTTGATCATGTCGTCCAGGCCCATGGTGGCGCCATCCCAGCGCACATCCATGCCCACGCGGACAAACACGGTGACGATACCGGTGTCCTGGCAGATCGGGCGGTGGCCGGTGGCGCACATGCGCGAGTTGATCAGGATTTGCGCCATGGAGTCACGGGCTGCCGGCGATTCTTCGCGCAGGTAGGCCTCGTGCATCGCCTGGATGAAATCCACGGGGTGGTAGTAGGAAATGAATTGCAGGGCGTCGGCAACGCTCTGAATCAGGTCGTCTTGCTTGATCACGGTCATGAGTCGCGCTCCTCTAAAAGACGGGAACATTCAATAAGGTGCTTGCAGCTTGGGTGCATCGGTCGGTTGCAAGCACCTTTCAAGGCACGCCGGGCATGCTGGCGCGACGCTAAAAAGGCGCGGCAGTATAGCGCGCATCAAAGGCCTGCACACGCGCCGGTAGTCAATCGTTGGTCGTATAGGGGCAGCTACAAGCGGCAAGTTTGAAGCGACAAGTCAAAGCGCATGACCGTTGTGGCGAGGGAGCTTGCTCCCGTTCGGCTGCGAAGCAGTCGTAAATCTAACGGCGCGATACCCCTGAAAGAATGCCGGGGGCCGCTTCGCAGCCCTGCGGGAGCAAGCTCCCTCGCCACAGGATTATCGCAACAAAGGGTTGTCGTTGTGACGCCAGTTATTCATCCCGAAAATTGAATGGTCATTTATCGGCCACGCCACTAAAGTGACATACGGTCTGTAGAGTAGGACGCTCTGTCAGTCTTCTTTCATTTGGTGAGTCAACGATTGACCCAAAACGCCATCCAGCGCCTGTTGCTCAAACGTTTCGCCCTTGCGGCCGGCACCTATGCCCTGGCCTTGCTGTTGCTTTGGCTGGCATTTTTCACTGGTCACTACGACGCGCCGCTTTCCAGTGTCGTCATCGGCAGCACGCTGGTGGTGATCAGCCAGGCCACCCTGTTCGCGGTGTTTTACAGCGGCTGCAACCTGCGCTTCGCCGACCCCAGCCTGACCGAGGCACAAGTGTTGGTGGGGCTGGGCTGGCAAACCTGGCTGATCGCCCATCTGGACGAAGCCCGGGGTGCGTTTCTGGTGTTTTACGTCCTGATCCTGCTGTTTGGCCTGTTCCATCTGTCGCGCCGATCCTTTGTGCGTTGCGCGTTGCTGGTGTTTCTCAGTTTCAGTGCGATAACGCTGTGGGAGGGCTACCACTTCCAACTGCCCGACCCGGCCATGGCGGTGTTGCAGGTCTGCGTGCTGTTCATCGTGCTGGTGTGGCTGGTGCTGTATGCCCGCCATGTCCAGGCCTCGCGAAAGCGTATGCGCCAGCGGCGTTTTGCGTTGCAGGCGCACCAGGACACTCTGCGGGGAATGATGCGCCAGCTCGAAGGCCTGGTGGCCACCGATGAGCTCACAGGCCTGTTCAATCGCCGGCACTTCCTGCGCCTGGCGTCCCGCGAGCTGAAGGCCATGGAGGCGGGTGTCGTGCATGGCCTGGCGCTGATCGACCTCGACCATTTCAAGCGCATCAACGACCTGTACGGTCATGCCGCAGGTGATCAGGTCCTGCAAGCCTTTGCCGGCGTTGCCACTGCGTGCCTGCGCGACGGTGACGTTCTGGCCCGCTACGGCGGCGAAGAGTTCGTGGTGCTGCTTCCCGACTGCGACGCCGACAGTTTGACTTCGTGCTGCGAGCGGCTGCGCATCGCGTTCACCGATGTCGAGTTGATCGGTCTGAATGTGCGTAACCTCAGCCTGTCCGCCGGCATGACCCTGCTGGAGCTGGGCGACGACCTCGATGACGCCCTGCAACAGGCCGATCAGGCGCTCTATCGCGCCAAGCGTGACGGTCGCAACCGATGCGCGGCGGCGTGGGAGAACATCGATGCCTGAGCTGCGGGTTGGCGAGCGGCACTGGTCGGTGGCGGCGGGCAGCAATCTGCTCGACGCGTTGAATCAGAACGGCGTGGCGGTGCCTTACAGTTGCCGCGCCGGCAGTTGCCATGCGTGCCTGGTGCAATGTGTGCGGGGCCTGCCGAGCGACAGCCGCCCCGATGCCCTGAGTGTACAGCAGCGTGAACAGGGCTGGCGCCTGGCGTGCCAGTGCCAGGTGGTCGAGGACTTGCAAGTGCACGCCTTCGACCCGCAGCTCGATGGCCAGCCGGCCGAGGTCGCAGCGGTCGATTGGCTGAGCACCACGGTGCTGCGCTTGCGGGTCATCCCGCAGCGGTCATTGCGCTATAGCGCCGGCCAGCACCTGGTGTTGTGGACAGGCAACGTGGCGCGGCCGTATTCCCTCGCCAGCCTGCCGCAAGAAGACCGTTTTCTGGAGTTCCATCTCGATTGCCGTCAGCCCGGGGAGTTCAGCGATGCAGCCAGGCAAATGCAGATCGGCGATCCGATCCGTCTCGGTGAATTGCGCGGCGGCGCCTTGCATTACGATCCGGACTGGCACGCCCGGCCGTTGTGGTTGATGGCGGCCGGCACCGGGTTGGGGCCATTGTTTGGTGTGCTGCGCGAAGCGCTGCGCCAGGATCACCAGGGCGCCATTCGCGTCATTCACCTGGCCCATGATGCCGATGAACACTATCTGGCCAAACCTCTGCAGGCCATGGCCGCCAGCCGTCCGAACCTGAGTATCGAGCTGTGGACCCCGGCCGGGTTGCCAGCGGATTTGGCGCAACTGCGGCTTGTTTCCCGGCAAACCCTGGCCTTACTCTGCGGAGCCCCCGACAGTGTCGACGCCTTCGCCCGGCGCCTGTACCTGGCGGGATTGCCGCGCAATCAACTGCTGGCCGATGTATTCCTGCCCCGTGGTTGAGCGCTGAATCCGCTGTTGTGGCGAGCGAGCTTGCTCGCGCTTGAGTGCGCAGCGCTCACAGGTTTTTTGGGCCGCTGCGCAGCCCGGCGCGAGCAAGCTCGCTCGCCACAATGAAATCTTCTGACCTCGCACCGCTGAGACCTGCCATGACCGATGCCATCCAAGTTGAACGCGAACGCGGCCTGTTGACCCTGCGCCTGAATCGCCCGGACAAGAAAAACGCCCTGACCCGCGCCATGTACAGCCACCTGGCCGAAGCGCTGAAACAGGCCGACTGCGACCCCGAGATCAATGCCGTACTGATCAGCGGCTCTGCCGAGTGTTTCACCGCCGGCAACGACATCGCCGACTTCATCCAGCAACCACCGACCAGCCTCGACAGCCCGGTGTTCCAGTTCATGCTCAACCTGCTCGAATGTCGCAAACCGGTGATCGCCGCCGTGGCCGGGGCGGCGGTGGGCATTGGCACGACGATGCTGCTGCATTGCGATCTGGTCTACGTCAGCCGTGATGCGCGGTTGCGCATGCCGTTCGTCAACCTTGGTTTGTGTCCTGAGTTCGGTTCCAGCCTGATCCTGCCGCGTCTGCTCGGGCAGGCTAAAGCGGCAGAGTTGTTGCTGCTGGGCGAGGGTTTCAGCGGTGAACAGGCGGCTGCGTGGGGCATTGCCAATGAAGCCTTGGGCAGTGGCGAAGAAGCCTTGGCCAAGGCGCGGGAAATGGCCTTGCGCTTTGAGGGCTTGCCGCCGGAAGCGGTGCGCATCAGCAAGCAATTGATGAAAGCGCCGGACCGGGAGCGGTTGCGCAAGGTGATTGAAGAGGAGGGGGCGTTGTTTACCCAGCGGCTGCGTTCGCCGGAGGCGTTGGCGGCGTTGACCGGGTTCATCAAGCGGCATTGAGTTTTTCGCTGACTGTACCGGCCTCTTCGCGGGCAAGCCCGCTCCCACACTGGATTTATGGTGTCCACAAGATCCCTGTGGGAGCGGGCTTGCTCGCGAAGGGGCCGGATCAGGCTAGACAAAAAAAGGATAAGAATGCAAAAAGCCCCGCCATTCACATGGCGGGGCTTTTGTTTTTCAGCAGCCGGTCACTCAGACCATCGGATCGCCAACGTGCAGGATTTTCATGCCGTTGGTGCCGCCGGTGGTGTGATAGCTGTCGCCCTTGGTCAGGATGACCCAGTCGCCTTTCTCGACCACGCCACGCTTGACCAGCTCGTCGATCGCCTTCTGGCTCACTTCGTTCGGCGCCAGCGAAGCCGGATCGAACGGGATGGTGTACACGCCACGGAACATTGCCGCGCGAGCCTGGGCTTCGCGGTGCGGGGTGAACGCGTAGATCGGCACCGAGGAACGGATGCGCGACATGATCAGCGGGGTGTAACCACTTTCGGTCAGAGCGATGATCGCCTTCACGCCCGGGAAGTGGTTGGCGGTGTACATGGTCGCCAGTGCGATGCTTTCGTCGCAGCGCTCGAACTCTTTGCCGATGCGGTGGCTGGAGGTCTTGCTGGTCGGGTGCTTTTCGGCACCGATGCAGATGCGCGCCATGGCCTGAACGGCTTCCAGCGGGTACAGGCCAGCGGCACTTTCGGCCGAGAGCATCACGGCGTCGGTGTAGTCGAGCACGGCGTTGGCTACGTCGGACACTTCGGCGCGGGTTGGCATCGGGTTCTGGATCATCGACTCCATCATCTGGGTCGCGACGATCACCGCCTTGTTGTGGCGGCGAGCGTGCAGAATGATCTTCTTCTGGATGCCCACCAGTTCGGCGTCGCCGATTTCCACACCCAGGTCACCACGGGCAACCATCACCGCGTCGGACGCCTTGATCAGGCCGTCGAGGGTTTCGTCATCGGCCACGGCTTCGGCGCGTTCGATCTTCGCCACCAGCCAGGCAGTGCCGCCGGCTTCGTCGCGCAGTTGACGGGCGTATTCCATGTCGGCGGCGTCACGCGGGAAGGACACCGCGAGGTAGTCGACTTCCATTTCCGCAGCGAGCTTGATGTCGGCCTTGTCTTTTTCAGTCAGGGCCGGAGCAGTCAGGCCGCCACCGCGACGGTTGATGCCTTTATGGTCGGACAGCGGGCCGCCGATGGTCACGGTGCAGTTCAGTTCGGTGGCTGTGGCGGTATCGACGCGCATCACTACGCGACCGTCGTCGAGCAGCAGCTCGTCGCCCACGCCGCAGTCCTTGACCAGGTCCGGGTAGTCGATGCCGACCACTTGCTGGTTGCCTTCGGTCAGAGGATGGCTGGTGGAGAAGGTGAATTGATCACCGATCTTCAGCTCGATCTTCTTGTTGGCGAATTTGGCGATACGGATTTTCGGGCCTTGCAGGTCACCCAGCAGGGCGACGAATCGGCCGTGCTTGGCGGCGAGGTCACGCACCAGCTTCGCGCGAGCCTTGTGCTCGTCGGGGGTGCCGTGGGAGAAGTTCAGGCGGGCGACGTCCAGGCCAGCCAGAATCAGCTGTTCGAGAACTTCCGGCGAGTTACTGGCCGGGCCAAGGGTGGCGACGATTTTGGTACGACGGACGGACATGCAAAGACTCCTGAGTTCAAGCGCTGAGTGAGGCTACTATGCTCCGAAGTTGTAGTCATTGTTCGAATGCACTACTTATCGCTTTCTTTATTGAACGTAGCGACTTTGCATCTGGGGCCTGAAGATTTCCGACCACAGGTCGATACAGGGTTCAAGACAGGAGATCCCCCATGCGATTCGTGCTCGTTGCCGCCCTTGCCCTCAGTGCCCTCAGTGTCACGGGTTGCACCCGTTGGTCGATGAACCATCATTTGAACAATGCCTATAGCGCCTATGACCGGGGCAATTGCGAGCAGGTGATGCTTGAACTGTCCAAGGTCGAACGCGACAGCCGCGCGCGGCCTTATGTGTGGCCGGAGGTGTCGATGATGCGCGGCCTGTGCCTGGAGCGGCAGAAGATGTTCATCGACGCGGCCCAGACCTACCAGTTCATCATCGCCGCGTATCCGCAAAGCGAATACGCCTACCGTGCCCACGCCCGCCTGGAAACCTTGCAGAGCCTTGGCCACTACCCGACGCGCAGTGCAGCAGCGGCAAAACCGACGCAGTTCTGATGGCGGCAGCCTTCTAATCGCCGCTTCGGCGGCGGGGGTGAGCTATAGTCGAAGGAACCGGTTTGGAGCCTGATCTCTGAATCGGGGCAACACCTGTGACCGGCACAAGCAGGACTCTGCGCTACAAGGACTGGCGCACCGGGAGCGGGGAGAGCGGGCAACGACACATGCGTACCCGTTCCGAAGCAGTAGTGCGGCTCTGCTTAAGGGCCTTGCATAGCGAAATTGCACATGTTCACCGACCGCCGAATCGAGCGGCATCAACTGCCGTACTTCCTGAAAGTGTTCAACGGTATCACCGGTAAACCCATCGGCTATCTGGGCAATGTCTCCGACGACGGGTTGATGCTGATCAGCCAGCTGCCGATGATGATCGGCGCGGACTTCAACCTGCGCCTGAAAATTCCCGCCAGCGAAGGTGGCCAGCGGATCATCGACCTGCAGGCCTGTTGCCTGTGGTGCCACGAAGACGCAACCCCCCAACATTACGACGCCGGATTCAGCCTGCAACGGGCTCCGCCGGAATATGGGCAATTGGTTGAGGCGTTGAAGCAGTACTTCAGTTTTCAGACGTTGCCTGCTTCGGCCTGACTTGAAGTGTTGAAAGCTTTGTGATCGAGTCCCTTCCACATATTCAATTACCTGTGTCCATGGTTCCTGTTTACGGCATCGACCAGCCGAGAGGCGGACTTGTTCGCGAGGGCGTCAGCACCAACTCCAATTGAAGATCGATATACCGATCGTCTGAACTGTCATTTGTTACAGGTGTTTTTGCGTCGCGAAGGCGGTAGCAATGACACCGTGCAATGACTGGTTGTTCTACGAATGGAGATTGGAAAAATGGCAAACCTTCAAGAAGATCCACGCCCGTTAGTTGATATCAGACCGCCCAATGTCAACAGCCCTCTGAGTGGGCAGGTTTATAGTTCGCCCGTGACTATCGACATAATTCCAGGGGAGGGAGGTCATTACAGAGCCAAGAACTTTAAAATCCACGTTCACTATAACGGACCATGGATAGAGAGCAGAGATGTTGATTCAGGCCCCTTTACTCAGGCAATGGATCCGGGCCCTCATGAGTTGCATACCCAGGCCAAATGGTTCAACGACAAGGATAAAGACGAATCCGATTGGGTATTCATCAAATACTTTTATGTATTGACCCCACCCAAGACGCTCTAGTTTGCAGAAAAACTACTCAGGAAAGATTCGCTTTCGAACGCGCTGCAATTCTTACCGTTCGTCGTGACTGTCATTTATGACAGGTATTTGGCATTGGGCTCTTCGGGTATATCTGAATCCATCGCTAATGACTGCCGGAGAGTCAGCATGAACCAGGACACTCGCCCTTCACCCCTTTCACAGCTGTTCGACTCGACAGTCGGTCGGAAGCGGATCGCAGAAACGGCGCAAGGCCAGCGCTTCCTCGAAGAGAACCGTTCAGTCTTGCAGTTGGTGAAGTTGGGGCATCAGGGACTGATGAACACCTTTGAGCTCTCCAGCCCCGAGGCAAGTGTTCTGCTGGATAAAGCCAATAGCGTGTTGGTGCACCTTGCGCGCCAGTACCGTAACCATCGATTGACCCGCTATACACCGCGAAACTCCTTGCATGAAACCGGTATTCGCTCCTTGGTGGAAGGTCCCGACTATCACCGTTTGTTCAAGCTGGCCTGGGGAAATACCACGCCTGTGGGCAGTCTGGATGCCAATGATTCGCCCGCCGCTTACTTCGTGGAGTTGTATCGCAAGGCTCTTGAACTGGAAGAGCGCCAGGCAAGTGGCGGCCAGAAAATAAAGCTGCAGAATCGGCGTCCTGACCTCGCAACACGTGAAATCAATCCGGAAATGGCCTATCGGATCACCCCGACGGTGGTGCTGGTCAATGAGGTGCTCGATCGCATCATCGAAGATCATGCCGCCGCCTGGGGGCTGGAAAATGAGGTGGTTGATGATCGGCTGCTTAACACCCGATACCCAATGACCACGTTGCCGTTCGAGTGGTACCAGGAGCAATGGGACTACGTGCTGAAACAGAACGATCTGTCCCTGGGCGATGTGGTGCGTATTGCGGATCCGGATTCTCCTTATTTCAAGAATCCGGGCGCTCACGGAAGCTGTTCGGATAACGCGATGCGCCAGTCCAGCGGACTTGGCCCGGCCATGCAGGCGATATTGCTGGAGGACCGCTACAGATTTGATGCTGCATCACAGAGCGCTGAGTCGAACCCGTATATAGACCCTCGCACGGGCCGTATTGACGCCGACCCGGAAACCACCAATGCGCAGTTCTTCCAGAACAACTTCGGCGCAAGTTACGATGATTTGCAGGATGTGGTGAAGTTCTGTACCCACACCTCGATGGATTCAGACACGCTGGCCAGCCTGCTGTCGATTGAGCGTTACGCGCCCACGGTTTCTCCTAACGCGCCAACACTTGCTGTGCCAAAACCCAATATTTTCGGCTCGGTGTTCATCAATGCCGATGGTAATGAGCCTGCAATCGGGGTGACCGAATCCAGGACAGACGATATAGAAAGAAGGCTCGCAAACGCTACGCAGCGCCGATTCGACCTGATCAACCGGATGCTTCGACTGGCCAGGCGCATTGATTTGCCCTACGACGAATGCGATCGCCTGGTGGTTGCGGCCATACGCGCCGAACGACGCGCCCCGGTTGGAGATGAGTCCGAAGAATTAACCGCGACTCAACCCTACAAAATCAGCGGCAATACCTTGAGGGCCATCGGTCTTTTCCAGGAGTTTCGTCGCCACTACAACTGTTCGGCGGAAGATTTTGCAGCGCTGATCGACGAAATGAGCGCATTTGGCCGGGGCGAGAAAAAGTCCCAGTTTGATCGTGTGTTCAACGCACAATCGTTGTTCGAAACGCCACTTCAGCTCGACGGTGGGGCTTTTGCCATTCACCCGCAAACAGAGATTGATCGACGCACGGTTGACCAGATTTGCAGTGGCCTTGGCATCAATCTGGAAACCTGGCGTTATCTGGCCAGGGTCGTCGCGGAGTGCTATGGCCTGCGCGGCGAACTGACGCGCAGTTTGCCGATTCTTTCGAGCCTGTACCGGGTGGTGCGGCTGGCCTCGTTCTGCGGTATCACTTCCATCGAACTGGCTGCGCTGCTGGAGACCATGAGCCCCAATGGCAGCGATTGGTTACGTGAACTGTTGGGCGCGCCGCGCATCAGCGGTTACCGGACTATTACCAAGGCCGACGTGTTGAATGTGCTGCATGCGGTGCATTCCTGTATCGAATGGTGTCGCGAAAACGATCTGGAGGTGATCTGGCTGGTGCAACACGTGGCACCGGTTGTGGTTCCGGTCTTTGCCTCGGAAGCAGAGCTGACATTGTTGCAGGAACTGCGCAAGCGGCTGGAACCGACCCGGTTGAGTGAGGAGGCGCTGTTGGGGGCGGGGGTTCCGCCGCTTGCCGTCAGCCTGGGCAACGACTGGCTGACGCTTCTGGACCAATTGGTGGATGAGAAGGGATTGGTGCTCAGCGGCCATGCCACTGATGAAGAGGCTTACGAAACGTTCGCCAAGGGCGAGATCGACGGGGCAGTCGAGTTAGCGCAGATTGATGTCACCCAGGTGGAACGGGTCAAGGCCACGATTCTGGCCATACTGCTGCAAACGCGTGCGGCGCAGAGCGCTGTCGTTCAGGAGAGCCTGTCGGTTTACCTGAATATTGCGCAAGACCTGGCGCTGGTCGTCTTGCGTTGGGTCGAGTCGGGCGGGGTTTACCTGCTGCTCAACGAAACCATGCGTGTGTTGGGCGCCGGGACGATGGCCCAACCGAGCATTGAGCTTGGTGACGACATTCTGAAAGTGTTGGCTCACCTGGTCCGGCGCACTGCGGTAGTGAAAAAACTGGCGCTGAGTTCGGCGATGTTGACCACACTTACCACCCAGGAGCACTGGCGCTGGTTTGGGCTGCGGCAAATAGAAGAATTGACCCTCAACTCGTTCTACCTGTTGACCATCTACGGTAGGGCGGTAGTGCACACCGAGGAGCCGGCCGAGAAGCTGCTGGCATACTTGAAACTGTTGAATGACCTTCCCGCTCAACTGACTCCGGAAGACCTGCGCCTGATTCGCGACGCGGCAGCGAGTTCACTGGCGCAGGCGCTCAAGTGGGGTATCAAGGAGGTCCTGGAATGCGCTAACTACCTGAACCCCGAAAAACCACTGATTCGCGAATTATCCCAACTTGATTTCGTTATTCGCGCACGGGGCTTTGCGGCTAAGACCGGCCTGGATGCCAATGCCATTCTGACGTTGGGCGCGCTCAGTCCGGAGAGTGATGTCGTCAGTTGCCGTCAGGCGGCAGAACATGCCCTGCAATGCTTGTCCGAGTCGGCCATCCAGAGCAAGGCGCTGGAGTTCGGTGAGGTAGGGCAAAGTGTTGCGGGCAGCATGACCGTCTCCCACCAACAGCTGATCTGCAATGCCCCGGGCGAGTATTCAAGGGTCGAGGTGACGTTGCGGGACTTTCAGAACGAGCCTTTGTCCAACGTCACCGTGACCTGGGAGTGCGAACGCAGCGGCTTGCAGGATCTGGAGTCGATCACAGACCACGAGGGACGAGCCGGTGTGCGCTTCAAGGCCGGTAGCTGGATGGGCCTGGCCACGGTAGTTGCCCGGTATGGCCTGGGGCAGCGGGTCTACGCGGAGCCGATCTTGATCGACTGTGATGAAGACTCCCTCGACTACTCGCTAAGTGATACCAGCCAACCTCCCTTTGGCGAGAAACTGGCCGGTGATCTCGAATACCTGGAACTGCAAGTCAGGCTGGTGGATCGGTTTGACAATTTTGCCATCGATCGCCCTGTTCGGTGGGGATGTACGGCCGGGCACCTGGATCCGGTGGTGTCTTATACCGACAAGGACGGTTTTGCCCGCACTCGAGTGCGTAGCCGCTCACCCGAAAACAACATCACTGTGACCGCGCAGTACGCGGACAAGGACTTGCTCAAGTTCGAGAACATCAAGTTCGTCGATCAGCCACGTGTTGTTGTGCTGGAGGCGATTTCACCCGCCGTGGCAGGACTTCCGCTGGAGCTGCGTTGCAAAGTCATTGGCCTGGATGGGCGTCCGGTCAAAGATGTGGAAGTTGCGTGGCTTCAGGACACGACGCCGCTTCCATCCAGCACTACCAACGAGGACGGCGAAGCAACGTGCACTGTCGCTAATATTGCCAAAGGTACATTTGTATTCAAGGCGACTGTCACCGGCGGCAGTATGACGCGCGAAATCGATGTGGCCGGTGGCGCGGTGATTTACGGGCAAGCGGTTGATTACCTGCTGCCCGTGGCAGGTTCTGACCGGCCCAGCCTGTTGTGGGTCGAGGTCAGGGAAGCGGCGAACAACGATGCCCATCCGATTGCGCGTTATCCGATTACCTGGAAGGTTGTCTATGAGGATGCCCAACCAGGTGATGATCCTCTGCCCGAAGAGCGGGTGGCAACAGATGCCAAAGGCCGCTCGACCTTTCCGTTCCTGGCCGACAAGCCTGGCCAATACACCGTAACGGCCACCGGTGACAGCGGTTCGAAGACATTCAATCTTGAAGTAGTCGAACCCCTGAAGTGGAGCATCAAGCTGATCGATACCACTTTCACCCCTGTCGAGGAAACGATTGAGCCGAACACTACGCTCAACTTCATCCGCGGACACAAGTACCGGCTTGAGCTCACACCAGAAACCAACCTCGATCTCACAGGCGCACGGGCCGCGTTGGGCTGGAGTGGCGCGTTCTCCGCCAAGGCGATGGGGATGACATTCGCACCATTGACCGGGGCCTACACCGATGTGGTCGGCGACACCATGTGCTGGACCATCGATTGCGCGGACCTGCGCAGCGGTGAATTCGAATTGACCTGGTTGTGCAACAGGGTTGACCAGTCTTTGGTGTTGAAGGGGTATTTGGGTACCGAGGGGGCACAATCGGAATGGGGTTTCAAAGGTCATTCCTTTTTAGTAGTCACTAATCCGCTATCGCAAGAAGACGCCTGACTGCGCGCTGGTTACTGCCTGCGCTGAAAAAAACATTGAGGCCGACTTCGCGGTAAGTGCGACTGGGTCATGGCCATGAAAGGAGAGTTGCGATGAACAAACCCGTTATCGGAGCATTGGCAGAGCGTCGTCGTAGTGCATTGGTGGATTACTACCGAAGTCACGTCGCAGCCACCCAGGATCAACGTCGTGAGCAGCCTCTCAACCTGACGACCATTGACGACGTCCAACAGTATCTGTTGATGGACACACAGATGACTGCCAAGGTCGATACCTCGCCGCTGGCCGAAGCTATTGCCTGCTTGCAGCGTTATCTGGGGCGAATCTATTCGAAGATGGAGCCCGGCTACAGCGATAAATTTACCGCGGATGAGTTGGAGTACTGGCACAAACGCTTGTGCAATATCAGCGATTGGGCGGGTTATCAGATGCTTGAGGACTATCCGGAAAACTACATTTCTCCGGGGTTGCGCCTGAAAAAAACCAAGTCGTTTACCGAGCTTGAAAACAACTTGTCCCAGGCCCGCATCAGCGACGCATCGGTGCAGGCAGCGCTCTATGAACACCTGGGCAAGTTCGAGAAAATCTGCAACTTGAAGTTGATATCCGCGTATATCGATAGCACCGACAAACCATCGGCTGATCCGAACGAGCCGACCTTCAAGAACGCCCACTACTACTTTATCGGCCGGCAGACGGAGCAGCCTTACTCCTACTTCTGGCGCAAGGTCCGGGTGTACATCAACGAGAAAAACAAGGACCAGGACTACCTCAATCCAGCGGCCTGGAGCGAATGGGAGGAGTTGGTGCTGCCTGCTGGGCTCGAGGTGCTGGCGGTGCGCCCGGTGGTGTTCGGTGGGCGGCTGAGCCTTGTGTATATCGAAGGCGAACAAGCCAAGGATGAAAAGGACAAGGACGGCAACATCACTAAACCCGGTGCCTGGACTGTGGAGGCCAAGTTGTCGTGGCTGGACTTGAGCGGCATCTGGTCGACGCCGGTCAGCTTGCGCAAGGAAGAGTTCGCCGTTCTGGACAAGGATGCCATACGTTTGGTGGCGGTAACGGTTGCAGGCCCTCGCAAAGACATCGATGACTGGCTGGCCGTAAGTTTCACTTCTCTTAGTGTTGCGCCGGCTGCACAAGCCTGGCGCGCTGACACCGTACCAGGGTGGCTGTTTGCTTGTGTGGATGCCTATTCGCAGCCGCAACCGGTCAAGGTCGCTACGTTGCAAAGCTGGTCTGGCGGACGATTCAAAGACCAACGCTCGTTGCAGCACAAAGTAACTCGTGACGAGTATGCGTCGCTGAATCGGGAGCTTCGGGCTCCGGCGAGTGGTGGAACCATCGAGGGCGATCTCAGCGGTACGCTGGGAGTGAATCTTAACTTCAGCAGCCAGTTGGATGACAAAGGCGTCATTCAGAATCGCCTGCAGGTTCAAGGTTTGTGTCAAGCATCAAGAACCGATTTCGATTTGAAAGAAATCGTCCTGCTTTCTCAGCATAGATTTAATGGTTTGTTTGCCTTTTTCGAGGTTTCATACGAGGGGCCCACATCGGTACTGTTGACCTGCCATCTGCAAACTATACCGACTAAAGTCGAGCTGCTGTTCAAGGACATGGAGGAAAAGGAGTCTGTGTTGGGCGTTATCGAGGCCCATGACTTTGCTTACGTCAATGGCTGGCTCCGGGCGACGAAAGTGATCGAGTTGACTCAAGCGCACCTGGAGCAGCTGGCGCTAAGGCGGCCTGATGAAGCGTTAAGTGGCGCTGGTATGTCGATCCGCACCGGCCTCGGTGCGGCCCGATTCAACGATATGGTGAACAAGCTTTCAGTCAACGCAAAACCGCAACACCTCGGCTTCGGCTTGAAACTCTTTGATGGGAATACTCAGCTCAAGGCCCAGAATTTTGCCTTTGATCTGGAGCATTGGTATGCCTCCGGCTGGATTGAATATCCATGGCAGGGCGATCCGGCGGGCAAGACGTTGAGCGTGACCTGGGGTGATGACAACGGTACCCGAGGGCGTGACAAATACGACGTCACCATCTATCAGGCGCCCGCAGCCAGTAGCTTGCCACTGCTCGACACACAGGCTTCGGGTGCACAGTTTCTGGATTTGCAGTCGCTGGGTTTGTCCAATTTACGCTGGGTTCGGCTTAATTCGCCGTTTGGGCCGGTACTGAAATCGAAAGTGGCGGTGTCGATTGATGAGCTGCTGTCTTGGGAGACCCAGCACAGTCTAGAGCCTGCTCCGGAAGGCGCAGTGGGCAGTTATGCATCGGAGCCGATGGATTTCAAAAGTGCCCATGGCGTTTTCTATTGGGAACTGTTTTTCCATCTACCGTTCCTGGTTGCCCATCGGTTGTGCGAGGAACGCAACTATCTGGAGTCTCAACGCTGGTTTCATTACCTCTTCGACCCACAAAACAAACGTGAAAAAGATATGCCGGTCGAAGAAGGTCACTGGTACTGCCGGCCGTTGCTTGAACCCGGTTATGCCGGTGCCGAAGCCGACAACCTGGTGGACCCGGACGCCATGGCGTACGCCTGTCCGGTCATCTATCGCAAGACCATCTTCATGAGGTACGTGCGCTGCATTCTTGCCCACGCCGACTCGTTGTACCGTCGCTTGACCCGGGACGATCTGGTGGCGGCCAAGTTGTTGTATGAACGGGCACTGGCGCTGCTCGGCCCCAAACCTGATGTCGCACCCATGAGTCATTGGGTGCCGAAGTCGGTGACAGATATCCTCAACCCCGGCGCAGCTCGCGCCCCCTCGAAACTGGAGCTGTTTGAGCAGTCGATTGAGGTCAATGTCGCTAACCTGCCCGAACGGGTGGTGGGAACTCCGCAGTTGGCAGGCCTTGAACTCGATGAGTTCCGCCCAGCGACCAACGAGATGCTGCTGGACTTGTGGCGGCATATCGAACAATGCGTGTCGAACATGGCGAATAACCTGACTATCGACGGCAAACCGATGTGGTTACCGTTGTTCGCGCCGCCGACCAATCCACTGGATTTGCTCCGCGCACAGGCCGGTGGCTCATCGGGTGCTTCGCGCAGTGCCGGTGGCTGGTTGAATATTCCGCATTACCGTTTCCGCACGATGTTGGCCTCGTCGCAAAATGCGGTGCAGACCTTGATGCGATTCGGTCAGCAGGTGCTGCAATTCATGGAGCAGCGTGATCGTGGGCAATTGGAGGAGTTACAACAAAGCCATTTGATTGAGTTGAGCGCGTTTGCCAGGGAGATACAGGAAGCGACGATCGATCAGTTGAAGGCAGCAAAAGACGGGTTGGGGAAAAGCAAGGCAGTGCTTGAAAAGCGTGAGAATTATTACAAGGAGCAGCAGGCGTCAGGTTTGCTGGCGCTGGAAATGTGTGGCGATCGCCTGGGAATAGCAGGCCGGTTACTGGGGGCTGCGGCGTTCATTCCCGAGGTAGCTGCCGGAGGTGCAACACTGGCGGGAAAAGTTGGAACGTCGGGCGGTACAGTGGGTCCGTTACCAACGGCTTTCGCAACGAAAGAGACAGGAGACGCAGGTGCACCCATGCGCAGTACAGCATCTGAACTAACAGGATTAGGGGCGCTTTCATTTGCGGCATCCGAGGCTCTGCGTGTGACCGCTTACTACAATCGCCGTGCCGCCGAATGGAGTTTTCAAGAACAACAGGCCACCGCAGAAATAGACGTTATCGACGAGCAGATCCTCGCCCAGAATCATGCAATTGCCGCCGCCGAGGCCAGTTTGCGCCAAGCCAAAAAGAGCGCCGAGCAGGCCCAGGCGATCTACTCGTTCCACAAAACCCGAACCACTAATGTCGAATTGTATCGCTGGTTGCTGAGCCAGATGGCCACCCACTACTACCAGGCGCATGACGCCGTGGTCGGGCTGTGCCTGAGCGCCCAGGCTTCCTGGCAATACGAAATGGGCGATTACGACACCACCTTCGTGCGCCCCAACGTGTGGATGGACAACTATCACGGCTTGATGGCCGGCGAGTCCATGGCCCTGGACCTATTGCGCATGGAGTCAGCTTTTCTCCATCGTCACGAACGGCGCCTGGAGTTGGTCAAGACCATTTCCCTGCGTCAACTGTTCGATGCCAATGCCAAGGATGATCCGGCTCAGGATGACTGGGCTGAGGTCCTGAAAAAATTCAAGGACGAGGGAAGCCTGGATTTCGAGCTCCCCCAGAAGCTGTTCGATTGCAACTATCCGGGCCATTACTGCCGACAGATCACCACCGTGGATGTAACGCTGCCGGTAGTGTTGGGACCTTATCAGGATGTGCGGCTGATCCTCACCCAGGTATCGAGCACGACGGCCGTCAAACCTGTTGTGTCATCGCTGGATTACCTCTATGCGCCCAATGCGTCGCACACGCCACCGGACATCAAACTCAACTTGCGTAACAGCCAGCAAATTGCAGTGTCCACCGGTATCGACGATAGCGGCCAGCACATGATGAATTTTGGTGATGAGCGCTACCAGCCTTTCGAAGGAACCGGTGCCGTATCGAAGTGGAAGCTCGAGTTGCCGATGGGCAAAGAAGACAAGCAAGAGGCTCTGAAGGATAGCCTGACGGACATCATCGTGCGTGTTCGCTACCTTGCCTTCATGGGGAACACTACGTACCGGGAAAAAGTTCTGGACAAACTTAAATCAGTTTCCAAGAGCTGAATGGCTGATCTCTGAGCAGTGCACCGGCATCAGATATTGAGGCCGGGCAATACCAACTCCACCATCGGTGAGGCAATCATGAGCGTTAATGAATTGTTTGAAAGAAGTAATCTGATTGAAGGAAGAAACCTGATTGAATTTGGAGATTTCAGCGGGAGGTGGAGCGATTTCTGGGCGGTTACGGGGTCTTACGCTGTGCGTCAGGACAATGAGACGGGTAAAACCTATTTGCAAATGATCGAGGGGGCTACGGTCACTCAAACCTTCCAGTTACCTGTGCGTCCCGACGAGGATGCAGTTTACTGGTTTTCTTTCGCCTATGAAGTGGTAGGCGACCAACCAAGTAGGGTCACTCTTACGACTGACGACGGAAAAGTAGTATTCGACGAGCGTTTCTCAAGCAGAAAAAGCCAAGAGGACGCCGGGACTTCAGATGATGAAGTTCGGGCGGATTTAATGCCTTACCCACCGATTGCCATTAAGGGGCTTTCGAGGTCTGACACAAAGATAGACCTGATGGTGACCAGTGCTGATAACGGAAGATTAGGTGGTATTAACGTGACGGACTTCAAGATTGATCTGCGTATTGATCCTTTGAAGTTGAGTGAAATGTCGCTCGATGGTCGATCGATTCCAGTGGCTGTCTAGATTCGATGTGCAAAGATTAAAGCTTTCCGGCTCGCTTCCAGCTCAAATACTCCGTCACCAGCGCCGGACCCAGCTCCCTGGGCCGCGCATCCATCACCAACACTCCATGGGCGTTCAAGCGCTCATGGAGTTCGGCGCGCGCATTCAAGTAATCCACCGTCCCGCAATACGCCAGTGCCTCGGGCAAGGTCTGCACAGGCGACTGGCGTAAAGTATCGAGCACGTCTTCGCGCAGGCTCGCCACCAGCACCTGATGCTGCTGGCTCAGGCGATTGACGGCCGAAAGCAATTCATCGTCGTCTTCGTCGCGCAGGTTGGTCACCAGGACTACCAGTGCCCGACGTTTTTGTCGTACCAGCAGTTGCGTTGCCGCCGCTTGATAGTCGGCGCTGCGTTGGGTGCTGTTCAAGTCATAAACGCTGTTGAGCAGTGTGTTGAGATGGCTGGTGCCTTTTACCGGCGCAAGGTAGCGCGGCTGTTCGCTGGCAAAGGTACTCAGGCCCACCGCGTCGCCCTGACGTAGCGCGACGTAGCTGAGCAACAAACAGGCGTTGAGGGCGTGATCGAAGTGCGACAGCTCATCATCCTGGCTGCGCATGTGCCGGCCGCAGTCGAGCATGAAGATGATCTGCTGGTCGCGTTCGTCCTGATACTCCCGGGCAATCGGCGTGCGTTGGCGGGCGGTGGCTTTCCAGTCGATCTGGCGCAGGCTGTCGCCTTCACGGAATTCGCGCAATTGATGGAATTCCAGGCCCAGGCCGCGTCGTTGTCGCTGGCGCACACCGAGCTGGCTAAGCCAGTTATCCACCGCCAGTAATTGTCCTTCATAGAGACGGGCGAAGTCGGGGTAGACGCGGGTGGTGTCGGGAAGGTCGAGCAAACGCTTGCCGGACCACAATCCCATGGGGCTGGGCAGGCTGATTTCGCAGTATTCGAAGCGCAAGTGACCGCGTTTGAGCGGACGTAGCCGATAGTCGATCCGGCTGTGCTGGCCGGGTTGCAGCTCGACTGTCAGCGGCAGGTTTTCGAAGCTCAGGCCATCCGGTACATGGTCGAAGATCTGAATGTTCAACGGCTGAGGAAAGTCATGCTCGACCTCCAGTCGCACTTCACTCCAGCGCCCCAGCGCCAGGCTGCCGGGTATCTGCCGTTGCAGTCGGGGCGAGGGCAGGCGTTTGAGACGAACGGCGTCGAGTACGGCCAGGACGAGCAATGCCAACAGCAAGCCCCAGTTGATGGCCGGCAGGCTTGATGGAACTGTGATGTCCAGCGCCCGCAACGCACCCAGCACGATGCCGATGGCCAGCAGAACAACGAGCCAGATCAACAGCAGGCGCGATGGTTTCATCGGCGCATTCCCTTTGTGGCGAGGGAGCTTGCTCCCGTTGAGCTGCGCAGCAGCTCCGAAATCACCCGCCGCGGTTTGTCAGGCAAAACGCAGCCGCTGGGTTTACGACTGCTGCGCAGCCGAGCGGGAGCAAGCTCCCTCGCCACGGGATTTGCGTTCGACATAAGGATGTTCACAGCCGTGGCGCCGGCACTTGGTCGAGCATCTGTCGGAGCACCTGATCGACATCCAGCCCTTCGATATCCAGCTCTGGCGCAATGCGTACACGATGGCGCAGCACGGCCAGTGCGCAACCTTTTATGTCATCCGGAATCACGAATTCGCCACCGCGCAGCAGCGCCCGGGCCCGACCGCAGCGCACCAGTGCGATGGAGGCACGCGGCCCGGCGCCGAGGGTCAGGCCCGGCCAGCTGCGTGTAGTGCGGGCCAGGCGCACGGCGTAATCGAGCACCTGATCGTCCAGCGCCAGGTCGCTGGCAATGCGTTGCAGGGCCAGCACATCCCTGGCCTGCAACAGCGTGCGCATGGGTTGGACATCAAGCATGTCGGCCCGGGTCGAGCGGCTGACCTGGCGCACCATGTTCAGCTCTTGCCCGGCGTCGGGGTAATCCATGCGCACCTTGAGCATGAAGCGGTCCAGCTCGGCTTCCGGCAACGGATAAGTGCCTTCCTGCTCGATGGGATTTTGCGTGGCGAGCACCATGAACGGTTGCGCAATCGGCAATGGCCGGCCTTCGAGGGTGACTTGCCGTTCCTGCATGGCTTCGAGCAGCGCCGCCTGGGTTTTCGCTGGGGCGCGGTTGATCTCGTCGGCCAGCAACAGATTGGTGAACACCGGGCCTTTGCGCAGCTTGAATTGCTCGGTCTGCAAGTCGTACACCGCATGCCCGGTGACGTCGCTGGGCATCAGGTCCGGGGTGAACTGAATGCGCGCGAATTCACCGCCGAAGCAACGGGCGAGGGCGCGCACCAGCAAGGTCTTGCCCAGCCCCGGCACGCCTTCAAGCAGTACATGGCCACCGGCGATCAACGCCGTCAGGACATCGTCGATAACGTTGTCCTGGCCGATCAACGCTTTTTGCAACTCATGGCGTACGGCCTGGGCCAGATAGCTGGCACGCTGACGTTGTTGAGCGGCATGGTCCGCTACTTCGGGCTCGATGGGGTCACTCATAGGGCGTTCCTCAAGGATTGCAGGTGGGCGACCTGACGGCTGAATTCAACGCTGGAAAGCCGTTGCTTCGGTCGTGGGCTCATGGCCTGGCTGATGGCGCGTGTGGGTTGGCCGGTCAGGCGTGCGAGCACCAGCCATTGTTCGGCAACGCCGAGTTGTTCAAAGCCGGGATGGCGACGCCGCACGCGGCGCAGGATGTCTTGCTGCAAGGCTTGCAGCAGGCCGGCCTGACCGTTGCGGCGCAACAGGAAGTCGGCACTGGCACGCAGGTGTTCTTGCAATTGCCGGCGCGCTTTCGGTGCCGGCTCCTGCAACGGCCCCTGACGCACGCCAACGTGCCAGAAACCAAGGCCGATCAAAGCGAGCAACGCGACCAGCGCCTGGGGAAAATTGCGCAGCAGCAAGGTCGGCAGGTTGTCGTGATCGGCATTGAAAATCAGCGTGACGCGGGTATCGGCGGTCAGGTACCAGAGCAGCCAGGCATTGTCGAACTGACCAATGGCCGGGGTTTTCCACAAGTCGGCATCGGTGACCACGGTGATCGAGCCGCGCCCGTAGTTGAGCTGCATCATGTGCGTGGCCCTGGCGCTGTTGGCCCAGGCCTGGGCGAGGTTTTTCGGGTCTTCGAGATGGAACGCGGTATTGAAACCGGCATAGGCCGGGGCGTCTTCGTTTTCCAGATAGAGCTTGGTCAGTAGCGGGAAAGGATCGTCGCCGACATTGGGCGGCGGTTCCTTGAGGTCTTTGCTCAGGGACTGGTGCAGTTGCACCCGATCGAGCAGCAGGTCATTGCTGTGGCCGAGTTTTTTATTCCACAGCGACTGGGCGACGAACAGAAGCCGCCCGCCGGCCCGGGTCCAGTTCATTACCTGGTCGATCTGTCGTGGGGTCATGTTGTTGTGGTCCCCGAGCAACAGCAGGCTGCGTCGACGCGGGTCGAGACTGGGCAGGATGTCGAGGTCATTGGCGTGCTCGACGCTCAGGCCATGCTTGCGCAGGAAGAGCTCCGCCGCCAGATAAGGGTTGGCCCTGGCTTCGGGGGAGGGACCGTGGTCGATTACGGTCTGGTAAGGGATAACCTTGAGGTACAGATAAACGCTCAGCGCAACCACCGACACGGCGATCAACGCCGCGGCTATCGCCCCCCTGCGCCGACTCAACGGGCGGCCCCGGGGCCGAACAACACACGCCAGCCGTTACACAATTGCTGTTGCACCTGATCGGGCGGCAGGCGATGACCGTAAGCCATGTTTTGCCAGTGCCCGGTCAGGTTTGTGCTGTAGGCCAGCAAGGCCGGTTGCTGTAACAGTTCGACACGCCGAAGAACCTGCCCTTCGGTGTCGGCGGCTTTGAGCGTGATGTTGAAGTCGTGCACCAGGCGGCTGAGCAGGCCGCGATAGAGCAAGCCGAGCGCTTCGCGCGGGTGGGTCTGCCAGAGGCTTTCAGCGCTGGAGGCAATGTCCGCGGGCAGGGACTCGGGTTTGAGGTCCAGGCCGAATGCCTGCTGCGGTAACGGCCGCGTGGTTTTGACATTGAGTGCCGGTCGTCGGCTGACGAACGCCTGCAACCAGTCGCGATAGCGCCAGATCAACAGGCCGATGGCTGCGACGACCGTGCCCCACAGTACGATTTCAATCAGTGTCGCCAAGGCCTCGAAGCGCTGCCCCTCAAACAGCTTCAACAGGGCCTTCAGCCATTGCGGTGTCTTGCCTTCGCCCGGGGCTCCGGCGCCCGGTTGGTCTTCGCCCAAACGGTAGCGTGTCACCGTTTCCCGGTTCTTGAAGGGCGGCTGTTCGAGGATTGCCTTGATGTTGTCCCTGGAGACCTGGCTGTTCAGGGGCTGGCCCAGCAGACGCGGGCTGTCGGGCGAAATGGCGGGTTCGGCGGCCCACGCGCTGTGTGTGGTCGGCATCAGCACAATCACGGCGATCAACAGGACAGCCCCTGCACTGACGAGACGCTGGCGCATCCGGCGGAACACCAGTTCGATATCCCAGGCCTCCAGAACGGTGCGCCGGTTCAGGTAAAGGCTGAAACCGCAGGCGACATAGACCGGTTCCCAGACCACCAGTACCAAGGCATAAAACGCATTGGTCAGGTGTTCCAGCCAGCGCCAGTCCTGGGTGGCCGCAGAGATCAGCGACTGCCAGCTCCAGTCGAGCGCGACCTGTTGTGGCAGGAGCAGATAGAACAGCACCATCAAGCCGATCCACAACGTACCTTCGAGATGCGCACCAATGATCGTCAGCCATCGCGCCGCGCCACCGCCTCGCTGCAGCAATACGTGCAAACGCTGCTGTCGCGCGTGTCCGTCCAGGCCTTCCAGTTGCATCACCGGCATCAGGAAGCTGCGGTGCAGGCTCAGGCGGCGCCAGGTCAGGCTGGCCAGCAGCTGTGGCTTGAGCAACCGTGGCCATTGATAGAGGGCCTGCTTGAGCGTCGGCGTTTCACCGAACATGGCTTTGGACAGGATGTACAAGGGCAGGCGTTCGAACGCCGGCTTCAGCCACCAGAAAATGAACACGGCGAGAGAGGGCGAATCCCGGAATCCCCAACTGAGCAGCGCGAAAACCGGCAAGGTGACCATGGCCCAACTGGTCATCAACAGGCGTCGGTGGCGCTGGCTCAGAAGCACGCCGAGGTCCATGGCTTCCCAGGTCCGGCGTGGGCGAATCACCACCGTGGCGTCACTCAGGCGCATGGCGGTGACGTCCGGCAAACACGAGATAAACCACCACCAGCAACCAGAGCGCCGCGCCGACCAGGTACTTGGTCTGGTGTGACGGGTGAGTCATTGACGACCAGTAGGCTTCGATAAATGCTGCGATCAACAGAAACAGCATGACGCCGCAGATCAGCAGCACACTCTTGCGCGCTGCCAGGCGCAAGGCCTCGGCGCGTGGCAGGCGCCCCGGGGCGATCAACGCCCAGCCCAGCTTCAGGCCGGCGGCACCGGCCAGGGCGATGGCACTGAGTTCGAAAGCGCCGTGGCCGATCACGAATGACCAAAAGGTTTGCCCGTAGCCGATGTAAGTCAGGTGGCCGGCCACTGCACCGATCTTCAGACCGTTGAGGATCAGGAAAAACACGCTGCCCAAGCCAAACAGCAAACCACTGGCGAAGGTCTGAAAGGCAATGCCGATGTTGTGCATGATGTAGTAGCCGAACATCACCCAGTCCTCACTGGCAGCCCGTTCCGCCGTGCGCCCGAGGTGACCGGCAACGGGGTCGTACATGCTTTGCATTTCACTGACCTGCCTGGCGGGGATCAGGTTGTAGACCAGGTCCGGGTACAGGTACACCAGCAGCGCGAAACCGGCCAGGCTGGCAAAAAACAGCAGGCTGGCGACGAGTACGAAACGCCACTGTTCGCGCACCAGCCGCGGGAAACCGGCCAGGATGAATGCCAGCACATTACCCCCCAAATGGCTGCGGTGACGGTAAAGCTGTTGATGCCCACGCAGCACTTGTTGCTGCAGGGAGTCGATCAGAAAACTGCTGTAGCCGCGCTCCCTGGCCAGTGCCAGGTGTTGGCAGAGACGTCGGTAGTCCCTCGGGAAATTGCCGGCTCCGGTGGCTTTCCTGTCGTGCTCCAATTGCTCGAGCAGGCGAGCGAACTGTTCCCATTCGGCCTTGTGCCGGTTTTCAAAAAGGCTTTGTTTCATGGCGGCCCCAACAAGCCGCGGGCGATGCCGTTGAGTTCAGTGACCGTCTGCGGGGCCTGGACTTGCAACGGTTGGGCGAGGATCGCGGCGAGTTCATCGACCCGGGCCCGGGAGAGTTCGCCCTGGCGCTCGGCAAAACCGAGAATGGCCCGTTGCTCGGAGAGCGTCAGGGTAAAGGCCGGGCGGCGGGGCTGGGCTTCGGGGAGTTCGGGGCGGGTGTGCGATTGTTCGCGGTAGATCACCAGGGTCCCGGCGGCGATATCGCCAAGGCGCTTGAATTGAGGATGTTGCAGGCAACTGATGGCTCCGAGGCAGTAGCCGAACGGCAACAGGTCGACAACGCGCAACAGGTTGCGCAGCAGCGACGCGGACCAGCCGACCGGGGTGCCATCGTCGTGCACCACTCGTATTCCCATCCATAGCTTGCCCGGCGAGCGGCCGTGGTTGAGGACCTCGAACAGCACCATGTACCACCAGTTCACCACGAACAGCAGGATTGACCCGAGTCCGGCACCCGGTTTGCCGAGCATCGCCAGTACCATGAACAGCACGCCCAGGACCAGGCCGCGCAAAACAAGATCGATGGCGAACGCCAGCGCACGGACCATCAACCCGGCCGGGCGCAGCGGCAGGTCGACGCCCTCCGGCGTTTCGACGTGATACCGCGTATCCAGTGGCGGTGACAGCGGCGCATTCCCTCGCAGTGCTGTGGTCTCGAGCATGGGCAACCTGATGATGTGGCCTTATTCGGGATTGTGTATCCATTCGATGCTAGCAGCCTATTCGAGGGGCGGTGGCGGGGGGAAACGACATAACTATGTATTGCCTGGTGAGTCGCGCCAGGTGCTTGAATGACAAGACTACTGGCCGGGACGGGAACTGAACGCCTAGACTTTGCCGATCTTCAGTTCAGGAACCGCCCGTGACTTCCATCTTCTGGTACGACTACGAAACCACTGGCATCAATCCCCGTTGCGACCGTCCGTTGCAAATGGCCGGCCTGCGCACTGACTTCGATCTCAATGAAATCGATGAGCCGGTCAATCTTTACTGCCAGCCCAGTGATGACATCCTGCCGCATCCGGCCGCCTGCACGATCACGGGAATCACCCCCGGGCAACTGCAGGCGCAAGGCTTGAGCGAAGCCGATTTCATGACTCGGGTGCATGCCCAGCTCGCAGCGCCGGGCACCTGTGGCGCGGGGTATAACACCTTGCGTTTCGACGACGAGATGACCCGCTACAGCCTGTACCGCAACTTTTTCGACCCTTATGCACGGGAGTGGCAGGGCGGCAACAGCCGCTGGGACCTGATCGATGTGGTGCGCGCCGCTTATGCCTTGCGCCCCGATGGCATGCAATGGCCGACGGACGACGAGGGGCGGGTCACGCTCAAACTCGAGCGCCTGACCGCTGCCAATGGCATCGATCATGGCAATGCCCACGAAGCGCTATCGGACGTTCGCGCGACGATCGCCCTGGCACGCCTGATACGGGAAAAACAGCCAAAACTGTACGACTGGCTGTTTCAGTTGCGCAGCAAGCAAAAAGTCATGGACCAGATACGCCTGCTGCAACCGCTGGTGCATGTTTCCGGGCGTTTTTCGGCCGCGCGCAGCTATGTGGGTGTGGTGTTGCCGCTGGCCTGGCACCCACGCAACAAGAACGCCCTGATCGTCTGTGACCTGCACCTCGATCCTCAGAGCCTGCTCGACCTGGATGCCGAAAGTTTGCGCCAGCGCTTGTATTGCCGCCGCGAGGAACTGGCCGAAGGTGAGTTGCCGGTGCCGTTGAAACTGATTCACATCAACAAGTGCCCGGTAGTGGCACCGTTGTCGGTACTCCGCAAGGAAGATCAACAGCGCCTGGGGCTGGATATGGCACTGTATCAGCAGCGGGTGTTGCGGCTAAATGACGCGCAGAAAGTTTGGCTGGATAAAATTCTGGCGATTTATGCCCGCGAAGATTTTTCCCCGAACCAGGATCCGGAGCAACAGTTATACGATGGATTTATCGGTGATCGGGATCGGCGATTGTGTGAGCAAGTCAGAACCGTTGACCCGATGCAATTGGCACAAGAGCAATGGCCTTTCGATGACGAACGTTTGCCTGAATTGCTGTTTCGATATCGCGCACGCAACTTTCCCGACACGTTGAATTCCGAAGAGCACGAGCGCTGGCGAATATTCTGTCAGAAACGTTTGTCAGAACCCGAGTGGGGGGCGCCAAATACCCTTGAGAGTTTTGTAGAGACCGCGGCCCAATTGAGCGTTAGTGCTACTCCGTTTCAGCAGGGGGTGCTCAGTGAGTGGCAGGATTATGTCCAGGGATTGCGCCAGCGTTTGAATCTTTGAAATCGAACATGCCAGGGCATAAATACCGCGCATAAAAATAACGCCAGCATTTGCTGGCGTTATTTTTTGTCACGGATCCATCTGCGACAAGCTCTGGGGCTTAGCCCAGCAGGGTAGCCCAACCTTCCACCACGTCACCGCCCCACTTGGCTTTCCACTCTTTCAGAGTCTTGTGGTTGCCACCTTTGGTTTCGATGACTTCACCGTTGTGCGGGTTTTTGTATTGTTTAACTTTGCGAGCACGCTTGGTGCCGGTAGTTTTTACTGCAGCGCCACGAGGTGCTTTGGTTTTGGATTCTGGATCCAACAGCGCGATGATGTCACGCAGGGACTTGGAGTATTCGCCCATCAGGGTGCGCAGTTTGCCTTCGAATTCCAGCTCGGTTTGCAGTTTGTCGTCTTGGGACAGGTTCTTCAAACGGGCTTGCAGCTCTTTGATAGCTTCTTCGGTGGCGCGATATTCGTTGATCAAGGACATGTGGACTTACCTTATGTTGTGCGCTGGATGGCAGGTGACAGTGCGGCAATAATAGTCACGGTGTTTCATCAAGTAAACATTTAAGCCAAGTTTATTTAATTTAGTTGCTGTGGTTTCGGCGCACATTGGTAATGCAGTTGTAAGTGTGGTCCGAGTCTGACAGATATACATAAATTAACAATTGACTGGCACCGCTAGAGCATCTGTGCGAACGGGCACTGGCTTTGTCCGACCTGTCGCGCCGACCTTCCGACAGGGCGAAACGTCAACAATACTGCAGTTTTGCTGCGCAATCGCTAGAATGGCGGCCTTTGCGAAGTTCTGGAGTTCCCCCCTCATGCGCACTTTTCGTCTGGTGATTTCTTGCCCGGACCGTGTTGGCATCGTTGCCAAAGTCAGTAACTTTCTGGCATCACACAACGGCTGGATCACTGAAGCGAGCCATCACTCGGACAATCTCAGTGGCTGGTTCTTCATGCGTCACGAAATCCGTGCCGACTCCCTGCCATTTGGTATCGAGGCGTTTCGCGAAGCTTTTGCCCCGATCGCCGAAGAGTTCTCGATGGACTGGCGCATCACCGATACTGCACAAAAGAAGCGTGTCGTCCTGATGGCCAGCCGCGAGTCGCACTGCCTGGCCGATTTGCTGCACCGCTGGCACAGCGATGAGCTGGACTGCGAAATTTCCTGCGTCATTTCCAACCATGATGACTTGCGCAGCATGGTGGAGTGGCATGGCATTCCGTATTACCACGTCCCGGTCAATCCGCAGGACAAGCAACCGGCTTTCGCCGAGGTATCGCGCCTGGTCAAGCAGCACGATGCCGAAGTGGTAGTGCTTGCCCGCTACATGCAAATCCTGCCGCCCGAGTTGTGCAGTGAATACGCACACAAGGTCATCAACATTCACCACAGCTTCCTGCCGTCGTTCGTCGGTGCCAAGCCGTATCACCAGGCGTCCCTGCGTGGCGTGAAGCTGATCGGCGCGACCTGCCACTATGTGACCGAAGAGCTGGATGCCGGTCCGATCATCGAGCAGGACGTGGTGCGTGTCAGCCACAGCGACAGCATCGAAGACATGGTGCGTTTCGGCCGTGATGTCGAGAAAATGGTGCTGGCCCGTGGCCTGCGTTATCACCTGGAAGACCGGGTGCTCGTGCATGGCAACAAAACCGTCGTCTTCTGACAGACCGGCGGCACCGTTGAAATTCGAAGGGCCTGGCCTAATGCCGATCAGTCAGGCGAACCCGGACGCTACGCCTTCCTTGTAGCAGCTGGCGTAGCCTGCGTCCGGCTGCGCAGCAGTCGTAAATCCGGCTTGCACGATCTCTCTGACGTACCGCAAGCTCTGATGTTGCGACTGCTGCGCAGCCGGA
>NZ_AKJM01000065.1 GCF_000282335.1 Pseudomonas sp. GM48
GGCCACCGAGGCCGCCGATGCACGGGCCGCGGCCATCGTACAGCTGGAACAAAACATCGCCAGCGATGAACTGGCCACCGCCGAAGACCAATTGGCAGCCTTGCAGGCCGAATCGCCCAACGATGCTTCCCTTGAGCAATACCAGCGGCAACTGGCCGAAGCGTACCTGCGCCGCAGCCAGATCGTGCTGCAAAAGGGTGACGTGGATGCCGCCGCGACCGCCCTGAGCCGTGCCCGCTCGTTGATGCCCAAGGCACCGGCACTGACAGGCGGAGTCAACGGCTCGATTGCCCAGGCGCGCAAGGCCGAGCTGGAAAAAGCCGAAGCCGCCCTCAAGGCTGCCGAAGCCAAGCCAAAAGCCAAGGTCATCGATCTGACGGCTGAAAGCACCACGGTCGCGCTGAACATCAACGACATGGGCAAACTGCGTCGCCAACTGGATGCGATCGCCGCCGATGTGGTGAATTTTCAGTGCGACGTGAGCATTCAGGCGCCGCGCACCAACGATTACCCTTGGCTGGCTAATTTGCTGACCAAACGGGTGAACAAGCTCGATCCTGAGTTTGATCTGAAGCTGGAACGGCAGATTCTGCGCAGTGTTCCGGCGCAGATGGTCCTGAGCCCGCGTAAACCCTGAAAAGCTTCGCGGGCAAGCCCGCTCCCACAATGTCCGAGTTAGCCACAACGTAAGTGACCAACCCGCAACCCTGTGGGAGCGGGCTTGCCCGCGAAGGCGTCCTCTCTGGCAGTAAAGCTCTCAGGCCGGAATCGCCTTGGCCCTCGCCTCCCTTTCCAAAATTCAGCCGTTCCTTTTTTCTGACCTTTGATCGCGTTATTGCCAAATGACAGGACAAATGCGAAATAAATGCTAAGAACCTCTATACGGACAGGCTAAAATGCGCGCCCCGGCTAACCGCTGATCCTTTTCTAACGCGCCCCACAAGGTTCGCTACGTGATCGAGTTTCAAAACGTCCACAAAACTTACCGCGTCGCCGGTAAGGAAATCCCCGCCCTGCATCCGACCAGTCTGACGATTGAGAACGGCCAGGTTTTCGGCTTGATCGGTCATTCCGGCGCAGGAAAAAGTACCCTGCTGCGTCTGATCAATCGCCTGGAAAACGCCAGTGGCGGCAAGATCACCGTCGACGGTGAAGAAGTCACCGCCCTCGATGCCAACGGCCTGCGCCGCTTCCGTCAGCAGGTCGGGATGATTTTCCAGCACTTCAACCTGCTGGCCTCCAAGACCGTGGCCGACAACGTCGCGCTGCCCCTGACCCTGGCCGGCGAGCTGTCGCGCAGCGAAATCGATTCGCGCGTGGCCGAGTTGCTGGCGCGGGTCGGTTTGTCCGACCACGCGAAAAAGTACCCGGCGCAATTGTCCGGCGGGCAAAAGCAGCGTGTGGGCATTGCCCGCGCCCTGGCGACCAAGCCAAAAATCTTGCTGTGCGACGAAGCCACCAGCGCCCTCGACCCGCAGACCACCGCATCGGTCCTGCAATTGCTGGCCGAGATCAATCGTGAGCTGAAACTGACCATCGTGTTGATCACCCACGAGATGGACGTGATCCGCCGGGTCTGCGACCAGGTCGCGGTGATGGATGCCGGCGTGATCGTCGAGCAAGGCTCGGTGGCCGAGGTGTTCCTGCATCCGAAGCACCCGACCACCAAGCGCTTCGTGCAGGAAGACGAGCAGATCGACGAAAGCGAACAACGTGACGATTTCGCTCACGTGCCGGGGCGCATCCTGCGTCTGACCTTCCAGGGCGAAGCGACCTACGCGCCGTTGCTGGGCACCGTCGCCCGGGAAACCGGCGTGGACTACAGCATCCTGGCCGGTCGTATCGACCGCATCAAAGACATCCCTTACGGGCAACTGACCCTGGCTGTCACTGGCGGTGACATGGAAGCGGCCTTTGCCCGCTTCACCGCGGCCGACGTCCACATGGAGGTGCTGCGCTAATGGAAGCCCTGACAAGTTTCTTCGCCAATATCGACTGGCTCGAAATCTGGCTGGCCACTGGCGACACCCTGCTGATGCTCGGCGGTTCGCTGTTGTTCACCGTGCTGCTCGGCTTGCCGCTGGGTGTGCTGCTGTTCCTGTGCAGTCCGCGCCAGTTGCTGGAAGCCAAAGGCGTCTACGCGATGTTGTCGCTGGTGGTGAACATTCTGCGCTCACTGCCGTTCATCATCCTGTTGATCGTGATGATTCCGTTCACCGTGTTGATCACCGGCACATCCCTGGGTGTCGCGGGGGCGATCCCGCCGCTGGTAGTGGGTGCCACGCCGTTCTTCGCCCGTCTGGTGGAAACCGCCCTGCGTGAAGTGGATCGCGGCATCATCGAAGCGACCCAGGCAATGGGCGCGACCACGCGGCAGATCATCACCAACGCGTTGTTGCCGGAGGCGCGTCCGGGCATCTTCGCAGCGATTACGGTGACAGCCATTACACTGGTGTCCTACACGGCGATGGCCGGTGTCGTGGGTGCCGGTGGTCTGGGCGACCTGGCGATTCGCTTCGGTTACCAGCGTTTCCAGACCGATGTGATGGTCGTGACAGTGGTATTGCTGCTGGTATTGGTCCAGGTGCTGCAAACCTTCGGCGACAAACTGGTCGTCCACTTTTCCCGTAAGTAAGACATGAGCCGGCCATTCGCTGGCAGGCGCCAAACGGGCGCCTCACAAGGAGTTAGCTGAATGAAAAAACTACTCGTGGCCTTCGCGGCCGTTGCTGCGTTCTCTGCCCACGCTGAAACCCTGACCGTCGCGGCCACCCCGGTACCACACGCCGAGATCCTCGAATTCGTGAAACCGGCCCTGGCTAAAGAAGGCGTGGAACTGAAGGTCAAAGTCTTCACCGACTACATCCAGCCGAACGTACAGGTCGCGGAAAAGCGCCTGGACGCCAACTTCTTCCAGCACCAGCCGTACCTGGATGAGTTCAACAAGGCCAAGGGCACCAATCTGGTTTCCGTGGCCGGCGTGCATCTGGAACCCCTGGGCGCTTACTCCAGCAAGTACAAGACCCTCGCTGAACTGCCTGGCGGCGCCAACGTGGTCATCCCGAACGACGCCACCAACGGCGGCCGTGCGTTGTTGCTGCTGGCCAAGGCCGGCGTGATCAAGTTGAAGGATTCGCACAACATCCTGTCGACTGTGAAGGACATCACCGAGAACACCAAGGACCTGAAAATCCGTGAGCTGGAAGCCGCCACCATCCCGCGCGTGCTGACCCAGGTCGACCTGGCGCTGATCAACACCAACTACGCGCTGGAAGCCAAGCTCGATCCGGCCAAAGATGCGCTGGTGATTGAAGGCAGCGACTCGCCGTACGTGAACATCCTGGTTGCCCGTTCGGACGACAAGGACAGCGAAGCGATGAAGAAACTGGTTACTGCCCTGCACAGCCCGGAAGTGAAAGCGTTCATTCTCGAGAAGTACAAAGGCGCGGTCGTGCCGGCGTTCTGATTGAACTGCTGAAACGAAACAGGGGACGCCAAGTGCGTCCCCTTTTTTGTGCCTTTGAAATATAGGCCCCTGTGGGAGCGGGCTTGCTCGCGAAAGCGGTGTGTCAGCCACTATCAATGTCGGCTGAACCACCGCCTTCGCGAGCAAGCCCGCTCCCACAGGGTTTTGTGTCACTTAGTTGCGCTTGAGCATCACCGGCAACTGCGCCACCAGCTTCGCATTATTCAACGGCGCCCGAATAAACCCGCGCTGCGTGCCGTCCGGCCCGAGCACCGCAAGGTTGCCGCTGTGGTCGACGGTGTAGTTCGGCTTGTTGGTGTCCGCCGGAATGAATGGAATGCTCACCGCGTTGGCGACCTTTTGCAGCTCATCGGTCGACGCCGGGGTCAGGCCAATGAACTGCGGGTCGAAGTAGCCCAGGTACTGTTTGAGCTGCTTGGGTGTGTCGCGATTGGGGTCGATGCTGACCAGCACGATTTGCAGTTTATCCACGGCTTCTGGCGGCAACTCGCTCTTGATCTGCCGCAGTTGGGCGAGGGTGGTCGGGCAAATGTCCGGGCAGAAGGTATAGCCGAAGAACAGCAGGCTCCACTTGCCTTTCAACTCATTGATCATGACCGGCTGGCCGTCCTGATTGGTCATCGTCACGTCCGGCAGATTACGGCTCTGCGGCAGCAAAATGATGCCGGCGTCGATCAGCGCCGTAGGATCACCCTGGTTTTTCCCGGACAGTACCTTGTTGACGGTCAGGCCCAGGATCAGCGCGATCAGGGCGACGAGAATGAAGACGGTTTTCTGGGTTCGAGTCATAGGATCAACAGTAAGTAGTGGTCTACAAGCAGGGCGATAAACAGCAGGAACAAGTAGTAAATAGAGTACTTGAACGTGCCGATCGCCGCATGCGGCCGAGTGCCACGGTACAACACCACGGCCCATTGCAGAAATCGCCCGCCCAGCCCGAGTGCGCACACCAGGTAGAGCGTGCCGCTCATGTGGATCACATAAGGCATCAGGCTGACGGCGAGCAGCGCGAAGGTATAAAGCAGGATATGAATCTTGGTGTAGTGTTCGCCGTGGGTGACGGGCAGCATCGGGATGTCGGCCTTGGCGTATTCCTCCTTGCGGTGAATCGCCAGTGCCCAGAAATGCGGCGGGGTCCAGGCGAAGATGATCAGCACCAGCAGCAGCGGTTCGGCGCTGACGTGACCGGTGGCGGCAGTCCAGCCGAGCAATGGCGGCGCGGCACCGGCCAGACCACCGATGACGATGTTCTGCGGAGTCGCGCGCTTGAGGAATCCGGTGTAGATCACCGCATAGCCGAGCAACGAGGCGAGGGTCAGCCACGCGGTCAGCGGGTTGGTAAACGCCAGCAGCATGGCTTGCCCGAGGGCTGCCAAAACCAGTGCGAACGTCAGCGCGGCGGTCGGCGAAACCCGGCCTTCGGCGAGCGGCCGTTTGTGGGTGCGCGCCATGATCGCGTCGATGCGCCGGTCCACCACATGATTGACCGCCGCCGCGCCACCGGCACACAGGGCGATGCCCAGGTTGCCGAAGATCAGCACCGTCCACGGCACCCCGGCGCGGGTTGCGAGGAACATCCCCACCAGTGAAGTGATGAGCATCAGCACCACGACTTTGGGTTTGGTCAGTTCCAGGTAGTCACGCCAGATCGCCTGACTGGGACGTTCGCCGATCAGAATCGCCATGGCATTTCTCCTTTTATTGTTATGGGCCCGGCTGAGTGTTTACGCGGGCTGAAGTGCCAGCGCGCTTGCTTGACCCGGACCAGACTGGTTCGGGCGTGATAATTGACCAGTACCATGGTCAGCAACAGCGCGGCGCCGCCGGCGTTATGTGCAACGGCCAGCGGCAGCGGCAGATGAAACAGCACGTTGCTGATGCCCAGGGCGATTTGTGCGCCAAGGGCGATCAGCACCAGGCCTGCCAGACGCGTCATGCCGACCGCCTTCAATTGCCAGGCCAGACCAAGCAATACCAGGGTGACCAGCAACGCGCCGATGCGATGGGTCAGGTGAATCGCCGTACGGGCGTCGCTGTCCAGTTGCCCGCCCAGATAGTTCGGGCCGATGTGTTGGGTCAGGTGAAAGCCATTAGCGAAGTCCATGGGCGGCAACCACTGGCCGTGACAGGTCGGGAAGTCGATGCAGGCCACGGCGGCATAGTTGGAACTGACCCAGCCACCGAGGGCGATTTGCCCGATCACCAGCAGCAGCCCCGCCGTCGCCCAGTACTGCAAACGTCGTGGCACGGTCAGCGCCGGCAATACGCCGGACAGGCGCAAGGTCAACAGAAACAACAGGCTCAAGGTCGCGAAGCCGCCAAGTAAATGCCCGGTGACCACCTGCGGCCAGAGTTTGAGCGTTACCGTCCACATGCCGAACGCGGCTTGGCCAAGGACCACCGCCAGCAGGAACAACGGCAGCTTCACCGGTTGCCCCGGATGGCGGCGATGCACCCACGCACGACCGGCCAACACCGCGATCAACATCCCCAGCGTGCCGGCGAAGTAGCGGTGGATCATCTCGTTCCAGCCCTTGTGGGCCTCGACCGGAGCGTCCGGGAAATGCAATTCGGCATGGGCCAGCTGGGCTTCGCTTTTCGGTACGCTGATGAAGCCGTAGCAGCCAGGCCAGTCCGGGCAGCCGAGGCCGGCGTGGGTCAGGCGGGTGTAGGCGCCCAGCAACACCACAATCAGTGCCAGCAAAGTGGCAAACAACGCGAGGCGAAATCCAGGTTTGGCCATGACGATGCCCTTATCCGATGTTCGACAGTTTCAGCAGGTGACGCAGATCGTTGAGCAGGTCCTTGCCCTTCACCGACGGGTCGTAGCGCAGCACCAGATTGCCGTGAGGGTCGATGATCCACAGGTGCGGCGCGTCATTGCTCTGAGCGCCTTTAATGTAGGTTGGCAAGTCCAGTGAATAGCGTTGCAACTGCGGGTACTCGCGTTGAAGTTTAGTCTCGTAATCGCTGTTCAGCGTCTGCGCGGCGGCCAATGCATGGCTGGCGCGGGACGCATCGCGGCCGAGGCTGATCTGGATTTGCCGCGCCAGATACACCAGTTGCTGGCAGTCCACCGCGCAATCCTTGGGCGCCGTCACCAGAATCTGCCAGCGATCGTCCTGCGCCTGCACGCCAATATCGGCGCGGGTCTGGCCGTTGCCGATCAGTTCGCCGTGATAACTGCGGCCCTCAGGCACCCAGAAATTCAGCTTGTACATGCCGGTGGCGAGGATCATCGGACCGATCACCCCGAAAAGTATCAGCAGCAGTTGCAAGCGGCCCTTGCGCCGGTTCACCGACGGTTTCGCCTCAGACATGCTGGGTGGATTCATGGCCGCTCCCATGGTGTTTCTCCTTTGCGTTGTGCCAGCCGAGATACAGATAAAGACCGAACAGGGCGATCGCCATGGCGAACCACTGCACGGCATAAGCGATGTGTTTTTCCGGGCCCGTGGCGACCACCGGCCAGTCGGCCTGATAAGTGGCAGGGCCGGTTTCGGCGCGCAGCTCAAAGGCAAAGCCGTCACGGTTCAGCGCACGCCATAGTTTGCCCGGGGCGACGGCTGTCACCAGTTGTGGCCAGGTGGTGCTGTCGGGATCGGCATGCAACTGAAAAGTGGCGCCGGGGGAAACGTAAACCCAGGCATCGAGACTGACGGCTTGCGCAGGTGTAGTGAATTGCGGCGGCGTGCGCCGGTCCGGCCAGGGCAGCCAGCCGCGATTGACCAGCAGCCAGAGCCCGGTCGCCCGGTCCTGGAACGGCTGCAGCAGTTCGACCCCGACCTTGCCGTCGCGTTGACGGTTATCCAGTAGCAGGCTGTGGGCGGCATCGAATTCGCCATGCAGGCGCACCCGGCGGAAGGCAGGATCCTGGGTGTGTTGCAGCTCGATGCTGAGCATCGGCTCGGCGGCCCGGCGCTCGGCGTAGGTTTGCAGCAGTGCGCTTTTCTCCGCGCCCCGGCTCAATTGCCAGAACCCCAGGGAAACCAGCAACGGCAGCAACAGCGCCACCACCAGCGTTGGCACGATACCCGGCCGAAAACGCTTCATGGCATCGCCAGAAAGTCGGTCATCGCGATAGCTATACTCAAATGCATCGCTTGTCCCCCCGGAGTCTCACCATGCTCAAAGCAGCCATCGTCCTGATGCTGATTGCCACGGTTGTCAGCCTGTTCAGCGGCCTGTTTTTTCTGGTCAAGGACGACAGCCGCTCAAACCGCCTCGTCATTGCCTTGAGTGTGCGTGTCACGCTGGCCGCCATTACCCTCGGTCTGATCACCTGGGGCTTTTTCAGCGGCCAGCTGGTTTCTCATGCCCCCTGGTAGCCGTGTAGGAGCCAGCTTGCTGGCGATGGTGTGTCAGACACGTTGATTTCGACTGACACACCTTCGCGAGCAAGCTCGCTCCTACAGTACGTAGACGAAAACGAACAGTCCGATCCACACCACATCCACGAAGTGCCAGTACCAGCTCGCCGCTTCGAAGCCGAACTGGTGATCGATGTCGAAGTGCCCGCGCATGATCCGCATCAGCATCACAAACAGGATGATGGTGCCGATGGTCACGTGGGCACCGTGGAACCCGGTGAGCATGAAGAACGTCGCGCCGTAGATGCCCGAACCCAGGGTCAGGCCCAGCTCGTGGTAGGCGTGCATGTACTCTTCAGCCTGGAAAGTGAGAAACCCGCAGCCCAGTAATACGGTAAGCGCCAGCCACAATTTCAGTGCGCCGCGATGGCCCTTTTTCAGGGCATGGTGGGCGATGGTCACCGTGACGCTGGAGCTCACCAGCAACACGGTATTGAGCAGCGGCAGGCCCCAGGGGCTGATGACTTCCTTGGGAGGCGGGAACAGTTTCGAGTCGGGGTTGCTCAGCAGCGGCCAGGTGAACTGGAAGTTCGGCCACAGCATGTGCGCGATACCTTTGGCGCCGTCACCGCCGAGGGCCGGGCCGGAGATGTTACGCACATAAAACAGTGCACCGAAGAAGGCGATGAAGAACATCACCTCCGAGAAAATGAACCAACTCATGCCCCAGCGAAACGAGCGATCCATTTGCGCGCTGTACAGACCGCCGCGACTTTCCTTGATCACGGTGCCAAACCAGCCGAACAGCATGTAGGCCAGCAGCAACCCACCGACGAAAAAGATCAGCGGCCCGTGGGATTCCGGGCGTGCCGCTTTCAGATCGTTGAACCAGGTGGCCAGGCCGTACACGGTGGTGACCATGCCGAGCGTGGCGATGATCGGCCACTTGCTCTGGGCGGGAACGTAATAATGTTCATGAGTTGCCATTTATTGTTCTCCTTATCGGGCACGCTCAGCCGCCAGTGTTTACAGCTACCGGTGGATGTCGGGCGGTGATATCGAACAGCGTGTAAGACAGCGTCAGGTGCTTCACATCCTTGGGCATGTCACGGTCAACGATGAAACGTACCGGCATCTCGATCCGTTGACCGGGCTGCAGCACTTGCTGGGTAAAGCAGAAACATTCGGTCTTGTGGAAGTACGCCGCCGCCGCGCTGGGCGCGATGCTTGGCACTGCCTGGGCGCTCATCGGGCGGTCGGTGGGGTTATGCGCAATGAAGATCATCTCGTTCACTGCCCCAGGGTTGGCCGTCAGTTCCTCGCCCTTGGGATAGAAATCCCAGGGCATGTCGGCGGTGTTGGTCGACAGAAACTGCACGCGCACCTGCCGCGAGGTGTCGACCGTCTGCTCACCCTCATACTGCCCGGCGGTCTTGCCATTGATGCCGAAGGCTTTGCACATCACGTCGTAGATCGGCACCAGCGCAAACCCGAACACGAACATCGCCCCCACAACCAGCAACAGGCGGGTAACCAGTTTCCTCAACGAAATCGAGTCAGCCATGATTTCGAACCTCTACGCCAACCCCTGTAGGAGCGAGCTT
>NZ_AKJM01000066.1 GCF_000282335.1 Pseudomonas sp. GM48
GGGCTTGCTCGCGAAAGCGGGGTGTCAGATACATCAATGTTGACTGACACACCGCTTTCGCGAGCAAGCCCGCTCCCACAGAAAAGCAGTGCGCGGTGATGTCTGGATTGTCCTACACAACACAAAATCGCATGTTACTCAGGAAATTTCCTACAAGACGTGGGATGCTTTTGACCTGGTCAGTCTTCCGCGAGAGCCTTTCATGAAACGCAAAATGCCCGGCCTGAATGCCCTCAAAGCCTTCGAAGTGGCCGGCAGCACCGGGAGTTTTACCCGGGCCGCCGAATTGCTCAATGTCACCCAGAGTGCGGTCAGCCGCCAGGTGCGTCAGCTCGAAGAACAGTTGGGCGAGAACCTGCTGGAGCGGCGGCATCATCACCTCGACCTGACCAGCGCCGGCCGGGTCCTGTTGCGGGCGCTGCATCAGTCGTTCGACAAGATCGAGCTGACGGTGCGCAGCATCCAGCAGAAAACTCATTCCAACCGTCTGCACATCAACGCGCCGCCGACCTTCACCAGCCGCTGGTTGATGCCGCGGCTGGGGCGCTTGCGCGAGCAGCATCCGGAATTGGAACTGAGCATCACCACGCGCTTGCAGGACAGCCTGGCGGAGACCAGCACACTGGATTGTGCGATCCGTTTCGGCGATGGCGAATGGGACGGGCTGGACAGCTCGCTGCTGATCCAGGAACGGCATATCGCGGTGTGCGCGCCGTCCTTGTATGCGCGGGAGTGGAGCGAGCAGGGCCTGGACCTCAATCGCCTGACACTGCTGCATGTGCTGGCCCGGGAAGACCAGCGCTACCTGACCTGGAAACACTGGCTGGACGCGGCACGCATCAGCGGTGTCGACACCCAGGGCGGTTATGAATTCGACCTGCTGGACCTGGCGATCCAGGCCGCCACCGATGGCCTGGGGATTACCATTGCCGACTGGCACATGGTTGCCTCGGAGTTGGCCAGCGGGCAGTTGACCCAGGTGCTGAACGTGCACGTCGACGGGCATCAATCCTACTGGCTGGTGACCCGGCCGGAGCAGACCGAGATGCCGCAATTGCAGGTGTTCAGCCAGTGGTTGCAGGAGGAAGTCTGGTTGGCACAAAGGCAACTCGAACCCTCGACGGCGGCCATCTAGTCACCGCTGAACCCCTTGTGGGAGCGGGCTTGCTCGCGAAGGCGTAGTGTCAGACACCAACTCTGTCACTGATCCACCGCTTTCGAGCAAGCCCGCTACCACAGGGGATCGCATCGTTTTCGGGGTAACCTGCATTTTTCGAATGTTTCACCGCTCAATAAATCGTTTGTTCAACCCGGTCTGCATGACAAGACTGGCGGTATTGAAAAAAACAACGATGGGCGATTCACATGCGACTCGAGCGAAACTTTGTTAACGGCCACTTCATTGAACCGGCCAGCGATGCGCTGATCGCGGTCTACAACCCGGCGACTGAAGCGCTGGTGGGCCACGTCTCGGCGGCCACGGCCGATGAAGCCACGGCGGCGGTCGAAGCGGCCCAGGCAGCACAAAAAGTATGGGGCAAGCTCACCAGCATTGAACGCGCCGATTACTTGCGCTCCTTTGCTGATGCTCTCGAGGCCCGCGCGGTCAACATCGGTGAGGCCCTCGCCGCCGAATCCGGCAAGAGCGTGGCCGACGCCAGCAACGAAGCCCGCTACGCGGCACAGATCACCCGCTATCACGCAGAGTGGGCGCGCCGGATCGAAGGCGAGATCATTCCCAGCGATTCGCCGAACGAAAACCTGTTCCTGCACCGCGAACCGATTGGCGTGGTCGCCTGCCTGATTCCGTTCAACTACCCGGTCTACACCCTGCTGCGCAAAATCGCCCCGGCGCTGATCGCCGGCAACACCGTGGTCGTACGCCCGAGCAACAACACGCCGACCTCGGCCTTCGAAATCGCCAAGGCGGTGCAGCAATCCGGTCTGCCGGCGGGCGTGGTGAACATCCTGACCATGGACCACGGCACCGCCGCCGTCGTCTGCACCCATAAAGCCGTGGGCCTGATCACTCTGACCGGCAGCGTCAACGCCGGGCGCATCGTGCTCGATTACTGCAAGGCCAATATCGCCAAGCCGTCCCTGGAACTGGGCGGCAAGACCCCGGCGATCATCGAGGCCGATGCTGACCTCGAAGCGGCCGCCAGTGCCATCGTCGCTTCCAAGACCACCCACTGCGGCCAGTTGTGCACGGCGGTGGAGCGGGTCTATGTGCAGGAAAGCGTCTACGACCAATTCCTCGGCTTGCTGAAAGAGAAAATCAGTGCCGTGAAATTCGGCGACCGCGTCACCGATGCCAGCCTGATGGGGCCATTGGTCAACGCCAGTTCGCAGCAGAACATCCACGCCATGGTCGAGCGCGCCATCGCCGACGGCGCGGTGCTGGAAACCGGCGGCGTGCTGCCTGAAGGCAAGGGCCATTTCTATCCGCCGACCCTGCTCAGCGGCTGCCGCCAGGACATGGAAATCATCCAGGAAGAAATCTTCGGCCCGGTGCTGCCGGTGCTCAAGTACCGCGACATCGACGAAGCGCTGGCCATGGCCAACGACCACCAGTTCGGCCTGTCGTCGGTGCTGTACACCGAGAACTATCGCACCGCGCAGAAAGTCGCCAACGCCATCGAGGCCGGCGAGCTGTACGTCAATCGCACCCCGGCCGACCCGTACCAGGGCTTCCACGCCGGCTGGAAACGTTCGGGCCTGGGCGGCGATGACGGCAAGCACGGCATGCTCGAATTCACCCAGACCCGTCTGGTGGTGATGAAGTACTGATTTACCCGGAGCACCCCTCTCGCTTATGTGGGAGCGGGCTTGCTCGCGAATGCAGAGTGTCAGCCTCCATCAATGCTGACTGATCCACCGCTTTCGCGAGCAAGCCCGCTCCCACATTGGCCTGAGTACACCCGAGATATATAAAAACAATTATTCGAGCGCCCGGACCACCGGGCGCCAGAGGTCTACTCGATGTCCAAGCAAGCATCCACTGCTGCCGCTGTTCAGGGTTCGAACGCGGGTCTTAAAAGCCACAGTGACAAGGGAAGTCGTTATTTCCAACTGATGCTGTTGGTGCTCGCCGCCGGTGCGATCTACCCGATCCTGTACCTGCGCCAGGTCTACCAGACCACCATGCTCGAAGTGTTCCAGATCAACCACAGTGAACTGGGTTATCTGTACTCGATGCTGGGCACGATCTTCCTGTTGTCGTATCTGCCCAGCGGCTGGCTGGCGGATCGCATCGCACCACGCTTTCTGATTTTCTTCTCGCTGGTGGCTACCGGCGCCCTGGGCCTGTGGTACTCCACCGCGCCGTCGATGACCGGCCTGATGATCATCTTCGGTTGCTGGGGCCTGACCACCGGCTTGACCTTCTGGGCCTCGGTGCTCAAGCGGGTGAAGATGATTGCTCATCACTCCGAACAGGGCCGCTTCTTCGGCATCCTCGACGGCGGTCGCGGTCTGGTGGAAGCCTTGCTGGCAACGGTCGCCCTGGGCCTGTTCGCCTTCGCCACCGAAACTCGTGGCGAGTCGGTGGCCGAAGGTTTCAAGCATGTGGTCTACCTGTATTCCTTCACCTGTATCGCCATCGGTTGTGTGCTGGTGCTGATCAAGGATCCGAAGTCGATGGAAGACACGGCAGCGGTGGAGAAAGGCAAGTTCAACCTGCTCAGCGACCTGACCACGTTGGTGAAAATTCCTGAACTGTGGCTGGTCACCGCCATTGTGTTCTGCGGTTACCACATCTTCTGGGCCACCTACAGTTTCTCCGATTACCTGCAGGGCGGCGGCATGACTGCGGTCATGGCCGGCACCATCACCACCATCAAACTGTGGATGCGTCCCATCGGCGGCATCGGTGGCGGTTGGCTGGGCGACAAGTTCTCCAACATTTCGGTACTGGTCGTCGCGTTGTTCCTCGCATCCCTGGCGATGATCGGCCTGATCGTGTTCCCGGCCCTCAACAGCCTGGGCCTGCTGATCGGTACGGTGATTTTTATCGGCCTGATGACCTACGCCATTCGCGGGCTGTACTGGGCGATTCTCGACACCTGCAACATTCCGCTGCGCATAACCGGCCTGGCCATCGGCATCGTCTCGGTGGTGGGTTACCTGCCGGATGCCTTCATTCCCTTGATCAACGGCTACCTCACCGAGCATTTCCCCGGTGCCTTTGGTTACAAGCTGTATTTCGGCTACATCGCGTTCGTCGGCCTGCTCGGGACCCTGGCGGCCCTGACCCTGCGCGCACGGATCAATCGTAAATCCTTGAACACGACTAATTTGAAAAAGACAGGTGCCTGAGATGAAAATCGTCGCCCTTGAAACCCATATCGTTGCCGTTCCACCGCCGCACATCGGCGGGATGTACTGGCTGTTCGTCAAGCTCAAGACCGACTGCGGCATCGAAGGCGTCGGCGAAATCTACGCCGCGACCTTCGGCCCCAAGGCCATGCTGCCGATCATCGAAGACGTGTTCGAACGCTACCTGCTGAACCAGGACCCGCACCACATCGAACGTTTTTTCCGCCAGGCTTATTCGAGCGGCTTCACCCAGCGCCCGGACCTGACCATGATGGGCGTGGTCAGCGGCCTGGAGATGGCCTGCTGGGACATCATCGGCAAGGCGGCGAACAAACCGGTGTACGAGTTGCTCGGCGGCAAGGTCCACGAAAAGCTGCGTTCCTACACCTACCTGTACCCGGTCAACAGCAAGGGTGAGTACGACTACGACGACCCCGACCTGGCCGCCGAGTGCGCCATCGAAAACATGAACAAAGGCTTCACCGCCGTGAAGTTCGACCCGGCCGGGCCGTACACCGCGTACTCTGGTCACCAGATTTCCCTGGAAGTGCTGGAGCGCTGCGAAACCTTCTGCCGCAAGATCCGCGAAGCGGTGGGTGACAAGTGCGATTTGCTGTTCGGCACCCACGGGCAAATGGTGCCGTCCTCGGCCATTCGTCTGGCCAAGCGCCTGGAGAAGTACGACCCGCTGTGGTTCGAAGAGCCGGTGCCGCCAGGCCAGGAAGACGCGATGGCGCAAGTCGCGGCCAAGACCAGCATCCCGATTGCCACCGGTGAACGCCTGACCACCAAGTACGAATTCTTCAAGCTGTTGCAGGCTGGCGGTGCGTCGATCCTGCAAATGAACGTCGCACGCTGCGGTGGCCTGCTGGAAGCGAAGAAGATCGCGAGCATGGCCGAAGCCTGGTACGCGCAGATCGCCCCGCACCTCTACAACGGTCCGATCGGCGCGGCGGCGAGTTTCCAGCTGGCGACCTGCACGCCGAACTTCCTGATCCAGGAAAGCATCATGACCTGGGGCGGTTTCCATGCCGAAGTCCTGACCAAACCCTTGCAGTGGGAGGACGGCTACATCATCCCGTCCACCGAGCCGGGCCTTGGCGTGGAGCTGAACATGGATGTGGTGCGCAAGCATTCGCCGTACACCGGTGAGCGGTTGCACCTGCAAATGGCGCCGACCCCGGCAGACGTCAAGGACACTTCGCCGGCCAGGGGCTGACGGGAATTCCGGTCGCCGGGCACAGCCCATGTGGGAGCGGGCTTGCTCGCGAAAGCGGTGTGTCATTCAACCAAGATATCGACTGACACGGCCTCTTCGCGAGCAAGCCCGCTCCCACAGAAGCAGTACTTGCCCATTCCGGCTTTTTTTGTACAACGACTTACGCGGTAACCGTGCATGACATACGACTACATCATCGCTGGCGCCGGCGCAGCAGGCTGCGTTCTGGCCAATCGCCTCTCGGCTTCCGGGAAACACACGGTGTTGCTGCTGGAGGCGGGCGGGAAAGACTCATCCTTCTGGTTCAAGATCCCGGTCGGCTTCGCCAAAATGTATTACAACCCGACCTTCAACTGGATGTACTACAGCCGCCCGCAAAAGCAGTTGAACAACCGCGAAATCTACGCCCCGCGCGGCAAGGTGCAGGGTGGCTCGGGTTCGATCAATGCGATGATCTACGTGCGTGGCCAGGCCCATGACTTCGATGACTGGGCGGCCAACGGCAACGACGGCTGGGGTTTCAAGGACGTGCTGCCGTACTTCCGCAAACTGGAAAACCACCCGCTGGGTGACAGCGAGTACCACGGCGGCAACGGCCCGATCAGCATCACCCCGATGAAGGGCCAGACCCATCCGATCTGCGATGTGTTCCTCAAGGGCTGCGATGAACTGGGCTACCCCATCAGCGACGACTTCAACGGGCCGAAATTCGAAGGTGCGGGCATCTACGACGTCAATACCCGCGACGGCCAGCGTTGCTCCAGCAGCTTCGCCCATTTGCACCCGGCATTAAGCCGGCCGAACCTGACGGTCGAGCATTTTGCCCTGGTGGACCGGGTGCTGTTCGACGACCGGCAACGTGCTACCGGGATCTCCATCACCCAGCACGGCGTGGTGCGAACCTTCAGGGCCAACAAGGAAGTGATCCTCTGCGCCGGTGCCGTGGACACACCGAAGATTCTGCAACTGTCCGGCGTGGCCGATCAGGCGCTGCTGGCCAGGCACAACATCCCGATGGTCAAGCACCTGCCGGCGGTGGGACAGAACCTGCAGGATCACCTGTGCACCAGTTACTACTACAAGGCCAACATCCCGACACTCAACGATCAGCTCAGTTCGTTGTTCGGCCAGTTCAAACTGGGCCTGAAGTACCTGTTCACCCGCAAGGGCGCGCTGGCGATGAGCGTCAACCAGGCCGGCGGGTTCTTCCGTGGCGACGCGCAGCAGACCAACCCGAACTTGCAGTTGTACTTCAACCCGCTGTCGTACCAGATCCCGAAAAACAACAAGGCCAGCCTCAAGCCCGAGCCGTACTCAGGCTTCCTGCTGTGCTTCAACCCATGCCGGCCGACCAGTCGCGGGCACATCGAAATCGCTTCGAAAAACCCGCGGGATGCGGCGCTGATCGACCCGAATTACCTGAGCACCCAGAAGGACATCGACGAGGTGATCCAGGGCAGCCGCCTGATGCGCAAGATCATGCAGGCCCCGGCGCTCAAGGACATCACAGTCGAAGAAGTGTTGCCGGGACCGGTGGTCGAAACCGACGAACAGATGTTGCAGTACTTCCGCGAAAACAGTGGCTCGATTTACCACCTGTGTGGTTCCTGCGCCATGGGCTCGGACGAACGCAAATCGGTGGTGGACAAGCGCCTCAAGGTCCACGGGGTGGGCGGTTTGCGCATCGTCGATGCGTCGATTTTTCCCAACGTGACGTCGGGCAACACCCACGCCGCCGTGCTGATGGTGGCGGAGAAGGGGGCCGACCTGATCCTGCAGGACGCTTGATGCCGGTCACCTGGCTGTATCAAAAATGAATTTCCGCCGAATCCGCTGCTCATAACTTTAAGTGGCGGGCTAGAGCCTGCGAAATCATTGAGGCAATCAGGGAGCGGCACGGTCATGAGTCGAGTACCGACAGCGGGCGCAGATCATCCTGGCAGGTTGATTCTGGTGGTTGAGGACGACCCGCTGATCCTGGAGTTTCTCTGTGAGATTCTTCAGGAGGAAGGTTTTGTCGTCGAGCCGCATGTCAGTGCGGACGCGGCAGCCATCTATCTGGAACAGCATGCGCCGGAGGTGGGCTTGCTGCTGACGGACATCACCATGCCCGGCACGCTCAATGGTGCGGACCTGGCCAACCAATTCGGTGATCGCTGGCCGGACAAGCCGATCATGATCATGTCCGGTTTCGAAACCCCGGCCAGCTCCGGGGTGCGACACGCCGTTTCGTTCATCAAGAAACCCTGGGCCATCGGTCCGTTGCTGGACTGTGTCGATGACGCCTTCAAGTCCAGGAGACTCAACTGAAGCGCTCGCAGATGCTACATTGCCGGGCAAATCCGTGCGGCACCTGCGAGGTTCTATTCCTTGTCTGATCATTCTGTTTTCAACTCGACTTACCGTGCCTTTCTGTTCGACATGGACGGCACCGTCCTGACCTCCATTGCTGCCGCCGAGCGGGTCTGGACAACCTGGGCGGTGCGTCATGGTGTCGATGTCGAAACCTTCCTGCCGACCATTCACGGCGCCCGCGCCATCGATACCATCAGGCGCCTGGGGTTGCCCGGGGTGGATGCCGAGGCCGAAGCCGCCTGGATTACCGAAGCGGAAGTCGAGGATGTCGACGGGGTATTTGAAGTAGCTGGCGCAGCGGACTTTCTCAAATCACTGCCGGCTCATCAGTGGGCCATCGTCACTTCCGCGCCACGGGAACTGGCGTTGCGACGGATGGCGGCGGCGGGGATTCCCGAGCCTGAGGTGCTGGTGACTGCCGAGGACGTAACAGCCGGCAAGCCCGATCCAGCGGGGTACAAACTCGCAGCCAGGCGCCTGGGCGTCGAGCCTGCGCAATGTCTGATTTTTGAAGACGCCACGGTGGGGATTCTGGCGGCCGAGGCGGCGGGGGCGGATTTGATGATTGTCACGGCGACCCATGAGCAGCCGATCGAGACGTCCCATGCGACGTTGGCAAGTTATGAGTCGGTGCGGGTTCAGGTGGATGCCGCAGGTCTGCGCCTGCACGCCATCTAATGTGGGAGCGGGCTTGCTCGCGAAAGCGGTCCATCATTCAAACAACATGTCGACTGAAAGGACGCCTTCGCGAGCAAGCCCGCTCCCACAGGGGGATGAGTGTTCCAGTCAGTAAAGTCCGGGAACCAGCCGCCAGGAGCGGGCGCAATAGGCTTCGTATTCGATGCCGAACTGCGCCTTCAGCAAAGCCTCTTCCGAGTGAATCCGGGCAATCAGCGGGATCAAGGTCAAGGCTGCCAGCAACAACCCAACCCCCGAACGAAAGGCCAGTGCCCAGCCCACGGCGATGACCATCATCCCCAGATAGCTGGGGTTGCGCAGGTTACGGTAAATCCCCTCGGTGACCAGCTGATGCCCCGGCTGGATGGCCACCAGCCCGCTGAAGCGCTTGCCCAGCACAAACACCGGCCACAACCGCAGCGCGCCGCCCACGATGAACAGCAGCGCCCCGAGCCAACGCACGCCCTCACCACCGAAAGTCCAGAAATCGATGCGGTCGGTATAGGCCGGCAGAAAGCCGCTCAACACACCGATCACGCCGAAAGCCGGGAGGACCCAGCGATTGGCCCGGTCTTCGCGTTCCCCCGAACTCAGGTTGACCTCGGTGAACAGTGATGCGATGGCCATGACCAGGGTGGCCAGGGCAACGACGACCAGAGAACCGTGGCTGAAATAAGCCGCGAAGCCACCCAGCCCCCAGATTGCCAGGGCGAGGTAGGCGAGGGTGCTGACGATGGCGAAAAACGCCAGTTTGGCCGAGATTTTCATGGTGCCTCCAACAGCTGCCACCGTTATGTTCAGTGTAGATAGCGATCACTCCCGCGCAGGGCGAGGGCGCGATCAAGCCACCTGCGCTCTTGCGTTGCGCCGAATCACCTGTGGCGGTTGTCCGAACACCCGCAGGAATGTTTCACGCATGCGTCGTCGATCACTGAACCCGGTTTCCAGGGCGATCTGGTCGAGGGTCAGGCGTCCGCGTTCAAGCATCTGTCGGGCCGCTTCCAGGCGCAGGTTTTCGATGGCCTTGGCCGGCGATTGCCCGGTTTCGGCGCGAAACGCCCGGCTGAATTGCCGAGGGCTGAGGTTGGCCACTTGCGCCAGTTGCTCCACCGAAAGCGGCTGTGCAAGGTGTTCCCGGGCGTAGCCGAGTACGGTTTGAATGCGATCGGATTTAGGCTCCAGCTCCAGCAGCGCCGAGTGCTGCGACTGGCCGCCAGCGCGGCGGTGGTACATCACCAGTTTCTGTGCCACCGCCCGGGCCAGCTCGGCGCCGTAGTCCTTTTCGACCATGGCCAATGCGAGGTCGATACCCGCTGTCATGCCGGCGGAGGTCCAGATCGAACCGTCGATCACATAGATGCGATCGGCTTCGACCTTGATCGCCGGAAACCGCGCTTGCAGTTCCCGGGCATAGGCCCAGTGAGTGGTGGCCCGCCGCCCGTCCAGCAAACCGGCCTGGGCCATGACGAACGCCCCGGAGCAGATCGACGCCGTCCGGCGTGCCGTGTTGATGCTGGCCCGCAGGTAATCCAGCACAGCCTCGGGCGCCTGTTCGACGATGGCGTCGCCACCGACCACGATCACCGTGTCGAACACGCGCCCGTCGAATGCCTCCGTGCCGACGCTCAAGCCGCCGGAGGCCCGCAGGTTGTGTCCGTTTTCGGACAGCACGCGCACGTCATACAGCGTCTCTGCGGCACTGAAATTGGCGTACTCGAACACCGGCATGGCGGCCAGTGCCATGGACTGGAAACCCTCGAAAACCACGAACGCCACGCTGATCATGGATCTGTCCTCAAACGGTTGTGTCCGAAAAACGTACTTTAAACGTCATTTGAGACAGTAGAAAGTCCCTTTATAACGGTCTGCACCCGGCGAATCTCTCGCCTCACCGTAGAGGAATTGCACCATGGCTCTTTCATCCAAAGGCACTGCACTGATCACCGGCGCTTCTTCGGGCATTGGCGCGGTGTATGCCGATCGCCTCGCCCGGCAGGGTTACGACCTGATCCTGGTGGCCCGCAGCCAGGCCAGACTCAATGCCCTGGCCAGCCATTTGAGCGACGAAACCGGGCGCACCGTGGAAGTGGTTGCCGCCGACCTGACGAACAAGGTGGATTCGCTGCGGGTCGAACAGATCCTGCGCAGCGACGCCAGCATCACCCTGTTGGTCAACAATGCCGGGGTCGGCGGCGTCATGCCGCTGCTCGCCAGTCCAGTGGACGACATGGACACGATGATCAACCTCAATGTGACAGCGTTGATGCGCCTGGCCTATGCGGCTGTACCGGGCTTCGTCGCCCGGGGCAGCGGCACCGTGATCAATATCGCCTCCATCGTCGCCATCGCCCCGGAAATCCTCAACGGCGTGTACGGCGGGACCAAGGCGTTTGTCCTGGCACTGAGCCAGTCGATGCAGCATGAACTGGCGGACAAGGGCGTACGCATCCAGGCGGTGTTGCCGGGGGCGACCGCCACCGATTTCTGGAGCGAGGCCGGCAACCCGGTGGAAAACCTGCCGAAAGAAATCGTGATGTCCGCCGAAGACATGGTCGATGCCGCGCTCGTTGGCCTGGCGGCCGGCGAAGTGGTCACCATTCCGGGCCTGCACGATGGCAGCCAGTGGGACCGTTACGAAGCCCAGCGCCGGACGCTGTCCGGGTTGTTTGGCAACTGCGCAGCAGCGCCGCGTTATCGCTGAGACGGTCGCCCCGAGGCCGGGTGAACTAAGCTTGGGAGAGAGGACTGTTCACCACCGGCTCGCAGGAGTTCGACGAGCCGGTGGCGTGTAACAGGAGTTCATATGCTTCACATCCGAACGCCTTTGATCCTGCACCCTGGCCTGTCGACCCCGACCCGGCGTATCTGGCTGAAACTGGAAAACCTGCAACCCAGCGGCTCGTTCAAAATGCGCGGCATGGGTTTGCTGTGCAGCCGGGCGGCGGAGCAGGGCAAGCGCGAAGTGGTCTGTCCCTCCGCCGGGAACGCGGGGCTGGCCACGGCCATGGCTGCAGCCCGTCTGGGGCTCAAGGCATGCATCGTGGTGCCGCATACGACTCCGCAAAGCACCCGGGCGCGGATCAGCAAGACCGGCGCCGAGGTGATCGTGCACGGCAAGGTCTGGGACGAAGCCAATCAACGGGCACAGGAACTCGCCCAGGACCCGCGCAGCGAATTCGTGCCGGCCTTCGACCACCCGGTGTTGTGGGAAGGGCACAGCACAATAGTCGATGAAATCCTCGAAGACTGTCCGCAGGTCGATGTGCTGGTGACCTCGGTTGGCGGTGGTGGCCTGTTGGCGGGGCTGCTCACCGGTCTGATCCGTCATGGACGCACCGATTGTCGGCTCATTGCCTGCGAAACCGAGGGCGCGGCATCGTTCGCCGCGGCGATGGCGGCCGGGCACCCGGTCAAACTGGCGAAAATCGACACCGTTGCCACGTCCCTGGGTGCCGCGCAAGTAGCCGCGTGGCCGGTCAGGCACATTGGCGATTTCCCCCATGAATGCGTTGTGCTCAGTGATGATGAGGCGATCATGGGCGTGGTGCGTTACGCCAATGATTTGCGTCAGTTGGTCGAGCCGGCGTGCGGAGTTTCATTGGCGATTGCCTACCTGAATCACCCGGCGATTGCCGATGCCCATGACGTGGTGGTCGTGGTGTGCGGTGGGGTGAGTATCAACGCGCAACTCGTGGCCGGGTGGGCACGCTTGTCCACTGGCACGCAGGCCAGGTAGGGCTGGAAACGCTATCCCGGTGTCACAAGCCCCACTGCTGGCGATGATGGTCCTCAGTGATCGGCGGCAACGCCTTCCTGAACGAGGATGGCGCGGGCCAGGTCTTCGTCGCTTGCGTTGTTGAGGGCGGGATTGTCCTGACGGATTTTTTTCAACACCGCCTCCAGATAAGCACCACGAATCGCCCCACCACTGGCGACGAAGCTGGAGGCGTCATCCCGGGCGGGAATCATGAGTTTGTGGTCTTTGAACGTCGAGTACAGCGAGGCGGAAACCCCGGCCGAGGTGGCGACATCTTCGGCATCCACTTTGGCCAGAACGGAACCTGCGGGCAAACAAAGTACCAGCGATGAAATGATAAGCAGACGGCGCATGACGGTGTCCTCCGACAGCATGAAGCATAAGGGAAGTACCACATAATTTAGGATGCGCGGCGGTCGCCGAGAGTTCCCCAGCACCGTCGACCGTGTGCTGGCGCGCCTGAACGACCGATGATCAGTGTTGGTGCTGCCCGTCGGCCATCGGGTCTATGCTGGGGAGTGCGCCTATCGCCATCGGAGAACTCTGATGATCACCGTACGCACTGCCTGCCTGCTGGCCGATTACAAACGCTGGGCCAATCAGCGCCTCTTCGACAGCCTCGCGGCGCTCCCACCGGGCGAAGTCAAAAAAGAACGGGTGTCGGTGTTCAAAAACATGATCGGTACCCTCAATCACGTCTACGTGGTGGATTGCATCTGGCGGGCGCACCTTGAAGGCCGGGGACATAACTTCAAGACTTCACACGATCTGCTGCATGCCGATCTGTCCGAACTGCGCATGGCGCAAAAAGAGATCGATCGCTGGTATTGCGACTGGAGCGCCCGGCAAACCGATGCCTCCCTGGACAGGTCCGTGGAGTTCACCTTTGTCTCGGGCGAAAGCGGCATCATGAGCGCCGGCGCGATGCTGCTGCACGTGGTCAACCATGCCAGCTATCACCGTGGCTGGGTGGTGCAGATGTACTTCGAGATTCCGGCCATGCCACCGGTGACCGACATGCCGGTGTACCTGCGCGAATCCGAGCCGTTCCTGTTCCGCCCCGTCAATGTGCCGGTGGTGGAACCGCCATGTGCTGTGCAATTTTCCAACGCAACCAGCGTTCTGCCGGATCGTTATCGTTGACCCCGTTCCAAAGGATCTCCCACACGGGATCGCCAGCGAGCAAAAATGCTGCGTACGGCATCAATCAACTGTGGGAGCGGGCTTGCTCGCGAACGCTGAGTGTCAGACAACATCAAGGCGACTGAACGTCCGCATTCGCGAGCAAGCCCGCTCCCACACGTTCGGCGCTTTACTCAGGCGGATCAAGTCGATCCAGCGCCCGGTTCACTGCCAACTCACCCAGCATGATGACCTGTGCAATGCCCAGCAGTGTGTTGCGGTGCGAGCCCTCAAGAAAACCCGCCAGATCGTTGGTCATCACATTGGCCGAGGCCAGTGATTCGCAGGCGTGGGCCAACAGGGTCTCGGTGTCGATGTCGGGGTTGATGGTGAACATCGTGGACGGTTTGTGGGGCGTGGCCATGATGTTGGCGGCGGGGTTGAGGTAGTGATTGAGGGCGCGCTCGGCCGCTTCGTGGAATTGCTTGGAGTCGGGGCTTTCGTAGGGGGAGGCTGGATCGGTTTCTGGCGGGTTGGGTGTTGGTTTGATCATCGATAGAACTCCAGTACTGTAAAAATTGGAGCCATCACTTTCGCTACCAAACGAAGGGCGGTGGCCATGCACAGGTTGGTAGACCGGAGTACTGGAACCGGCGCCCCCGAAGAGGCCCTGCGCATGACGACCATAAAAGCAGCAACTGCTTGAAGTGGCGCTACGCGCAGTACTCCGGGCTACCAAACCCGATCGCTGTTTTTCAGCGACCGGCTAACGATAAAGCCCGGACCCAAGACGCGTAAGCCGGCGGATTCTGGCGTACCCGTAGGCAATGACGCAAGGCGTTGTAGCTTTCATCAAGTTACGCTGACAGCCGTTAAACAAGGGCGGTCAGTCGATGTTTAATGTGCGGTTGTCACGACAAAAACATGGCTTTGGGCTGAGCACGAAACCTGTGGGAGCGGGCTTGCTCGCGAAGAGGGAGTGTCAGTGACATCAATGTTGCCTGACCTGCCGCTTTCGCGAGCAAGCCCGCTCCCACAGGTTTATGGGGTGGATTCAGGCTCGGTCAACATTTTGCGGAATGTCTCCACCAGCGGCCGCAAATTGATCCGGTGCCACGCCGCCCACAATGGCGTGGTGAAGCAAATCCATGGCACTTCCCGCAGCACCACCCCCGGCGGGGCGTTGCGGCTCAGGCCTTTCTGGATCATCGCGATGCCCAGCCCCGACGCGACCAGCCCCAGTGCGGTGAAGGGTTCGGTGGCTTGCATGCGGATATCCGGGGTGAAGCCGGCGCGGATGCAGGCGCTGACGAAGTCGTCGTGGCAACTGGCGTTTTGTCGGTGTTGCACGCCAATCCACTCCTGATCGGCGAGGTCCGCCGGGGTCAGCACGGTCTGCTGCGCCAGCCGATGGTGCTCGGGCAGGGCCAGCAGCATCGGGTCGTCCAGCACCTGGAAACCCAGCAGGTCGGGGTCGTCATCGGTCGGTGGTTCGCTGACCAGGGCGATGTCCAGGCTACGCTGGCGCAAGCCTTCGAGTTGTTCGGCCGAGCTGAGGTTGTACAGCGCCACGTGCACGTTGGGCCGGTCGACTCGCAACACGCGCAAGGCATTGGGCAGCACGCCAGCGTGCATGGCGTTTTCGATGTAGCCGATGCACAAGCCGCCTTCCTCGCCGCGGCCCAGACGCTTGCCGAGGGATTCCAGGCGATTGGCGTGGGTCAGCAGGGCGCGGGTTTCGGCAAGGAAGGTCTGGCCGTCGCGGGTCAGGCGGATGCGTTGCTGGCTGCGCTCGAACAGGGTCAGGCCCAGGCGTTCTTCGAGCTGGGCGATCTGCCGGCTCAGGGGCGACTGGGAAATGTGCAGGCGTTCGGCGGCGCGCCCGACGTGTTCTTCCTCGGCGACGGCGACGAAGTAGCGCAATTGGCGGATGTCGATCATGTCAGACCTGTAGGGACTCAAGTACTGCACATTATGTCTTGGACGGTCAGATCCTCGCAATCTAGGATCTGCTCAACGGTCATCACTGACCCCTGACTACTGACGAGGAATCATCCATGAGCTTGAAAGACAAACTGCCTGGCGTGCTGGGTTTCGGTACCGCGCCGCTGGGCAACATGTTCCGCGCCATCCCGGAAGAAGAAGCGCAGGCGACTGTCCACGCGGCCTGGGAGGCCGGCGTGCGCTACTTCGATACCGCGCCGTTCTACGGTTCGGGCCTGTCGGAGATTCGCCTTGGCGCCGCACTGTCGCGCTACAACCGTGACGACTATGTACTGAGCAGCAAGGTCGGCCGGGTGATCCTCGATGAAGTCGAAGACGCCGCCGCCCGTGACCTGGGCGAGAAGAGCGGAGTGTTCGAGCACGGCCGGCCGAACAGGATCGTCAACGACTACAGCGCCGATGCAACGATGCGTTCGATCGAGGACAGCCTCAAGCGCCTGCAAACCGATCGCCTGGACATCGTCTGGGTGCACGATATCGCCCAGGATTTCTACGGCGATCAATGGCTGGAGTACTTCAACCAGGCCCGTACCGGTGCCTTCAAAGTGCTGACGCGTTTGCGCGAAGAGGGCGTGATCAAGGGCTGGGGCCTGGGGGTGAACAAGGTCGAGCCGTGCGAACTGACCCTTGATCTGAGCGAAGCGCAGCCGGACGGTTTCCTGTTGGCTGGCCGCTACACTCTTCTCGACCATGATCGTGCCTTGCAGCGTCTGATGGACGCAGCTCAGGCGCAGAACGTCGAAATCGTGGTCGGTGGCCCGTACAGCTCGGGCATCCTCGCCGGTGGCGCGCACTTCGAATACCAGAAGGCCAGCCCGGCGATCATCAACAAGGTCGAGCAGATCAAACGCATTGCGGCGGCCCACGGTGTCGACGTCAAAGCCGCTGCATTGCAATTCTCGTTGGCCAACCCGGCAGTGGCCGCGGTGATTCCGGGCTCCAGTCGCCCGGACCGGATCGCCGAAGATGTGGCCGCGTTGTCGGCGGTGATTCCCGCTGCATTCTGGCAGGCGATGCGTGAGGCGAAGCTGGTTTCCGAGCGCGCACCCTTGCCCCTCACTGGAGCTTGAGCATGAAGATTGATTTGAGTGGAAAACTGGCAATCGTCAGCGGCAGTACCGCCGGCATTGGCCTGGGCATCAGCCAGGCGCTGGCCGAGGCGGGCGCCACGGTGGTGGTGATCGGCCGCGACACGGCCAAGGTCGAGCAGGCGCTGGCGAGCATTCGCCAACGTGTACCCGGCGCGCAATTGCGCGGCGTGACCGCCGACCTCGGCACCGCCGAAGGCGCCGAAATATTGTTCGCCGCCGAACCTCGGGCGGACATCCTGGTGAACAACCTCGGGATCTTCAACACCGTGGATTTCTTCGACGCACCGGACAGTGAGTGGACACGCTTCTACGAGGTCAACGTGATCTCCGGCGTGCGCCTGTCCCGGCATTACACGCCGGACATGGTCAAGCAGGGCTGGGGGCGGGTGATCTTCCTGTCTTCGGAATCCGGCGTGGCGACACCGGCGGACATGATCAACTATGGCGTGACCAAAAGCGCCAATCTGGCCGTGTCCCATGGCCTGGCCAAACGCCTGGCCGGCACTGGCGTGACGGTCAATGCGATCCTGCCCGGCCCGACCTTTACCGATGGCCTGGAAGAAATGCTCAAGGACGCCACCGCAGAATCGGGGCGCAGTGCCCGGGACGAAGCCGATGCATTCGTGCGCAAGGCCCGGCCGACGTCGATCATCCAGCGCGTGGCGGATGTCGAGGAAGTCGCCAATCTGGTGGCCTACATCGCTTCGCCGTTATCCTCGGCCACCACCGGCGCTGCCTTGCGAGTTGACGGCGGTGTCGTCGACAGCCTGGCCATTTGAACCTTTTAGATTAGAGAGAACATTTCATGGCAACTGCATCAGCCTTCATCGATATCCCGGCTTCGGCCGAACAGGTCTGGCAATTGATTGGCGGTTTCAACTCGCTGCCGGACTGGCTGCCGTTCATTCCCAAGAGCGAGCTCAGCGAAGGCGGGCGCGTGCGCAGCCTGCAAACGGCGGACGGCGCTGTGGTGATCGAACGTCTGCAAGCGTTCGACAACGCGGCTCAAACCTACAGCTACTCGATTTTACAGGCACCCTTTCCGGCGACTGATTATCTGGCGACGATCAAGGTCGAGGCGCAAGGCGAGGGCGCGCGGGTGACCTGGTCCGGGAGGTTCGAGCCGGTGGGTGTGAGCAACGAGGAAGTGGAGGCGTTGTTTACCGGCATCTATCAGGGTGGGCTTGAGGCGCTGCGGGCCAATTACCCGGTCTGACAGTCAAAACACCATTTCCTGTGGGAGCGGGCTTGCTCGCGAAAGCGGAGAGTCAAACAACATATTTGTTGAATGAGAAACCGCATTCGCGAGCAAGCCCGCTCCCACAATGGATCTTCATTGTTTTGGAGTGCGCATCAAGCCGGTGGAATCAAACTCTCCCGACAATTGAGCACCAGCCGCGCGCCACCCAGTTCGCTGTTGCCTACCTCCAGGGTAAACCCGTGCAGGCTGACAATCGCCGCGACGATGGACAGCCCCAGCCCGAAGCCGCTTTTTTGATTGCCCGCCTCGGCACGATAGAAACGCTGGAACACCGCCTCACGTTCCGCCTCGGGAATGCCCGGGCCGGAGTCGAGCACTTCGATCCGTGTATGCCCGCCATCGTTGACCCCACGCAAAATCACCGCACCACCGGGCGGGGTGAATTTGATCGAATTGCTTAGCAGGTTCGCCACGGCTTCAAACAGCAGTGCCCGATCGCCATTGAGGGGTGGCAATGAGGCGGGCAGGTGCAGTTGAAAAACCAGGCCGTCGTCTTCCGCCAGGGGCAGATAGAACTCATGCAGCTCTTGCAGCAACGGCACCGGGTCCAGTTGTACGAAACCGGAGCGGCGCTGGCGATCTTCCAGTTCGGAGATCCGCAGCAAACCACGGAAGCGCGCCATCAGGGTGTCGGCCTCGGCCAGCACCAGGTCCAGTTGCATGGCCTGTGGCGAGCCTTCGCCGGCTTGCTGCTGCATGCGGTAAAGCTGCGCGCGCAGGCGGGTCAGGGGCGTGCGCAGGTCATGGGCGATGTTGTCGCACACACCCTTGACCTCGTTCATCAAGCGCTCGATGCGTTCTAGCATGGCGTTGACGATGGCGGCGAGCATGTCCAGTTCGTCACGCCGATTGGACAGTGGCAGGCGCCGGCTCAGGTCGCCGGCGACGATGGCCTCGGCACTGGCCTGAATCCCACGAATGCGCCGCAACGGACGGCGCCGCAGCAAATACCAGCCGACAATGCCCGGCACAATGGTCAGCGTCACCCCCCAGAACAAGGCGTGAAGGATGATCCGGGTCACGGCAAACAACGAACCGTTGTCACGCACCAGCACCAGCCAGCGGCCGTCGAGGGTGCGGGTCGCCACGGCGTCGCAACTGTCGGCAGGCAGCGTCTGGTCGTCGGTGTCGTCGGAGGCATCGCAGTCGTTGAGCATGTGGATCTTGCCGTCGAGCGGCAAGCCGTCCGGAATGTAGCGCAGGGCGCCGCTGAGGTAACGGTGTTGGGCATCGAACAGGCCGTAGGCGTCGATGCCGCGGATGTCGAAGGTCATGCTGACGGCGAGGGCGTCCACCAGTTGCTCGCCGGAGAAGCGTGAAAACAGGTGCTGGCGCTGCATCAGCGAATGCTTGGCCAGGTTGTCCAGGTAAGCGGAAACCTCGTAGTACATGACCCCCATGAGAATCCCGCTCCAGATCACGAACAGCGAACTGTAGAGCGCAAGCAGGCGACTACTGGAAGAGCGCCAGCCTTTAGACGGGTTCGGCAATGACATAACCCGAGCCTCGCACGGTCCGAATCAGTGGGACATTGCCAGGCGGGTCGATCTTCTTGCGCAGACGGCCAATGTGTACGTCGATCAGGTTGGTGCCGGGGTCGAAGTGGTACCCCCAGACTTCTTCGAAAATCATCATCCGCGACAGGATTTGCCCGGTATTGCGCATCAGGAATTCCAGCAACTTGTATTCGGTGGGCAACAGCGTCAGCAGTTGGCCGTCGCGGCTGGCTTCGTGGCTGATCAGGTTCAGCTCCAGATCCGCCACCCGCAGCGTGGTGGCCTGGGCGGTCACGGTGTTCTGCCGGCGCAGCAGGACTTCGACCCGGGCGGCCATTTCATCGGTGGCGAAGGGTTTGGTCAGGTAGTCGTCGCCGCCAGCGCGCAAGCCGCGCACTCGCTCATCGACATCCGACAGCGCGCTGATCATCAAGATCGGCGTAGTCACGCCCATGGTCCGCAGCGTGGTGACGATCGCCAGGCCATCGAGCTCGGGCAACATGCGGTCGAGGGTGATCAGGTCATAATTACCGCTGACCGCACGTTCCAGCCCTTCGCGGCCATTGTCGACCCAGTCGACGTCGAGGCCGTGGCTGCTCAGTTCGGCGACAATTTCCCGGGCGGTCACGGCGTCGTCTTCGATGGTCAAGATGCGGGTCATAAGGCTGGCCTGATAAGCAGTTCAATACGAAGTTGCGAACATTTTGCCAAGAATTGCCAGCGACTTAATAAATTAACTTTCATCTGGCTCGCGATAGCGGGCTGACAGGCAATGCATGTGTCGACTGACCCGGCGCCATCGCGAGCAAGCTCGCTCCCACAATGGAGTGATGTCGAACACAAAGTCCGCGTACGACGAAAATTACTGTGGGAGCGGGCTTGCTCGCGAAGACGGCAGGTCAGGCGAAGCGAATCTATCTATTCGATCGGCGTATCCACAAACACCTCAAGCCCTTCGGCATACGCCGTGAACGCGGCGATCCGCGGAAAGTGCGCTGCATTCACCTGATCCGGCACCACCAGGTTGGTGAAGCTCCAGGCCACGGCGAGGGTGATGCCATCCTGCTCAATCGCACCGTCAGTTTTCAGCGGCTGCTTTTCCAGTTCCTGCTCCAGCGCCGTATAGGCTGCCGCGAGTTGTCCCTCGACCCGCTGCACCCAAGGTTCGAACTGAATTTCTGCCGGCCGCAGGTTGCGTTCGTAGTAAAGCTGCACGGATTTTTCGCTGGCGGCCAGCGCCAGGCCAATCAGGCGCAATGCGCGCAGGCGCTGATTCGGTTCGACGGGCATCAGACTAGTGCCGGCCAGGGTTTCCAGATAGTCGATGATCAGTGTCGAATCCATCAACACGCCGCCGTCATCCAGCACCAGGGTAGGCGCCTTCACCACCGGGTTGATCTGCTGGAATTGTTCGAAGTGGCGGAACACCGACACCGATTGATGTTCCAGCGTGATTCCCAGACATTTGGCAGAAATGGCTGCGCGCCTTACGTAGGGCGAGTCGAGCATACCGATCAGCTTCATGGTCCTTTCCTTTATATGGCCATTTTGGGAGGGACAACCTTAGCTGAGGTTCGCAGCCCTGCAAATGACAGTGAAAAATGCCCGGTGGCAGCCGCTTGTCTTCTATATACAGCCGCTCGATTGAATTTCTTGCTATAAAGGCACTCCGATTACCGCCTCAAAGCCTGCCGTAGAGCATTTTCAGGGCTTTGTCGGACAAATTCGCTGTCTTTTCAGTTGCTGAGGCCTCAAGTCGGCCGTAGACTGCCGCCCCTCGTAAATTGAGTGCCGGGTGGCGCTTGGAACAAACGGCGCCTTTCCGATGGCCTGCCCAGGTCTGCCGGAACGCTCCCTTATTCGCCTTAATGCACGTTTTTTTATAGAGATATCAATGACAAAGGACAAGTTGCTGGCCATGCCGGCGGATGACTACATGAATGCCGAGCAACATGCTTTTTTCTCAGAGCTGTTGCAGAACATGAAAGTCGAAACCCATGAGCGCATCGAGCAGAACCGTATCGCGATCGAAAGCCTGGACACCCCGGCCGATCCGGCAGACGCGGCTTCGGTCGAAGAAGAGCGCACCTGGCTGGTGAACGCGATCGATCGCGACCAGCGCATGCTGCCTCAGTTGGAACAAGCGCTGGAACGCATCAAGGAAGACAGCTTCGGCTGGTGCGACGACAGCGGCGAGCCGATTGGCCTCAAGCGCCTGCTGATCAGCCCGACCACCAAGTACTGCATCGAAGCTCAAGAACGCCACGAGCAAATCGACAAGCACCAGCGTCAGGCCTGATTCTGTGAGGCAGCCCCTTTGATCCGGGCTGCCTTGAAAAGATCGCAGCCTGGGGCAGCTCCTACGCAATTGAAGTAGGGCGCTGCCGCAGGCTGCGATCTTTGTTTTCTGCCGTCTTCGATTTCCCGGTTCTTCTATTGATCTGCTGCAACGTTCGCGACTAAAGGCGCATGGATAATGGCCTTATAGTGGCGCTTAATGCGAAGACAACAATTAGAAGTTTTCCGGGGTGACGAAGATGACGAGGGACGGATCTCTGGTTGCGGCAGTGCCTGCACCAGTGCTTTTGCCGAAAAACCGCTGGCTGACACCGACGCTGCAAAGTATCGCCCTGATGCTGTTGTTATGTGGCATGACGCAGGGTGATGGGGCGCTCTACCTTGGCCTGCCCCTGGCCGTATTGATTATCTGGCTGCCTCACCTGCGCTCGCGCGCTACCCCGGAGGCTGCTATCTCCGTTAACTCCGACGCCATCGGCGAGTTGACTCGCGATCTTTCCTACACCACCAGCCATAATGCGCTGTCGGCCGCTGGTGTCGCGTTTTCGGTTCGGCAGTTGGCGGACAAGTTGCAATCGCAGCTCATGGCAGCGGCACAGATCGTCAGTAACGCCGAGGTCATGATCACCACCGAACAGGCCACCTCGACGCTCAGTCGCCAGGCGCTGAGTGCTGCCAGTGAGGCTCACCAAAGTGGGGTAGCCGGGCGCACGGAATTGATCGAGTCCATTGCGTGCATGCATCAGCTCAGCCAGCGCGCCAGCAACAGCCGCGAACTGATCGAAGCCTTGAGCCTGCGCAGCGATGATATCCAGCGGGTGACCCTGGTGATTCAGTCCATCGCCAGCCAGACCAACCTGCTGGCGTTGAACGCAGCTATAGAAGCGGCGCGGGCGGGGGAGCACGGTCGCGGGTTCGCGGTGGTGGCCGACGAAGTTCGCGGGCTCGCCGCACGCACGGCGACCGCCACGGGCGAAGTCGGTGAGATGGTGGCAGATATCCAGCAACGCACCGCGCAGGTGGTGGAGCAGATCCGCCAACTGTCCAGCGACCTGGGCGCAGGTGTCGAGCAGGTCGAACGAACGGGACAGCACCTGGAGAACATTGCCCGTCTGGCCGCCAGTGTCGAATCCCGGGTCGGGGAAATTTCCCAGGGCGCGGACACCAACCGTGAACAACTCGATAGCCTGTTTCACGCCATCGAACAGATGCGCAGCGACCTGGCGGTCAGCGACCAGCAGACTCAACGCCTGGCCCATGCGGCGGTACAAATGGAAGGGCAAGCCGAAACCATCAGCGAGCGTCTTGCCGAGGTGGGGCTGGATGACTATCACCAGCGGATCTATGACCTGGCGCGCGAAGGTGCGAGCCAGATTGCAGCGCGTTTCGAAGCGGATATCGACGCCGGCCGAATCAGTCTCGACGATTTGTTCGATCGCAATTACCAGACTATCCCCAATACGAGCCCGACCAAGTACCAGACTCGCTTCGACCGCTACACCGATCAGGTTCTGCCGGCGATCCAGGAACCGTTGTTACCGCGCCACGAAGGATTGGTGTTTGCCATCACCTGTACCCAGCAGGGTTATGTGCCGACCCACAACAGTGTGTTCAGTCAGCCGCTGACGGGCGACGCGCAGATCGATGCCTTGCAGAACCGGACCAAGCGCAAGTTTGCTGATCGCACCGGGATTCGCTGTGGCAGCCATCAGAAGGCAGTGTTGCTGCAAACCTATACACGCGACACCGGAGAGTTGATGCACGATCTCTCGGTGCCGATCACGCTCAAGGGCAGGCATTGGGGCGGTTTGCGCCTGGGCTACAAACCGGAAAAACCGCGCTAGGAAACTCTAATGCTGCTCACTCAAGAGATAGAGCGAACGATAAGCACCTGTGGCGAGGGAGCTTGCTCCCGTTGGGGCGCGAAGCGGCCCCCTTCTTTTCCCTAAAGAGCAGGGGACTGCTACGCAGTCCAGCGGGAGCAAGCTCCCTCGCCACAGGTACAGTGTTCGTCCTTGAGTGATTGTTACAAATGCTGCAACGGACCTGTGCAGCGTTTTGCTGTTTCCTCGTCGAAAATTTAACTAGCATATCTATTAATTAGGTTGCTAATGAAATTCGGGGGGGCAGCATGCAAGGCAAAGTTGATGTCGCGGTCATGATCGGCAGCGGTGTACCTGCCAATTTACGCTCCTTGGGGCGCAAGGTTTGCTGGGTCGTGTTGCTCAATGGCGAGCGCCGGGGCACGGCGTTCTCCAGTCGCGATGAAGCGGAGGAGTGCAAGACTGCCTGGTTGGCGCAATTGAACGCCGAAAGACCTGGCAGTCTGCATTGAGGTTGTCAGTGCGTCTGGTGCATGCGCAGGTTCAGGTCGTCGACCACCCGCGCCCAGTCTGCGTCTTCGCGTAATTGCTCTTTGAGGAAACCGGCCTGCTGCGGTGACCAGAACTCGGCATCGATGAGTTTCTTGTCGTCACGCAGGGAATGGCTGTCAATGAAGTCGTCGATCGCTTTCTGGCTGGAGTCCAGGCCGAGCTGGTCGAAAAGGCCTTTCAAGTCGTGGGTCGGTGATTCCATGTTCATCTCCTTGCAGGTCATCAGTCGGGTCGAGGAACGGGGCGCGATACCCTGGCTTCAAGGGCGACGCACGGGTGGAGTTCGATCGCGATGTTCAGGCGCAACAGTGAGCATAGACCGCCAACCCGACAATCAGGCTTTCAATGCGCCCGCATCGACCGCCGCCTTCAGTTCCCTGGCTGACTCCTGGGCCGCAATGGCGGCAACATCCGGGGTTTTGAACCAGCGATCCTTTTCGACCTGGTGATACGTCACGGTCTTCAGTGGTGGTTTGGCGCGCATGACAATCACGGCCTGGAATTCACCACCGACTTCTCTGGCTTCACCGCGGATAAAAAACTCGCCGATATCAAATTCCGTCACGTTGCAGGCTTCCCATGGAAATACATTGTTGTTGTCAACGTAACCCGATTCTTTGCGGATCCGTTTTATTGGGCGGGCAGTATGGCAGTAGTTGCCCGTCGACGGCTGAGATAAGTCGGCGGGCAGACGAACCGTCGATGGAAATGACCGCGCCGGGCATGTCAACAACGTGATTCAAGAAGCCGGGCGAGGGCACACGCTTCGTTATGATCAGCTCGGAAACCTCTGACGCTGCCTGTAGAAATGTCCTTGATATGGAAGAAGGCATTGCCCGCCATGACTACCCGAAATCGCGGGCGGGTCGGGACATCGTGAAGCGGTTCATGGGGATGGAACCGTATCGGCGGCGAGATCGACGTTGTTTCTGTATCAGGCACCAGGGGAAAGGCAATGTGTGTGAGCGTGCACATATGAAGTCCTTTTCATTGTTTAATCGACGTATGTACGTCGTTTTGGCTAGTCTCCAAGAGCATCGCTGCTCTAGAATCACCCTCACTGGTGGGTGAATGATGTTTATCTAAAGCAATTTTTTGCGGACGATATGTAGGAAAAGATTTTTTCTTGATGAGATTTTTCCCCGAAGTTGATAGTCCATAATTTTCTGGCAGCAGGAAGGGTGTTTTCCTTCAGCCTGTGACGAACGCCAGGCAAGACGACGCGAGTGACGTTCCAGTAGTCTTCTCAAGCTTCGTGATAAGTGAGTGCACTGCTCATTCAGGACTTCAATCCGGGTTCTTTGGCTACACCTTCGGCATTGCCGCTTTTTTGGCTGTGCGTTTTTTTTTCGCGCACGGCACCATTTTTCAGATGTGGGGATGTTTCCTTGGCAGTAAGTAATCTCGATATGCATGCTTTGTTCGTGCTGGGTGATTTGCGCGCAAAGCTGGTCAAGCAGTTTCAGTCACGTTTCGTTTACATCACCGAACAAAACGCTGAAGGCATCTACATTGCCGAAATCGACACCGAATCAGCCCTGGTGGTGGACGACAAACCCGGACTCAAACTCAAGGTCGGCGATCATTTCAGCGCGTCCGTGCTGCCCAGTCGCGAAGGCGGCAAGCTGGACATCAAGTTCCGCGACATCAAGCTGACGGTTTACGGCATTGGCGATTACGCCTTCGTGACCACGGCCGATGGCCAGGGGATCGTGTTCAAGGAAGGTCACAGCGTGGTGATGGTGTTTGCCGCCCATCAACAGCTGCAGGAAGGCCTGACCAAGACCCTGAAAGCCGTGACTGCCAAAGCTGCCAAGTGGCGCAAGGGCGAGTTGGTGACCTTCAAGGCCAGCGAGTGATGACCCTGACCCGCGCCGATTTCCACGAACAGAACCAGGCCAGCGCTCAAGACGAGGCGCGGCGGCTGTTCGGGCAGAAGACTATTCTGCAAGGAGCCTGGCTGAATTGGGTGGCGTCACAGCTTTACCAACTGCAACCGGCGGCATACGCCAGCATGGTCAGACGAGAGCTGATGCGTTTGCAGGAAACTTCCGAAAACTGATCCGCGCACCTCGAAAGCACGAACCTCTACTACAGTCATTGGACTGAGTATTCAGAGGCTTCGCGGTCTACTGCCAGGCCATCCTGCTATTGCTGTGAACAGCACGAGGTGCAAAAGCATGAACGGATTTCGACGGTTGCTGGCTGCTGTCCTGGCCACTTTCGGCTTGATGGTGACAGCCGCCCCGGTGTTTGCCGCGCAGACGCCCATCCACTTCGCCGACCTGAACTGGGAAAGCGGCAGCCTGATCACCGATGTCTTGCGCATCATTGTCGAGAAAGGCTACGGGCTGCCGACCGACACCTTGCCGGGCACTACCATCACTCTGGAAACCGCGCTGGCCAACAATGACATTCAGGTCATTGGCGAAGAGTGGGCCGGTCGCAGCCCGGTCTGGGTCAAGGCGGAGGCCGAAGGCAAAGTCGTCAGCCTTGGCGACACGGTCAAGGGTGCGACCGAAGGCTGGTGGGTGCCGGAATACGTGATCAAGGGCGACCCGGCCAAGGGCATCAAGCCGCTGGCGCCGGAACTGCGCAGTGTCAGCGACCTGCCGCGCTACAAAGACGTGTTCAAGGACCCGGAAGCCCCGGCCAAGGGACGCTTCCTCAATAGCCCCATCGGTTGGACTTCGGAAGTGGTCAACAAGCAGAAGCTCAAGGCCTATGGGCTGGACGACAGCTACGTGAACTTCCGCAGCGGTTCGGGCGCGGCACTGGATGCGGAGATCAGCTCGTCAATTCATCGTGGCAAGCCGGTGCTGTTTTACTACTGGTCGCCCACGCCGTTGCTTGGCCGCTTCAAGCTGATTCAACTCGAAGAACCACCGTTCGATGCCGAAGCCTGGAAGACCTTGACCGACGCTGACAATCCCAACCCACAGCCGACCCGTTCCCTGGCCTCCAAGCTGTCCATCGGTGTTTCCACACCGTTCCAGAAACAATATCCGCAGATTGCCGAGTTCTTCACCAAGGTCGACTTTCCGATCGATCCCCTGAACAAAGCACTGGCCGAAATGAGCGAGAAACATACGCCGCCGCGTCAGGCGGCGCAGGCGTTCATGAAGGCTCATCCGGACGTCTGGAGGGCCTGGCTACCCAAGGACGTGGCGGATAAAGTCTCCGCCGCCCTGTAGGCGCTGCCGCAGGTCGGGATCTTTTGATCTTTGTCATGAAAAAGCAAAATCAAGACATCGCAGCCTGCGGTAGCTCCTACAATGTTCGGTTCATATCCCTTTCAAGGATCTCTGAACCATGACCCTGTTGTTGGCTCAGTCGCTGGTGACGATCTTCACCGTAATCAGTCTGGTGCATGTGTATTGGGCGTTGGGTGGCGAGTGGGCGGCGGTGGCGGCGGTCCCGCAAGTACCGCAGGAGGGCAGTGCGCAACTGAGGCCGGCGTTCACGCCGCGAGGCTGGATCACGCTGGTGGTGGCCGCAGTGCTGCTGTTGATTGCCATGTTGGTGTGCTTGCGGGTGGGTTGGTGGCTGCCACCGTTGCATCACTGGTCGTTGCAGTGGCTGATCAGCGCGATTGCGATTTTGCTGTTTGCCCGGGCCATTGGCGATTCGGAGCTGGTGGGTTTTTTCAAAGAGGTCAAAGGCTCGAAATTTGCCCGGCTGGACACCTGGGTTTATTCGCCGTTGTGTGTGGTGTTGGGGGCTGGGTTGCTGGCGGTGGCCTGGGTCTGAGACAGCGACGTTTTTGTAGTGACAGTACTGGCCTCTTCGCGAGCAAGCCCGCTCCCACAGTGTCTGGTGTCGTACACACCTTTTGAGTTAGACACCCACCCTTGTGGGAGCGGGCTTGCTCGCGAAGAGGCCGGTCCAGGCACTAAAAATCTTTGGTCTAGCTGCCGCTCTCGGTCCGCCGGCTGCTCACCTCGGCCGGCACATCATCCCCGGCCATACGTTTACGAAACAGCGCCGCCCGAGCCAGCAGCAAGGTGGTCACCGGCACGGTAACCGCCAGCAGGATTGGAATCAGCCAGGCGTGCAAGACCGGCGCGGACTTGAGCGCCGAAAAGTAGATGATCGAAGCCAGCGCCACGCACCAGGCCCCGAGCGTCGAGGCCAGGGCCGGTGGGTGCATGCGCTGGAAGTAGTCCTTCATGCGCAGCAGGCCCGTGGCGCCGATCAATGCAAACAGACTGCCGAGCACCAGCAGGATCGCCACCGGGATTTCCACCCACAACGACAATGGCGTGTTCATTCGATTACCTCACCACGCAGCAGGAATTTAGCCAGGGCGAACGAGCCGACGAAACCGAACAGTGCGATCAGCAGCGCCGCCTCGAAGTAGGTGTCACTGGCATAACGAATACCCAGCGCCAGCATCATCAGCATTGCGACGATGTACAGGTAGTCCAGCGCCAGGACCCGATCCTGGGCCGACGGCCCTTTGAACAGGCGAATCAGGGTCAGGATCATCGCCAGGGAAAAGAAGAACAGGCTCAGCAGGATCGCGTTCGACAGCAATGGGCTCATTCGAAGATCTCCATCAACGGACGTTCGTAGGTTGCCTTGAAGTGCTGGATGAACAGCGCCTCATCGTCCAGATCGAAGACGTGCAACAGCAGAATGCTGCGGTCCAGTGCCAGCTCCGACCAGACCGTACCGGGCACCACCGTGGTGATCATCGACAGCGCGGCCAGGCCGTTGGCGTCACGCAAGTCCAGCGGCACCTTGATGAATTGCGAGCGGGGCGGGCGGCGACCGGCATTGAGCACGCCCCAGGCCACGGCGAAGTTGGACACCAGCACATCACGCCCGACCAGCAGGACCAGGCGCAGGATCACCCCGGGACGCCGGATGCGCACCGGCAGGGGACGAAGCCTGCGCATCATCAGCGGCGCGCAGAACCCCAGCGCCGCACCCAGCAGCAGATTGCCGGGGCTGGTCGACAGGTTCAGCAACAACCACAGCAGCCACAAGGCCAGCGACAGCAACGGTGCCGGAAACAGGCGCTTCATGGTTGCACCTCCAACGGGCTTGCTTTGGCCGACGGGTTCGGTACGACGCGAGTGTCGAGCACGGCCATCACGTATTGCTGCGGGTTGTACAGGGCATCGGCGGCGGCCTGGGTGTAGCGCAACAGCGGATCGGCCTTGAAGGTCAGCAGAATACTCAAGCCCAGCAGCGCGAAGATCGGCACGCATTCGAAGCGTCGCAACAGGGGCGATGGCCGTTCCGCCGGCGTCCAGAAGCGTTGGATACCCAAGCGCGAGAACGCGATCAGCGACGCCAGCCCTGACAAAATCAACAACACCAACAGGCCCCACGCGGCGTTGGAAATCGGTTCGTCACCGCTGTTGCCCAAGCCCAGCGGATTGAGCAGGGCACCGATCAACCCGAGTTTGCCGATAAAGCCGGACAGCGGCGGCATGCCGATGATCAGCAAGGCACAGGCGATGAAGCTCAGGCCAAGAAACGCCATGGTCCAGGGAATCACCTGGCCGACCACGGCTTTCTGCTCGTCGTCGAGGTTGATGCCTTTGGGCGGATGCAGGGATTCCAGTGGCCGGGGCAGCAGTTCGGCTTCATCCTCAAGCAGGACTTCATTGGCCGAGCGCGAGCGCTCGATCAGTTCGGCCAGCAGGAACAGCGCGCTCAATGCCAGGGTCGAGCTGAACAGATAGAACAGCGCCGCGCCGGCCAGGTTCGGCTGGGCGAAACCGATGCTCGACAGCAGAATGCCCGCCGACACCAGAATGCTCAGGCTGGCCATGCGCTCCAGGCGTTGTGCGGCGAGGATCGCAATGGCGGCGCAGACAATGGTTGCCATGCCGCCATAGATCAGCCACTCACCGCCAAAGAACGCCGATGCCCCGGCCTGGGCGGAAAACAGCAGCGTCCACAAGCGCAGCAAGGTATAGACGCCAACCTTGGTCATGATCGCGAACATCGCCGCCACCGGCGCGCTGGCCGAGGAATACGCCGGCACCAGCCAGAAGTTCAGTGGCCACATGCCGGCCTTGGCCAGAAACGCGACGGCCAGAATCCCTGCGCCGGCGTGAAGCAAGCCGCGATCGGCTTCGGACACCAGCGGGATTTTTACCGCCAGGTCGGCCATGTTCAGCGTGCCGGTGACGCCATAGATCAGCGCCGCGCCAATCAGGAACAGCGACGAGGCCAGCAGGTTGATCGAGATGTAATGCAACCCCGACGACACCCGCGCCCGGCCCGAGCCGTGCAGCATCAGCCCGTAGGATGCGGCCAGCAGCACCTCGAAGAACACGAACAGGTTGAACAGGTCCGCAGTGAGGAACGCGCCGTAAAGGCCCATCAACTGAATCTGGAACAGCGCGTGAAAACTCGAACCGGCGCTGTCCCAGCGTGCCATGGCAAACAGCAGGGCACTGACGCCGATGATGCCGGTCAGCACCAGCATCAGCGCCGACAGGCGATCGACCACCAGCACCAGGCCGAACGGCACTTGCCAGTTGCTCGGCAGGTACACACCGATGGAGCCGGGCACGCCGGTGGTTTGTGTCCATTGCAACAACGCCACGGCGATGCCCAGCCCGAGCAGGCTGGAGAGCAGATTGATCTTTGCCTTGAGCGGTCGGTGTTTCTCGCCGAGCATCAGCATGATCGCGGCTGTCAGCAGCGGCAGCAGAATGGGCGCGACGATCAGGTGAGACATCGCCATCATTCCTTAGGCTCCCGGCCATCCACATGGTCGGTGCCGGTCAGGCCCCGGGAGGCCAGCAGCACCACCAGAAACAGCGCGGTCATGGCGAAGCTGATGACGATTGCCGTCAGCACCAGCGCTTGCGGCAACGGGTCGGTGTAGTGCAGCAGATCCTGAGGGACGCCGTCCTTGATGATCGGTTCCTTGCCGATGAACAGGCTGCCCATGCTGAAGATGAACAGGTTGACGCCGTAGGACAGCAGGCACAGGCCCATGACCACCTGGAACGTTCGTGGACGCAGGATCAGCCAGACGCCGGACGCGGCAAGTACGCCGATGGCGATTGCGATGACTTCTTCCATCAGACGACCTCCTTTATGGCAACTGATTTAGGCTGGGCAGCGGTTTTGTGACCTCGCACCGACTGGTGGGCGAGGGCGGTGAGGATCAACAGGGTCGAGCCGACCACCACGCCGTACACGCCGATGTCGAAGAACAGCGCACTGGCGAGGTGAATGTCACCCAGCAGCGGCAACGAGAAATGCCAGGTGTGAGTTGTCAGGAACGGATAGCCGACCACCATTGCACCCAGCCCGGTGGCCGTGGCAAACAGCAGTCCGGTGCCCATCCAGCGCAGCGGCCGCAGGCTCATTTGCGCCTCGACCCACTGCGTGCCGGCAACCATGTATTGCAAGATGAACGCCACCGACATCACCAGCCCCGCGACAAAGCCGCCGCCCGGTTGATTGTGCCCACGCATGAACAGGTAGAACGACACCACCAGCGCCACCGGCAACAGCAGGCGCACCAGCACCGCCGGTACCATCATGAAGCCGAGCGCGGTGTCGCTGGCGTGGCGCGGGTTGACCAGGTCGGTGACCACGTCCGGTGCGAGCAAGCGTTGCTGGGCCGGCAGTTGCAGGCTTTCCTTCGGCGGACGGAAGCGGCGCAGCAGGGCGAACACGGTCAGGGCCACGGCCACCAGCACGGTGATTTCACCGAGGGTGTCGAAACCGCGGAAGTCCACCAGCATCACGTTGACCACGTTACTGCCGCCGCCTTCGGGCAGGGCGCGACTCAGGTAGAACGAGGAAATATCGTTGGGTGTCTGGCGCGTCAGCATGGCGTAGGCCAGCAACGCCATGCCGATACCGACCGTGGTCGACAGCAGCAAGTCGCGGATACGCCGCACCCGTGCCCGGCGCAGGCTGCCCGGCAACGGCGAGACTTCTTCGATCCGCCGTGGCAGCCAGCGCAGGCCCAGCAGGATCAGCACCGTGGTCACCACTTCGACCGCCAGTTGCGTCAGGGCCAGGTCCGGCGCCGAAAACCAGACGAAGGTAACGCAGGTCATCAGGCCGCAGACGCTGACCATGGTCAGGGCCGCCAGACGGTGATACTTGGCCTGATACGCCGCGCCAAGGGCACAGGCGATGGCCAGCAACCACAAGGTGACGAAGACGATCGACCCCGGGATTTTCGGTCGGTCACCCCAGTGCAGGCTGCTGTGCAACATGGGAATCAACCCCGCCAGCACGGCGGCGAGCACCACCAGGAATAATTGCATTTGCAGGCGCCTGGTACCAATCCGGGGCTCCAGGCGACGGGCCAGGCGCATCATCACGACCAGGCCACGCTCGAACAGGCGCTTGCCGTCAAGACGACCAATGATCGGCGGGTAGTGGAAGCGTCCACGCTTGAATTGGTTGCGCAGCAGCAAGTAGAGCAGGGTGCCGCAAGAGAGGGCGATCAGGCTCATGATCATCGGCGCGTTCAGGCCGTGCCAGATGGCCAGGCTGTATTCGGGCAGCGTGCCGCCGACCACCGGTTGCGCTGCGGCAGCCAGCAGCGGGCCGACCACTTGGGCCGGGAAGATCCCCACCAGCAGGCAAGTGAACACCAGCAACTCGACCGGGGCGCGCATCCAGCGCGGTGGCTCGTGGGGCGTGTGGGGCAAGTCGGTTGCCGGCGGACCGAAGAACACATCCACGGTGAAGCGCAGGGAATAAGCCACGCTGAAGGTACCGGCAATGGTCGCAACGATCGGCAAGCTCAGTTCGACCCAGCGCGTGGCATTGATGAACACGGTTTCGGCGAAGAACATCTCTTTGGAGAGGAAGCCGTTAAGCAGCGGCACACCCGCCATCGAGGCGCTGGCGACCATGGCCAGGGTCGCGGTGAACGGCATCAGTTTGAACAGTCCACTGAGTTTGCGGATATCGCGGGTGCCGCTTTCGTGGTCGATGATGCCCGCGGCCATGAACAACGAGGCCTTGAACGTGGCGTGGTTGAGGATGTGGAACACCGCGGCGACGGCGGCCAGTGGGCTGTTCAAGCCGAGCAGCAGGGTGATCAGGCCGAGGTGGCTGATGGTCGAGTAGGCCAGCAACCCCTTGAGGTCGTTCTGGAACATCGCGCAATACGCCCCGAGCAACAGGGTGCAGGCACCGGCGCCGCTGACGATGTAGAACCATTCTTCACTGCCCGAGAGCGATGGCCAGAGCCGCGCGAGCAGAAAAACCCCGGCCTTGACCATGGTCGCCGAGTGCAGGTACGCCGACACGGGGGTCGGCGCGGCCATGGCGTGGGGCAGCCAGAAATGGAAAGGAAATTGTGCGCTTTTGCTCAAGGCGCCGATCAGGATCAGGGGCAATAGAATCGGGTAGAGGGCATGGGCGCGAATCAGGTCGCCGGCGGCCAGGACCTTGTCCAGGTCATAGCTGCCGACCACATGGCCGAGCAGCATGACCCCCGCCAGCAGGCACAATCCGCCCGCACCGGTGACCATCAGCGCCATGTAGGCGCCGCGCCGGGCATCGGCGCGATGGTGCCAGTAGCCGATCAGCAGGAATGAGAAGAGGCTGGTCAGCTCCCAGAAAAACACGATCTGGATCAGGTTGCCGGAGACCACCAGGCCAAGCATGGCGCCCATGAAGGCCAGGAAAAACGCGAAGAAACGCGGCACCGGATCGTCCGGCGACATGTAGTAGCGGGCGTACAGCGAAACCAGGGTGCCGATGCCCAGTACCAGCATCGAGAACAGCCAGGCGAAACCATCCATGCGCAGGACGAAGTTCAGGCCCAGGCTGGGCAGCCAGAAAAACTCTTCGCGAATGACGCCGCCATGGGCGATCTGCGGGTACAGGAGCGCGACCTGGACGGTACCGATCAGGGCGACCAGGCCAGCCAGCAGGGATTCGGCGTTACGAGCATTGTGCGGCAACACGGCCGCCAAACAGCTACCTATGAAAGGCAGAAGCAGTAGAACTATCAGGGACATAGGCTTCTAATCTGCGGAAGTTTGTGAAGCATCATACGTGCCAGCTCCCGGATCACCAAACGCCAAGCTGTCGCAGAATCCTACACGGTAGTCCGAAAAAGCCCGTTTAACATTGTTTCAGGGGGAGGGATTTCGTCTGTACCGGCGCCTTCGCGAGCAAGCCCGCTCCCACATTTGAAACGCATTTCAATGTGGGAGCGGGCTTGCTCGCGAAGGCGGTCTATCAGGCGATGCAAAAGCTGCGGTTTATCGCTGTGTTTCCTGTTCCAGCTCTTCCTCGACCGCAGCCGCCTTACCCTTGGTCTTCAGTTCACTGACAATCACCGCCGCCACAATCAACCCGGCCCCGACCAGGGCAATCGCCGGCAAGCGTTCCCCGGCGATGCGCCCGACAATCCCGGCCCATACCGGCTCGCCGGCATAGATCAGCGTGGCGCGGGTTGGTGAAACGCTTTTTTGTGCCCAGTTCATTGCCACCTGAATCGCCGCACTCGCCGCCCCAAGGCCCAACGCGCTGCACAGCAACAACCACGAGAAGTCCGGGATCGCCTCATTGGTTGGCACGACCATCAGGAACGACAGCACGGAAGTGACCGCCAGTTGCACCACTGTCACCCGGCGCACATCGACCTGGCCGGCATAGGTGCTGATCAGGATGATCTCGGCCGCAATGGCCACCGCGCTGATCAAGGTAGCGATTTCACCGGGGCTGAAGTTGAACGACGCACCGGACGGCCCGGACAACAACATCAACCCGGTAAAGGCCAGCATGATGCCGATGCTGGGCATCAACCCCGGACGCCGCCCCAGCACCAGCCATTGCAGCAACGGCACAAAAGGGACGTACAGCGCGGTAATAAACGCCGATTGGCTGCTGGGAATGCTTTGCAGCCCGACCGTCTGCAAGCCGTAGCCGAGCATGATCGCCACGCCGATGAACGACCCGGCCTTGAGTTCGAACAGGCTCAGGTCGCGCAGGTGACGCCAGGAAAACAGGGCGACGATGCTCGCGGCAGCGGCAAAGCGCAGGCCGACGAAAAACATCGGGCCGCTGACGGTCATCGCATGCTGTACCAGCAGGAAGGTTCCGCCCCAGACCATCGTGATCAGCACCAGCACGCATTCGGCCTTGCTGAACCGTGTAAAACCGGAGGAAGCTTTTGGGGAGTTCACCGACGTCATGACCTTGCACGCTACTGGAGGGAGACGCACAATGCGCCGAATGTTGCGCAGTATACTGCCCAACCCCACTCAGTGAGCAATATAGTGCACAAAGATTCTACCCAGCGGGCATCGGTGCTCCAGCACGTCAGTCAAAATGTTCGTCGTTTGCGTCATGCCGCCGACATGAGCCAGACCGCGCTGGCCGAAAAGTCCGGTGTCAGCCGCCGAATGCTGGTGGCTATCGAGGCGGGGGAAAAGAACGTCAGCCTGACCACCCTCGACCGGGTGGCCGAAGCCCTCGACGTTGCCTTCAGTGATTTGATCCAGGCTCCCGACGCCCGCGACCCCAGCCGTATCAATGAGCTGGCCTGGACCGGCACGATCCCCGGCAGTAAGGCGGTGTTGCTTTCCAAGGCCCAGGCCAGCCGCGAAGTCGAGCAGTGGGAATGGTGCCTGCAACCGGGCGAGGTGTATCCGTCGGAGCCGGACGCCGATGGCTGGAGCGAGCAGATTTATGTCTTTGACGGTTGCCTGACCGTTATGCTCGGCGACCAGCCGCAGAATATCGCTGCGGGTGAGTTCTTCATGTTCGCCAGCAACCAGCCGCACTGTTACCGCAACGACGGGGCGGTGGCGGCAAGGTTTGTGCGTAACGTGGTGATCTGAACAGGGAGAACACGATGGACCACGCCTTGACCCATGACGCCGACATCCTGATTGTCGGTGGCGGCCTCAGTGGCACGATGCTGGCGGCGCAGTTGATGCGCCTGCCAGGCAAGCGCAAGGTGCTGGTGATTGAGCCCCGCGCCGAACTCGGCCGGGGCGAGGCCTATAGCGCGGTGGAGTTGGGGCATACGCTCAATGGCAACGCGGCGCGGATGAGTGTCGATCCGGACAACGCCGACGATCTGACCCAATGGCTCACCGACTATATTGCCGGCGGCGGCTGGCCGGAGTCGGACCAGCAGCATGTGCCGATCAGCGAATTGTTTCCGCCTCGGGGGATATTCGGTCTGTACGCGCAGCAGCGTCTGGCAGAAGCGCAAGCAGTGGGTGCCTTGAACGGTTCGACCGTCGAACATGTGCGGGCCGAAGTGGTGGATTTGCAAACCGGTACGGAAAACGTGCGGCTGACGCTGAGCGATGGTCAATGCCTGCAAGCAGCGTTTGCGGTGCTGGCCACCGGGATGTTCCCCGCCGCGCGAACACCGCAAACCCAATCCAGTGGCTTGAACGCAGCGGCCCTCGATCCGTGGGATGTGGCAGCCATGCGGCAGCTCGATCCACAGTCGACGGTCATGATCATCGGCTCGGGCCTGACCATGGTCGACGCCGTGGTGTCCCTGGATCAGGCCGGGCATCGTGGTCCGATCGAAGTGTTTTCCCGCCATGGCCTGCTGCCCCATGTGCGTCGCCAGCCACCGGCCTGGGTGGATTTTCTCGCGCAGGACCAGAGCATCCGCACGCCTCGCCAGTTGATGCGCGAACTGCGTCGGCACTGCCGGGACGCCATCGCCCTGGGCATTGACTGGCAGGCGCCACTGGACACGGTGCGGGCACACATCGGCCGCTTGTGGCATCAGGCGACGGACGTGCAGCGTCGGCAGTTCGTGCGGCATGTGCGGCCGTGGTGGGAAAGCCATCACCACCGCTCGCCACCCTTGAGTGCCGAACTGGTGGAGCGCTTATATAAAGAAGGGCGGTTGCGTATTCACGCGGCCTCGTTCAAGGGGCTTGAGCGTTCGACGGGCGACAGCGTCAGTATTCGCCTTCGACGGCGCGGCGAGGCGCACAGCTGTGTCGTCAGCGGTGCGGCCCTGATCAACTCCAGCGGAATCGAATACGACTGGCGCCGGGTTGCGCGGCCGTTGCCCCGGCAACTGCTCGCCCGTGGCCTGGTGCGGCCGGGGCCGTTGGCCTTGGGCATCGCGGCGGAGGTCGATGGCGCGGTCCTGAACGCCGAGGGCCAGCCCGCCAGCCGTCTGTTTGCCATGGGGCCGCCGTTGCGCGGCATGTGGTGGGAAAGTACGGCCGTCACCGATGTGGCGAGCCAGGCCAAGGCGTTGGCCGGGCGACTGGTGCGCTAAGGTCGCCCATTCAACACACCGCGCAGTCAGCGCGGTGTGTTGGCGTTGTTGGACTCGTCGATCAGGTTGTGGGTCTGTGGGTCTGAGTACATATCCGTTGCTGCGGTAACGGCTGCTTATGGTTTCGCCCTTACGGCGAGTCCCTTTGGCAAGCGCCCCAAAGGAACCAAAGGTCTCGCCCCTTACGTAC
>NZ_AKJM01000067.1 GCF_000282335.1 Pseudomonas sp. GM48
CTCCATCGTCTATTTTCGCAACTTGCAGTTGATCGCCAAAAGTAAACACCTGAAGGAGTAGGTCATGCGCGGATCGTTATCGACCCGGAATATTACGTTGCTTGTGGCCATCGCGATTGCGCTGCTGTTTTTCTGGGGGCTGGGCAGCGTGCCGTTCCTCAGTGTCAACGAGGCCCGCCGCGCCGTCACCGTGCGCGAAATGCGCGAGGCAGGGAGTTGGCTGCTGCCTTACATGAACGGCGACTTGTACTTGTCCAAGCCGCCGTTTTTCTATTGGGCCGGCCTGGTTTCGACGGCAGTACTGGGCAGCTTGTCCGAGTGGAGCGTGCGCCTGCCTTCAGCGCTGGCCGCCGCCCTGTGCTGTTTTGGCACCTATCTGTACGGCGTCCGCCAGGCAGGGCGGCAGGTCGGGTTGTTCGCCGTGGTGTTCCTGGCCGCGAACGGTGCCTTCAGCCTGTTCGCACGGCGCTCGGAAATCGAGATGCTGTTGACCCTGCTGTGCTTCGGCGCGCTGCTGGCGGCCTGGCAATTCATCTTCCAGCAAGGCCGGGTCTGGTGGAGTCGGCTCAGCTACGTGCTGCTGGGTTGTGCACTGCTGACCAAAGGGCCGGTTTGCCTGTTGTGGGTGACGGCGCCGATCCTGGCCTATGCCTTGATCTACCGCGATGCGCGGGCCAAGGCGTATCTGTGCGACGGTTGGGGTTGGCTGATTGCCGTGGTGCTGGGCAGTTCCTGGTACCTGGCGGTGTCGGTGAATCAGGGCTGGGGCATCTGGGCCTCGATCATCAGCGAAGACATCGTGAAGAAGATCGACGGGCAGGGCGCCGAGGCCTGGTACGCCTATCTGCTGTACCTGGCCGGTGATTTCTTCCCGTTCTGGCTGATCGTATTTGTGCAGCCGCGTAAATTCTGGGCAATGATCCGCTCGCGCCGCGAGGCCGGCATGCTGCTGTGCTGCAGCCTGTTGCCACTGCTGGTGTTTTCCCTGTTCACCGAAAAGCATGGCAAGTACCTGTTGCCGGTTTATCCGTCGATGGCGTTGCTGCTGGCGATGCACTGGTCGGCGCTGCTCGATGACCTGAAGGGGCGCTGGCGCACGGTCCTGGCCGTTGTGCCCTACGTGATGCTGGCCGGGTTCGTCGTGTTCTACATGTTCGTCGAAGCGCGGGTGCTGTCGCACCGGGTTGGCGGTCTTGAGCAGATTGCCACGCTGGCCGACGGGCAGCCGGGTCAGAAGGCTTATACCCTCGGTGAGCCGGATATCCGTCTGGTCTATTACATGGGCCGGCCAGTGGCGCCGCTGACGGTGGCGCAGTTGCAGTCCGAGTCCCGTCCCGCAGGGCTGTTGTTTGTGCAAGAACCCCTCGCACCGGAACTGCAAAACCTGGCGTCATGCCAGGTCGGTGAAATCAACCCGTACCTGAAACCGGACCGCTCAGCGCTGCTGGTGCGCATGGGCGGTGACTGCCGCTGATCGACTTCGCGGCCGAACACCCACGCCAGCACATCACCCGTTCGGACTAGGCAGGGCTAACGATTCTGCCGCGTCCGGCCGGCGCCAAACTTCATGCTCAAAGGGGTGTTGCGCCACGCGCGCCCCGCCAAACGAGCAGAAGGCGCCGCGATGGAGTTTGCATTCAGCGACGAACAGGAAATGATCCGCGCATCGGCCGAGGGCTTCCTCGCCGATGTCTCGGATTCTGCCGCCGTGCGCGCGGCAATGGTCAGTGAACGGGGTTTTGATGAAGCCCTCTGGCAGCGTCTGTGCCAGGAAATGTACTGGCCGGCGATTCATATCCCCGAAACTTATGGTGGCCTTGGGCTGGGCTTTGTCGAACTGGCGATCCTGCTGGAACAGATGGGCCGGCGTTTGCTGTGCTCGCCGTTTTTCGCCACCGCCTGCATGGCCACCCCCGCATTGTTGCTGGCTGCCAATGACGAACAGAAGCAGCGCTGGTTGCCCTCGATCGCCGACGGCAGCGTGACCGCGACCCTGGCGTTCAGCAGTGCCAACGGCTGGTCGGCCGACGACGTCCAGGCAACGGTGGTGGCCGAGGGCGACGGGTTTGTCCTCGACGGCACCCTCAAACATGTACTCGACGGCCATGGCGCTGATCTGTTGATCATTGCCGCACGACAACCCGGAACCACTGGCGAAAAGGGCATTAGCCTGTTTGCTGTGAACGCAGTGAGGGCAGGCATCGAGCGGCAAATGCTGCCAACCATGGACCAGACCCGACGCCAGGCGCGGATCCAGCTCAAGGGCCTGTACCTTGAAGCCGACGCGCTGCTGGGTGAATTCGGTCACGGCTGGCCGCATCTGGAGCGGGTCCTGCAATTGGCCTGCATCGGCCTGGCCGCCGAGCAGACCGGTGGCGCGCAGCAGGTGCTCGACCTCAGCGTGGCCTACATGCAGGAACGCCAGCAGTTCGGTCGTCCGATTGCCAGTTTCCAGGCCCTCAAACACCGCGCCGCCGACATGATGCTGCAAGTCGAATGCGCGCGTTCGGCCAGTTATTACGCCGCGTGCGTGGCCCAGGAAGTCCTCGATCCACAGGGGGATCCGCAAGTGGCGGCCGAGCTGGCGCTGGCGGCGGCGCTGGCCAAGGCGCAGTGCTCCGAGACCTATTTCCACTGCGCGTCCGAGTCGATCCAGTTGCATGGCGGCGTCGGCTTCACCTGGGAATACGACCCGCACCTCTACTTCAAGCGCGCCCGCGCCAGCGAGAGCTTCCTCGGGCTACCGGCCTGGCATCGCGAGCGGATTGCCGCGGTCATTCTTGGAGAGCAGCGATGAAAATCAGTTTCAGCGAGCAGGACGAACGCTTCCGCCAGGAAGTGGCCGACTGGATGAGCGCCAACCTCTGCGGCGAATTCGAAGCCCTGCGCTTTCGCGGCGGTCCGGGCGATGAGCACATGTTTCCCGAGGAGCGCAAAGCCTGGGAGCGCAAACTCGCCGAGGGCGGCTGGACCTGCGTCGGCTGGGCGCCGGAGCACGGTGGGCGTGGCTTGTCGATCACTCAGCAAGTGATTTTCAATGAAGAGTACGCCCGCGCCGGCGGCCCCGGTCGCATGGGGCATATCGGGGAAGGGCTGGCCGGGCCGACCATTGCCGCGTTTGGCTCGGTCGAACAGCAACAGCGCTTTTTGCCGGGGATTGTCAGCGGCACCAGCTTCTGGTGCCAAGGCTATTCAGAGCCGGGCGCCGGTTCCGACCTGGCCAACGTCAAGACCCGCGCAACGCTGGATGAAGTGACCGGCAGTTGGGTGATCAACGGGCAAAAAGTCTGGACGTCCCTGGCTCACGAGTCAGACTGGTGTTTCGTGATCGCCCGCACCGAGCCGGGCAGTGTCGGCCATCGCGGCCTGTCGTTCCTGCTGGTGCCGATGGCCCAGGCGCAAATCACCGTGCGGCCCATCGAGCAACTGACCGGTACCTCGGAATTCAACGAAGTGTTCTTCGACGATGCCCGCACCGACGCCGCCAACATCATCGGCGCGCCGGGCGAAGGCTGGAAGATCGCCATGGCGCTGCTGGGTTTCGAGCGCGGTGTGTCTACCCTGGGCCAGCAGATGCAGTTTCAGAACGAGCTCAACGAAATCATCGCCATTGCTAAAGCCAACGGTGCCGACCGCGATCCGCTCCTGCGCCAGCGCCTGGCCGAAGCCTGGAGCGGGCTGCGGATCATGCGCTACAACTCGCTGCGCATGCTCTCGGGTAGCCAGGGCGGTTCGCTGCGCAAGGAGGCGACCATCTACAAACTGTTCTGGTCGACCTGGCACGCCAGCCTCGGCAAGTTGGCGATGGACGTCCTCGGCGCCGAAGCGGAACTGCTCGAAGCCGCGCCCTACCAACTGACCCGTTTGCAGTCGCTGTACCTGTTCAGCCGCGCCGACACCCTCTACGGCGGCAGCAACGAAATCCAGCGCAACATCATCGCCGAGCGCGCCTTGGGAATGCCCAAAGAACCGCGTCCGCGTGCCTGAAAGGAGAGAGTTCATGTCTGTACCTCAATATGTTGAAGGTCGCGGCCTGCTGCGCGGCAAGTCGGTGCTGATCACGGCGGCGGCGGGTGCCGGGATCGGTTTTTCCGCCGCCGTGCGCGCCGCCGAGGAAGGTTGCCGGGCGCTGATGATCAGCGATATCCATGAAGGCCGCTTGGCCGAGGCAGTGGTGAAAATCCGCGAAACCACCGGGCTGCAACAGGTCTTCGGCCAGGTCTGCAACGTCGCCGACGAAGCCCAGGTGCAGCAACTGATTGCCGGCGCCGAGCGTGATCTGCAAGGCGTCGATGTGCTGATCAATAACGCTGGTCTTGGCGGCTCGCGCTTGCTGGTGGAAATGGGCGACGAAGAGTGGAACCGGGTGCTGGATGTGACGCTCACCGGCACCATGCGCATGACCCGCGCCATGCTGCCGAAAATGATGGCGCGGCGTGCCGGGGTCATCGTCAATAACGCCTCGGTACTGGGCTGGCGCGCACAGAAAGAACAGGCGCATTACGCCGCCGCCAAGGCCGGCGTGATGGCGCTGACCCGCTGCGCAGCAGTCGAGGCGGCCGACTACGGCATTCGCATCAATGCGGTCAGCCCGAGCATTGCCTTGCACGATTTCCTGCGCAAATCCGCGCCCCAGTCGGTGCTCGATCAACTCGCCGCCAACGAAGCGTTCGGCCGTGCCGCCGAAGTCTGGGAAGTGGCCAACGTGATGATGTTCCTGGCCAGCGACTACAGCTCCTACATGACCGGCGAAGTGTTGTCGGTGTCCAGCCAGAGGGCCTGAACATGCCACGTATTTTCGACACGCCGATGGCCTTGTTCGACGCCGTCGGCGAATCACTCGGCGTCAGCGACTGGCTGTTGCTGGAGCAGGACCGCATCGACCGGTTCGCCGACGCTACCGGCGATCACCAGTGGATTCACGTCGATCCGCTCAAGGCCGCCGATGGCCCGTTTGGCGCCTGCATTGCCCATGGCTACCTGAGCCTGTCGCTGGTCAATCTGTTCTTGCCGCAGATCGTCGAGGTCCGTGGCCTGGCCATGGGCGTCAATTACGGCTGTGAGCGGGTGCGCTTTCCTTCGGTGGTGCGCGTCGGTTCGCGGGTGCGCGGCAGTGCGCAATTGATCGCGGTCGAGGAAGTGAAGGGCGGCGTGCAGGCGACCATCCGCGTCAGCGTCGACATCGACGGCGAGGAACGTCCCGGCTGTGTGGTCGACACCATCAGTCGCTATTACCCGGCCTGACCTTCAACAGAGTTTTCGAGGATTTGAACATGAAAGAAGCCGTCATCGTTTCCACCGCCCGCACCCCGATCGGCAAAGCCTTTCGTGGTGCATTCAATGACACCGAAGCGCCGCAACTGGGCGGCCATGTGGTGCGCGAAGCCGTGCGCCGTGCCGGCATCGAGCCGGGTGAAGTGGACGACGTGATCATCGGCGCCGCCGCGCAGCAGGGCACCCAGTCCTACAACCTGGGGCGTCTGTGCGCGATTGCCGGCGGCTTGCCGGCATCGGTTGCCGGGATGGCCGTCGAACGCCAGTGCTCGTCGGGCCTGATGAGCATCGCCATGGCCGCCAAAGGCATCATGTGCGACGAAATCGACATCGCCGTAGCCGGTGGCCTGGAGTCTATTTCTCTGGTGCAGAACAAGCACAAGAACCTCTATCGCAACCAGTCGGGCTCGGTGATCGAACTGGACCCGCACGCCTACATCCCGATGATCGAAACCGCCGAGATCGTCTCCGCACGTTATGGCATCTCCCGCGACGAGCAGGACGAATACAGCTACCAGAGCCAGCTGCGTACCGCACAGGCCCAGAGCGCCGGGCGCTTCGATCGCGAGCTCGCGCCACTGGCCAGCCGCCAGATGATCGTCGACAAGGCCACGGGCGAAACCCGCCATGAGTCCGTCACCCTGCTGCGCGACGAGTGCAACCGCATCGACACCAGCCTGCAAAGCCTGAAAGCGCTGGAACCGGTATGGCCGGGCGGTCAGTGGAGCGACAAGGGGCGTTTCATCACCGCCGGCAATGCTTCACAGCTGTCCGACGGCGCATCGGCTTCGGTACTGATGAGCGCGAAAATGGCCGAGAAGCGTGGCCTGGAACCGCTGGGGATCTATCGCGGCATGGCCGTCGCCGGTTGCAATTCCGACGAGATGGGCATCGGCCCTGTGTACGCCATTCCCAAGCTGCTCAAGCGCCACGGCCTGACCATGGACCACATCGGCCTGTGGGAGCTGAACGAAGCGTTCGCCTGTCAGGTGCTGTACTGCCGCGATACGTTGGGCATTCCGGCCGAGCGTCTGAACGTCAATGGCGGGGCGATTTCCATCGGCCATCCGTTCGGCATGTCCGGTGCGCGGATGGTTGGCCATGCGTTGATCGAAGGCCAGCGTCGCGGTTTGCGTTATGTGGTGGTGAGCATGTGCATCGGTGGCGGCATGGGCGCCGCTGCCCTGTTCGAGGTGGTCTGAATGATCAGCGCACAGCATGTGCAAGAGAGCATGGCGCGTTACGTGGAGCTGGTGGATGCCGGCGACATCGACGGCATCCTCGCGCTCTACGCCAAAAACGCCACGGTTGAAGACCCGGTCGGCCACGCGCCGTTGCAGGGCATCGAAGCCATCGAGCGTTTCTACCGTGAAGGACTGGGGGCGATGAAAGTCTCGGCGACCCGGACCGGCCCGGTGCGAGCGACGCTCAACGGTTGCGGCGCGATGCCGTTCCGGGTCGATTTGGAGTGGGGCGGGCAACCGTGCTCGCTGCATGTGATCGACGTGATGGAGTTCGATGCCGACGGCAAGATCCGGTCGATGAAAGCCTTCTGGAGCGAGGTCAACGTGACGGCGCGAGGTGCGGCATGAATCTGGAACAGCGGATCGCCCGCCTGGAGACGCTGGAGGACATCCGCCAGCTCAAGCATCGCTACCTCAATGCCTGCGACCTCAAGCAGGTCGAGGTGATTGCCGACTGCTTTGCCGAAGGTGAAGTGCTGATCGACTATGGTCCGTTGGGGATCTTTCGTGAGCGCGACAGTTTTGTCGCGCTGTACCGCGAACTGGCTTGCCATGAGCGGGTGATCGACCTGCATCATGGTGCCAACCCGGAAATCGAGGTGCTGAATGAAGATCAAGCCCAGGGCCGTTGGGCCCTGTGGTATTTCAACGTGGATGGCGAGAGCGGGGCGACGCGGCAGTTGGGTGGGTTCTATCAGGACCGTTACCAGCGCATTGCCGGACAATGGAAGATCGTCGCCACCCGTTTTACCGCTCACTCGGAAGTGGCGCGTTCCTGAAGGGCGCTCACTCCAGAGGTTGCCTCTGTGGGAGCGAGCTTGCTCGCGATGGCGGCGTGTCAGGCGGCATTAATGTTGGATGTGCCTACCCCTTCGCGAGCAAGCCCGCTCCCACAGTTTTTGTGGTGCCCCGGTATTTGCAAACACCCACGATCCCCTGTGGGAGCGGGCTTGCTCGCGAAGGCGGTGTGTCAGGCAACATCAATGTTGGATGTGCTCAAAGCTATATCCGGATTCTGTGTCCGGCCGGTTTCGTAGAAGGCCTTGAGGTTCTCGGCAATCTGCTGCACGACCTTGTTGAAGGCCTTGGCCAGCAATCCTTCAAACAGCCTGCCACCGCGCAGGCTGTAACTCATTTGCAGGGTGATGCGGGTCGCGTCGCCCTCGGCTTTCAGGGCATAGCTGAAGCTGGCCTGGCGAAACGGGAAGGGCGAGTCATTGCTGCCCTTGTGCAACCGCAGCACAAACCCTGTGCCTTCCTGCCACTGCACCACGCTTTCATCCAGATACTGACCGCCCTTGCGCAACACCCGGCGACTGGCGCCGACACCTTCCATTGCACCGGGATGAAACCGGCAACCGGTCAACCCCGGCACATAGTGCGGGGCGAGGCTCAGGTCGCGCAGTTTGGCCCAGGCCGCTTGTGGCGGGAGATCGAGAAAAACACTGTGGCTGGCGATTGCGGGCATGCCGGAACTCCTTTTGTTATTTGAATGCTTGAAAGATCGCAGCCTCGTTTCACCCGGCAGCTCCTACAGAGATTGAGGTTCAACTGTAGGAGCTGCCGCAGGCTGCGATCTTTTCAGGATTGCGCCGCGTCGAGAAACGCCGGGCGTTCGCCTGCGCCATGCACCGCGATGTCCGCGCCGCTGACATAGCGGGCCAGCGATGACGCCAGGTACAAACAGGTATCGCCAATGTCTTGCGGGGTGGCCAGGCGTTGCAACGGAATGGTCGCTGCCACCCGGGCAATGCCCGCTTCGTCACCATAATGCATGGCGGCCTGCTCGGTGAGAATCAGCCCGGCGGTCACCGCATTGACCCGCACCTTCGGTGCCCATTCCACCGCCAGCGAGGTGGTCAGGTTCAGCAGGCCGGCCTTGGCCGCGCCATAGGCTGCGGTGCCGGGGGAGGGGCGGGTGGCGCTGACGCTGCAGATGTTGATGATCGCGCCGCCGTCGGCCTGGGCCTGCATCAGCTGGTTGGCCTGCTGGCACAGGTTCAGTGGCGCGATCAGGTTCAAGCGAATGATCGCTTCGCTGAATCGCGGCGAAGCCGTGGCAGCGTCGGCATTCGGTGAGCCGCCGGCGTTGTTGACCAGCACATCGAGGCGGCCGAAGCGCTCGATGATTTGCGCGATCAAGTGCCCGGATTGCTCGACATCCCGCAGGTCGCAGGGCACGAACAGCGCCTCGCGCCCGCTGCTGGCGGGCAAGGATTGCGGGGCTTCGCGACCGCAAATCACCACCTCGGCGCCGCAGTCGAGAAAGCGCTGGCTGATGCCGCGTCCGACGCCTTTGCCACCGCCGGTGACCAGTACCACTTTGCCGCGAAAGTCCATTGGATCAAGCATGGGAATTCTCTTTTTGCCGCTCGGGAATGCCGTCGATGCTAGGTCTGTGGTCCCTGTAATCCAACGTCCGATGAGACTAGAGACTTCTGTAGGAGCGAGCTTGCTCGCGAAAAACGTCTGGACAACGCGTTCAGTCAGGCTGGGCACGTTTTCGTTGACGTCCATCGCGAGCAAGCTCGCTCCTACAGGTACAGGGGCGTAGTCCTGTCGGACGATGTTGCGCAGCCGGCCCGTCGGAATAATCCGGTTACAACAACAGGCCGGGAGGACACCTTATGGGCGCTTCAGCGCAAGGGCACTTCGTTACGCTGCCGGATGGTTTGCAGCTGCGCTATGTGGATGTAAGCGGGAAGGATGGCGAGAGCGACGAGCCGGTGATTTTCATCCATGGCAGCGGGCCGGGCGCCAGCGGTCACAGCAACTTCAAGCAGAACTACCCGGTGTTCGCCGAGGCCGGTTATCGAGTCATCGTCCCGGATCTGCCGGGCTATGGCGCCTCGGAGAAACCCGACACCCTCTACACTCTGGACTTCTTTGTTACCGCCCTGAGCGGTCTGCTCGATGCCCTGGATATCCAGCGTTGCGTGCTGGTCGGCAACTCCCTGGGCGGCGCGATCGCGATCAAACTGGCCCTCGACCAACCACAGCGGGTCAGCCGTCTGGTGTTGATGGCGCCCGGTGGCCTGATGGAAAAAGAACAGTATTACCTGCAGATGGAAGGCATCCAGAAAATGGGCGCGGCCTTCGCCAAGGGTGAACTGAACGATGCGGCGGGCATGCGTCGCCTGCTGGCCCTGCAACTGTTCGACGAAAGCCTGATCAGCGACGAAACGGTCAACGAGCGCGTGGCGGTCGTGCAACAGCAGCCGGTGTGTGTGCTGTCGACCATGCAGGTGCCGAACATGACCACGCGTTTGGGCGAACTGCAGTGTCCGATCCTCGGTTTCTGGGGCATGAACGACAAGTTCTGCCCGTCCTCCGGCGCCCGGACCATGCTCGAAAATTGCTCACGCATTCGCTTTGTGATGCTCAGTGAGTGCGGACATTGGGTCCAGGTCGAGCACCGTGATCTGTTCAACCGCCAGTGCCTGGCGTTTTTTCAGGAGGCCCGCGGATGAGCGTGCAATTGCGCCGTGAGTTCGGCGAAGAGCTTTATCAGGCGCTGCTGAGCGGCTCCACCCTGGCGCCGCTGACCGAGCGTTGGCCGTCGATCAGCATCGAAGACGCCTATCACATTTCCCTGTACGCCATTGAGCGTCGGGTGGCGGCCGGTGACCGGATCGTCGGCAAGAAGATCGGCGTGACCTCGGCGGCGGTCCAGCAGATGCTCAACGTGCATCAGCCGGATTTCGGCTTCATCACGCGGCAGATGTCGTTCGATGACGATGCGCGGATTTCCCTGTCGGCCAACAAACTGATCCAGCCCCGTGCCGAGGGCGAAATCGCCTTCAAGCTCAAGCATGATCTGGTCGGCCCCGGCATCACCGAGGCGGATGTGCTGGCCGCCACCGAATACGTGATGCCGTGCTTCGAGATCGTCGATTCGCGGATTCACGACTGGCGCATCCGCATCCAGGACACCGTGGCCGACAACGCCTCCTGCGGTGTGTTCGTGTTGGGCGACAGCCAGGTCGACCCGCGTGAGCTGGACCTGCCGAACTTGCGCATGCGCGTGTTCAAGAATGGTGAGCCCCTGAGCGAAGGCCTGGGTTCGGCAGTGCAGGGCAATCCGTTGACTGCGGTGGCCTGGCTGGCCAACACCCTGGGCGCGTTCGGCATTCCGTTCAAGGCCGGGGAAATCATCCTGTCCGGCTCCCTGGTGCCACTGGAACCGGCCCGTGCCGGCGACTGTTTTTCTCTGACCATCGATGGCCTGGGCAGTGCCCGGGTGTCTTTCTGCGCCTGACTTTTGGAGTTTGACCCAATGAGCAAAAAACTCAGAGCGGCCATTATCGGCCCGGGCAATATCGGCACCGATCTGCTGATGAAAATGTGCCGATCGGAATGGATCGAACCGGTATGGATGGTCGGCGTTGATCCTGAATCCGAAGGCCTGAAACGCGCCCGGGAAATGGGCATTAAAACCACCGCCGGCGGAGTCGATGGCTTGCTGCCGCACGTGCTCGACGACGATATTCGCATCGCCTTCGACGCCACCTCGGCCTACGTGCATGCGCAAAACAGCCGCAAGCTCAACGAGCTGGGGGTGATCATGATCGACCTCACGCCGGCGGCCATCGGCCCGTTCTGTGTGCCGCCGGTCAACCTCAAGGAACATGCAGCAACCTTGGCGATGAACGTCAACATGGTCACCTGCGGTGGCCAGGCGACCATCCCGATGGTGGCGGCGGTGTCGCGGGTGCAACCGGTGAGCTACGGTGAAATCGTTGCCACGGTGTCCTCCGGTTCGGTCGGCCCCGGCACCCGGCAGAACATCGACGAATTCACCCGCACCACGGCCGGTGCGGTGGAGAAGATTGGCGGCGCCCGACGCGGTAAAGCCATCATCGTCATCAACCCGGCCGAGCCGCCGCTGATGATGCGCGACACCATCCACTGCCTGACCGATGACGAGCCGAACCAGGATGCGATCCGCACCTCGGTGCTGGAGATGGTTCGCGAAGTTCAACGCTATGTGCCTGGCTACAAGCTGATCAACGGACCGGTGTTCGACGGGCGCAAGGTGTCGATCTTCATCGAGGTCGAAGGCCTCGGTGATTTCCTGCCCAAGTCCGCCGGCAACCTCGACATTATGACCGCCGCCGGATTGCGCACGGCCGAGATGTTCGCCGAAGAAGCCCACAAGGGCACCCTGCAACTGCCTGCCCGTTGAGTGGAGAATCGCTATGAATTTGCAAGGTAAGAGCGTCCGTCTGCATGACATGAGCCTGCGCGACGGCATGCACGCCAAACAGCATCAAATCAGTATTGACCAAATGGTCTCGGTGGCCACCGGCCTCGATGCGGCTGGTGTGCCGCTGATCGAAATCACCCACGGCGATGGCTTGGGCGGTGCGTCGCTGAACTACGGTTTCCCGGCCCACAGTGACGAGGAGTATTTCGCTGCGGTGATCCCGCAGATGAAGCAGGCCAAGGTTTCGGCCCTGTTGTTGCCGGGGATCGGTACGCTTGATCACCTGAAAATGGCCCACGAACACGGTGTGTCGACCATTCGCGTGGCGACCCATTGCACCGAAGCGGACGTGTCGGGCCAGCACATCGGCATGTCGGCGAAGATGGGCCTGGACACTGTCGGCTTCCTGATGATGGCGCACATGGTCAGCGCGGAGAAACTGCTGGAGCAGGCGCGGCTGATGGAGAGCTACGGCGCCAACTGCATCTACTGCACCGACTCGGCCGGCTACATGCTGCCCGATGAAGTCACGCAAAAGATCGGTGCCTTGCGCGCCGGGCTGAGCGCCGGGACCGAAGTCGGTTTCCACGGCCACCACAACATGGGCATGGCCATCGCCAACTCCCTGGCCGCCATCGAGGCCGGTGCTGCGCGCATCGATGGCTCGGTAGCGGGCCTTGGCGCGGGAGCGGGCAACACGCCGCTGGAAGTGTTCGTCGCGGTGCTGGAGCGGATGGGCGTCAACAGTGGTGTCGATTTGTACCGGATCATGGATGTGGCCGAAGACCTGGTGGTGCCGATGATGGACCAGCCGATCCGTCTTGACCGCGATGCCCTGACCCTGGGGTACGCCGGGGTCTATAGCTCGTTCCTGCTGTTCGCCAAACGCGCCGAGCAGAAGTACGGTATTGCCGCTCGCGAGCTGCTGGTGGAGTTGGGCCGTCGCGGCACCGTGGGGGGGCAGGAGGACATGATCGAAGACCTGGCGCTGACCCTATCTCGCGCTCGCGGGATCTTGCCGACCTGATCCTTGCAGGAGCGAAAAAACCACCGAATTCGGTTAATGCCGATCAGTAAAGCCACAACGCAATCTGTAGCAGCTGGCGCAGCCTGCGTCCGGCTGCGCAGCAGTCGTAAAGTCAGCGTTCGCGGTACCTCAGATAGATCGTGCAAGGCGGATTTACGACTGCTGCGCAGCCGGACGCAGCCTTCGGCAGCTGCTACAAGGAAGGCGTAGCGTCCGGGGTCGCCTGACTGATCGGCATTACCGAATTCGGTGGTTTTTATGGCTGTTGCGAAGGGCGCTCAGGGCAGCAGATTGCGTACCACCGGTGGATAGCAGTTGATGGCCGCGCTCGAACAGCTGAAGTACGCGGTGGTCGGTCGGTAGGCTTCATTTTTGAACAATTGACACAGGCTGGTGGAAGTACCCGCACAGAGGATGATGAACAAAGCACAAGTAGTTTTGCGCATGATGGGTCTCGACACGGTTTTATTGTTGTAGAGACAGGTTATGGCGGTAGCGCGAGGGTGACTTCGTCCGAATGGACTAGCCGATCAATTTGAAGCTGCCCCGTCCCATTGTGGGAGCGAGCTTGCTCGCGATGGCGGCGTGTCAGACGAAGTAGATGTTGGCTGTGCCGGCCTCTTCGCGAGCAAGCCCGCTCCCACAGGTTTATTGGGCGTTCCCGGGATCTGTGTCTGGTTGCAATCCCTTGTGGGAGCGAGCTTGCTCGCGAAAGCGGAGTGTCAGGCGACGTGGATGTTGGATGTGCCGACCCCTTCGCGAGCAGGCTCGCTCCTACAGGTTTTGTGTGGTGTCAGGTTCGTTGGGCAAGGGCGCCCATGGCCATGAACAACGCTGCAATTGCCCGGGCTTCGTGGAGTTCGCCGCGGGCCACCAGTTCGGGGATCTGCGCCAGTGGTATGCGCAGGCATTCCAGGGGTTCGGGTTCGTCGCCTTGCAGTTGGCAGGGGCTCAGTTGTTCGGCCAGCACCACCCGGTAGCGATGGCACAAATGCCCCGGTGCCAGCGTCAGTTCGCCCAGTTCGGTGAGGCGTTCGGCGCGCATGCCGACTTCTTCACTCAACTCGCGCTGCGCCGCCTGCAAATAGTCTTCATCGGGCTCCGCGCCGCCCTTGGGCAGGCCGAGTATGGTTTTTTCCACACCGACCGCGTATTCGCGCACCAGCAGCACATGCTGTGGATCGGGCATCGCCACCAGCATCACCGAGCGATAACCGGTGCCGCGCAGGCGTTCGTAGACCCGCTGCTGGCCGTTGCTGAATTGCAGGTGCAGGGCTTCGATCTGAAAGTGGCCGCTTTGCGCCAGCAGTTCAGTCTTGAGGATGGTTGGGCAGTTGCGCATGGGGCAGTCCCCTGTTTGGGATGAATACACTGTGCGCTGTACAACGGGGGCCGCCATCGTCCGAGCGGACGAGGGCGGCTAGCCGAGGGTTGCCACGCTGCGCAGGATCAGGCGCACCAGCATGGTCTGGCGGGTCACGCCGGTCTTGGAGAAGGTCGAACGCAGGTGGGCCCGCGAGGTGTTGCGGCTGATGCCCAGTTCTTCCGAGGCTTCGTCGAGGGTCAAGCCGTTGGCCAGCAACATCGCCAGCTGGGTTTCCGCCGGGGTGAAGTCGAACAGGGCGCGGACGATTTCCTGCGGCGCGGTGGACTGTTGCTCCGGGTCGCTGATGAAAATCACCACGGTCGGGCACTGCTTGCCTTCGCTCCAGTCCGTCAATGGCACCGAGCGCACGATGATCCCCAGGTCCGCTTTCCCGGACGGCCGCTGCACGCGCAGGGCTTCGACCACCGACGGGTTGCTGCTCTTCTGCGATAGCAGCGATTGCTTGACCAGTCGGCGGAATTCCTGGGTGTCCCGGGCCGTACCGACCTGCAGGCCATCGTTGACCAGTTTGATGCCGTCCTTTTCCTGGATCAGCCGGTCGGCGACCTGGTTGGTCTGCAGCACCTTGCCGGACTCGTCGAGGATGATCGTGCCAACCGCCATCTGGTTCACCGCGCCGGCATACAGGTTGCGCTCGGCTTCGATGCGGTTGAGCTGCATGTGGATCTTGATCGAACGCTCCAGGTGCGGAATGAAATGCGTGAGCATGGCCTTTTCTTCGTTGCCGAAGGGCTTGTCATCACGTCCGCGGCTGATGCGAATGCGGCACTGGGCGCCATCGACAGTGTTGATGTCGGCACCGAGAATGTGGAACACGTCCACAGGTTCAAGGAAATTCTTGTAGAACTCGGAGTTCTGCCAGTCGTCGTTGGAGACGAACTCGGCGAGGGTCACGACCTGGCGGTTGGGCAGGTCGACAAACGGGTCGAGGCTGAAAAAGTGTTTGTTGTACGACGCGGTCGCCTCGGTCGAGGTGCCGGTGGTGTTGACCATCAAGCCGTCCACGTGGGCGCTGGGCGGACGCAGGATGAAGGTCACGTACTTGCTGTTCAGATGCACGTTGAGCTGATTGAGGAACGTAGCCCAGGGAATGTTTTCCAGCGGACCCTGATAGAGGTTGCCGATCAAATCACTGAACGTATCGAGGCTGAGGCTCTGCTGCATAGGGAAAACCGTTTTTATTATTAGCGTTGGCGGTGGCCGAGAATAAGCGCCGGTATCGACTCCTTGCAACGCTCGGGCTCAGGGCCTGACCGGCGGCTGCC
>NZ_AKJM01000068.1 GCF_000282335.1 Pseudomonas sp. GM48
CCTGACGTACCGCAATGACTGATTTTACGACTGCTATGCAGCCGAACGCAGCCTCGCGGGCTCGGCAGCTGCTACAGATCGCATTGGCGCTTAACTGACTGGCATTGACAAAAAAGTCCATACACGGAGCCAATTAAGCATTTTGTTTCATTTGCGCAGGCTGGGGCTCAAGCGCAGCATGTCCAAACCGGTATCGACCCAGCGCTCGGCTTCGGTGTGCAATTCAAAACCGTCGGGGGCCAGCAACCACTGGTAGAGGATGCCGTCAATATAAGCATGCAGGCTGATCGCGGCGCGGGCAGTGTCGAGGTTTTCCGGCAACTGCCCTCGATTCACGGCATTGCTCAGGGCCAGGCCGATCCGCACATTGCATTCGAGGCTGGCTGACACGCGCTGTTGGCGCAGGTCGCACATTTCATCGGTGAATTCGCACTTATGAAACAGAATCTCATTAATGCGCCGGGTTTTCGGATCCAGCGCAATTTGATGAAACAAATGAATCAACAGTTTGCGCATGCAGCCCAGGGGATCGAGCTCGTCTTCGCTTTCGCTGGCCTTGGCCATTTCTTCCAGCGGCTCATGCAAGGTGTCGAGCATGGCCTGCACCAGATCCGCCTTGTTGCTGAAATGCCAGTAAATGGCCCCACGAGTGACGCCGGCCAGGGTGGCGATGTCCGCCAGGGTCGTACGCGCTACGCCTCGCTCGTAAAAGGCCTTTTCGGCCGCCACGAGAATTTGTGCGCGGGTTTCCTGAGCTTCCTCTTTGGTACGACGGACCATGGCAGTACAACCTCAATCAGGGTGCTTCAGCGATGTCTGAACATCCGCTGAATAAAAGTGGAGCGAACGTTCTTGGGTTTCGTCCCCGGCCTACAATTCCAACCTTTCAACGGCTTGTGTAACGGCCGGTGTAACGACATTGATACGCAGCCTGGGTATTTACAAACAGCCATGTACGTAAGTATATTCCTTAGCAAGCTACTTATCCACTCGGCAAACAAATTTCAACCTTCCACCTTTCTAGTGCGCACCTCGCGCGCCTGACCCGAGGATTTTCATGCAATTCAAGCCAGCTGTTACCGCTCTGGTCGCCGCCGTCGCCCTGGCATCGCTGCTCAGCGGATGCAAAAAGGAAGAGGCAGCACCGGCCGCCCCACCGCCTCAGGTCGGCGTCGTGACTCTGCAACCGCAAGCTTTCACCCTGACGTCCGATCTGCCAGGTCGTACCAGTGCGTTCCGCATTGCCGAAGTTCGCCCGCAGGTGAACGGCATCATTCTCAAACGTCAGTTCAAAGAAGGCAGCGACGTCAAGGCCGGCCAGCAGCTGTACCAGATCGATCCGTCGGTCTATGAAGCGACGTTGAAAAGCGCAGAAGCCAACCTGCGTTCGACCAAGTCGATTTCCGACCGCTACAAGCAACTGGTTGACGAACAAGCCGTAAGCCGTCAGGAATACGACACAGCCGTGGCCAACCGCCTGCAATCGGAAGCGGCGCTGCAAACCGCCCAGATCAACGTGCGATACACCAAGGTCTACGCCCCGTTGACCGGCCGCATCGGCCGCTCGTCAGTGACTGAAGGCGCGCTGGTCAGCAATGCCCAGGTCGACGCAATGGCGGTGATTCAGCAAATCGACCCGATCTACGTCGACGTGACGCAGTCCTCGGTCGAGCTGCTGCAACTGCGTCGTGAGCTGGAAAGCGGTCGCCTGCAAAAGGCTGGTGATAACGCGGCATCGGTCAAACTGACCCTCGAAGACGGCAGCGAGTACAAGCTGGATGGCAAGCTGGAATTCTCCGAAGTCTCGGTTGACCAGACCACCGGCTCCGTCACTCTGCGCGCCATTTTCCCGAACCCTGATCACACCCTTCTGCCAGGCATGTTCGTGCACGCCAAGTTGCTGGCCGGCGTGAACAGCGCGGCGATCCTGGCCCCGCAGCAAGGCGTGACCCGCGACCTCAAGGGTACCCCGACCGCACTGGTTGTCGGCCCGGACAACAAGGTCGAACTGCGTCACCTCAAGGCCAACCGCACCGTGGGCAATCAATGGCTGATCGAAGACGGCCTGAACGCCGGCGATCGCCTGATCACCGAAGGCCTGCAATTCGTCAAACCCGGCATCGAAGTCAAGGCCAGTGAAGCGACCAACGTAGCCGCAAAGAACCCGGCCCCCGCGAAGATAGCTGAACAGGCTTCCAGCGGCAAAGGGGAGTAAACCATGTCGAAATTCTTTATCGACCGTCCGATTTTCGCCTGGGTAATTGCCCTGGTGATCATGCTGGTCGGGGCACTATCGATCCTCAAACTGCCGATCAACCAGTACCCGAGCATTGCGCCTCCAGCAATCGCCATCTCCGTGGCCTACCCGGGCGCTTCCGCGCAAACCGTGCAGGACACCGTGGTTCAGGTGATCGAACAGCAGCTCAACGGTATCGACAACCTGCGTTATGTCTCGTCGGAAAGTAACTCCGACGGCACCATGACCATTACCGCGACCTTCGAGCAAGGCACCAACTCCGATACCGCGCAGGTTCAGGTCCAGAACAAGCTGAACCTGGCCACCCCGCTGCTGCCGCAAGAAGTGCAGCAGCAAGGTATCCGTGTCACCAAAGCTGTGAAGAACTTCCTGCTGGTGATCGGCGTGGTGTCGCGTGACGGCAGCATGACCAAGGACGACCTGTCCAACTACATCGTGTCGAACATGCAGGACCCGATCTCGCGGACCGCCGGTGTCGGCGACTTCCAGGTATTCGGTTCCCAGTACGCCATGCGAATCTGGCTCGACCCGGCCAAGTTGAACAAATTCAACCTGACCCCGATCGACGCCAAAACCGCCATCGCTGCGCAGAACGTCCAGGTGTCGTCCGGCCAGCTCGGCGGCCTGCCGGCCCTGCCCGGCACCCAGTTGAACGCGACGATCATTGGCAAGACCCGCCTGCAGACCGCTGAGCAATTCGACAAGATTCTGCTCAAGGTCAACAAGGATGGCTCCCAGGTACGTTTGAAAGATGTCGCCGACATCGGTTTGGGTGGTGAGAACTACAGCATCAACGCCCAGTTCAACGGTGCACCGGCATCCGGCCTGGCCGTGAAACTGGCCACCGGCGCCAACGCCCTGGATACCGCCAAGGCCCTGCGCAAGACCATCGACAACCTCAAGCCGTTCTTCCCGCAAGGGATGGAAGTGGTGTTCCCGTACGACACCACGCCAGTGGTGACCGAGTCGATCAAGGGTGTGGTTGAAACCCTGGTCGAAGCGGTCGTGCTGGTGTTCCTGGTGATGTTCCTGTTCCTGCAGAACTTCCGCGCCACCATCATCACCACCATGACGGTGCCGGTGGTATTGCTCGGTACGTTCGGCATCCTCGCGGCAGCCGGTTTCAGCATCAACACCCTGACCATGTTCGGTATGGTACTGGCCATCGGTTTGCTGGTGGACGACGCCATCGTCGTGGTGGAAAACGTCGAACGGGTGATGAGCGAAGAAGGACTGTCACCCAAGGAAGCCACCAAGAAGTCCATGGGCCAGATCCAGGGCGCACTGGTGGGTATTGCCCTGGTGCTGTCGGCGGTTCTGCTGCCAATGGCGTTCTTCAGCGGCTCCACCGGCGTGATCTACAAGCAGTTCTCGATCACCATCGTCTCGGCCATGGCCCTGTCGGTTCTGGTTGCACTGATCTTCACCCCGGCGCTCTGTGCGACCATGCTCAAGGCGATTCCGAAAGGCGAGCACGGCACTCCGAAACGCGGCTTCTTCGGCTGGTTCAACCGCAACTTTGACCGAGGCGTACGCAGCTACGAGCGCGGCGTGGGCAACATGCTCGCGCAAAAGGCCCCGTACCTGCTGGCCTACCTGATCATCATCGTCGGCATGATCTGGCTGTTCACCCGCATTCCAACGGCGTTCCTGCCGGAAGAAGACCAGGGCGTACTGTTCGCCCAAGTGCAAACCCCGGCCGGCTCCAGTGCCCAGCGCACCCAGGTGGTCGTGGACGAGATGCGTGAATTCCTGCTGCGTCCGGGCAAGGATGGCGGTGAAGGCGATGCGGTGAACTCGGTGTTTACCGTAACCGGCTTCAACTTCGCCGGCCGTGGTCAGAGTTCGGGTATGGCGTTCATCATGCTCAGACCGTGGGACGAGCGTAATGCCGACAACAACGTGTTCAAGGTAGCGGCCCGTGCCCAACAGCACTTCTTCACCTTCCGTGACGCCATGGTGTTCGCCTTCGCGCCACCGGCGGTACTGGAGTTGGGTAACGCCACCGGTTTCGACGTGTTCCTTCAGGACCGCGCCGGTATCGGCCACGACAAGTTGATGGAAGCGCGCAACCAGTTCCTCGGTATGGCCGCACAAAGCAAGATTCTGACTCAGGTGCGTCCGAACGGCCTGAACGACGAACCGCAATATCAGCTGGAAATCGATGACGAGAAGGCCAGTGCCCTGGGCATTACCATCGCCGACATCAACAACACCCTGTCGATTGCCCTGGGCAGTAGCTACGTCAACGACTTCATCGACCGCGGTCGCGTGAAGAAGGTTTACGTGCAAGGCCAGCCAGGTGCTCGAATGAACCCTGAAGACCTGCAGAAGTGGTACGTGCGCAACAGCAACGGCACCATGGTTCCGTTCTCGGCGTTCGCCAAGGGCGAGTGGATTTACGGTTCGCCGAAACTGGCTCGCTACAATGGTGTGGAAGCGATGGAAATCCTCGGCGCCCCGGCACCGGGTTACTCCACCGGTGAAGCCATGCTCGAAGTCGAAGCCATTGCCAAGAAACTGCCGGCGGGTGTCGGTATTTCCTGGACCGGTCTGTCATACGAAGAACGTCTGTCCGGTTCGCAAGCACCGGCGCTGTACGCCCTGTCGCTGCTGATGGTGTTCCTGTGTCTGGCGGCGTTGTATGAGAGCTGGTCGATTCCGATCGCAGTGATGTTGGTAGTACCGCTGGGGATCATCGGTGCATTGATGGCCACCAGCCTGCGCGGTTTGTCCAACGACGTGTACTTCCAGGTAGGTCTGTTGACGACCATCGGTCTGGCGGCGAAAAACGCCATTCTGATTGTCGAATTTGCCAAGGAACTGCACGAACAAGGGCGTAGCCTGCGCGATGCGGCAATCGAAGCCAGCCGCATGCGTCTGCGACCGATCATCATGACCTCGCTCGCCTTCGTCCTCGGTGTGGTACCCCTGGCGATATCCACAGGCGCAGGTTCGGGTAGCCAGCATGCAATCGGTACCGGCGTGATCGGCGGTATGATCACGGCCACTGTGCTGGCGATCTTCTGGGTCCCGCTGTTCTTCGTCACCGTGTCGTCCATTGGCCAGCGTAAAATCGCCGACCAGGACGCTGCCATTGAACCTTCTAAAGAGGCTGGCTAATGAGCAAGTCGCTACTCTCCCTGGCAGTCGCCGCCTTCGTGCTCGGTGGCTGCTCGCTGATACCTGAATATCAGCAGCCCGAAGCACCGGTGGCGGGCCAGTACCCGCAGGGCCTGGCCTACTCGCCGGCCCAGGCACCGGCGCAAGCTGCCGCCGAGCAGGGCTGGAAGCAGTTTTTCCATGACCCGGCGTTGCAACAGCTGATCCAGGTTGCCCTGGAAAACAACCGTGACCTGCGCGTCGCGGCCCTGAACATCGACGCGTTTGCGGCTCAGTACCGCATCTCCCGTGCCGATCTGTTCCCGGCTGTCTCGGCCAACGGCACCGGCAGCCGTCAGCGCGTTCCGGCTAATGCTTCGCAAACCGGCGAAGCCGGCATCACCAGCTCCTACTCGGCCACGGTCGGGGTCAGCGCCTATGAACTCGACCTGTTCGGTCGCATTCGCAGCCTGAACGAAGAAGCGTTGCAGAAGTACTTCGCCACCGAAGAAGGCCGTCGCAGCACCCAGATCAGCCTGGTGGCCAGTGTGGCCAATGCCTACCTGACCTGGCAGGCCGACAAGGAACTGTACAAGCTGACCCAGGATACCCTGGCCACCTTCGAGGAGAGCTACAAGCTCACCGCCCGCAGCAACGAAGTCGGCGTCGCCTCGGCCCTGGACCTGGCACAGTCGCGCACCTCGGTGGAAAACGCCCGTGCACAACTGGCCAAGTACACCCGTCAGGTCGCTCAGGATGAGAACAGCCTGGTGCTGCTGCTCGGCACCGGCATCCCGGCCAACCTGCAAGCGGCCAAACCACTTGACGACGATCTGCTGAGCGACGTTCCACCCGGCCTGCCGTCGGACTTGCTGCAACGTCGTCCGGACATCCTTCAGGCCGAGTACAACCTGAAAGCCGCCAACGCCAACATCGGCGCGGCGCGGGCGGCGTTCTTCCCGAGCATCAGCCTGACGGCCAATGCCGGCACCCTGAGTCCGGACCTGTCCGGCCTGTTCAAGGGTGGTTCGGGTACCTGGCTGTTCCAGCCGCAGATCAACCTGCCGATCTTTAATGCCGGCGCCCTGAGCGCCAGCCTGGATTACTCGAAAATCCAGAAAGACATCAGCGTGGCGAACTACGAGAAGTCCATTCAAACGGCCTTCCAGGAAGTTGCCGACGGCCTGGCCGCCCGCCAGACCTACGTCCAGCAGTTGCAGGCACAGAAAGATTTCGTCAGTGCCAACCAGGCGTACTACGGCCTGGCCGAGCGTCGTTACCGCATCGGTGTCGACAGCAACCTGACCTTCCTCGACGCCCAGCGTCAGCTGTTCAGTGCGCAACAAGTGTTGATCACCGACCGTCTGGCGCAGCTGGTCAGCCAGGTCAACCTGTACAAGGCCCTGGGTGGTGGCTGGAATGAACAAACGGCGAAGAACGAGCCGTTGAAAGAACAAGCGCCGAAGATGAAGTATTTCTGATAGCGCTGTGAAAACACGAAGCCCACCGATTGGTGGGCTTTTTGTTGGCTTCGGGAAAAGGTGTGGTGTCAGGTATGGACTCTTCGCGAGCAAGCCCGCTCCCACATTTAACCGGGTTCTTCCAGAAAGAATACGATCGAATGTGGGAGCGGGCTTGCTCGCGAAGAGGCCCGTACAACCACTACAAAACCCTGCCCAATGTTACGTTCGATAATCGCCCAAAACCCGCTTTCAGCAATTGAACCATCCAGTCCATTCCCCGCACCATCCGAACCACAAAACCAATAACAACAGGTTCGACACCATGCCCCCGCGCCCTGCCCTCTCCGGCTGATCCACTTCGCTTTTGATGATTTCGAATACTCGTCTGCAACCCCGGGTTGCGGCATCACCCCGTTTCATCCCCAAGAATTAGAGAGACCCGAGCCCATGACGCCTTCACCTGCGCAGTACTTCGTTCCCGGCCTGATCGCCATTGCCCTGACCAGCGCGGCCCTGCCCGCCAGCGCCGAGGAATCGGGTTTTGTCGAAGGGGCCAAGGTCAACCTGAACCTGCGCAACTTCTACATCAACCGCAACTTCACCAACCCGACCAAGGCTCAGGGCAAGGCTGAAGAGTGGACGCAAAGCTTCATTCTCGATGCCAAATCCGGCTTCACCCAAGGCACCGTCGGGTTCGGCATGGATGTGCTGGGTTTGTACTCGGTAAAACTCGACGGCGGCAAAGGCACCGGTGGGACCCAACTGCTGCCGCTGGATCATGATGGTCGCCCGGCGGACAACTTCGGGCGCACCAACGTGGCGCTCAAGGCGAAGCTGTCGCAGACCGAAGTCAAGGTTGGGGAATGGATGCCAGTGTTGCCAATCCTGCGTTCCGACGACGGTCGCTCGTTGCCGCAAACCTTCCGTGGCGGCCAGATCACCTCGAAGGAAATCAGTGGCCTGACGCTCTACGGCGGCCAGTTCCGCCAGAACAGCCCGCGCGACGACAGCAGCATGGGCGACATGTCGATGACCGGCAAAGCCGCGTTCACCTCCGATCGTTTCAACTTCGAGGGCGGCGAGTACGTGTTCAACGACAAACGCACCCAGATCGGTCTGTGGAATGCCGAGCTCAAGGACATCTACAGCCAGCAATTCATCAATCTGATCCACAGCCAGCCGATGGGCAACTGGACCCTGGGCGCCAACCTCGGCTACTTCTACGGCAAGGATGACGGCAGCGCCCGGGCTGGCGAGCTGGACAACAAAACCATGTACGGTTTGTTTTCGGCCAAATACGGCGGCAACACATTCTACGTCGGCCTGCAAAAACTCACCGGCGACAGCGCCTGGATGCGGGTCAACGGCACCAGCGGTGGCACCCTGGCCAACGACAGCTACAACTCCAGCTACGACAATGCCCGGGAAAAGTCCTGGCAGGTACGCCACGACTACAACTTCGTCGCCCTTGGCATGCCGGGCCTGACCCTGATGAACCGTTATATCAGCGGCGATAATGTACACACCGGCAGCATCACCGATGGCAAGGAATGGGGGCGTGAAAGTGAACTGGGCTACACCGTGCAGAGCGGTGCGCTGAAAGACCTGAACCTGAAATGGCGCAACTCGACCATACGCCGCGACTACAGCAACAACGAGTTCGACGAGAACCGCGTGATCATCAGCTATCCGATCAGTTTGCTGTAAATACAAAACAAATGTGGGAGCGGGCTTGCTCGCGAAAGCGGTGGATCAGGCAACATTAATATCAACTGACACGACGCATTCGCGAGCAAGCCCGCTCCCACACTGGATCTCCTGTGACCATAACAGGTGAATGGCTTACTCCCGCGACTCAACCCCCAACTCATCCCAAACCGACTCGGCCAAATGGAACGTTGCATTGGCCGCCGGAATCCCGCAGTAAATCGCACTCTGCATGATCACTTCCTTGATCTCGCCACGGCTGACACCGTTGTTGGCGGCAGCGCGCAGGTGCAACTTGAGTTCCTCGTTGCGGTTCATGCCAATCAGCATCGCAATGGTGATCAGGCTGCGGGTGTGGCGCGGCAGGCCCGGGCGGGTCCAGATGTCGCCCCAGGCGTGACGGGTGATCATCTCCTGGAACTCCGAGTTGAACTCGGTCAGGGCATTCAGGCTGCGGTCGACGTGGGCGTCGCCGAGGACTGCGCGGCGGACCTTCAGGCCCTCGTCATAACGTTGTTTCTCGTCCACGAAATTCTCCTCAATGAGCCGACAGAAACGCCAGCACGCGCTCGCTGAACGCATTGCCCGCCTGGACGTTGGACAAGTGCGCAGCATAGAACTCGGCGTACTCGGCGCCTGGCACATGTTCCTGAATGAAATGCCCACCGGACGGCGGCGTGACCGCATCCTGAGCGCCCGCGATCACCAGCAGCGGCGCCTTGATCGAGGACAACTGATCACGGAAATCGGCATCGCGCACCGCCGCGCAGTTGGCCGCGTAACCTTCGGGCGAAGTGGCCGCGAGCATGTCGGTGATTTGCTTGGCCGCCGCCGGGTTGGCTTCGGAGAAGTCCGGGGTGAACCAGCGTGCAATCGATGCGTCACGCAAGGCGACCATCGCGGCAGGACCATCGCGCAGTACCGTTTCGATGCGCGGATTCCACACCGACGGATCGCCGATTTTCGCCGCCGTGTTGCACACGATCAGCTTGTTCAAGCGTTCGCCGGCATTGATCCCCAGCCACTGGCCGATCAAGCCGCCCATGGACAATCCGCAGAAATGCGCGCGCTCGATGTGCAAGGCGTCGAGCAAGGCGAGCACGTCGCGGCCCAGTTGCTCGATGCTGTACGGGCCCGGCGTCACCAGCGATTGGCCGTGACCACGGGTGTCGAAACGCAACACGCGAAAATGCTCGGAGAACGCCGGGATTTGCGCGTCCCACATGTGCAGGTTCGTGCCCAGGGAGTTGGACAGCACCAGCACCGGCGCATCGACCGGTCCATCGAGTTGGTAATGCAGTTCGCCCTCGGCGAGTTGTACAAAAGCCACAGCAAGTCTCCTTCAGGCAGTCAATGCAGAATGTTCAGCCACCGCCCGCTCGACCCAGGTTTGGGCCTGGCCGAGGTAATGGGCAGGGTCCAGCAGATGATCGAGTTCAGCCGCCGACAGTTCAGCGGTCACTTGCGGTTCGTCGCCGAGGACCGCGCGCAGGTGGCGTTGTTCGGCCACGGCGCGTTTGCAGCAGTGTTCGAGCAGATGGTGTGCGGTATCGCGACCGACCCGTTGGGCGAGGACGATGCTCACCGCTTCGGCGAGCACCAGGCCCTGGGTCAGATCGAGGTTACGCGCCATGCGTCCGGCATCCACTTCCAGTCCCTGGACGATCAACAACGCCTGCTGCAGGCTGCCCGACACCAGGCAGCAAATCTCCGGCAGGGTTTCCCACTCGGCATGCCACAGGCCGAGGCTGCGCTCGTGCTCCTGAGGCATGGCACTGAACAGCGTCGAGAGCAAACCGGGTACACGCGTCGCCGCGCCGATCAGCACCGCCGCGCCCACCGGATTGCGTTTGTGCGGCATGGTCGAAGAACCGCCCTTGCCCGGCGCCGAAGGTTCGAACACTTCGGCAGCTTCGGTTTGCATCAACAGGCTGACGTCGCGACCGAGTTTGCCGAGACTGCCAGCGATCAGGCCGAGCGCGGCGCCGAACTCCACCACGCGGTCACGCTGGGTGTGCCACGGCTGCTCAGGCAAGGTCAGTTGCAGTTCTTCGGCCAGCGCCCGGGCAATCGGCATGGCCTGTTCGCCAAGGGCCGCAAGGGTTCCGGACGCACCGCCGAATTGCAGCACCAGCAGGCGCGGCTTGAGTTCGGCCAGGCGCTGCCGGCTGCGCGTCACTGCGCCCAGCCAACCGGCGATTTTCATGCCGAGGGTGACCGGCGTCGCATGCTGCAACCAGGTGCGTCCGGCCAATGGTGTGGTCGCGTATCGCCGGGCCTGAGACGCGAGGGTCTGCCCCAGTTGTGCCAGGTCGCTTTCGATCAGTTCCAGTGCGTGGCGCAGTTGCAGCACCAGGCCACTGTCCATCACGTCCTGACTGGTCGCGCCCAGATGCACATAACGTTCGGCTTCGGCATCGGTGGCCGCGATCTGTTTGCCCAGCGCCTTGACCAACGGAATCGCCGAGTTACCCGCCGTGGCAATCGCTTCGCCCAACGCCGCAAAGTCGTAAAGCCCGGCGCGGCAAGCCGCTTCAATCGGCGCGACAGCACTCGATGGAATCAACCCGACCCGCGCCTCGGCCCGGGCCAGTGCCGCTTCGAAATCGAGCATGGCCTGGACCCGGCCCTGATCACAGAACACGTCACGCATATCGCGGGCAGTGAAATAGGCATCGAACAATTGATTGCCCGGTCGCTGGTTCATAAACAGTTCCTGAAGGCGCGGGCCTTTGCGGCCCGCGCGTGAAGATCAAAGGTCGTGATGCAGATACGCAGCCTGTTTCGGCAGGCGCAGGCTGAACAGGAAGGCCACCGCCATCATCACCGTGACGTACCAATAGAAGGAATTTTCCATCCCTACGGCCTTGAGACTCAGGGCCACATATTCCGCCGAGCCACCGAAAATCGCATTCGCCACTGCGTAAGCCAGGCCAACGCCCAAGGCACGCACTTCCGGTGGGAACATCTCGGCTTTTACCAAACCGCTGATCGAGGTGTAGAAACTGACAATCGCCAGCGCCACGGTGATCAACACAAAAGCCAGGAACGGACTGCTGACACTTTTCAGGCTCAACAGGATCGGCACGGTGAACAGCGTACCGAGGGCGCCGAACCAGAGCATCGAGTTACGCCGGCCGATCTTGTCGGCGAGCATGCCGAAAACCGGTTGCATGCACATATAAAGGAACAGCGCGCCGGTCATGATGTAACTGGCGGTCTTGGCCGGCATGCCGGCGGTGTTCACCAGGTACTTCTGCATGTACGTGGTGAAGGTGTAGAAAATCAGCGAGCCACCGGCGGTGTAGCCAAGCACGGTGATGAACGCGGCTTTATGGTCGCGAAACAGGGCGCTGATGCTGCCGGCGTCCTTGTTTTCGCGCATTTCCTTGCTGGTGGTTTCTTTCAGCGAACGACGCAGATACAGCGAAACCAGCGCCGCCATGGCACCGACCACAAAGGGAATCCGCCAGCCGTAGGCACGCAATTCGTCTTCATTGAGGAACTGTTGCAGGATCACTACCACCAATACCGCCAGCAGTTGCCCGCCAATCAGCGTCACGTACTGGAACGACGCGAAGAAACCGCGCTGCCCCTTGAGGGCGACTTCACTCATGTAGGTGGCGGTGGTGCCGTACTCGCCACCTACCGACAGGCCCTGGAGCAAACGCGCAAACAGCAACAGAATTGGCGCCCAGATCCCGATGCTGCTGTAGGTCGGCAGGCAAGCGATAAGCAACGAGCCGAAACACATCATCAGAATCGAGATCACCATCGAATTCTTGCGCCCGTGCTTGTCTGCCAACCGACCGAAAATCCAGCCACCGATCGGTCGCATCAGGAACCCGGCGGCAAACACGCCCGCGGTATTGACCAACTGCACCGTGGGGTTGTCGGAGGGGAAAAAGGCTGGCGCGAAATAGAGCGCACTGAAGGCGTAGACGTAGAAGTCGAACCATTCGACCAGGTTGCCGGACGAGGCACCGACAATGGCGAAGATCCGCTTGCTGCGCTCTTCGCCGGTGTACAGCGCGGGTGAAGCGGTGGGAGTAGTCATTGTTTTTTTCACTCAATGGGGACAGTGAGAGTCTAGACACACTTTGCAACAACCCCGTTCCACAGATAAATCAGCAATACAAATCCCCTGTGGGAGCGGGCTTGCTCGCGAAAGCGTCGTGTCAGTTGATATTAATGTTGCCTGATCCACCGCCTTCGCGAGCAAGCCCGCTCCCACAGGTTTTGTGGTGTTCACTCAATAATCGAAGAACACCGTCTCGGCATCGGTGCCCTGCAGAATCACATTCCACTGATAAACACCCGACGCATCCTGCCTGGCGATCAACGTGCCGCGACGATCCGCCGGCACGCACTCCAGCAGCGGATCATTCACGTTGGCTGCCTCGCCATCAAAGTAAATCCGCGTCAGCAAATGCTTCACCAGGCCACGGGCAAACACCAGCACCACCAGGTGCGGCGCCTGGGTCGTGCCTTTGAGCCCCTCAACCGTCCCCGGCTTGATGGTGGTGAAACGAAAGCGCCCTTCGGCATCCACCGGCACCCGGCCAAAGCCTTCGAAGTTCGGGTCCAGGGGTTTGTCCTGATCGTCTTCCGGGTGGTCGTATTTGCCGGCGGCGTTGGCCTGCCAGACTTCCAGCATCGCGTCATTGACGATGTCGCCATTGCCGTCGACCACTTGGCCGGTGATCGCCACGCGCTCGCCCAGGGTTTGTTCGACGGTCAGGTTTTCGCGGTTCAGCCAGGTCAGGCCGATGTGGTAGTACGGCCCGACGGTGTGGGACGTGGTCGCATTCAACGTCATCTTATTTCTCCATCGGCGTGGCATCGCGGCCGCGCAAAACGATGTCCCAGCGATAACCGAGGGCATAGGAAGGGATGGTTTTTTCCAGATCGAACGTGGCGATCAAACGCTCCTTGGCGCTGGTATCGGGCACGCAGTTGTAGATCGGGTCGTACGCCAGCAGCGGGTCGCCCGGGAAATACATCTGCGTCACCAGGCGCGTCAGGATGCTCGGGCCGAACAGCGAGAAATGGATGTGTGCCGGGCGCCACGCGTTGTGGTGGTTGCCCCACGGATAGGCACCGGGCTTGATGGTCTGGAACTGATACCAGCCATCGGCGTCGGTCACCGTGCGGCCGGTACCGGTAAAGTTCGGGTCCAGCGGTGCGTCGTGCAGGTCGCGGGCATGGGCGTAGCGACCAGCGGCGTTGGCCTGCCAGATCTCCACCAGAATCCCCGGCACCGGCAGACCGTTTTCATCCAGTACACGGCCGTGAATGATGATGCGCTCACCCTGTGGCTGCCCCTCGTGCTGGGCGGTCAGGTCGTTGTCCTTCTCATTGATCCGCTCGGCGCCGACGGTCGGCCCGGTGATTTCCGACAACGAATGCGGCAGGAACACCAACGGCTTGGACGGCGAGCGCAGGTTGGTGGATTGATAGGTCGGGTGCAGGTATTCCGGCTGAGTGCCCGCCTGCGGGCGGCGGTATCCAGGCTTGTCAGTCATTACACTTTCCTCAGTTCTTATTAGCCGGCGGGGTGTTCAAACGCGCTCGATCGCCAAGGCCAGGCCCTGGCCAACGCCGACGCACATGGTCGCCAAACCTTTCTTGCCGCCGTTTTTTTCCAGCTGATGTAACGCAGTCAACACCAGTCGCGCGCCAGTCATGCCCAACGGATGGCCCAAGGCAATCGCGCCACCGTTCGGGTTGACCTGGGCCGCGTCGTCCGCGATCCCCAGTTCACGCAGCACCGCCAGGCCTTGGCTGGCGAATGCTTCGTTGAGTTCAATCACGTCGAAATCGCTGACTGCCACGCCGAGGCGCTCGGTCAGTTTACGCACCGCCGGCACCGGGCCGATGCCCATCACCCGAGGGGCGACACCGGCGCTGGCCATGCCCAGCACTTTGGCACGGGCGGTCAGGCCATGTTTCTTCACGGCTTCGGCCGAGGCCAGGATCAACGCGGCTGCACCGTCGTTTACACCCGAGGCATTACCAGCGGTGACGGTTTTATCGGGGCCGTTGACCGGTTTCAGTTTGGCCAGGGCTTCCAGGGTGGTGTCGGCGCGAGGATGTTCGTCCTGGCTGACCACGGTTTCGCCCTTCTTGTGGGCAATGCGCACTTCGACGATTTCTTCGGCGAAGAACCCGGCGGCTTGCGCGACAGCGGTGCGCTGCTGGCTGCGCAGGGCAAAGGCGTCCTGATCTTCGCGGGAGACTTGGTAATCGTCGGCCACGTTGTCACCGGTCTGCGGCATCGCATCCACACCGTATTGGGCTTTCATCAACGGGTTGATGAAGCGCCAGCCGATGGTGGTGTCTTCGAGCTTCATGTTGCGCGAGAACGCAGCGTCTGCCTTGCCCATCACGAACGGCGCACGGGACATCGACTCGACGCCGCCGGCAATCGCCAGCTCCATTTCGCCACTGGCGATGGCGCGGAACGCGGTGCCGATCGCATCCATGCCCGAAGCACAGAGGCGGTTAAGGGTCACGCCGGGAATGGTTTCCGGCAGGCCCGCCAGCAGCAGCGCCATGCGTGCGACGTTGCGGTTGTCTTCGCCGGCCTGGTTGGCGCAACCGAGGAACACCTCGTCGACCGCGTTCCAGTCCACCGACGGGTTACGTTCCATCAGCGCCTTGATCGGCACGGCAGCCAGATCGTCGGCACGTACCGTCGACAGGCCGCCGCCAAACCGGCCGATAGGGGTGCGAATCGCATCGCAGATATAAACGTCACGCATCATGCTTCTCCCGGGGCTTGGCCGTGGGCGGCGGCGGTGCGAGCTTCGAGATCGCGCAGCGCGGTCAGTTCGACGTCGGTCGGCTCGGCAGTCGTTGCAACACTGTCGGCGAAACGAATCGGCCAACCGGTGGCAGCGACCACTTGTTCACGGGTCACACCCGGGTGCAGCGCGGTGACCACGAACTCGTGGGTGCCCTCCTCCGGCTCCATGATGCACAGGTCGGTGATGATCCCGACCGGACCGGCGCCCGGCAGACCCAGACGCTTGCGCGAATCACCGCCCTCGCCATGGCCGACGGAAGTAATGAAATCCAGTTTGTCGACAAACGAACGCGACGATTGCTTGAGGATGATCAGCACGCTCTTGGCGGAACCGGCAATTTCCGGCGCGCCACCGGCACCTGGCAGGCGAACTTTCGGCGCGTGGTAATCACCCACAACGGTGGTGTTGATATTGCCGAAGCGGTCGACCTGCGCCGCGCCGAGGAAACCAACGTCAATGCGCCCGCCCTGCAGCCAGTAGCGGAAAATCTCGCCGGTCGGGACCACGGTGTCGGCGGTTTCCGCCAGCTCACCGTCACCGATCGACAGCGGCAGTACGCTCGGCTTGGCACCGATCGGACCCGATTCATAGATCAGGACCACATCCGGCGAGGACGTCAGGCGCGCCAGGTTGGCCGCTTTCGACGGCAGGCCAATGCCGACGAAGCACACCGAACCGTTCTTCAGACGGCGGGCGGCGGCGACGGTCATCATTTCATTGGTGGTGTAAGTCATTACTTCGCCTCCGAAGCGGCGGCCAGTTTGGCCTGGAACTCGCTGAAGTCAGCGCTGCCGTGGATGTATTCGTTGATCCACGCGGTGAAGGTTTCACGGTCGCGGGCAATCGGGTCCCAGGCCTGGTAGAAGCGGTTGTCGCGCTCGTTGTAGCCGTGGGCGTAGGACGGATGCGCGCCGCCAGGCACGTGGCAAACCGCGCTCAAGGCCCAGGTTGGCAGTACACAGGAGTTCATCGGTGCATTGAGGTCGTCGACGATTTCCTCAACGGTGACGATGCAGCGCTTGGCCGCCAACGCGGCTTCTTTCTGCACACCGAGAATGCCCCACAGCAGCACATTGCCTTTGCGGTCGGCTTTCTGCGCGTGTATCACGGTAATGTCCGGGCGTACCGAAGGCACGGCGGCCAGCACCTCGCCAGTGAACGGGCAAGTGACGGATTTGATCAGCGGGTTGACCTTCGGCAAGTCGGAACCGGCGTAGGCACGCAGTACCGCGAATGGCAGGCCGGAGGCGCCGGCGACGTAGGCATTGGCCAGGTCGGCGTGGCTGTGCTCTTCGATCTCCAGCGCATGCGGCCACTGTTTCTCCACGGCGTCACGCAAGCGATGCAGGGAGCCGACACCCGGGTTGCCGCCCCAGGAAAAAATCAGCTTGCGGGCACAACCGGCACCGATCAATTGATCGTAGATCAGGTCAGGCGTCATTCGTACCAGCGTCAGATCTTTCTTGCCCTGACGAATGATTTCGTGACCCGCCGCCGTAGGGATCAGGTGGGTAAAGCCTTCGAGCGCGACCGTATCGCCGTCGTTTACGAATTTCTTCACCGCGTCGTGCAGCGAAAGGATTTCAGCCATGGGGCAGGCTCCCGTTTGTTGTTAACCGACAGTGTGGGGAAAAGGCGCCGATGCGCAGCGCCGGAATGACTGAAGGTTAAGCCCCAAAAAAAAGCCAAACAATCCGATAATCGACTAAGCGTTCGATTATCGAACACATTGTTGTCTGGCTACCGATCCCCAAAAGCTTCGCGAGCAAGCCCGCTCCCACAGGTTAAACGCAAACCCTGTGGGAGCGGGCTTGCTCGCGAAGAGGCCATCAAACTTACTGAAGATTCCGAAGCCTGAACTCAGGTCGCATCCGCATGACTGACCATGCCCTTGATCACCACCGCCGTAGTCGCCAAAGCCGCCGGGATCACCAGCGCCGTCAACACTTGCTCGAAGTTCCAGCCCAGCCCCAACAGCGTCGCGCCCATCCAGGCACCGAGGATGGCGCCGAAGCGGCCGATCCCGAGCATCCACGACACCCCGGTGGCACGCCCCTGGGTCGGATAAAAACGCGCAGCCAGCGACGGCATCGCCGATTGCGCACCGTTGACGCACATCCCCGCCACCAGTACCAGAGTCGCCAGCAGCGTGATGTTGCCCAGGCTCTGCCCTACCGCGTAGGCAAACACCCCGGCCAGCAAGTAGAAAGTACCGATGACCTTGTGCGGATTGAACCGGTCCATCGCCCAACCCACACCGACGGCACTCAACACACCACCGAACTGGAACAGCGCGCCGATAAAGGCTGCTTGCTCCATGCTCGCGCCACTGTCACGCATCAGCGTCGGCAGCCAGCTGGTCAGCAGGTAAACGATCACCAGGCCCATGAAATAGGTCAGCCACAACAGCAAGGTGCCGGCGCTGCAGGTGCCAGAGAAAATCACCGCGAACACGTTGCGCGCCTTCACGGTTTTCTGTTCCGGCACGCTGAAGCTGGACGCCTGGGCCACCACTGTCGGGTCGATGGGTGCCAGGGTCTTGCGCACTTTGTCGGTGCCGCGGTTACGGACTACAAGGTATCGCGCCGATTCCGGCAGCCAGATCAGCAGGACCACAGCAAGGATCAACGGCAGAATCCCGCCGATCAGCAACAGGCTGTGCCAGCCAAACGCCGGAATCAGCTTGGCCGAAATGAATCCGCCGCCAGCCATGCCGAGGTTGAAACCGCAGAACATGCTGGTCACCAGCAGGGACTTTTTGCGCTCCGGGGTGTACTCCGACAGCAGGGTCGTGGCGTTCGGCATACCGGCGCCCAGACCCAAACCGGTCAGGAAGCGCAACACCAGCAATTGATCGACATTGGTGCTGTAGGCCGAGGCCAGGCTGAAAGCGCCGAACAACAGCACCGCACCGACCAGTACCACTTTTCGACCGAAACGGTCAGCCAATGGCCCCGAACCGAGTGCACCGAAGACCATGCCGATCAGGGCCGCGCTCATCACCGGCCCAAGGCTGGCGCGATCGATCCCCCAATCCTGAGACAGTGCCGGGGCGATGAAACCCATGGCCGCGGTATCGAGGCCGTCGAGGAAGACAATCAGGAAACACAGGATCACCACCCGCCACTGATAGCGCGAAATGGGTTGAGCATTGATGAAGGACTGCACGTCGAGGCAGTTTCCTACAGCAGACTGGGGCTGGTTCATTATTTTTATTCCATGGATCACAGTCGAAAAGGAGCCAGCCGGGGCTGACGCAGTCGCGACATTAATGATCCACAGGAAACAGCGTCAATTCGCCAGACGCGACTCTGTGCGTTTATCGAACACCTTAGGTGAACAGCTGGGTACTGAGGTCGCGGCTGGCACTCAGCAGGCCGGGCAGAAAACGCTGTTCCAGCTCATTGCGGCTGACTCGTCCGGCATGGGTGCTGACATTGAGGGCCGCAACCACCTGGCCAGAGGCGTCATACACCGGAACGGCAATCGAACGCAGCCCTTGCTCGAGTTCCTGGTCGACGATGCACCAGCCTTGTTGTCGCACCTCTTGCAGGCATTCGAGCAATGCCTCGGGAGTGTGAATCGTGCGGCTGGTCTTGGCCTGCAACTCGGCGTGATCGAGGTATTCGCCCAGCGACGTGTCATCCAGCGCGGCCAGCAGAATCCGCCCCATCGATGTGCAATAGGCCGGCAAGCGCCCGCCCACCGACAGGTCCACCGAAATCAGTCGTTGAGTGGTCGCAGAGCGGGCGATGTACAGAATGTCATCACCTTCCAGCGTGGCCATGTTGCAGGCCTCGTGCAGTTGCTCGCTCATGCGGTCCAGGTAAGGCTGGGCGGACACCGCCAGCGGCGTCGATGACACATAGGCATGGCCGAGGGTCAGCACTTTGGGCAGCAACGAATAGGTACGGCCGTCGGTGGTGGCGTAACCGAGTTTGATCAAGGTGTGCAGGCAACGTCGCACGGCGGCGCGGGGAATTTCCGTGCGGTGGCTGATTTGGGCGATGGTCAGGTGCCGTTTGCGCTCCTGGAACGCTTGCACCACGGCCAGGCCACGGGCCAGGGATGTCATGAAATCCGGGTCGCCGGTCAAAGCCTGGATCCGCTTGGCCGGTGAAGCGACGATGGGCGGAGCCACTGAAGCGAAGGAATTGCGCATTTGATCGTTCATACAAGGTCCTTTTACCCACTCGGATCAGCGACTATTACAAAGGGCTACCGCCTGACGCTCAAGCCCGACCTGCCAACTCCGGGCGATTATCGAACGATCGACCGATAATCGCAATCCGCCCTGTAAACCGCCAAATCCGCTGAATTCCGGTTTTTCGCCGACCGACTACCCTATGTTTACATCGTCTCGACCCAAGACTTAATGGGGCAATCTAATTACCGTAACTTGTTCGGCTTAAAGGCGTCAAAACGGCAACGCAGCAATGTGGTATCAATCGACGCTCTAGTTAATCGTAATGTTTCGAGCAACAAAATGGTCACACACCAAGATCCACTTTTAACTTTTTGGAGATAGTGTTCTTCAAATCGGCCGCTATAATACAATTCAGTAGCGCTTCGGTTTTTTACTTGCCGAACCCGCTGCCCGGTAACGCGATGTTCCGTCGCCGTTGCCCGTTGTGAGCGCCAGACCCGCATTGCACAGCATTGCCCGTGCGCTTGCTGAAACAGGAAACTGAAGCTACGACAGCTGTTTATCTCTGGTGCCGTGGCCGCCTGCGACATGGAAGTATTGATCACCCTGTTGCCTGAACGATGCCTTCACGGGCATTGCCCATTCGACGAATGTGATCAATCGATTTGATGCAGCGCGTTTTCACCAGAATTTATCCCAACTCAATCAGGTAGCACTGTGACGAAAGACGAACTGCGCGCGGAGCTAGAGCGCCAGGAACAACGTTACAAGGAAGTTTACGGCGGAGAAGTCACCACTTACGCCGCTCAACCCGAACCGGAACGCAAACCCTGGCGCAAACGCGCCACCGTTCAGGATCAGGTTTTCCAGCAAGAACTTCAAAAAATGGAAAAGGAACTCAAAGCCGAAGAGCCGTGACTGCTTCTGCCTGATCCTTACAAGGGCCTGCCTCTGCTCCCGTTAAAAGCGGGATGTATTGATGTTGCCTTGCGCGCCCGCTACGAGCGGGCAGCGGCCATCACCGTCGTCGAATCCGGCAGATTTCCGGTATCTGACCTATTTCTCAGATTTTTCACACAACCTTTCAAGCCCCTCTTACCGGGCCGTGAAGGTTTTGTGACAATGTATTTTTTCAATAGAATCAAAGACTTAAAAAACACAGCAAAAGCGTAGGTTTTCAGGTGCTGTGGCAAAAAAATTCGTTGAAGAATGTTACCGACGAGCAGCTAGTGCATTGATTCGCAGTCTTTTCTGGCATAATCGCGCCCCCTTATGACCGGGTCAGAAAACCTTCATGATCGATTTATTCAGCGGACTGGATGCTTGGGTGCTTGTGAGCCTCTTGCTCGCCCTGGCCTTTGTCCTCGCCTTCGAGTTCATCAACGGCTTTCATGACACCGCTAACGCGGTGGCGACCGTTATCTACACCAAGGCCATGCCGCCTCACCTGGCAGTGTTCTTCTCCGGTGTGTTCAACTTCCTCGGCGTGCTGCTGGGCGGGGTCGGCGTGGCGTATGCCATCGTCCACCTGCTGCCGGTAGAACTGCTGATCAATGTGAACACCGGTCACGGACTGGCCATGGTGTTCTCGTTGCTCGCCGCCGCCATCACCTGGAACCTGGGTACCTGGTACTTCGGTATTCCCGCCTCCAGCTCCCACACGCTGATCGGTTCGATCCTCGGTGTCGGCCTGGCCAACGCCCTGATCAACGATATTCCGTTGGCCGACGGGGTGAACTGGCAAAAGGCGATCGATATCGCCATGTCACTGGTGTTCTCGCCAATGGCCGGTTTCCTGATCGCCGCGCTGATCCTGATCGGTCTTAAATGGTGGCGTCCGCTGTCGAAGATGCACAAGACGCCGGAACAGCGCCGCAAGATCGACGACAAGAAACACCCGCCGTTCTGGAATCGCCTGGTACTGGTGATCTCGGCCATGGCCGTGAGTTTCGTGCACGGTTCCAACGATGGCCAGAAAGGTATCGGCCTGATCATGCTGGTCCTGATCGGTATCGTGCCAGCGCAGTTCGTCCTCGACCTGAACAGCACGACCTATCAGATCGAGCGGACTCGCGACGCGACCCTGCACCTGAGCCAGTTCTACCAGCGTAATTCCGAAACCCTGGGCGAATTCCTGGCCCTGGGCAAGAGCCTGGACGGCGACTTGCCGGAGAAATTCCGTTGCAACCCGCAACAGACCGAACCGACCATCACCGCCCTGCTCGGCACCCTCAAGGGTGTAGAGGACTATCACTCGCTGTCGGCGGAAAGCCGTATCGAAGTCCGTCGCTACCTGCTCTGCCTGGACGATACAGCGAAGAAAGTCAGCAAGTTGCCAACTCTCGGGGCCCGTGAAAAGGCTGACCTGGACAAGTTGCGCAAAGACCTGACCACTACCACTGAATACGCCCCGTTCTGGGTGATCTTGGCGGTTGCACTGGCCTTGGGCCTGGGCACCATGGTCGGCTGGAAACGCGTGGTACTGACCATTGGCGAGAAGATCGGCAAGCAGGGCATGACCTATTCCCAAGGCATGTCGGCACAAATCACCACTGCCAGCCTGATCGGCATGGCGAACATCTTCAGCCTGCCGGTTTCCACCACCCACGTACTGTCCTCGGGCGTGGCGGGCACCATGGTCGCCAACAAAAGCGGCCTGCAAGGCGGTACCGTCAGAACCATCCTGCTGGCCTGGGTATTGACCCTGCCGGCCACCGTGGCCCTGTCAGCCGGGTTGTTCTGGCTGGCTTCGAAGGCACTTGGCAGCTGATACGCAGCCAACCCAAAAAAGGCGCGCTCCGCAAGGAACGCGCCTTTTTTATTACTGCAATCTTCCTAACACCATAGAACCAATGTGGGAGCGGGC
>NZ_AKJM01000069.1 GCF_000282335.1 Pseudomonas sp. GM48
GATTTTACGACTGCTTCGCAGCCGAACGCCGCCTCGCGGGCTCGGCAGCTGCTACAGATCGCATTACCGCTTAATTAGCCGCGGCGCCTCTTATTGATCATCGAAAAACCGCTCATGCCAATCCACGATCGGCTGTGGCGAATTGAGCTTCTGGCCGTAGATTACCGAGTACGACAACACGTTTTGCACGTACTGGCGGGTTTCATCGAACGGAATGCTTTCCACCCACACGTCGAAACTCAGATGGTCCGCGCCGCGCAGCCATTGGCGTACGCGACCCGGGCCGGCGTTGTAGGCGGCGGAGGCAAGGACGCGGTTGCCGTTGAACTGGCTGTGCACCTGGCTCAGGTAAGCGGCACCGAGCTGGATGTTCTTGTCCGGATCGAACAGTTGCTGTGGCGAGCTATAGGGAATGCTGAACTTGCGTGCGGTTTCCTTGGCGGTGGCGGGCATCAGTTGCATCAGGCCCGAGGCGCCGACACCGGAGCGGGCGTCGTCCATGAACGCGCTTTCCTGGCGGGTGATGGCGAACGCCCAGCTCGGATGCAGGCCGCGATTCTTCGCTTCACGCACCAGAGTATTGCGGTGAGCCATCGGGAAGCGGATGTCCAGGTCATCCCAATACTGCGCCTGACTGATGGTGCGGATCGCCGGGAAGTACCATTTCAGGTCGTAGGCCAGTTTGGCCTGGGCGACCATTTCGTCGCGGCTGAAGTGACGGCTGACGTAGTACCACTCGCGGCGGCCATCGACGATCTGCCCGCGGGCATGCAGTTCCAGGGCGCGGCGCACGCCAGGCGTATTGCGCACCTTGTTGATGGTGGCCTGGCTGAGTACCAGCGGCTTATTGAGCAAAGAGTAGGGCGACTGCGAGCGATCGGCGGCGAGGAAGCCATAGAAGTCGCGTTCGCGGGCCAGGCTTTTATAGAGCGTCTGCGCTTCCGGGTTCTGCGGTTGCGCCAGTTCCAGGCTGCGGGCCTGCCAGTAGCGCCAGCGGTTGGTGGTGGCCAGGTCCTGGGGCAGGCGGCGGGTCAACTGATAGGCATCATCCCAGCGCGCCAGGCGCAGGAGCAGGCGCAAGCGCCATTCGGAAACCGTGTTATCGCGCAGCTCGGGGTCGTATTTGGTCATGACATCCAGTGCGCGACTGTCGAAACGTCGTGCGAGGGTCAGGCCGATTTCCCGGGCGATCGCCACTTTTTCATCCCGGGAGAAGTGCATGCTGTTGGCATAGCCATCGAGCAGGTCCATGGCCTTGTCCGGGTCCTGGCGAGCCAGGCGGCGCAGGCCGAGGCTGACCACGTCAGACATGGCTTCATCGGCCGGAGTGAAGCGTGACGGCTGGTTGAGCAGTTCCGGTTTCTGCGCGACGTCCACCAGCAAACGACCGCGAGGGGCGAGGGTGGTCATGCCGTTGACCAGGCTGTTGGCCAGCGGGTAATTGCGCGCCTGGGCGGCGAGCTTGGCGCGCTCCCAGCGTTTTTGCTCGGTCAACTGGCCTTCGGCCGCCCACATGCCGAACAGGGTGTCGCAGGCATCCGGTTGGGATTTGCCGGTCAGCCAGAGTTTTTCCGCGTTAGCGTTACCTTCGGCCTTGAGGTTGTGGCTGAGCTGGTACTGCGCATTCAGGCAGTCCAGTTCGGTGAAGTTCATTTTCGGGTCGTAATACTTGACGAAAGTCGCCCAGTCACCCCGATCCGCCAGCCAGCGCAACCAGCGCAGTTTCATCCAGTTGGCCTGGGGCAGGTCGCCGTGTTCGGCGAGGAATTTCTCGATTTCGGCGTTGCTCGCGGTTTTCAGGCGCGCGGTCAGTTCGTCGTAGGCCAGGTACGGTTCCAGCGGATAATCGGCGAGGGCCTGGCTGTAACGGAAATACGGGCCGGTATCACCCTTGGCCAGGGCGCGTTTGGCTTCATCGTAATATTGGCGTTGGGTGGACAGGTCCACCGCCTGGGCGGATTGAAACGCTGCGGCTGAAAGTAAAAAGCACGACAAAAGATTGAAAAGGCGACTGCGCATGAGACGTCCAGGCAGAGAAAACATGACAAGTGCGGGTCAGGCCCGCACTGAATTGTCTGTAGCTTAGCCTTTTGCCAGCAGCCGGCGAAAGCTTTGCGGGCCTTCCCGCATCAGTTCGCAACATTTGTCGTTCAGAGTGCTACGAGAGTGAAATTGCCGGCCTTCTGAAGCCTCAAGTCAGGTAGAATGCGCGCCCGGTTTTTGGAGAAGCTCATGACCCTGCTCAAATTCAGCGATGTGTCCCTTGCTTTCGGCGCTATGCCGTTGTTGGACAAGGTGTCCTGGCAGATCGCCCGTGGTGAGCGGGTGTGCATCATCGGCCGCAACGGCACTGGCAAGTCCAGCATGATGAAGCTCGTCAAGGGCGACCAGAAGCCCGATGACGGCTCCGTTTGGCGCGCACCCGGTCTCAAGATCGGCGAATTGCCGCAAGAATTGCCGGTAGCCGACGAGCGGACAGTGTTCGACGTGGTGGCCGAAGGCCTGGACGGCGTCGGTGCGCTGCTCGCCGAATATCACCACCTGAGCCAGAACATCGTCACCGATGCCGATCTGGACAAACTGATGCACGTCCAGCACGACCTCGAAGCCCGCGATGGCTGGCGCTTGCAGACGCTGGTCGACAGCACCCTGAGCCGCCTGCAACTGCCGGCCGACAAGACCCTCGCCGAGTTGTCCGGCGGCTGGCGTCGTCGCGTCCTGCTGGCCCAGGCCCTGGTGTCCGAGCCGGACCTGCTGCTGCTCGACGAACCGACCAACCACCTGGACATCGGTGCCATCGCCTGGCTTGAAGAAGCACTGAAGGATTTCCAGGGCGCCGTGCTGTTCATCACGCACGACCGTTCTTTCCTGCAGAACCTGGCAACCCGCATCCTCGAACTGGATCGCGGCGGCCTGATCGACTGGAACGGCGACTACGCCAGTTTCCTCGTGCACAAGGAAGCCGCGCTGGCGGCCGAAGAAACCGCCAACGCGCTGTTCGACAAGCGTCTGGCCCAGGAAGAAGTGTGGATTCGTCAGGGCATCAAGGCCCGTCGTACCCGTAACGAAGGCCGCGTACGTGCGCTCAAAGCCTTGCGCGTCGAGCGCAGCGAGCGTCGTGAGCGTACCGGCAAGGCCAACATCCAGCTGGAAACCGCCGACAAGTCCGGCAAACAGGTAATGGTCCTCGATAACGTGAGCTTTGCTCACCCGGACGGTCCGTTCCTGATCAAGGACTTCTCCATGGTGCTGCAGCGCGGCGACCGTATCGGTCTGCTCGGCGCCAACGGTACCGGCAAGACCACGCTGCTGAAGCTGATGCTCAGCGGCCTGCAACCGACCAGCGGCAAAGTGGAAGAGGGCACCAGGATCGATGTCGCCTACTTCGACCAGTTGCGCCATCAGCTGGATCTGGAAAAAACCGTGATCGACAACGTCGCCGAAGGTCGCGACTTCATCGATATCGACGGCCAGAGCCGCCACGTGCTGAGCTACCTCGGCGACTTCCTGTTCAGCCCGCAGCGTGCCCGCACGCCGGTCAAGGCGCTGTCCGGCGGTGAGCGCGCCCGTCTGCTGCTGGCCAAGCTGTTCAGCAAGCCGGCGAACCTGCTGGTACTCGACGAACCGACCAACGACCTCGACGTCGAAACCCTGGAATTGCTCGAAGAGGTCTTGCTGACCTTCAACGGCACCGTGCTGATGGTCAGCCACGACCGGGCATTCCTCGATAACGTGGTTACCAGCACCCTGGTCTTCGAAGGTGAAGGCAAGGTTCGCGAATACGTCGGTGGCTATCAGGACTGGCTACGTCAGGGCGGCTCGCCGCGCCTGCTGGGCGTGACCGAGAGCAAGTCCGGCAAGGCCGACCTCAACTCCGCTGTGGTGAAGGCCGAGCCTGCGCCAGTTGCGGCAGCCGTCGAAGCGCCAGTGGCGAAGAAAAAGCTCAGCTATAAGTTGCAGCGCGAGCTGGAAGCGTTGCCGGGCCAGATCGAAGCCATGGAGCAGCAGATTGTCGCCGTTGAAGCGCAAATGGCTGATGCGGGTTTCTACCAGCGTCCTGCGGCTGAAACCGCTGCCGTGATCGCTCAGCTGGAACAATTGCAGGCTGAACTCGACGTCATGGTCGAACGTTGGGCCGAACTGGATGCCTGATTGATCCTGCAATAAAAAAGCCCGGCTTCATTCGCATGAACGCCGGGCTTTTCATATGCAATGCAATCCGCGGACTGTTGCAGATCCAATGTGGGAGCGGGCTTGCTCGCGAAAGCGGTTCAACATTCAACGAATATGTCGACTGTCACACCTCATTCGCGAGCAAGCCCGCTCCCACATTGATGCGTGTTGTCAGGATTTGTTTTGCAGGCGCACCGCCAGCACATCGCAAGGCGCGCCATGCAGTACGTCGTTGGCGGTGGAACCCAGCAGCAGTGCCAGGCCATGTCGGCCATGGCTGCCCACCACGATCAGGTCGCAGGTTTGCTCCTTAGCGAAGTGATGGATTTCCTGGCGTGGCTGGCCGTAGGTGAGGTGGCAATTGGAGCCCTCAAGCTCTGAGTATTTGTGCTTCAGGCGTTCAAGGCGTTCCTTGGCCTGATCGAACTGCTGCTGTTGCAGTTGTGACAGGTCCATTGGCACGTCGCCACCGAAGGCCATCGCCATTGGCTCGACAATGTGCACCAGCGACAATTTCGCGCCGTTGCTCAGCGACAGTTCGCGAGCGCGGTGGATCACAGGGTCGCACTCTTCGGTCAGATCTACAGCGACCAGAATATGGTTGTAGGGCATGAGGTGCTCCTCCTGAGGATTGCAATATTGGTAAGTATGGCTGGTTTCAAGCGCATCGGTTCAAAAGTGACTGAGCGCGCCCATCAAGAATCGGGAGTACAGATATGACGGTCTGGATAGTGGTGTCAATCCTGCTGGTGGTGCTCAGCCCGCTGGCATGGTTGCGCCCTTCGCGTGCCCAGAGTGGGCGCATAGCCCTGCGGATGGAGGCCCGACGCATTGGCCTGTCCATGCAGTTGGCGCCTCAGGAGTGGCCGCATTGGCTAAGCCAGGAGCCGCCGAGCCCCTGCGCCCAGTACCATCGCCCGCGACGTGGCAGTCAGCCTGCGTGCTGGTGTTACTGGCAAAAATCACCGGGTGCCTGGGTGAATCAATGGCAGGAAGTCTGTGAGGATCGGGCGCTGCTCAATCATTTCGAAAAATTGCCAGGCAATGTCTACAAGGTTGAGGCCGACAAGCAAATGATCGCCTTGTATTGGGGCGAGAAGGGCGAAGCCGAGGTCTTGCAACAGATCGACGCCACCCTCAAAGCCCTCGCCTGAAACGGATCTGTAGCAGCTGCCGAGCCTGCGAGGCTGCGTCCGGCGACGAAGTCGTCGTAAACCCTGAGCGCACGATCAGCCTGATGTACCACGGTGCCTGATTTACGACTGCTTCGCAGCCGAACGCAGCCTCGCAGGCTCGGCAGCTGCTACAGAAGGCAATAAAAAGCCCGACAAAATCATCGGGCGGGTTGGCCAGGCAGGCCGGTAAATCGGTGTTGGCTGATCTTGCGCTGGGCATTCGCCGAAGCGTTCAACTTTTCCCCTGGTCCCGCCAGCGTAGCTTGTTAATCACGGGCTGCAGCGAATTAGGGCGACTTTTCTAACAATTGATCCTATGAATGACTTCGCATGCTCAAGCGTGTTGAAGGTCTTCGCAGTACGGATATGACCGGAAAGTCGCGTTTCAACCCGTGTTTCGGGCGATTGACAATTGTCGGAAATTCCGTGAAGGTGACGTACCCAAATCAAACGGGCGTATGAATTGAGCGTTTGTATTTCAGACCGCTCCTACAGAATCCCGACTATCGCGTTGGCGGGTGTGTCGGGTGAATCGGCGTAGCATCGACGTTTAACGTCCTGCCAAGCCATTCGCCTGCGTCCGGCGTGTACTGTTCAGCTTCCATATCGTGGAGATCAGTTGATGATTTACGAAGGTAAAGCCATCACGGTTAAGGCTCTTGAAAGTGGCATCGTCGAACTGAAGTTCGACCTCAAGGGTGAGTCCGTCAACAAGTTCAACCGTCTAACCCTGAACGAACTGCGTCAGGCCGTAGACACCATCAAGGCAGATGCTTCGATCAAGGGCGTGATCGTCAGCAGTGGCAAGGACGTGTTCATCGTCGGCGCCGACATCACCGAATTTGTCGACAACTTCAAGCTGCCGGATGCAGAACTTGTTGCTGGCAACCTCGAAGCCAACAAGATTTTCAGCGATTTCGAAGACCTCAACGTCCCGACTGTAGCCGCGATCAACGGCATTGCATTGGGTGGCGGTCTGGAAATGTGCCTGGCCGCGGACTACCGCGTCATGTCGACCAAGGCCAAGATCGGTCTGCCGGAAGTCAAGCTGGGCATCTACCCTGGCTTCGGCGGTACTGTTCGTCTGCCGCGCCTGATCGGTGCAGACAACGCCATCGAGTGGATTGCCGCGGGCAAGGAAAACCGTCCTGAAGACGCGCTGAAAGTCGGTGCTGTCGACGCAGTGGTTGCTCCAGAGAAGCTGCAAGAGGCCGCGCTGGAACTGATCAAGCGCGCCATCTCCGGCGAGTTCGACTACAAGGCCAAGCGCCAGCCGAAGCTGGAAAAGCTGAAGCTGAACGCCATCGAACAAATGATGGCTTTCGAAACCGCCAAAGGTTTCGTGGCCGGCCAGGCCGGCCCGAACTACCCGGCGCCGGTTGAAGCGATCAAGACCATCCAGAAAGCTGCGAACTTCGGTCGCGACAAGGCGCTGGAAATTGAAGCCGCAGGTTTCGTCAAGCTGGCCAAGACTTCGGCCGCACAGAGCCTGGTCGGTCTGTTCCTGAACGATCAGGAGCTGAAGAAAAAAGCCAAGGCCTACGACGAAATCGCCAAGGACGTGAAGCAGGCCGCCGTACTCGGTGCCGGCATCATGGGTGGCGGTATCGCCTATCAGTCGGCTTCCAAAGGCACGCCGATCCTGATGAAGGACATCAACGAGCACGGCATCGAGCAGGGTCTGGCCGAAGCCGCCAAACTGCTGGTTGGCCGCGTTGATAAAGGCCGCATGACTGCTGCGAAAATGGCTGAAGTGCTCAATGGCATTCGTCCTACCTTGTCCTACGGTGATTTCGGTCACGTGGACCTGGTGGTGGAGGCGGTCGTCGAGAACCCTAAGGTCAAGCAAGCCGTACTGGCTGAAGTCGAAGACCAGGTCAAAGAGGACACCATCCTCGCGTCCAACACCTCGACCATTTCCATCACCTTGCTGGCCAAGGCCCTCAAGCGTCCGGAAAATTTCGTCGGCATGCACTTCTTCAACCCGGTGCACATGATGCCGCTGGTTGAAGTGATTCGTGGCGAGAAGTCCAGCGAACTGGCCGTAGCGACCACCGTTGCCTACGCCAAGAAAATGGGCAAGAACCCGATCGTCGTCAACGACTGCCCGGGCTTCCTGGTCAACCGCGTCCTGTTCCCGTACTTCGGCGGTTTCGCCAAGCTGGTCAGCGCCGGTGTGGATTTCGTCCGTATCGACAAGATCATGGAAAAATTCGGCTGGCCAATGGGCCCGGCCTACCTGATGGACGTGGTCGGCATCGACACCGGTCACCACGGTCGTGACGTGATGGCTGAAGGCTTCCCGGACCGCATGAAAGACGACCGTCGTTCGGCCGTTGACGTGCTCTACGAAGCCAAGCGCCTGGGCCAGAAGAACGGCAAGGGCTTCTACGCCTACGAGACCGACAAAAAGGGCAAGCAGAAGAAAGTCGCCGACCCGTCGGTACTGGAAGTGCTCAAGCCAATCGTCTTTGAACAGCGCGAAGTCACTGACGAAGACATCATCAACTGGATGATGATCCCGCTGTGCCTGGAAACCGTGCGTTGCCTGGAAGACGGCATCGTTGAAACCGCTGCCGAAGCCGACATGGGTCTGGTCTACGGTATTGGTTTCCCTCCATTCCGTGGCGGTGCGCTGCGCTACATCGATTCGATCGGTGTGGCAGAGTTCGTTGCCCTGGCTGACCAGTACGCTGATTTGGGCGCGCTGTACCACCCGACCGCGAAGCTGCGCGAAATGGCCAAGAACGGCCAGAGCTTCTTCGGTTAAGCGCCCCCAACTAGAGTGAGAGTGAACTTATGAGCTTGAATCCTAGAGACGTCGTGATTGTCGACTTCGGTCGTACTCCGATGGGCCGCTCCAAGGGCGGCATGCACCGCAACACCCGCGCCGAAGACATGTCGGCGCACCTGATCAGCAAATTGCTGGAACGCAACGTCAAGGTCGACCCGAACGAAGTCGAGGACGTGATCTGGGGCTGTGTGAACCAGACCCTGGAGCAAGGCTGGAACATCGCGCGCATGGCGTCGCTGATGACCCAGATCCCGCACACTTCGGCCGGCCAGACCGTCAGCCGCCTGTGTGGCTCGTCCATGAGCGCTCTGCACACTGCTGCGCAAGCGATCATGACCGGCAACGGTGACGTGTTCGTCGTCGGCGGCGTCGAGCACATGGGGCACGTGAGCATGATGCACGGTGTCGATCCGAACCCGCACATGTCGCTGTACGCGGCCAAGGCCTCGGGTATGATGGGCCTGACCGCGGAAATGCTGGGCAAAATGCACGGCATTACCCGCGAGCAGCAGGATGCTTTCGGCGTGCGCTCCCACCAACTCGCCCACAAGGCGACCGTGGAAGGCAAGTTCAAAGACGAAATCATCCCGATGCAGGGTTACGACGAGAACGGTTTCCTGAAAACCTTCGACTACGACGAAACCATTCGTCCGGAAACCACCCTGGAAAGCCTGGCGGCTCTGAAGCCGGCGTTCAATCCGAAGGGTGGCACCGTGACCGCCGGTACTTCGTCGCAGATCACCGATGGTGCTTCGTGCATGATCGTGATGTCGGCACAGCGCGCACAGGACCTGGGTATCCAGCCTATGGCGGTGATTCGCTCGATGGCAGTGGCAGGTGTGGATCCGGCAATCATGGGCTATGGTCCAGTACCGGCCACACAAAAAGCACTGAAGCGCGCGGGTCTGGGCATCTCCGACATCGACTTCTTCGAGCTCAACGAAGCTTTCGCCGCACAGGCCCTGCCAGTGCTGAAAGATCTGAAAGTGCTCGACAAGATGAACGAGAAGGTTAACCTGCACGGCGGCGCGATCGCCCTGGGCCACCCGTTCGGTTGCTCCGGTGCGCGAATCTCCGGCACTTTGCTCAATGTGATGAAGCAGAATGGCGGCACCTTCGGGGTAGCCACCATGTGCATTGGTCTCGGCCAAGGCATCTCCACCGTCTTCGAACGCGTTTAAGCGTCTCGTTGATGGAAGCCGGGGCCAAGTGCCCCGGTTTTTGTTTTTCCGGATTTATTTTTGTTTTTATTTTGAAAAAATTTGAGTGAGGGCCAAAGCATGCCGATACAACCAGGGCTCTACCAACATTACAAAGGTCCGCAGTACCGCGTATTCAGTGTTGCGCGGCATTCGGAAACCGAAGAAGAAGTGGTCTTCTACCAAGCCCTGTATGGCGATTACGGCTTTTGGGTGCGTCCCTTGAGCATGTTCCTGGAGTCCGTCGAAGTTGACGGCGAACAGGTGCCACGCTTTGCTTTGGTGCAGGCCGAAGAAAGCCTTTTTACCAAGCCATAAGCTGAGTGCGCGCAAAACCCTGCGCTTGACCTCACCTTGTTGCCACTATATATAGCGGTGCCGCGTCAGGCGCCAATCGCCTTTCACTTCTCGAATTCAGGAATTTTCTGATCCATGGGCAAATCGCTGGTCATTGTGGAATCCCCGGCTAAGGCCAAGACCATCAACAAGTATTTGGGCAACGAATACGTGGTGAAGTCGAGTATCGGCCATATCCGAGACCTGCCCACCAGCGGTTCGGCTAGCGCCAGCAAAGAGCCAGCCGCCAAGCGCGGCAAGGCTGCTGCGGGTGAAGCGCCGGCACTGTCGCCGAAAGAAAAAGCGCGCAAGCAGCTGGTCACACGCATGGGTGTCGATCCGGACCATGGCTGGAAAGCCAAGTACGAGATCCTCCCGGGCAAGGAAAAAGTCATCGAGGAGCTGCGCCGGCTCGCCAAGGATGCTGACACCATCTATCTCGCAACCGACTTGGATCGCGAGGGGGAAGCCATTGCCTGGCACCTGCGCGAAGCCATCGGTGGTGACGACAGCCGCTACAAGCGCGTGGTGTTCAACGAAATTACCAAGAAGGCGATCCAGGAAGCCTTCTCCCAGCCAGGCGAGCTGGATATCGACCGCGTCAACGCCCAGCAGGCACGTCGCTTCCTCGACCGCGTTGTGGGCTACATGGTTTCGCCACTGCTTTGGGCCAAGATCGCTCGTGGCCTGTCCGCCGGTCGCGTACAGTCGGTTGCGGTGAAGCTGGTGGTTGAGCGCGAGCGTGAAATCCGCGCGTTCATCCCTGAAGAATATTGGGAAGTTCATGCCGACCTCGGCACCGCCAAGGGCGCGACCGTGCGTTTCGACGTCGCTCGCGAGAAGGGCGAAGCCTTCAAGCCGCTCAACGAAGCCCAGGCCATGGCCGCGCTGGAGAAGCTCAAGTCTTCCAGCTACAGCATCGTCAAGCGCGAAGACAAGCCGACCAGCAGCAAGCCGTCGGCACCGTTCATCACCTCCACCCTGCAACAGGCTGCCAGTAACCGCCTGGGCTTCGGTGTGAAGAAAACCATGATGATGGCCCAGCGTTTGTACGAAGCCGGCTACATCACCTACATGCGTACCGACTCCACCAACCTCTCGGCCGATGCCGTGGCGATGGCGCGTACATATATAGAAGGCGAGTTCGGCAAGAAGTACCTGCCGGAGACCCCGAACGTCTACAGCAGCAAGGAAGGCGCACAAGAGGCTCACGAAGCGATTCGTCCATCCGACGCCAATACCGAGCCAAGCAAGCTGTCGGGCATGGAGCGGGACGCTGAGCGCCTCTACGAGCTGATCTGGCGCCAGTTCCTCGCTTGCCAGATGCTGCCGGCGCAATACCTGTCAACCACAGTCACCGTCGGTGCCGGGGACTTCGAGCTGCGTGCCAAGGGCCGCATCCTGAAGTTCGACGGTTACACCCGTGTCATGCCGCAAATCGCCAAGCCGGGCGACGACGACGTATTGCCGGACATGGCCCAGGGCGACGCGATGAAGCTGATCAAGCTTGATCCGACCCAGCACTTCACCAAGCCGCCGGCGCGTTACTCGGAAGCCAGCCTGGTCAAGGAAATGGAAAAGCGCGGCATCGGTCGTCCTTCGACCTACGCGGCGATCATTTCGACCATCCAGGATCGCGGCTACGTTGCGTTGCACAACCGTCGTTTCTACTCGGAAAAGATGGGTGACATCGTCACCGAACGTCTGGCCGAGAGCTTCTCGAACCTGATGGACTACGGCTTCACTGCCGGCATGGAAGAGCATCTCGATGACGTGGCCCAGGGCGAACGCGACTGGAAAAACGTGCTCGACGAGTTCTACGGCGACTTCAAGAAGAAGCTCGAAATTGCCGAGAGCCCGGATAGTGGCATGCGCGCCAACCAGCCGGTGATGACGGATATTCCGTGCACGACTTGCGGTCGTCCGATGCAGATTCGTACTGCGTCGACCGGCGTGTTCCTCGGTTGCTCGGGCTACAGCCTGCCGCCGAAGGAGCGTTGCAAGGCCACCGTCAACCTGGTGCCGGGCGATGAAATTGCCGCGGACGACGAGGGTGAGTCGGAGTCGCTGGTACTGCGTGGCAAGCATCGCTGCCCGATCTGCAGCACGGCGATGGATGCCTATCTGCTCGATGAGAAGCGCAAGTTGCACATCTGCGGTAACAACCCGGATTGCGATGGTTACGAAATCGAAGAGGGCACCTATCGCATCAAGGGCTATGAAGGTCCGAGCCTGGAATGCGACAAGTGTGGCAGCGAGATGCAGCTCAAGACTGGCCGTTTCGGCAAGTTCTTCGGTTGCACCAATGCGACCTGCAAGAACACCCGCAAACTGCTGAAAAGTGGTGATGCGGCGCCGCCGAAGATGGATCCGGTGAAGATGCCGGAGCTGAAGTGCGAAAAGGTCAACGACACCTACATTCTGCGCGACGGTGCTTCCGGCCTGTTCCTGGCGGCCAGTCAGTTCCCGAAAAACCGCGAGACTCGTGCTCCGCTGGTGATCGAAATCATTCCGCACAAGGATGAGATCGATCCGAAGTATCACTTCCTCTGCGAAGCGCCGAAAAAAGATCCGGATGGCCTCCCGGCGGTGATTCGTTACAGTCGCAAGACCAAGGAGCAGTACGTGCAGACCGAGGTTGATGGCAAGCCGACTGGCTGGAAAGCGTACTACGACGGCGGTAAGTGGGCGGTCGAAGACAAGCGGCCAGCTGCCAAGGCTTAAGCACGCAGGCTGACAGTGGGCCGACTCCGTCGGCCAGCGGGAGCAAGCTCCCTCGCCACATAAGAAGGCCGCATGAGAACCCTCGGGTTTTCATGCGGCCTTTTTTTGTGCTCCTGCAAAAAAGGGGGGCTTGCGGTAATGCCAGTCAGTTAAGCAATTTCAGCCGCGACACCCTTTGTAGCAGCTGCCGAG
>NZ_AKJM01000070.1 GCF_000282335.1 Pseudomonas sp. GM48
AGCGGGCTTGCTCGCGAAAGGGCCGGCCCATTCACCCCCCATCCAAAACCCGGCACATGTTGAACACTCAAACTGCAACCGGTGGCGACCGGCGACGGTCTAGGCTGTCTTGGATACGCTCAAGACAGCCGGAGGCTCCCATGCAACTCGAAGGTTCCTGCCATTGCGGCGCGGTGTCGTTCAGTTTGACTAGCGCCCACCCCTATCCTTACCAGCGTTGCTACTGCTCGATCTGTCGCAAGACCCAAGGGGGTGGCGGTTATGCGATCAACCTCGGTGGCGATGCCGCCAGCCTGAAGGTGCGCGGGCGCAAGCACATTGCGATCTACCACGCACGGCTCAAGGACGAAGGTGACAAACGCGCCCGCAGCAGCACGGCCGAGCGGCATTTCTGCTCGGTCTGCGGCTCGGGTTTATGGCTGTTCAGCCCGCAGTGGCCGGAATTGATTCACCCGTTTGCCTCGGCCATCGACACGCCGCTGCCGGTGCCGCCGGAGCACACACACCTGATGCTGGGTTCGAAGGCGCCGTGGGTTGAGGTCCAGGCGCAGCCAAGGGATAAACAGTTCGATGTGTACCCCGAAGAGTCCATCGCGCAATGGCATGAACGCCTGGGATTGAGCCGTTAGTTTTTGTGTTGCTGATGGCCCCTTCGCGAGCAAGCCCGCTCCCACAGGGGATTGCATTCCAACTGTGGGAGCGGGCTTGCTCGCGAAGGCGTCCGCAAAAACAACACCGAATAATCAGGCCGCAGCAGGCACACCGCTGTGAAAACGGAATTCCACGTCCGGCGACTCGATCAGTTCCTGCTCGGCGGCGCGGACCTTGTCGATCACCTGGGCGATGTCCTTGGCGTCGCCGTACTGGTAGGCCAGTTTCAGGTAACCCTGGAAATGCCGGGCCTCGCTCTTGAGCAGACCGAAATAGAACTTGCCCAGTTCTTCGTCCAGGTGCGGCACCAGCGCTTCGAAACGCTCGCAACTGCGGGCCTCGATGAACGCCCCCACCACCAACGTATCCACCAGCTTCACCGGTTCGTGACTGCGTACCACTTTGCGCAGCCCCGACGCGTAGCGCCCGGCGGACAGCTGGCGCAGTTCGATCTTGCGGCGTTTCATCAGGCGCATGACCTGTTCGTGGTGCACCAGTTCTTCCCGGGCCAGACGCGACATCATGTTGATCAGATCGACGTGCGAATGATACTTGGCGATCAGGCTCAACGCGGTGCTGGCGGCCTTGAATTCGCAGTTCTTGTGGTCGATCAGCAGGGTTTCCTGATCGGCCAGCGCGGCCTGGATCCAGCCGTCTGGGGTGCGGCAGCCAAGGAACTCGTGAATTTCGGGAAGGATCATGGGGCTCACGGAAAAATAGGTTCAAAACGAAGGGCGCCGATTATACCGGCCTGCCCGCAGACCACCAGTCGCCAACCGTTGATATGCATCAAGTCCCCGAATCGCCGGCAGCAACTATAGTTGTGCAACGCCGTGCTTTTTCAATTTCAGGAGATCCCGCTCATGCAAGCCGTACGCAGCATTCTGGTGGTCATCGACCCCGAACACTCCGAAAGCCTGGCGCTCAAACGGGCCAAACTGATTGCCGGCGTGACCCAGGCGCAGTTGCACCTGCTGGTGTGCGACCCCAAGCATGATCACAGTGGCATGCTGGGTGTGCTCAAGGCCGCATTACTTGCCGACGGCTACACCGTCACCACCGAGCAGGCCTGGAATCATAGCCTTCACGAAACCATCGTCGATGTGCAGCAGGCGGAAGGTTGCGGTCTGGTGATAAAGCAACATTTTCCCGACAGCGCACTGAAAAAGGCTTTGTTGACCCCGGGCGACTGGAAGTTGTTGCGCCACTGCCCGACTCCGGTGCTGCTGGTGAAAACTTCCGATTCGTGGAAGGGCAAGGTGATTCTGGCGGCCATCGATGTCGGCAACTCCGACGGCGAACATCGCCACCTGCACAACACCATCATCGATCATGGCTATGGCATCGCCAACCTGGCCAAGGCCGATTTGCACGTAGTCAGCGCCCATCCTTCACCGATGCTGTCAGCAGCAGACCCGACTTTTCAGCTCAGCGAAACCATCGAAGCGCGCTATCGCGAACAGTGCAAGGCGTTCCAGGCGGAATTCGACATTGACGATAATCACCTGCACATCGAGGAAGGCCCGGCGGACGTGTTGATTCCGTTCATGGCGCACAAACTGCAAGCGGCGGTGACGGTAATCGGCACCGTGGCACGCACCGGGTTGTCAGGGGCGTTGATCGGCAATACCGCGGAAGTGGTGCTCGATTCGGTCGAGAGCGATGTGCTGGTGCTCAAGCCGCAGGAGATCGAGGATCATCTGGAGGAGATTGCCGACAAGCATTGAAGCCTACCGGACATTTGTGGCGAGGGAGCTTGCTCCCGCTGGGTTGCGAAGCGACCCTAAAACCGGACACCGTGGCTTTTCAATCAAACCCCATGAATCGGCTTTACGACGGCTGCGCCGCCGAGCGGGAGCAAGCTCCCTCGCCACAGTTCGGTGGGTCAGCCGCCGAAAGCGTCTTTCAGGAACCCCGGCGCTATGTAGCGCTGGTAATGGGCTTCGGAGAGCAGGAAAAACTCCCGATCAATGGCATCGCGCAGTTCCGGCAGGTTCCAGTCGCGAAACTCCGGCAACAACACCATTCCGTAGGCCTCCAGGTTGTTGATCACCCGCGCGCCCCGGGCGATCAACTGATAGGCCCAGCAATATTCCGACTGATGAGGCACGAAACGGATCTTGCGTTGCTCCAGCTGCATTCTCAGCAATGCCGGATCGAAAATTTCCACCTTGGCGGCCATCACCTGCGACAGCAACTGCTCAAGACGCAGCCATACCGCGCGCTTTTCTTCCTCGTTGTAACCGTTCCAGTGAATCACTTCGTGGTGGAAACGCTTGCAGCCACGGCACACCAGGTCACCGTAAACAGTGGAGCAAAGGCCGACGCAGGGTGTCTTGATGGTCTGATTGGGCATAAGTAGGCAAAACGCGAAAAAGCAAAACAGGTCGGCATGTTAGCCCTTTGTCCGCCATTCATCACCCCTCAAAGTTCAGGGCCTGGGGTGAATCGGGGTTTGGCGACCGCCTCCACCAAAGTCCAATAAACACTGACTTACCTTTAATTTTTTTTTGCCGTAGAATCAGCCTGCCTTTTTAGGCGCCAATGTCCGTTAGAAGCTGTTTTCAAAGCGTCACGAGCACAGTCGTTCCTTCAGAGCGGTGTTGGCGAGGGGTTTTTCCAGCGGGGAAAAGCCCAACGCCAACCCTCATCAGCTCCCGTTCTGCAGGCGTAAAACTTTGAAAGCAGCTTCTGTAAGGAATTGTCGGTAATTCTGGCTAAGTGGCTCACAACGCCATGCAGCGCATGAGTACGGCAATTTCGGGATGAGCGTCCCGGACACCCATTTGGGACCACTGATGAGGGTAATAACTGTGCTTGAAGCCTACCGCAAACATATCGAAGAGCGCGCAGCACTGGGTATCGTTCCCCAGCCGCTAAACGCCGAACAAACTGCAGGCCTGGTCGAGCTGCTGAAAAATCCCCCGGCTGGCGAAGAAGCATTCCTCGTTGACCTGATCACCAATCGCGTTCCGCCAGGCGTGGACGAAGCTGCCTATGTAAAGGCCGGTTTCCTGTCTGCCATCGCCAAAGGCGAAGCCAAATCCCCCCTGATCGACAAGAAGCGCGCTGTTGAACTGCTTGGCACCATGCAGGGCGGCTACAACATCGTGACACTGGTCAACCTGCTGGACGACGCCGAACTGGCTCCAGTAGCTGCCGAAGAACTCAAGCACACCCTGCTGATGTTCGATGCCTTCCACGACGTCGCTGAAAAAGCCAAGAACGGTAATGTTCACGCCAAAGGCGTGCTGCAATCCTGGGCTGACGGCGAGTGGTTCGTGAAGCGCCCGACCCTGGCCGACAAGATCAGCCTGCGCGTGTTCAAGGTCACCGGCGAAACCAACACCGACGACCTGTCCCCTGCTCCTGATGCCTGGTCCCGTCCAGACATCCCGCTGCACGCCCTGGCCATGCTGAAAATGGCTCGCGACGGCATCGTGCCTGACGCACAAGGCGTCACCGGTCCGATGAAGCAGATCGAAGAAATGCGCAACGCCGGCTTCCCGATCGCCTACGTCGGCGACGTGGTCGGTACCGGTTCTTCGCGTAAATCGGCGACCAACTCCGTACTGTGGTTCTTTGGCGACGACGTTCCTTTTGTACCGAACAAGCGTGCCGGCGGTTTCTGCTTCGGCAGCAAGATCGCTCCGATCTTCTACAACACCATGGAAGATGCTGGCGCACTGCCAATCGAATTCGACGTTTCCAACATGCACATGGGCGACGTGATCGACCTGTACCCGCATGCTGGCAAAGTCTGCAAGCACGGCACCGACGAAGTCCTGACCACCTTCGAAATGAAGACCCCGGTCCTGTTGGACGAAGTTCGTGCCGGCGGCCGTATCCCGCTGATCATCGGCCGTGGCCTGACCGAGAAGGCTCGCGCCGAGCTGGGTCTGGCACCTTCGACCCTGTTCAAGAAGCCTGAAGCACCGGCTGAAAGCACCAAGGGCTTCACCCTGGCGCAGAAAATGGTCGGCAAGGCTTGCGGCGTGACCGGCGTTCGTCCAGGCACCTACTGCGAACCGAAGATGACCACCGTGGGTTCCCAGGACACCACCGGTCCAATGACCCGTGACGAACTGAAAGACCTGGCGTGCCTGGGCTTCTCGACCGATCTGGTGATGCAGTCCTTCTGCCACACCGCGGCTTACCCCAAGCCGATCGACGTGACCACCCACCACACCCTGCCTGACTTCATCATGACTCGCGGCGGCGTTTCCCTGCGTCCGGGCGACGGCATCATCCACTCGTGGCTGAACCGCATGCTGCTGCCAGACACCGTCGGTACCGGTGGTGACTCCCACACCCGTTTCCCGATCGGCATCTCGTTCCCGGCCGGTTCCGGTCTGGTTGCGTTCGCCGCAGCCACTGGCGTCATGCCGCTGGACATGCCTGAGTCGATCCTGGTTCGCTTCAAAGGCGAACTGCAGCCAGGCGTCACCCTGCGTGACCTGGTTCACGCCATTCCTTACTACGCGATCCAGGCTGGCCTGTTGACCGTAGAGAAGAAAGGCAAGAAGAACGCCTTCTCCGGTCGCATCCTGGAGATCGAAGGTCTGCCTAAACTGACCGTCGAGCAAGCGTTCGAACTGTCTGACGCCTCGGCTGAACGTTCGGCTGCCGGTTGCACCATCCAGCTGTCCAAAGAGTCGATTGCCGAATACCTGCAGTCCAACATCACCCTGCTGCGCTGGATGATCGGCGAAGGCTACGGCGATGCACGTACTCTGGAACGTCGCGCTCAAGCGATGGAAGCCTGGCTGGCCAACCCTGAGCTGCTGGAAGCGGACAAGGACGCCGAATACGCCGAAGTCATCGAGATCGACCTGGCCGACATCAAGGAGCCTGTGCTCTGCGCGCCGAACGACCCGGACGACGCTCGCCTGCTCTCCAGCGTTGCTGGCGAGAAGATCGACGAAGTGTTCATCGGTTCGTGCATGACCAACATCGGTCACTTCCGCGCTGCCGGCAAGTTGCTGGAGCAGGTCAAGGGTCAGCTGCCAACCCGTCTGTGGCTGTCGCCGCCGACCAAGATGGACGCTCACCAGCTGACCGAAGAAGGCTACTACGGCATCTACGGCAAGGCCGGTGCGCGCATGGAAATGCCAGGCTGCTCGCTGTGCATGGGTAACCAGGCACGTGTAGAGCCGAACTCGACTGTTGTGTCGACTTCGACCCGTAACTTCCCGAACCGTCTGGGTGACGGCGCGAACGTCTACCTGGCTTCGGCTGAGCTGGCATCCGTGGCTTCCATCCTGGGTCGCCTGCCGACCGTCGAGGAGTACATGGAATACGCTGGCAAGATCGACAGCATGGCGGCAGATGTTTACCGCTACCTGTCCTTCGACCAGATCGCCGAGTTCCGTGAAGCTGCTGCGAACGCCAACATCCCGGTCGTTCAAGCCTAACGTTACAAAGCAATGAAGAACGCCGCCCATCGTGAGATGGGCGGCGTTTTTTTATGCATCCAGTTCAAACACCAAAAATCTTGTGGGAGCGGGCTTGCTCGCGAAAGCGGTGTGTCAGTCCATACAAACACCGACTGACACTCCCTCTTCGCGAGCAAGCCCGCTCCCACAGGTTATGCGTTCGACTTCAGGGCTTGTTGCACTGCGCCATCAACACTTAGCCCGCTCAGGACCACCCCGTTAGCCGTCACCTCCGGCAATGCTGCCAATGCCGTTTGTGCGTCATCCTTGAGACGCGCCAGAATCAGGCACTGGCCTTCCTGATGCACCCGCACAAAAAACTCCTGCAACGCCTCGATGCTGGTGCCATCCAGATCGGGCGATTCCTCAAGACTGAGAATCACCGTATGAATCGGCGTTTGCGAATGCCGGATCAGACGCAAGGCGCCGCCAAGAATCCGCTCGACGTTGGCAAAGAACAACGCTTCACCCGGTCGCACAATCAATACGCCTGGCACTGTTTTCGCCGCAGGATGGTGTTGCAGGTCGACAAAATCGTGACCGCCATCAATGCGCCCCAGAATCTGGATATCCGCCGCCGACATCTGTTTGAGCATCAGCAACACACTGATCGCCACCGCCACCAGCAAGCCGTCCAGCACTCCCAACACCAGCACCGCGCCCACGGCGCAGATCACCAGCAAACGGTCTCGGCGCCAGATGAAATACCGTCCCAACGGTTGCAGGCTCAAGCCGCGCCATAGGGCATGGATAACGATGGCAGCGAGGATCGGCTCCGGGGTCAGGGCGATATACGGCAGCACCGTCAGGACAATGAGCAACACCACCAGCGCCGCCACGACTCCGGCCAGACGTGAAGTGGCACCGGCAGCCTCATTGGCCGACGTCGCCGAATACCCCGCGCCCGCCGGCATGCCGTGGAACAGACCGGACAGCAGATTGGAAGCACCCAGCGCCAGCAGGTCTCGGTTCGAGGCAACCCGGTCACCGTGTTTGAGCGCATAAGAACTGATCGAGCCGTAGGACTCCGCATACAGAATCATCACCATGGCGAACGCCAGCTCACCCAAACGCAGCCAGTCGGCAAACGCCAGTACCGGCAGCTTCGGCACCTCCAGGCTCAGGTCGATCAAGCCGATCAGCCTCACGCCATAGTCCGGCAGGTGCAGCCACCGCCCCGCCGCAATGCCGATCACCACCACCAGCAAACCGCCCGGCAGGCGCCGAAAACGCGCAAACAGCCATAACAAGGCCAATGCCACGGCGCCGACACCCGCTGCCACCCAGTTCCATTGCGGCAACTGTTCAAGCAACTGCGGCAGAAACCGCACCAGATTGACTTCGGTCAAATGCACGCCAACCACGCTGGCTACTTGCTTCAAAATGATGGTCAGCGCCAGGCCAAAGGCAAAACCACGCAGCACCGGTTTGGCGATGAACGATGTCACGCTGCCGAGCTTGAACAACCCGGCCAGCAGGAAAAACGCCCCGGTCATCAGTACCAGGCCGATGGCCAGCGTCGAGCGCAATTGCGGATCGCCATTGGCCAGGGTCGCGGTGGCAGCGGCCAGCACGGCGGCTGACGATGAAGTGGCCGAGACAATGGCAAAACGGCTGGTACCGAACAGGCCGTAACACAGCAATCCGGCGAACAAGGCGATCACCCCGGCCTGGGGCGCCAGTGCGGCGATGCTTGAATAGGCGACCGCTTCAGGTAGCAGCAGACCGGCAATCGACAAACCTGCCAGCAGGTCCTGCCAGCGGTTGGGTCGCTCAACGGGGTTTGCGTTGGGGGCGCTCGACAATCCGGTGTCTCCAGGCGAAAAAAAGCCGCTGCACGTATCACGTGCAGCGGCCACTGTAGCTGTCAATCCGGCACTGCGCGAGCAGGCCGGTCGATCACGCGGTCAAGGAGTAGATCAACGCGGTAATCGCCACCAGGCCCACCGCCGTCACGAAGACATTGGACGCCTGACCGCGATAGCGCGCCATCGCCGGCACCTTGCGGATGGCGTACATCGGCATCAGGAACAGGATCGCCGCGATCACCGGGCCACCGAGGGTTTCAATCATGCCCAGGATGCTCGGGTTCAGCGTGGCGACGATCCAGCACACCACCAGCATGAACGCGGCAGTCAAGCGGTCCAGGGTCTTGGCGGACGGACGCTTGCCGCTTTTGACTATCAGGCCCTTGAGACCTTCGCTGGCCCCGATGTAGTGCCCCAGGAACGACTTGGAAATGGCCACGAAGGCAATCAACGGCGCCGCGAAGGCGATGGTCGGATTGCTGAAATGGTTAGCCAGATACGACAGGATCGACAGGTTCTGCGCCTTGGCTTCAGCCAGTTGCGCTGGCGACAGGGTCAGCACGCAACTGAAGACGAAGAACAGCACCATCACCACCATCAGCAGGTGGGCACGGGACAGGATCTGCGAGCTGCGCTCCTCGGCGTGCTCCCCGTAGCGACGCTTCTGGTCCACGGCGAACGCCGAGATGATCGGCGAGTGGTTGAACGAGAACACCATCACCGGAATCGCCAGCCACATCGTGTGCAGCAATGCCGATGGTGCCGGCACGCTGCTGGCGGTGGTCAGGATGCCACCGTTCCAGTGCGGAACCAGGTACACCGCCAGAAACAGCAGCGCGACGATGAACGGATAGACCATCAGGCTCATGGCCTTGACGATCAATTGCTCACCGCAACGCACCACCGCCAGCAGGCCAAGGATCAGCACCAGCGACAGCACGGCGCGCGGTGGCGGCGTGATGTGCAGTTGATGCTCAAGGAAACTGCCCACGGTGTTGGTCAGGGCCACGCTGTAGATCAGCAGGATAGGGAAAATGGCGAAGAAGTACAGCAAGGTGATCAGCGCACCGGCCTTGATGCCGAAATGCTCTTCCACCACTTCGGTGATGTCGGCGCCTTCGCGACCGGACAGCACGAAACGGGTCAGCCCGCGGTGTGCATAGAACGTCATCGGAAACGCCAGCAACGCCAGGATCAGCAGCGGCCAGAAACCGCCGAGGCCTGCGTTGATCGGCAAAAACAGGGTTCCCGCACCAATCGCCGTGCCAAACAGGCCCAGCATCCAGGTGGTGTCTTGACGATTCCAGTTCGAGAGCGTCGCTGGTGTCGCTTCTACATAGCGTTTGTTGACGCTATTGGCCTGATCATTCATCCGGTGGGATCTCCACATTCCGGTCACTTGCCACCCGGCCAGGACGCGTCGGAATACCCGACAGGCGGCGCCTTGGCCGAAACAGGGGCGCGATTCTGGAGGATTAATGAGCAGAAGCAAAGACTTAGGTGAGGAACGGTGGTACCAGATTGACGAGAGACTCCCTGTGGGAGCGGGCTTGCTCGCGAAAGCGGTGTGTCAGACACAACAATGCTGAATGTGCCGCCGTCTTCGCGAGCAAGCCCGCTCCCACAGGGATTTGTGCGGTTTTCAGATCCTGTGCTTCATCGCAAGATGGCGTTTGCCACTTGATAAAGGTCTAGCGTCATGTATTTTTAACCGACCTGCATTCCTTCTGGAGTCTTCCCATGCCATTGGTTCGCGTCGACATCAAAAAACATCAGGACCCCACCCACGCCAAACGCATCGGCCAACTGATCTACGCCGCCATGCACAGCACCATCGGCGTGCCGCAGAACGATAATTTCCAGATACTCGCCGAACACGATGAGCAGCATTTCATCTTTGACCCCGGTTACCTGGACATCAGCCGCACGGACCAACTGGTGGTGATCCAGATCACCATGAGCGAAGGACGAACCGTCGAGCAAAAAAAACTCCTCTACAAAACCATTGCCGAAAGCCTTCATGCAGAACTCGCGGTGCGCCTGGAGGATGTTTTCATCAATCTGGTGGAAGTCAAAAAAGAGAACTGGTCGTTCGGCAACGGGATTGCCCAGTACGCCCTCTGATGTTCAACCTGTAGACCTGAGAGTGCCCCATGCCCCGAGTTTCCCGCAAACAAGCCGACCTCAATCGCGAGACCATCGTCGATGCCGCCACGCGACTGTTTCGTGAACGCGGCCTGCACGGGATCAGTGTTGTCGATGTGATGGCCGCCGCGGGACTGACCCACGGCGGTTTCTACGGGCACTTCGAATCCAGGGAAGCCCTGGCGCAAGAGGCCAGTGGCCGGGCTTTCGAGCAGGCCGCGCAACGCTGGCAGGCGCGGGTGGCCGACCATGACAGCAAGGACGCCGCCCACCACGCCGTGGTCGAACTGTATCTGTCCAGCGAAAGCCGGGACAATCCGGGCGACAGCTGCCCGGTGGTGGCCTTTGCCGGGGACATGTGCCACGAAGCCGCCGAGAGCGGTTTGCGGCAAACGTATTTGCAGGGCCTGAACAACCTGCTCGATTCTCTGGGTACGCTGCTGGACACAGAGGACGAAGCCAGCAAACGCCAACAGGCGCTGGTGCAGTACTCGATGATGTTCGGTGCGCTGATGCTGTCCCGGGCCACCCGCGGCGATCCGTTGTCGGATGAGTTTCTCGAAGCCGCCCGGGCAGCACTCTCAGCGTCGAAATAAAAGGTTCTTCACGCATTCCCGGGAAACTGTAGGAGCCAGCTTGCTGGCGATGGACTCAAGTGCGCCGCGTTTATCCGGTTCACACGCGTTATCGTTAACGACCATCGCTGGCAAGCCAGCTCCTACACTGAGCGCAGCCCCGCAGGAAATACCGCAGGCTGCGATCGCAGGAGGTTGCCAAACTATCCTGAAATCAGCAGTCTCAAGTGACGTTCGAGCCGATCTTTCGTTGCCCACAGGGAGCCAAGCATGCCTGTAACTGTTCTGGTACTGGTTGAAACCATCAATGATTACCTGCCCATCCTCGAACATCAGGGCTTTCACCTGATTCTGGCCCCGACACCCGCCGAGCGCGCCGAAGCCATCGCCGGGCATGCCGGGCAGATCGACGCCGTCCTCACCCGTGGCCCATTGGGGCTGTATGCCAATGAAATCGCCGCGCTGCCCAACCTCAAGATCATCTGCGTGATCGGCGCCGGTTACGAACACGTCGATCTGCAAGCCGCTGCCGACCGCGGCATCACCGTCACCAATGGCGCCGGAGTCAACGCCTCGTCCGTCGCCGACCATGCCATGGCGCTGCTGTTGTCGCTGGTGCGCGACATACCCCGCTGTGATGCTGCCGTACGGCGCGGCGAGTGGCCGAAAATCATGCGCCCTTCCCTCGCCGGCAAACGCCTGGGCATTCTCGGTCTCGGTGCGGTCGGCATGGCCATCGCCAAACGCGCCGCCAATGGCTTCGACATGACGGTGAGTTACCACAACCGCCAGCATCGCAGCGATGTGCCCTACACCTTCTGTTCCACCCCCACTGAACTGGCCCGTGCTTCGGACTTTTTGATCATCGCGACCCCGGGGGGGCTCGAGACCAGACGCCTGATCAACAAAGCGGTCCTTGATGCCCTGGGGCCCAACGGCTTCATTGTCAACATCGCCCGCGCCAGCGTGATCGCCACCGCCGACCTGATCAGTGCCCTTGAACAACGACGTATCGCCGGTGCCGCACTGGACGTGTTCGATGCCGAACCGCAAGTGCCGCAAGCGCTCAAGTCATTGGTCAATGTGATCCTGACACCCCATGTGGCAGGGCTGTCCCCGGAAGCCACACAAGGAACCGTTGAACTGGCCGGGAAAAACCTCGCCGCGTTCTTTTCCAATCAACCGGTGTTGACGCCCGTCGTCTTGCCCATGCCGATCACGCCGTACTCGGTCACCGATTAAAGGACGCCCAACAGCGTCCAGAGACGACGGGATTCGGTATCCGCCGAGATCAGTTCGCCCAACAGTTCGCTCAGCGGTTTGTTGCCCCACTCCACCCCCCGGCGAATTAAATATGGGACGGGGCTGTGGGGTTCGGTGCGTGCCAGGTACTCGGCAATCAACAGCAATTGTCGATAGGCCTCGTCGCGACTCGCCGGCTCGCGAAACACCTGAGAAGTGGATGGCGTTGGCGCCAGCTCGGCCGATCCTGACGCCGTCAGGGGTAGCGGCTCGACCGGCGCCCCGATCAACGGTTGTGGCTGCATGGCGATGAACTCCTGAACCAGTGTCAATAACGCTTCGATCACACCCTGCAAGCCCTTGAAGCCCGGTGCCTGGGCGCCGAGGTACGCATCACTCCAGGCTTCCAGCCGTTGCAGATGCTGCAGGCTCGCCAGCAGGCTGTCCTGGCGGCGTAGCCAGTGGGCCAGAGGCGTGGCGCGGATCAGCTCGGTGAGTTTTTTCTGTTCGCCGCGCGCTGTTTCCGCCGCTGTTTTTGCCGCTTTGCTGTCATTGACCAATACCTGTTTGAGCTGTAATCGCCGCCACGCGTCCAGACAGTAACCGTCGAATTCACCGTGACGCGGATCGAGCAACGGCACCCGCGTCAGCAACACTTCGCTGTAGCGCCGCGCCAGCCATTCCAGGGGAATGACCCGCCATGACTGGTCACCGTCTTCGGCCTGAGGATGAAACTGCTCGGGGTAGCACTCGCATAAGCCCGCAACCAGTGCGAGGCTGCCCGGCAACCCGTCCAGGCCGTCCTGATGCAACCAGGCCTCACCGAGCCAGGCGCACACCATCAAATCCTTGCTGCGCTCGAGCAGCAACGTGGTGGTCAGCTTTTCCAGCTCGGGCCATTGCGCCCGCTTGATCGACGACTGCCAGACCCCCGTTGGCAGGCTGGTGTCGTCCTCCCGGCGCAGTTCACGCGCCTGGTCGAACTCACGCTCGTAACGCAAATCCACACCGCAGGGTGCCTGTTCGCTGATCGGTTCGAGCAGTCGGGCAATCCGCTCCGGCAACAGTGGTGAAGTCAGGTTCACAGGCCCTCCTCCTGAGTCATGACCGTTGCAGACGCAGTCGCCCTGGATTGCATGAACGGTGAACGCGGGGCCCGGGTGGGCAGCGGTGGAATGGACAGTGGCAATTTCGAGCCCTGGCTCATTAACGACAGGCGCACAAACATCAGCGTCTGCCCGGCCGTGCTGGCCTGGGCAGTCACCGGCAGGCGTAATGTCAGCGGGAAATCGGTGAAGTCCATGTTCGGCTGGCGCTGCATCGACTGGTGCGAACGGATCAAGCGCAGCAGCGACCACGGGCCACCGTACTCCCAACCGGCTTCGAAATCACGCACCATCAGGTTGGGCTGCGACGGATCATTGGCCGGGCGTTGCGAGCCGTTTCTGGCCCAACGCAAGGTCAGCCGGACCGGTTGGCCGACCATCCAGCGCAGGTTCGGTTGTGGTTCGCCGGGGTAACTGATTTGTTGATTGCCGGCATTCAAACCCCAGGCAATCACTTGATCGGCACCACGCTCCTCCTCGCGATCGGTGCGCCAGCGCACGTCCATTTCAACGCCGAGGATGCCACTCTTGTCCCGTACAAACAGCGGACCAAGCCACGTGCTGGCCAGCTTCAAACGGTTGAGGAAATCCTCGGCGGCCAGACGCTCCGGCGTCTGGCTGAGTTGCAACCCGGCCTGCGCCACGGGCAGTCGTTTGTCGATCAAATCGAGGAAGTGCTGAACCCGGGCCGGGTCGGCGTCGGTGGCCTGCACGCCACTGGCAAACGGGAAGCGCTCAGCCAGGTATTGATTGAAATAGTTGGCCAGGTCGTTCCATGCCGCCGCGGCTTGTTGCTGCTGCAAGAACTGACAGCGTTGCATCGCGCTCTGTTGCAGATCCACGGCACGCAACGCCAATGTCCCGCGCCCGCCGGACAAACTGGCTGTCTGCAAAATCTGGCCGCAGGACGTGGCGTCCATCTCAATGAAATCGCGGCTTACCAACTGCTCGATCTGGGCCGGCGAACTGGCAGGGTTCTGCTCCTTGTACTTGAGCAGTTCATCGTTGAGCGCGCTGAATTGCATGACACGCTCGTAATCCAGCGCCGAGAGATTCTGTTGCTGGGTCTTCAACCACTCCAGCGCCGAGGTGCGTCGTTCGGTGATACTGAGCATGGTGTTGAATTGCTGCTTGAGGCTCAGCTTCAAATCCTGCACATCAATGGCGCCGTACAGTTGCAGACCGAGGTTTTTCGAGCCGTCCCACTGACTGATCTCACTGCGTCCGCCGAACAACGGCTGCTCGGTAATCTCATTCAGACCGCTGACCACCTGGGCCATGGCGCGGCGGTTCAGCGCGTTTTGCACACGCATGGCCAAATCGCTGCGATGCACCTCGACGAAGGCTTTTTGCAAAGCCACGGCCTGCGGCGCCAGCACGTTGAATACACCGTCGGCCTGGGGTTGGTCATTCTGATCCTTGAGACTCAACCACATGGCCTTGGCCGCAGCCCCCTCTGCCGCCTGAAGCACCGCATCGCGATACGCCGGTGGAATGCGTGGCAGCTCTTCGGCGGCATAACTCTTGTAGCTGGCAAAATAGTTCAGCGCCGTGCTGAGATCATCGCCATCGACGTTCTGCCCCTGAACGGCATCAGCAGCCTGATCTGCGCGCAAGGCGATGGCCACGAAATCGCGTTTGAACAGGGCCTGCACCGCATTGTTCAACTGGTTGACGTGCACTTGCAAAGTCAGTTGCCCGCTGCCTTGCTGAACCAGCAAGTTACCCCGCGCCCCCGCCTGGGCGATCCACTGATCACGAAAGCTTTGCTGCAATGTGGATGCTTGCTGATCCAGCTGTTGCTCGACCTGCGGGCCAAGCAGACTGCTCTGGCGCACCTTGTCCATCATCTCGCGATAACCTGGCACCAGGTCCTGGCCCTTGCCGCGACTCCAGGCCGAATTGGTCAGCCCGATCAGCGCTTGCAGGTCGTCGATCAATGCGTGCAAGTCTTCGAGATCAGCCAGAGAATTGCCGCTGCCAGCCTCCAGCCGCTCAAGATGTAGCTTGAGATAACCGGCCTGACGAACGAAGTTGTCGGCTAGAAAGTACTGGTCAAGCCAACGCTCCATGAGCCCGGAAAAATTCTCCTCGATGACCGCACGCTCCATGGCCAGATCCAGCGGTTTCAAGTCACCGCCATTGGCATCGAGCAACACCCGGTTGTAAAAACCCGCACGGTGCAACGTACCGACATTGAGGTTCAGGGACAGAGCGTTATTGCTCAGCAACGCCAGATCTTCGAGCGGTGCCTTGGGGTTGTTCAGCGCTTGATTGAACCATTGATTCTGTTGCTCAAGACGTACCGCGCGCTCCACCAGGTCCTTGGCCTTGACATAATTTTGCCATTGGGCCGGATCTTCGCTTTCAACGTTGCCCCGTCGCTCGGTGTTGCGAATGGCCTTGAGTTGCACCAGTTCCGCCTTCAACAAGTCATGCAGCGGTTCCAGCATATGGCTCTGGGCAGTCAAGCGCAGTTGATCCTCCAGTTGCCTGTCCAGCGACGAGAACCAGGAGGTGGGAAACACCACCGAGGTGAAGCTCCAGCGCGGTGCCTTTTCCAGGACCCGCCAGAACCCCTGAACGTTGCGCCGGGTCGACTCCAGCCGATGCGACTCATCAGTGACTGCAACGTAATTCTTCTGTGCGCCTTGCAGCAGACGCGACAGCTCATGAGCATCCTTGACCGAGTCCTGCCAGACCCAGAGCATGCTGGCGGCCCAGATCACGCCGACCACCAGGGCCACCACAGCGGTCAGTCGCTGCCAACGCTGACGCAGGCGCAGCAAGCGTGGCACCACTTGAGCCAGACCACGCTCGGCAACCACCCGGCGCTGCCACAATTGTCGGGTAAACGCACTCTGTTGCAGCCCGTTGTCATAGGCCGAGAACCCGTCGGCAGCGTCTTGCGAAGGTTGGTTGGCGGTGAAGTACACCCCACGAAAACGTGGCGCCTCGCCTTGGGCATTCCCCTGAAATACCGGTTCGAGCACGGTTTGCAGGTGGCGTCTCAAGGCCTCGAACTGTTCCGGCAACCCAAACAGCTCGCCCTTGAGATGGCCGGACAACGCACCGATTTCAATGATCGATTCCGCCAAGGCCCGATTCACCTGGTCCAGCGCCTGATCACTCCATTGCGCCTGCCAGACCGCCTCGGGACCAAACGGTGAAGACCAGCCCAATGTGCGTTCGCGGGCTTCGACGGGGAGCGCCGAGATCAGTTCCTGAAAACCCGGCAGCTCTTCCATGCCGGTAATCACCACGTATACCGGCAGGCTCAGGCCAAACCGCTGCAACAAATCGATGAAGCGCCGGCGCGCCGCCAGACCGAGGTTCGCGGCCTGCTCGACATCGCCCAGGCGGCTGGCCGGCACGGTCCAGATCACCCCGTCCAATGGCCGTTTGCTACGCAAGCGCAGGATCAATCCCAACAAGCGCCACCAGCCGCCGCGTTGAAGACTCATGCCTTCATCAGGCAAAAACAACGCTTGTGGCACCACCAGCACCGCGCCTTCTGGGTCCGACCACCAACGCCCGAACCAGGCCGGTTTATCCGTCGGTTGCAAACGCCATTGGCTGCATAATTGAGTGCCCTGGGTTTCGTCGCCGAGCATCAGTAACCATGGAATCTGGTAACGATCCTGAGCGCCCTGCTCCTGTTCCATATGGCGGACCGCGTTATAAAAACTGCGGATCGCCGCCCCGCTCTGGGTGCGTAACCACCATACCGCCACCGCAATGACCGCCAGCACCACCAACACGACGATGATCAGCCCTACGACCCCCAGCGTGCTCATGCGTCTTGCTCCGAGGTGGCAACCGAGTCGGTCATCTGCAACACCGGGTCGAGTTCCTGGCGAATGTCACGCCAGAAGAACTGCCCCAGCCCGGTCAGAATCATGACCATGGCGAGTATGAGCAAGCCAAGACGAAAGCCGTCCGGCAACGACTGCAGCACCGGCAACTGCACCGCAGGCACCGCCGAAGGCTGCTCGAGCCGGGCGCTGACATCGGCATACTCCGCGTCGTGCTGCCAGGCAAACGTGAACAGCGCCAGGCGCAACTTTTCGTGCTGGGCCTGACTCTGCTCGCCGCGCAGCTGTCCTTCAAATCCCAACACCAGGCATTGCAAATAGACATTGGCCAGGTCGCGGGTGGTGGGAATCTGCTCGTCCAGCAACGTCTTGATCGCCGTTGGCAGTTTTTCACCGGCCTGACGGCTGGCGTACATCCGCGACTCCAGCGGTTTTTCTTGCCAGGCGGACTGGCCCGGCCACGGCGTGAACAGCAGCGTTTCATCGATCAATGCGACAAAGGCATAGACCAGTGCCTTGACCTGATCGGTCGCCGCTTCGCCAACCCGGGCGAAAGCGGTGCGCCACAGACGCTGGGAAATTTGCGTCGACAGCTCGACCACCGCCTCCACCAGCGCATCGTCGTCGCTGTCCTTGGGCAACCGATTCCATTCCTCGGACCATTGCAACCAGGCCTCGCGAAATGCGCTGCTCAACGGTGCTTCGCGCAAGGCCCGTGTACCCGCCCCGACATGCCCCTCAAACATACGACGCCCCTTCCTTGATCAGGCACCATCACTGGCCTGGGCCACAAACAACACCACTTGCCATGGGCTGCTCGCCGGCTTGGCGGCCGGCGCGACAATCAGCAACGGCAATTGCCCGTCGAACCATTGACCATCGGCCGTCACCACAAACAACCGCGTGTCGTCGCCGACGCTGTAGGCCACTTGCTCGTTACGGCTCATCGCCTGATGGGGTAAACCGCTCATGCGCTGGCGACTGAGCAACGGAACATGCGGCGCCGAGGCGATGATCGCGCCGCTCAGCCATTCGCTGGCAGCCTGTTCGCTGCTGCCGTTGGGCATGCGCAAACCAATGACCAGACGCTGGCTCGGATGATCGTCGGGCAGTTGAATCGAAAAGCTCTGTTCGCTGCGTTCAAACGGCAAGCTGCGATAACCGGCGCGGATCAAATCGAGGGTACTTTCGAGCCAGTCAAGGACCGGCTCATAGCCGCGCTGCAGCTCCAGGAAGTCCAGTGGGGCGAACGGTGGAACCCCGGCCAAAGGGTCCAGCGCGGACCAGGCGCCGGCCAGCCCGAGCAACAAACCGTACAATGCTTGCGGGGTGGCCAATCGGTTGTTCAGCGTACCCTCGACCTCCGGCAGACGCGCCCAAAGCGCCGTCAGTTGTCGACGGATTTCCAGCGCATCGTCTTGATTGCCGGCCTGTTGCGCCTGGCGCAGGCGACCGGCCAGGAACATGCATTTCTCCCGCGCTCTGGCACACAGCCCGGCCACCCGGCGACCCAATACCGATTCGGGCAGCAGGCACGGCGTGGGCGGTGTGTAGGGCAACGAAAGGAAACCACCCCCCTCCTTGCGGATTTTCAGCAGGGGCAAACAAATGGAATCGGCCTTGTTCAGTTGCGTGCACAACCGCGGATTCGGACGCCACACCGTGATCGCCTCGGGGGACTCACCGCTGGTCAAATCCGGCAGTGCATCGCCGGTCACCGATTGCAGGCGTCCCTTGAGCGGCAGCAATTGACCGGCACGCCATAACGGGCTGACGGCCAGGTACACCGTGACTGTGGCGTTTTCCGAAGCGTTGACCGCTTCGCCGACATCGAGCTCCAGCGCCGGCCCGACACCCACTTGCAGATTGATTGGCAAACCGTCCGGCAGCGTCGCTTGCAGATTGAGCAACCGTACCAGCCCGGCACTCAATGCACCGGGGTCGAACTCGACCCGGCTCACGCCCCAGTACCATGGATTGCAGGCCTGGGCAAAATGCGCCACTAACGCCTCGGCCCGCAGCCCTTGCAACTGAAAATGCTGGGGCAGCAATTGCATGCCCTCGTGCCAGCAAACCGCGTCAGGTAACAAGCTCATACGACTCCCTTCGACGTCTAAGTCGCCGCACAAACCAGCGGCCTGGCGATGTGTTTACTGCGGGGTATTACTGACCAGCGTCATCTCGCGACTGTCGAACTTGAGCCAGGCATCGCTCTGGTCATCCAGCCGTAACCGGTGTGCTCCGGGAGTGTTATAGCTGGCGAAGACCAAAAGTCCAGTTGCACGCTTGCCCCCCAGCGGGAAGGGCTGTTTGCCGATGAACTGGCCCGGCACCAGTTCCAGGCCCCAAACCGTCATCAGTTGCCGGTAGTCACGCTGGTATTGATCGCGCTCGGCGAACCACTGCCGCGCCGTGATGCCCGATAACTGCTTGAGCAGATCCGGATCATTCACGGCGATAAAATCCACGGCAATCGGAGTGTCGTCGTTGGCCTTCGGGGCGACGTCCAGGGTCAGGTTGTCAAGGTCCACCCGTGGCCCGAAAAACGAGCACCCGGCGAGGGTCAGGAACAAGGCGAAAGCAAAAAAACGCGTAACCAAAATGAATTGTCCTTTTCTTGGGTCGGTCCAAAATTGTTTTACGCTTGCATTTTTATAGACCTGTTCTAGCGTCTTGGATAGTTCGGCCCCCCATGCCGAATGTGGAAGGTTTGTCAAAGGAACGACAGGTCCATCTGCCACCCTTTCTAACCTACGGTCCAGCAAGGGAAAGCGATGAGCGGGCCTCCCGATGCATTGCGCCCGCTCATGCATCGGAGTCAGCCAACATGGCAGAAAGTACTCAGCACAAGCTCGACAGGGTCCGCCCACCCCGGGTGCAAATCACCTACGACGTCGAAATCGGCAACGCCATCGAGAAAAAAGAATTGCCGCTGGTCGTCGGCATTCTGGCCGACCTTTCCGGCAAGCCGCTCGAGCCGCTTGCCAAGCTCAATGAACGACGCTTCACCGAGATCGACCGCGACAACTTCAACGAAGTGCTCGCCTCGATTGCCCCCCGCGCCACCTTGCAGGTCACCAATACCCTCAGTGGCGACGACAGCAAGCTCAACATCGAACTCAACTTCAAACACATCGACGACTTCGACCCGGTGAAGGTCGTTGAACAAGTGACCCCGCTGCGGCGCCTGTTCGAAGCGCGTCAGCGTCTGCGCGACCTGCTGACCAAGCTCGACGGTAACGATGACCTGGACAAACTGCTGCGCGACGTCATCGCCAACACCGAAGGCCTGCAAGAGATCAAGTCTGCCCGTCCGGACACCGCCGCCCCCGCAGGCGATAGCGAAGCACCGGCCGAACCGCAAGCCTGATCACTCATTCACTTAGGGAGATGTCGCCATGCCCGCTTCAGCCAGCGCCAACACCAGTGAAAGCACTACACAAAGCCTGACCCTGCTTGACCGCATCATCGCCGAAGGCCGCATGGCCCATGACGATAGCCAGCAGGACTATGCCCGCGACATGCTCGCGGAGTTCGCCACCCAGGTCCTCGACGAAGGCATGGCCATCGACAAGGACACCGTGGCGATGATCAACGACCGCATCAGCCAGATCGATCAATTGATCAGCGCGCAACTCAACGAGGTGTTGCACCACCCCGAGTTACAGAAACTCGAAGCCTCCTGGCGTGGCTTGCACCTGTTGGTGCAAAACACTGAAACCAGTTCCCGATTGAAATTGCGCCTGCTCAATGTCACCCAGAAAGAGCTGCAGAACGATCTGGAAAAAGCCGTCGAGTTCGACCAGAGCGCGCTGTTCAAAAAGATCTATGAAGAGGAATACGGCACCTTCGGTGGTCACCCGTTCAGCCTGCTCGTTGGCGACTACACCTTCGGCCGACACCCGCAGGACATCGGCCTGCTGGAAAAACTGTCGAACGTCGCCGCCGCCGCCCACGCTCCATTCATTGCCGCCGCCAGCCCTCGGTTGTTCGATATGAACAGCTTCACCGAACTGGCCGTGCCGCGTGACTTGTCAAAAGTGTTCGAGAGCCAGGAACTGATCAAGTGGCGCTCCTTCCGCGAAAGCGAAGACTCGCGCTACGTATCGCTGGTACTGCCGCATTTCCTCCTGCGTTTGCCTTACGGCCCGGACACCTCGCCGGTGGAAGGCATCAATTACGTCGAGGACGTCAACGGCAGCGACCACGGCAAATACCTGTGGGGCAACGCCGCCTGGGCCTTGTCGCAACGCATCACCGAAGCCTTCGCCAAATACGGTTGGTGCGCGGCGATTCGCGGGGCCGAAGGCGGTGGCGCGGTCGAAGGCTTGCCGGCCCACACCTTCCGAACCACCTCTGGAGATTTGTCGCTCAAGTGCCCGACCGAAGTGGCCATCACCGACCGCCGGGAAAAAGAGCTCAACGACCTGGGATTCATCGCCCTGTGCCACAAGAAAAACAGCGACGTGGCAGTGTTCTTCGGCGGCCAGACCACCAACAAGTCCAAGCTCTACAACACCAACGAGGCCAACGCCAACGCGCGGATTTCGGCGATGTTGCCGTACGTGCTCGCGGCCTCGCGTTTCGCGCATTACCTGAAGGTGATCATGCGTGACAAGGTCGGCAGTTTCATGACCCGCGACAATGTGCAGACCTACCTCAACAACTGGATCGCCGACTACGTGCTGATCAACGACAACGCGCCGCAAGAGATCAAGGCGCAGTACCCGTTGCGTGAAGCCCGGGTCGATGTGACGGAAGTCGCAGGGAAACCGGGCGCCTACAAGGCCACGGTATTTCTGCGGCCACACTTCCAGCTTGAAGAGCTGACCGCCTCGATCCGCCTGGTGGCCACCCTGCCGCCACCGGTCGCCGCCTGAAGTCGGTGAAACCTCTGTGGCGAGGGGGTTTGCCCCTCACCACAGGTTAAGGGTTCGACAACAGTTCAGGTGTCTAAATTGAATTTCTTCAGGAGCTTGTGCGATGGACGCAATTATTCTCGACCTCGGCGGCGACATCAAAGGCGACAGTCTGCTCGAGGGCTACAAGGACAAGATCGAAGTCATGTCCTACAGCCACAACGTGGCCATGCAGGTGACCAACGACGTCAGCAATTCGGAGCGGACCTCCGGCAAGCCGCACATTGGCGAGTTCACGCTGACCAAATTCGTCGACAGCTCCACTCCTTCCCTCAATGAATACTGCTGTGCCGGCAAGCCGATCCCGGAAGCCAAAGTCACCATCGGCCGCAACGCCGCTGAAGGCAGTGGTCAACTGATGCCGTTCATCATCTACACCCTGACCAACGTGGTGCTGTCCAATGTCAGCGTCAGCGGCGGTACAGGTGGCAAGCCAGTGGAAACTGTGTCGCTGAACTTCACCAAAATCAAATGGGAGCTGACCGCGCAGAAAGACGACGGCACCAAGGAAGGCACGGCCGCCTCGACCTGGGACATGGCCGCCAACAAGCTCGTCAAGTAACCGGGCGCGTCGGCCATGGCAGGCACCCGCCTTCTCCCGCCGCTGTTCGAGCGACTGGCCGCAAGCGAGGTCGACACGCTGCACGTGTTCGACCTCCAGGACCTGCTCGACTCGGTCCGCACGGAGTTGCTGCGCCTGTTCAACACCCGACGCGGCCCACACCCGCTCACCTCCCCGCCGAGCATTCTCGACTACGGCATCGCTGACTGGACCGCCTTGCAACAGCAGCGTAGCGATGACCGTCGTCAGTTGGCGCGGGAAGTGCGCGAGGCCATCAACCATTTCGAACCGCGCCTGAAACTGGGCGAGGTTCACGTCAATCCAGTCCCCGACCATCCGCAGCAACTGAGCATCCGCCTGCTCGGCGAGCTGCGCAGCGGCCAGCAGCATTGGCCCGTGGCATTTGTCATCGAGAAGGCAAGCGATGGCCTTGAGGTGCGTCATGAGCGACTCGATTGACCCGCAACTGCTCGATTACTACCAGCAGGAACTGACCTGGCTGCGCCATGCCGGCGGCATCTTCGCCGAGCGCTACCCCAAGGTTGCCAGGCGGCTGGAGTTGTCACCCGATGAATGCCCCGACCCACACGTCGAACGGCTGCTTGAGGGATTCGCACTGCTGGCAGCCCGCCTGCAACGCCGGCTCGATGACGACTACGCTGAATTCAGCGATGCCCTGCTGGAACAACTCTATCCATTGGCGATGCGCCCGCTGCCGTCCTGCGCGATTGTGCAGTTCCAGCCGGACCCGAGCAAAGGCAATCTCGATGGCGGCTACCCATTGCCTCGCGACACGCCGTTATTCGTCACCACCGGCAAAGGCGAAAGCATTCACTTTCGCACCAGTGCACCCGTGCGTCTGTGGCCGGTGGAAATCACCGAAGCGTTGCTGCTGGGCAGCGATGAAGCCCAGGCCCTGACCGGCGTTGTTCAGGCGCGGTCGGCATTGAGACTGGGCCTGCGCTGTCTCGGTGACAGCCAGTGGTCAACGCTGGGTATCGAACAGTTGCGCATCCACCTGAGTGCGTCCCCGGTGGTCAACGCCTGCCTCTACGATCTGCTGGGCGCCCACGCCGTGAAAGTCCTGGCCGGCCCCGTCGGCAGCGCGCCGAAAGCCCTGGCGGGGTTGCCGCAAGTCGTCGGTTTTGCCAGCGATGAGGGTTTGCTGCCGGACGAAGATGGGGTGCACCCGGGTCGGCGCCTGCTCGCCGAGTATTTTGCCTTCGCGGACAAATTCAACTTCTTCGACCTGCCACTGGCGGGGGCCCC
>NZ_AKJM01000071.1 GCF_000282335.1 Pseudomonas sp. GM48
CAAGGGGTGTGCCAGGACTGCAATTGTTTTTGTGTATTTGAATAAAAAAGAAATGGAGTTGTACCGATGAAAATGTTTGGCAGGACTCTGCTGACACTGTCCTTATTGGGCGCGATCGCCACTGGCGCCCAGGCCAATGACAAGGTTCTGCGCGTCTACAACTGGTCTGATTACATTGGCCCGGACACCGTCAAGAAGTTCGAAGACGAGACCGGCATCCAAGTGACCTACGATGTGTTCGACAGCAACGAAACCCTCGAGGCGCGCCTGCTGGCGGGTAAATCCGGCTACGACATCGTCGTGCCGTCCAACAGCTTCCTGGCCAAGCAGATCAAGGCCGGTGTCTACCAGACTCTGGACAAATCGAAGCTGACGAACTGGAAAAACCTCAACCCGGTGCTGCTGAAAAACGCCTCCGCGAGCGATCCCGAGAACGCCCACGCCATCCCGTACATGTGGGGCTCGATCGGCATCGGTTTCAACCCGCAGAAGGTCAGGGAAGTACTCGGCGCCAACGCCCCGACCAACTCCTGGGACCTGCTGTTCAAACCGGAAAACGCCGAGAAGCTCAAAGCCTGCGGCATCAGTTTCCTCGATTCGCCCACAGAAATGCTGCCGACCGCCCTACACTATCTGGGCTACCCGGTGAACGATCAGGACAAACAGCACATCGCCGAAGCCGAGGCGCTGTTCATGAAGATTCGCCCGAACGTGGCGTACTTCCATTCGTCGAAATACATCTCGGACCTGGCCAACGGCAACATCTGCGTGGCCGTCGGTTACTCCGGCGACGTGCTGCAGGCCAAGGCCCGTGCCCAGGAAGCCGGGGACAAGGTGAAGATCGACTACAGCATTCCGAAAGAAGGCGCCGCCAGTTTCTACGACATGCTCGCGATCCCGCGCGATGCCGCCAACGTCGAGAACGCTTACCTGTTCATGAACTTCCTGATGCGTCCGGACGTGATTGCCGACATCACCAACAACATCGGCTACAGCAACGCCAACGCGGCGGCCACGCCATTGGTCGATGAAGCGATCCGCAACGATCCGGGTTCCTACCCGTCGGAAGCGGTGATGGCGACGTTGTATGCCGTACCGGACCAGCCGATTGCCGTTCAGCGGATCATGACCCGTGGCTGGACCAAGGTGAAGTTGGGCCAGTAATCCAGAACCCCACCGATCAACTGTGGGAGCGGGCTTGCTCGCGAAATGGCCATCACATTCAACATCAATGTTGACTGGCACATCGCATTCGCGAGCAAGCCCGCTCCCACATTGGGCAGGTGGGTGTTCAACACTTTCCGTTCATGCAGCGCCTTACCACCGCTGCCTCTCCTGCAGTAGAACGGCCTCACCTGGCTCCCTCGGTTCAGGTGAATTTTGGCGCCCTCGGGCGCCTTTTTTATTGGGGATCAATCAACGGCCATTCGGCCAGCGCCCGATAACGGCCCTTGTGGGATTCGAACAGGGTGAAGCGCTCGGCACGCAGGAAGAATTCCGGTGCGGTCGAGGACTCCGGTACCGGTGCCCGGTAATCCCGCGCCAGGGTCAGGTGCGGACGGTAGTCCCTTGGTGCTTCCTGCGGACCAAACGGCAACATCGCCTGCTCCAGGTCATACACCAATCGCAGCAACACCGGGGGCGCCTGCTCCGGCGCGAGCACCAACACCCCTGCCCTGCGCCACACGTCCAGCCGGTCCAGCACCACCGTCAAGCGCTCGCCGGGTGTGCGAATGGATGCCGCAGCGGCGCAGATGTCGGCGATCTGCGCCACACCCACCGCCCCTAAAAACTTCAGCGTCAGGTGAAAGTTTTCCGCCGGCACCGGCCGTCCGTTGCGCAATTGCAGCGCACTGCGCCACTGGGCGATGTCCCGGCGCTGGGCCGGGGCGCAGTTCAGCGCAAAGAACAGGCGCTTGAACGGCTCGCGGGATTCGTCATTCATGCCGCACACCTCTTGGGAAGACTGCCTGAGTGTACTCAACACCCGCTTGCCGGCCAGCGCATTTCTGGCGCTGTCCGGCATGCGCGTTATAGTTCTAGCATCCCGAAAAACCGGAGGGGGCCATGCGACAGATCATCAGCAAAGAGCCATGGTGGGCCACGCCGCCCGAGCCAGGCCAGGATGAACTCAAGCTGGAATGGGGCTGGCTGGTGCATTACAACGAAGGCGAACCGCGCTTCGAGTTCATCCGCGAACGGCCGACGGACGAGGAAATCCGGCAGCGCAAGAGTTGCAGGATCACCCCGACGCCGGAGTGATCCCGCGTCCGGCGTCAGGCCTGGAGGAGTATTTCGAACCCGCCGTAGACCATGCGCTGGCCGTCGAAGGGCATCGGATTGACGTCCGGCTTCATGCGCGGGTCCTCCATCATCTTGCCCATTCCAGCATTGCGGGTGGCCTTGTCCGGCCAGACGATCCAGCCAAAGGCAACGGTTTCGCCCTCCTTGAGCTTCACCGACATTGGAAACGAAGTGACCTTGCCTTCCGGGACATCTTCGCCCCAGCATTCGACCACGCTCAAGGCACCGTTTTCCTTGAAGACCAAGGCAGCGACTTTGGCGTGCCTGATGTATTGCTCACGGTTGGCGGTGGGTACGGCAGCGATGAATCCATCGACGTAAGACATGCGTTTTTCTCCTTGGGTCATGGGGTGTGCTGCAGGTTAGTCGGTTGCGCTGGCGTCCGATCGACAGTACCGGCGCTCAAACCGACCGGCGGTTGTGCGCTGCCGCCCAGGCTGCCTTCGATCTGCGCCGCCATGTAAAGCGTGCAGGCCATGACGCCGCTGGTCGGGCTTTGCACCAGTTTGGTCCACGCCTTGTCGAAGGTATTGCCCAGGCTACGGCGAATCAGCGCCTCGCTATCGGGCCGGTCAAAGGCCTGGATGAATGCGCGAATGCCAGCCACCCCTAGCGTGATCAAGCCACCGGCCAGTTTCCCGGTCGCTGCGGCCACGGCGCTGGCGGCCCCGCGCGGGGCCATCTCGGCTTCCATCCGCCGGCTGGCGCGCCTGGCCACCGGCGCCATCGCGGTATCGGTCGAACCCACCCCCTTGTCGCCACCGGCCTTATGGACTTTGTCGACCAGCGCGGCGAAAGCCGGCAGTGTGTTCAGCTGTTCGGTGTACACGATCTGGTACAGCGAGGCGTCCCTCGTCGGCGGAGGCCCGAGGGCGATGGCCGGGACTTTCTGGATGCGCCCGTTGAGTTGGGGCATCGGCACGCCGTGGCGGTTGGAGATTTTCTGCAGCTCTTCCTTGAGGATGTCGACATAGAACGCCGCTGCCAGGCCGAGAATCGCATCGGGATCGATTTCCACGGCCGCCGGGGCCAGGACCTTCTCCTGATAGGCCTCGAGCAGGTACGCCGCCAGGCGTTTTTCCACGGCGTCCTGCTCACCCTTGGCGCTAATGGTGTACCAGCTGACCTTCATCGACAGCCATTCCTGGGTCCAGTAACTGCTGAACCACGGAATGAAATTCTGTTCGGTCAATTCATAGACCCGTTTGCGCCAGTAATCCATGGCGCCGCGGGCGTAGATTCTGGCCTGCTCGGTGGCAGCCTGCGACGCGGTGACGATCTCTCGGTCCACTTGTTGCCAGGTGCTGGCAGGAATGATGACCGGTGCCACTTGGACCGGCGCGCGCACAGGCGTGGCACACCCCGCCAACACCACCAGCACGGCAATGATCAGCGAACGCAGATTCAAGATGGCGGCTTCCTGCAGTTGGCACCAGGCGAAATACCCAGCACTCGAAAACCATGATTCAAGTATAGGCCGCGGCGCCCCTGAGGCCGCCTTCGCGGGCAAGCCCGCTCCCACAGGTCCGTGGCCAGCCGCTTTCCTGTGGGAGCGGGCTTGCCCGCGAAGGGGCCAGAGCAGACAGCACAAAATCCACCATCACTTGCATCAATAATCACCATCGCCGCGATTGCCTTCCGCTTGCTGGCCGTCAGCGTAGGATCAATCCCAAGCCAACACGAAACCCCGAATCGGAGGGGAATATCATGCTGATCCATTTGCTGACCTGCCTGGCCCTGACGGCGTTCACATTGGGCGTGTTTGCCTGGTATGTCTTGAGCGAGGAGCAAACATCATGATTCACACTGTCACCCTCGCCGTGCGTTTCCCGGTGTTCGGCAATAATTTCTACGCGCAGAAATTCGAGTCACGTAAAGAGTTGACTCTGCTGTTCGACGAGAAGTTCGAGGCGTTGCTGATCCCGGCAGCCGATCATCACTTCAGCAATGAAGTGGTCGGGCTCAATGATCAGTTCCGTTTTTTGAATGACGTGCTGGTCGAGCATCTGCTGGATGTCGAACTGGCAAAAAGCTCGGCCCGCTCATTCGGGTTTTGAGCCTTCGCCAGCGTCATGAGGTTTTGTAACTGCATTTTAGGAAGCGTCTGACATCAATTCATTGGCGGTCTTGTTAGCGTTGCACTGAACCCGGCTCCGGGGCGTTTGTTGTGATCGGGTCACGGATGACCTTTTTACAAGTCTTGCACCAACGTTCTGGAGCCTGTGCCACGTCTCAAGACAAGGAACACTGGATGTTCGACGCAAACGCCAATGCTCGATTCAACCTCACCATCGATCACTTCGAACAAACGCTTCAGGTCCTCTCGTTCACCGGCGATGAATGCATCAGCCAACCCTATGCCTTTGACCTGGATCTCGTCAGCGACCGCCCCGTCCCTGACCTGGAAAGCCTGTTGCACCGACAGGCTTATCTCTCGTTCAGCGACAACGGCCAAGGCATTCACGGGCAGATCCAGCGTATTGAACAGAGTGCCCATGGCTGGCGCCTGAGCCGTTATCGCGTGACGCTGCGGCCCCAGTTGTCTTATCTGGCGCACCGCATCAACCAGCGCATTTTCCAGCAACTGACCGTCCCGCAGATCATCACGCAATTACTCAAAGAGCACGGCATTCTCGGCGACCGTTGCCAGTTCCAGCTCGGCCGCGACTATCCCAAGCGCGAGTATTGCGTGCAATACAAGGAATCCGACCTGCGGTTCATCCAGCGCCTGTGCCATGAAGAAGGCCTGCATTACCACTTCCGCCACAGCCGCGACCGCCATGTGCTGGTGTTCGGTGATGACCAGACCGTTTTCCCTCGACTCGAACAACCCGTCCCCTACCACCCCGCCAGCGGCATGGTCGCCGAAGGACCGGTGATCAACCGCTTCGCCCTGTGTTTCGAGGCCCGGACCAGCCGCACCGCAAGGCGCGACTACGATTTTGAAAAATCCGGCATCCGGCTGGAGTCCGAGCATCGGCCGCCGGTCGAAAAGGCTCAACCGGACCTGGAGGATTACCAGTTCCCCGGCGATTTCAAACAGGGTGAACGAGGCACGATTCTGGCGCGACACGCACTGGAACAACATCGGGTCGACTACTGCCAGGTCGAGGGCGACAGCGATCAGCCATCCCTGGTCAGCGGGCACTTTTTGACGATGTCCGAGCATCCGTGCCCGGAGTGGAACGATCTGTGGCTGTTGAACCGCATTCACCACCGGGGGTGGCAACCCCAGGTTCTTGAAGAGCACGCCGGCCATGACGCCATTAAGCCCCCGGATGGCTTCACCCAGGGTTATCGCAACACCTTTTGGGTAACCCCCTGGGATGTGTGTTACCGCTCGAAAGAGGTATATGAAAAACCCGTGCTGGGCAGTCAGACCGCGGTGGTCACCGGCCCCAAAGGCGAAGAGATCTACTGCGACCGCCATGGCCGGGTCAAGGTCCAGTTCCATTGGGACCGCGAAGGTCGCCACGACGACAAAAGCAGCTGCTGGCTGCGCGTTGCCTCGAGCAGTGCCGGCGACCGCCATGGCAGCGTGACCCTGCCCCGGGTGGGCATGGAAGTCAGGGTCAGCTTCCTCCACGGCGACCCCGACCAGCCGGTCATCAGCGGTTGCTTTGCCAACAGCGCCCACCCCACCCCCTACGAACTGCCCGAGCACAAGACCCGCAGCGTGTTTCGCTCACGCAGTTCACCGGGCGGTCGCGGCTTCAACGAGTTGCACCTGGAAGACCGTGCCGGCCAGGAGTTGATCTACCTGCGCGCCCAGCGCGACATGGAACACAAGGTCGAACACGACAGCCGCCTCGAAGTGGGCAACGAACGCCGGGAAACCATCAAGGGCGACAGCATCTCGGTGCTGGGCGCGGAAGAACATCGCACCGTCAGCGGCGACCGCAAGGTCCGGCTGAATGCCGGCGACTACCTCCACGTTGGTGAAAGCAGCCATACCCGTGTCGAGCAGACACTGGTACTCGACGCGCAGAACATTCACATCAAGGCCGGTGCGAACATTACGCTCGAGGCCGGCGCCAGCCTGACCTTGAAGGACGGCAATCATCACTTCGTGATCGGACCGGGTGGCCTCTTCAGCAGCACTGAGGTCGTGATCGGTGGTGCGCCGGTGGCGGGGGCAGCGGTTCGTACGCTGATGCCGGGACTGCTGCCGGGGTTGTTGGCACCCACGGTTCCACCTGTGCACGAGTGCCCCGCTCCCCTGACGTCACAGGATGAGCTGGAGGAAGAGGAAGAAGAAGTCGAGATCGAGATCGAGGGCATTACCCTGCGGATCGGCGTGTTTTTTGACGGCACCGGGAACAACCGCGCCAACAGCGAAAAAGTCGCGGGGTGTTATGCGAGGGATGTGGGGCTGGAGGATCAGGCTGAGGATATTCGCCAGTTCTGCGCGTATCACGGGTATGACGGCAAGGGTGGCGCGCCGGATAATAGTTATGGGAATGACAGTAGTAATGTGGCGCGGTTGTATGACCTTTATCAAGATGACCGGGAGCGGCAACTTGAGTCAGATGCAGTCATGGCGTCAATTCCTGTTTATCTCGACGGCATTGGCACCAGCAGTGGTGAGGCTGACTCCCTTTACTCGCAAGCGACCGGAGTTGGGGCACAGGGCGTGCTGGCGCGGGTGGCGCAAAGCCCAGTACTCATTCTTAAAGAAATTGAGCAATTTGAACGATTTAACCCATTACGAAAGGTCGAGCGAATCGAATTTGATATCTTTGGCTTCAGTCGAGGCGCAGCAGCTGCTCGACACTTTGCCAATGAAGTGGTGAAAGGTCGACAGAGCCCTTTAGCCACTTTGCTGCCCGCTGATGCACCCTTGTTCGTGGAAAATTTCGACTGGCGCGCCAACACCGATGTCGCCATCAATTTTATTGGTCTCTACGACACCGTCGCCGCCGTGGCGGACTATTCCACCGGTGATTTTAGCGTCCATGATTCCATCAATCCTGGCGTCAACTTGTTCTTGGCGCCGACCCTCGCCAAAAAAATCGTCCACCTGGTGGCCAGCGATGAACATCGCCACAACTTTTCCCTCAACAGCGCTGGCAAGGCAGACATCAAGTTGCCGGGGGCGCATTCGGACCTTGGCGGCGGCTATCTGCCACGGGCTACAGAAAAAGTACTGTTGAGTAAACCCAGGCGTAGCGAGGTGGGCCTTCATGTGCAAGCGACGCAAACCGCCAGTTACTTCACAACGCAGACTCAACTGGAACGAATCCATGGACTGACCTGGTACAGCCTGCCGCTACGGATACGCACCTGGGAGCGGGAATATGCGACCCGGGGAAAAGATAAATACGAGTGGAAACACGTGTACACCGCCGTCAGTTGTGAGCGCGAAGTGCGCAACGACCTGGCCTTGATTTACCTGCGCATCATGCGCGAGTTGGCCGCCAAGCATGGTGTGCCGTTCGGGTTGATTGATGAAGAAGACCGGAAGTATGCGCTACCGGATGAGCTGCAACCCATTGCCAAAAAGTTGATGGCTTATGCCATCGGTGAAGCGCACACAACAGGCTTGAATACGGATGAATACGTTTTGCTCTATAGCCGTTACATCCACCAGTCTGCTAACTGGAATGTCTTCAAAAGTTTTAACTCCAGCGATCTGAACATCGTCTTCATCAATCGCCCTACCGATAACCATGCGAGGGTGGCGCATCCCAATGTTTAAACAAACAACACTCCTTCGAGCCACAGCGATCAGTTTATTAGGGCTGGTGTTAACGGGTTGTGCACTTGCTGAACGTCGCTCACTGCCCTATGACGCCTGGACCCTGGCGTTTTTTGCACCCGACTATATGGATGTCTGGATCGAAACGGCTGATGCCATTGATATCAATGACTACCTGTTCCGTCATGCCGGTAGCGGCATACCCGCCATGGGATACCCCCGCGCATTCAGCAACGGCATACCGACCGAATTCAAAGGCAACCCTAAAGGATGGCGCAAGGATGTCGGGGGCAAAGGCAAGCGCGTCCTAGGAGCCGACCTTCCTCGTCTGGTCTACGTTCGCTGGCAGTCCCTTGCCGAGCCGCAGACCTACGAGGCCTATATCGAAATTCCCGAATCGGCTCGCGCCATCATGCGTAAAGAGGAAAAAGCCTATTGCGGTGCTGTCGGCAAATGGAAAGTGGATTACCGAGAACGCCTCGTAGTCGGATTAGCCCCAGGCGGTATTGCCAAAGTGTGGGTGGCCGGCCCTTGCCTGCATGCCATTGAAGTCACCCGCGTGCAAGGCACGATCAATCCCGAAGGCCCCTACGGCGGCCATTCAGGCGGCAAGCATCGCCCGCTGACAGAAGAGTCCAAAGCCTACATCGACAAATTCGGCATTCCCTACGGGTCCTGGTAACCATGAGGAAACGCAATCCACCGATAACCATATGCGGGTGGTGCATCCGAATGCCTAAACCTTCAGTGATGCCTAGAACTGCGATAACGGGCTTACTCGTACTGCTGTTGACGGGCTGCACGCTGGCTGAACGACGTTCATTCCCCTATGAAGCCTGGTCGCTCAACTTCTTTGGTCGTCCGTATATGGAAGCCTGGATCGAAACGGCTGATGTGGTCGATATTGATGGTTACGTATTCCGTGGTGCCGGCAGCGGCGGCGTTAGTACGGGGTATCCAACCGCTTTCAGCAAAGGCATACCGACTGTGTTCAAGGGTAAGCCGAGCGGCTGGCCTAAGGATCCAGGGGGAAGTGGCAGGCGTGTCATGGGGGCTGATCTTCCCCGTCTGGTCTACGTTCGCTGGCAATCTATGGCCGAACCGCAGACCTACGAAGCCTACATCGAGATTCCCGAATCGGCTCACACCATCATGCGCAAGGGAGAGCAAGGCTATTGTGGAGCATCCGGTAAATGGATCACGGACTATAGAAAACTTCTGGTAGTGGGTCTCGCCCCAGGTGGCATTGCCAAAGTGTGGGTGGCCGGCCCTTGCCTGCATGCCATTGAAGTCACACGCGTGCAAGGCACGATCAATCCCGAAGGCCCCTATGGCGGCCATTCAGGCGGCAAGCATCGACCGCTGACAGAAGAGTCCAAAGCCTACATCGACAAATTCGGCATTCCCTATGGATCCTGGTAACCATGAGGAAACGCAATCCACCGATAACCATAAGCGGATGGTGCATCCAAATGCTTAAACCTTCAGTGATGCCTAGAACTGCAATAACGGGCTTACTCGTACTGCTGCTGACGAGCTGCGCGCTGGCTGAACGACGTTCATTTCCCTATGAAGCCTGGTCGCTCAACTTCCTTGGTCGTCCCTATATGGAAGCCTGGATCGAAACGGCTGATGTGGTCGATATTGACGGTTACGTATTCCGTGGTGCTGGCAGCGGCGGCGTTACTACGGGGTATCCAACCGCTTTCAGCAAAGGCATACCGACTGTGTTCAAGGGCAAGCCGAGCGGCTGGCCTGAAAACCCCGGAGGAAGTGGCAGGTATGTAACGGGATCCGAGCTTCCGAGACTGGTCTACGTTCGTTGGCAGTCGCTGGCCGAACCGCAGACCTACGAGGCCTACATCGAGATACCCGAATCGGCTCGCGCGATCATGCGCAAGGGGGAACAAGCCTATTGCCGTGCCGCAGGTAAATGGAAAACTGACTACCGAAAGTGGTTGGTTGTGGGTCTGGCCCCAGGCGGTATTACCAAAGTTTGGGTAGCCGGCCCTTGCCTGCGTGCCATTGAAGTCACCCGCGTGCAAGGTACGATCAATCCCGAAGGCCCCTATGGCGGCCATTCAAGCGGCAAGCATCGCCCGCTGACAGAAGAGTCTAAAGCCTACATCGACAAATTCGGCATTCCCTATGGATCCTGGTAACTCGCAACATCGCCGGGGCTTTTCGCAACGCCGCTCACAACGATCGCTGGCTGTTGCCAATCCCCTTCGCAATATCGATCCCCCAATCCATTGCCGCTTCCATGTCCATCATGTGCGGCCGTGGATCGTGGTTTTCATTGATGACGCTGCCGTCCGGACGATAGACACCGATGAACATGCCCAACGAACCGTCTTTCAATATCTCGGCTTTGACTTTGATATTGCATCCGTTCGATAGCGTTTCCTTGTGCTCCAGATGGCGCTCGGTCATGACTGCATTCCTCCCCTGACTGGATTCAAACCCTACTGGCCATGCTAGCTCAGGCCCCTGAAATGCGCCGGCCGGTTGGACCGAAGGCCCGCCCTGACAGCGGCGCAATGCCACCTATACTGAAAACCACCTCCCCCACAAGGGGTCTGCATGCCCAACAATAAAAAGCAGAGGTGGAACATGGTCTGGCAGCAAGTCTACGATCCGTTCGGTAATCCGGTGCTTTCAACCTTCATGGCTGCCGTACCGGTGGTGGTGATGCTGGCATCCCTGGCGTTCTTTCATGTCAAGGCGCATCTGGCGGCATTGCTCGCCCTCACTTCGGCCTTGTTGATCGCCATTTTCGCCTTCGGCATGCCGGCGAACATGGCTGGTTCGGCGGCGTTGTTCGGGGCGGCCAACGGCCTGCTGCCGATTGGCTGGATTGTGTTGAACATCATCTTCCTGCATCGCCTGACCACCGAGAACGGCTCGTTCAAGGTGTTGCAAGACTCCCTGGCGCGCATCACCGATGACCGGCGCCTGCAATTGCTGCTGATCGCCTTCTGTTTCGGTGCGTTTTTCGAAGGCGCAGCCGGCTTCGGTACGCCGGTGGCGGTGACCGGGGCGATTCTGATCGGGCTGGGTTTTTCGCCGCTGGCCGCTTCGGGGCTGGCGCTGATTGCCAACACTGCCCCCGTGGCATTCGGCGCCCTCGGCACGCCGATCATCACTCTGGCCAAGGTCACCGGGCTGGATGAAATGGAGCTGTCGATGATGGTCGGCCGGCAGTTGCCTTTCTTCTCGGTGCTGGTGCCATTCTGGCTGATCTGGGCTTTTGCCGGCTGGCGCAAGATGCTGGAAATCTGGCCGGCGATCCTGGTGGCCGGGGTCAGTTTTGCCGTGCCGCAGTTCCTGGTGTCCAACTATCACGGGCCGATGCTGGTGGATGTGATCGCCGCGCTGATCTCCATGGCCTGCCTGACCGGTTTCCTCAGGGTGTGGAAACCGGCCACCGTGCACACTTCCGCCGCCCTGTCCGGCCGGGTCGACAACTCGAAGATCGACGCCGAGCACGACGAAAAGCCTGTACCGACTGCAACCTTCGCCAATGAGGCGAAACCGGCAGTGATGCGGGCGTGGATGCCGTGGATCATCCTCACGGTCTTCGTGTTCATCTGGGGCACCCAGGGCTTCAAAAACACTTTCGACACCCGTCCTGCCATCGACCCGCAAACCAGTGCAGCCAAGCTCGATCCCCAGGGCAAACCGCTGCGCGAGGCGAACCCGCTGTTCGCGCCGGTCCTGATCTTTACCACACTGCATTTGCAAGTCGAGAAAGTCCCGCCCGTGGTGCCGGCGCCGAAAACCGAAGAAGCGGCGTACAAGTTCACCTGGTTCACCGCCACCGGCAGCGGCATTTTGCTGGCGGCGATTGTTGGCGGCTTGCTGATGGGCTACTCGATCCCGCAACTGATTCGCCAATACCTGCGAACCCTGTGGGTGGTGCGCTACTCGCTGATCACCATTGCGGCGATGCTCGCCTTGGGCTTCCTCACGCGCTATTCGGGGCTGGACGCCACCATGGGCCTGGCCTTCGCCGCGACGGGTATTTTCTATCCGATGTTCGGTACCCTGCTCGGCTGGCTCGGCGTGGCGTTGACCGGTTCGGACACGGCGTCCAACGTGCTGTTCGGCGGCTTGCAACGGGTGACATCCGAGCAGTTGGGCATCAGTCCGGTATTGATGGCTGCCGCCAACAGCTCCGGCGGGGTCATGGGCAAAATGGTCGACGCCCAGTCGATCGTGGTCGCTTCCACCGCCACCCGCTGGTACGGCCATGAAGGGGAAATCCTGCGTTACGTGTTCTTCCACTCGGTTGTGCTGGCGATTCTGGTCGGTGGCCTGGTGACGTTGCAGGCCTATGTCGCACCGTTCAGCCACATGGTGGTGGGCGGACATTAAATCGAACTGTGGGAGCGGGCTTGCTCGCGAAGGCGGTGTGTCAGACGGCAATGTCTTCGACTGACACTCCCTCTTCGCGAGCAAGCCCGCTCCCACATGGGCGGGTGGTTTTTATTGAATGAATGGTCCACCGTGCAGGCAAACATCCCATGGACAGCCGGCCGTCTCAGGCCAATGATTAAAGTCAGTGGCCTCCAGCGAGAGTCGAGAACCCATGAACATTCTCTACGATGAACGCGTTGACGGCGCCCTGCCCGATGTCGACAAACTGGCGCTGTTGCACGCCCTGCAAAGCCGGTTGCCGGACCTGGAAATCCTGCATCAGCAGGAGGAGCTCAGGCCCTACGAATGCGATGGGCTGTCGGCCTATCGCACCACCCCAATGCTGGTGGTGCTACCGCGGCACGTTGACGAAGTGCAAGGCGTACTACGTCTCTGTCATGAGTTGCGCGTTCCCGTTGTGGCCCGAGGCGCGGGCACCGGGTTGTCCGGCGGTGCGCTGCCCCTGGAGAAAGGCGTGCTGCTGGTGATGGCGCGCTTCAACAACATCTTGAGTATCGACCCCGCCGCCCGTACTGCACGGGTTCAGCCCGGTGTGCGCAATCTGGCGATTTCCCAGGCTGCCGCACCGTTCGGCCTGTACTACGCGCCGGATCCGTCTTCGCAAATCGCCTGTTCCATCGGTGGCAACGTCGCGGAAAATGCCGGTGGCGTGCACTGCCTGAAGTACGGCCTGACCGTGCACAACGTGCTGAAGGTCGACATCCTCACTGTCGACGGCGAGCATTTGAGCCTGGGCTCCAACGCCCTCGACGCCCCCGGTTTCGACCTGTTGGCGCTGTTCACCGGCTCCGAAGGCCTGCTTGGGGTGATCACCGAGGTCACGGTCAAGCTGCTGCCCAAGCCCCAGACCGCCAAAGTGCTGCTGGCGGCGTTCGATTCCGTGGAGAAAGCCGGGCGCGCCGTCGGCGACATCATTGCCGCCGGCATCATCCCCGGTGGCCTGGAAATGATGGACAACCTGGCCATCCGCGCCGCCGAGGACTTCATCCACGCCGGTTATCCGGTGGACGCGCAGGCCATTCTGCTGTGCGAACTCGATGGCGTTGAGGCCGACGTCTCCGATGACTGCAACCGGGTGCGCCAGGTGCTGCAACAGGCCGGCGCGATTGAATTGCGTCAGGCGAAGGATGAAGCCGAACGTGTGCGTTTCTGGGCCGGGCGCAAGAATGCCTTCCCGGCAGTGGGCCGCCTCTCGCCGGACTACTACTGCATGGACGGCACCATCCCCCGGCGCGAGCTACCCGGCGTACTGCACGCCATCGCCGAGCTCTCTAAGGAATATGGCCTGCGGGTAGCCAACGTGTTCCATGCTGGCGACGGCAACATGCATCCGCTGATTCTGTTCGATGCCAATCAACCCGGTGAACTTGATCGCGCCGAAGCCCTGGGCGGCAAGATTCTGGAGTTGTGCGTGAAAGTCGGCGGCAGCATCACCGGTGAACATGGTGTGGGCCGCGAGAAGATCAACCAGATGTGCGCGCAATTCAACAGCGATGAGCTGACCCTGTTCCATGCCATCAAAGCCGCCTTCGACCCGAGCGGCCTGCTCAACCCCGGCAAGAACATTCCGACCCTGCACCGCTGCGCCGAGTTCGGTGCCATGCACATACATGGCGGTCAATTGCCCTTCCCCGAGCTGGAGCGTTTCTGATGCGCAGCCCTGAAGATTTCGATGACAGCCAGTCACTGCTGGAACAAGTCAATCAGGCGCTGGAAAACGCCACGCCGTTGCGCATCCAGGGTTCCAACAGCAAAGCCTTTCTCGGCCGCACCACGGCCGGGGAAATTCTCGATACCCGCTCGCACCGCGGCATCGTCAGTTACGATCCGACCGAACTGGTGATCACCGCCCGTTGCGGCACGCTGTTGTCGGAGCTGACGCAAGTGCTGGACGCCGCGCAACAGATGCTGCCCTGCGAGCCACCGTCCTTTGGCGACGGCGCTACCGTCGGCGGCATGATCGCCTGCGGACTGTCCGGGCCTCGGCGCCCGTGGGCCGGGTCGGTGCGCGATTTCGTTCTCGGCACGCGGGTCATCACAGGGCAAGGCAAGCTGTTGCGCTTCGGTGGCGAGGTGATGAAAAACGTCGCCGGCTACGACCTGTCGCGCCTGATGGCCGGCAGTTATGGCTGCCTTGGGCTGATCGCCGAAGTCTCCCTCAAAGTACTGCCCAAACCCCGCCAGGCCTTGAGCATCAGCCTGGAAATGGACCCTGAACGCGCTTTGCAGCACCTGGCGGAGTGGGGCCAGCAGCCGCTACCGATCAGCGCGGCCTGTCACGACGGCTCACGCCTGCACCTGCGCCTTGAGGGCGGTGAAGGTTCGGTGGCGGCGGCCCATGAGCGCCTCGGTGGCGAACGGCTGGACGCTTCCTGGTGGGACGATCTCAACGAACAACGCTTGAGCTTCTTCGATGAAGACCAGCCGCTTTGGCGCCTGTCACTGCCGCACAACACGCCATCCATGTCGCTGCCGGGGCGCCAGTTGATTGACTGGGGTGGCGCCCAGCGCTGGTTGAAATCCGATGCCGACGCGGCGTTCATCCGCAAGGTCGTCGACGAGGTCGGCGGCCATGCCACCTGCTTCAGCCACGGCTTGACCGACACCCCGTTCCAGCCGTTGCCTCCGGCCCTGATGCGTTATCACTGCAACCTGAAACGACAACTCGATCCACGGGGCATCTTCAACCCTGGACGCCTGTACGCGGAGCTTTGAACCATGCAGACGACCTTGAGTGAAAGCGCCAGCCAATTGCCTCGTGCCGCAGAAGCCGAAAGCATTCTGCGCACCTGCGTGCACTGCGGGTTCTGCAACGCCACATGCCCGACCTATCAATTGCTCGGCGATGAACTGGACGGACCACGGGGCCGCATCTATCTGATCAAGCAAGTGCTGGAAGGCAACGAAGTCACGCAAAAAACCCAACAGCACCTGGACCGTTGCCTGTCGTGCCGCAACTGCGAAACCACCTGCCCGTCGGGCGTCGATTACCACAACCTGCTGGACATCGGTCGGGCGGTGGTCGATGCGGCGGTGCCGCGCCCACTCGGGCAGCGCCTGTTGCGCGAGGGGTTGCGTCAGACCGTGCCGCATCCCGAGGTGTTCAAGGGCTTGATCAATAGCGGTCAGGTGTTCCGCGCCCTGCTGCCCGACACCCTGCAAAGCAAATTGCCGCGCAGTGCACTCCCGGCCAAGCCGCGGCCCATGGTCCACCGTGAGCGACAGGTACTGATGCTCGAAGGTTGCGTGCAACCAAGCCTGTCACCCAATACCAATGCCGCTGCGGCGCGGGTGCTGGACCGGTTGGGGATCTGCGTCATCGCGACCCGCGAAGCCGGTTGCTGCGGCGCCGTGGACTACCACCTGGACGCCCAGGCCGTCGGCCTCGATCGTGCCCGACGCAACATCGACGCGTGGTGGCCGGGCATCGAAAAAGGCGCCGAAGCGATTGTGCAGACTGCCAGTGGTTGCGGCGCCTTCATCAAGGATTACGGCCATCTGCTCGCCAGCGACCCGGCCTATGCCGACAAGGCGAAAAAGGTCAGTGCGCTGGCCCGGGATCTGGTGGAAGTGTTGCGCGACGAACCGCTGGAAAAGCTCGGCATCCATGCCTCGCAGCGAGTGGCATTCCATTGCCCCTGCACCTTGCAGCACGGACAGAAACTCGGCGGTGCCGTGGAAGCGCTGCTGACCAGGTTCGGTTTCACCCTGACGTCCGTACCCGATGGGCACCTGTGCTGCGGTTCGGCGGGCACCTATTCGCTGACTCAACCCGAACTGTCGCGGCAACTGCGAGACAACAAGCTCAACGCCCTGGAAAGTGGCCATCCCGAGGTCATTGTCACGGCCAACATCGGCTGCCAGTCACACCTCGACGGTGCAGGCCGAACCCCGGTGCGGCACTGGATCGAACTGGTCGAAGCCGCCCTGCCTTAATTGAACGCTGGAGACGCCCATGAACAGCAAAGCCGTCCTGAGCCAGACCGAAGTCGGCCAGATCCTCACCGCCGCCCGCGCCGAAGCACAGGCCAATCAATGGGCCGTGACCATCGTGGTGGTCGATGACGGCGGCCACCCGCTGGCCCTCGAACGCCTCGACGGCTGCGCGCCCGGCAGTGCGTATATCGCCACCGAAAAGGCGCGCACCTCGGCCCTCGGGCGGCGCGAATCGAAAAGCTATGAGGACATGGTCAATGGTGGGCGCTACGCTTTTCTGTCAGCACCGTTGCTGACCTCGCTGGAGGGTGGCGTGCCGATCATTGTCGATGGCCAGGTGATCGGCGCTGTCGGCGTGTCGGGCGTCAAGGCCGAGCAGGATGCGCAAGTGGCCAAGGCCGGGGCGCAGTGCCTGAAATAAGCTTTTGGCATCACCATTTCCACCCTGTGGGAGCGGGCTTGCTCGCGAAGACGGCGGCACATCCGACATCCATGTGTCTGACACGCCGCATTCGCGAGCAAGCCCGCTCCCACAGGGTCCGTGTTAGACCATCCAAAAGGAGTTGCACCAATGACCCGGCTAACTGCCAAAGACTTCGCCCCGGAACTGCTGGAGCTGTACGACTACTATGCACACGGCAAGATTGATCGTCGGGAGTTTCTCGACCGTGCAGCGTTGTTTACCTTCGCAGGATTGACAGCTGGAGCCCTGCTCGCGGCACTGAGCCCCAACTACGCGCTGGCCGAGCAGGTCGAGTTCACCGATCCGGACATTATTCCCGAGTACATCACCTACCCGTCGCCCAAGGGCCATGGCCAGGTTCGCGGTTATCTGGTGCGCCCGGCCAAGGCCACCGGCAAGGTGCCGGCGGTGGTGGTCGTGCACGAGAACCGCGGGCTCAACCCGTACATCGAAGACGTGGCCCGGCGTGTGGCCAAGGCCGGTTTCATCGCCCTGGCCCCGGATGGCCTGACCTCTGTCGGCGGTTATCCCGGCAATGACGACAAGGGCCGCGAGCTTCAGGCCACGGTCGACCCGGAAAAGCTGATGAACGACTTTTTCGCCGCCGTCGAGTGGATGATGAAACACCCAGCCGCCACTGGAAAAGTCGGCATCACCGGGTTCTGCTACGGCGGTGGCGTGACCAACGCAGCCGCCGTGGCCTATCCGGAACTGGGTGCCGCCGTGTCGTTTTATGGCCGTCAGCCAACGGCCGAGGAAGTGCCGCGGATCAAGGCACCGGTGATGCTCCACTACGGCGAACTGGATACGCGGATCAACGAAGGCTGGCCGGCCTACGAGAAAGCGTTGAAGGCCGCGGGCAAGACGTATGAGGCCTACATTTATCCGGGCTGCAACCATGGTTTCCACAACGACTCCACACCGCGCTACGACGAGGCGGCGGCCAAACTGGCGTGGGAGCGGACGTTGGGGTGGTTTCGCAAGTATCTGGTTTGAATTGAAGTCCGAGGCCAGCAGGGCTGGCCTCTTCGCGAGCAAGCCCGCTCCCACAGGGATCTCAATTGGACACAAAATCTGTGCTCGACAAAGATCCAATGTGGGAGCGGGCTTGCTCGCGAAGGCGGTATTACTGCCGCTGACTACTTCGGCTGAGCCACAGTCCGCAGATAAGGCTTCAGGGTCTTGAAGCCATCCGGATATTTCTTCTTCGCCTCTTCGTCAGACACCGAGGTCGGGATGATCACGTCCTCACCCGGACGCCAGTTCACTGGCGTGGCGACGGTGTGCCTGGCATTCAGTTGCAGGGAATCGAGCAGGCGCAGCACTTCATCGAAATTGCGCCCGGCGCTCATCGGGTAGATCAGCATGGCCTTGACCTTCTTGTCCGGGCCGACAATGAACACCGAACGCACCGTGGCGTTGTCCACCGCCGTACGCGCGCCGCCACTGGCATTGGGGTGGATCATGTCGTAGAGCTTGGCCACCACCAGGTTTTCGTCGCCGATCAGCGGATAGTTGACCGCCGTGCCCTGGGTCTCGGCGATGTCACCGACCCAGCGGTTGTGGTCACTGACCGGGTCGACGCTGAGGCCGAGGACCTTGGTGTTGCGCTTGTCGAATTCCGGCTTGAGTTTGGCCAGGTAACCCAGTTCGGTGGTGCATACCGGGGTGAAATCCTTGGGATGGGAAAACAGGATGGCCCACCCATCACCGATCCACTGGTGAAAATTGAGGGTGCCTTCGGTGGTGTCGGCAGTGAAATCCGGTGCTTCGTCGCCAATGCGGATTGCCATGTTCTATCTCCTTGCAGTAATGGACAGGGACGCCGCCAGAACAACGAATGAACTGCCAGCGGCATGGACGCGAATCAGTATAGGAGAGGTTCGACGACTCGCCGTAACGGGTTGAACACGTCGCTAGCCCACCAGCGCAATCAGTTGTTGACGCTGGGCATCGGTCAGCATCGGGCCGAAACCGGCCCGGGCATTTTCCGCCATGTAGCGCGGGTTGCCGGTGCCCGGAATCACGCAGGTCACCGCTGAATGCGACAGCAGGAACTTCAGCGCCAGTTGCGGCCAGCTCTTGACCCCGACTTGCGCCGCCCAACCTGGCAGCGGTTTATCCTTCAGCCTGGCCAGCAAGCCGCCACCGCCGAACGGCCGGTTGCAAATCACCGCCACCCCACGCTCGCGGCACAACGGCAATAGGCGTTTCTCGGCACCACGATCATCCATGGCGTAGTTGATCTGTAAAAAATCCAGCGGCTCGGCCTTGAGTACCGCTTCCACTTCTTCATAGGCCGACGCCGTGTAATGGGTGATGCCGATGTAGCGAATGCGCCCTTTTTCCTTCCAGTGACGCAAGGTCGGCAGGTGAGTCTGCCAGTCCAGCAGGTTGTGGATCTGCATCAGGTCGATATGGTCGGTCTGCAGCAGGGCGAAGGATTGTTCCATCTGCGCGATGCCTTCTTCGCGGCCCCGGGTCCACACCTTGGTGGCCAGGAACGCCGGCGAGCGCGGCTCATGAATCGACAGCAATTGACCAGTGGTCTGTTCGGCGCGACCGTACATCGGCGAGCTGTCGATGAGCTTGCCACCCTTGTCGAACAACGCATCCAGCACTGCGGGCAAATCTTTGCAGGCCGGTTGCGAAGGCTCGACATCGAATCCGCGATAAGTGCCCAACCCTACGATCGGCAAGGACTCGTTGCTGGAAGGAATGGCGCGGGTCTGCATGGTCTTGCCTCCTGTTTCCGTCGACGGCGCCGGTTGCGCACCTGCCGAAGACCGCCGAAGCACCGGCAGCCAGCGTGACTATTTCTCTACGGTTGTAGCCCTCAGGATGGCTCATAAAACGCTTATCACCAGTTACTCGGGGTTGGCCCGTCGCGCCGATAGTCCGGATAACCCGCGCCAAAGGTCGATTGACTACACTCTGAAAGCCTTCCGGCAATAGCCGCGTTCTAACCCCGAGCAGTCAATGCCGCCCACTAACGTTAGTCGAATGTTGCGCACCCTGGTGTTACTCATCGTCATCGTCGCTGCGTTGTACCTGGCGCTGTGCGTGGCGCTGTTCGTGTTTCAACGGGCACTTATTTACTACCCGCAACCTCGCGCCGTCGGGACATCCGGGACGCTGCTCACCCTGCCGGTCGCCGACGCACAGGTGCTGGTCTCCGTCCGCCCTCACGAGGGTCCCAACGCGCTGATTTATTTTGGCGGCAATGCCGAAGACGTCTCGCGCAACTTGCCTGAGTTCTCCCAGGCCTTCCCCGACTACGCCCTGTATTTGCTGCATTACCGTGGCTATGGCGGGAGTTCCGGCTCGCCTTCCGAAGAGGCCATTGCTCGCGACGCCATCACGTTGTTCGACACGGTGTATGCCAGCCATCCGCATGTGGCTGTGGTCGGACGCAGCCTGGGTTCGGGCGTTGCCGTGCGCCTGGCCACTCAGCGCCCGGTGGCACGGCTGGTATTGATCACGCCCTACAACAGCCTCGAAGGGCTCGCCGCCCGACAGTTCCGCTGGTTTCCGGTGCGCTGGTTGTTGAAGGACAAATACCAGTCCTGGCAGTACGCCTCCCGTATCACGGTGCCGACAGTATTGATAGCGGCCGAGCATGACGAGGTGATTCCGCACTCAAGTACCGAGCGACTTTTCAGTCATTTCGCCAAGGGCGTGGCGTCGATGCAGGTGATACCGGGGACGGGGCATAACTCGATCAGCGAAAGCCCTGAATACCTCAAGGTGCTGGGGGATGGGTTGTAGCCAGAAAACTAGAACATACCAGTGACTTGTGGCGAGGGAGCTTGCTCCCGCTGGGTCGCGTAGCGGCCCCAAAAGAGGGCCTGCTGCGCAGTCCAGCGGGAGCAAGCTCCCTCGCCACAGAAAAGCGCTTTCCCCCTGAGAGCCCGATCAGCTGCGCCGCTGCCGGTGGCCGTTCATCCGAGAATTCGCCTCCATCCAATAAAAACATATTTTTATGCCTATATTGATATTGTCGAACATTCCCACTCTCAGAGGGTGCCGTCATGAATATCAAAACCCTGGCTTTGCTCCTGCTGGCTTTCTGTGCGCAACCGGTCTGGAGCCAGACTCCCCCCGTCTCCCCCGCCACTGCCGCTGTCGATAGCCCCGCGCTGACCACGCGTTTGGCCCTGCGCGACCTTTGGGTCGAGCACATTTTCTGGATCAGGAACTACGCGCTGGCCAACCAATCCGCCGACCAAAAGCAGGCCAAAGTGGCGACGGACCAGGTCGTCGACAACGCGACCAAAATCGCCAATAGCATCGCCCCGCTCTACGGCCAACCGGCGGCGGATCAACTGCTCAAGCTGCTGGCCGGGCATTGGGGCGCAGTGAAACACTACAGCGATGCCACCGTCGCAAAAAACGCGAAAGGCAAGCAGGCTGCGGTCGCCGAATTGACCAGCAATGCCAAGGCCATCGCGGCGTTTCTGGCCACGGCCAACCCCAATCTGCCCGAGGCTACACTGGTGACGATGTTGTCGGCCCATGGCGGTCATCACATTGCCCAGATCGATGAGTTTGCCGCACACGATTACGCTGGCGAAGCCCGCACCTGGGCGATGATGCGTACGCACATCCTGGCGCTGGCCGACGCGTTGACCGGTGCGCTGGTCAAGCAATTCCCGGACAAGTTCTGATATCGCGGAGAGCAAACCATGCTGGAAGGACTGGGCCGAACACAGCAGGACCTGCTCAATGCACTGCTGCATCATGCGGGCGGCATGAGCATTGACGAGTTGGCTGAACACCTGGCAGTCACCCGTACGGCGATTCGCCAACATTTGGCGGCGCTGGAACGTGACGGCTTGGTGCTGCGCGGCGACACCCGTCCGACGGGACGTCGTCCGGAGCAGCTGTATCGGCTCACCGACCATGCGCGGGAGCAGTTCCCGCGCCACTATCAGCTACTGGCCAGCGTATTGATTGATGAAGTGGCGGGCATCATCGGTCCTGAAGCCCTGGCCTCGCTGATGCGCAGCATGGGCCGCAAGCTGGCTTCGGACCTGGAACAACAGGTCGTGGATGAAGCCACGATCGTGCAGCACATGAACCAGACGGGCTATGAAGCCGAGGTGTTTTTTCGTTCAGGCGGCACCCCGGAAATCGTCGCCCATAACTGCGTGTTCCATCGCCTGGCCGCCGAGCACCCAGTGGTCTGCGAACTGGACCTGGCCTTGATCGGCGCACTGGGCGGCGGTGAAGTCGAGCACAGCGAATGCATGGTTCGTGGCGGGCATGTCTGTCGCTTCAGGCTGCGACCGACAGAAAGCCCGGACGTCACGACACAGGCCAGTTTGCTTAAACCCATGGGTTGATCCTTGTGTCGGGCGAAAACGCCATCATCCAGACCTGCCGACACCCTTCGTCGGACTCGTGGCAACGCCCGCAAATAGACAGCTGTCCAGCGTGAACCTTGTTTCAAGGCACCAGTCATAGCCCAGCACTTTTCCCCACTTTCTTCGTCGTCATCTCATCCGAGTTGTCCGTCCATGCGCCAAACTGTCGTTGCCTTGCGCTTTTCTTCGCTGTGCCTGTTTTCCCTGCTCCCCGTCTTTGCCAGCCCCGCTCACGCCGATGGGCAACGGCAACTGGTAGACGCCATCAACGACTATCGCGCCCATCCGCAACGCTGCGACCGGCGGCCGACGCAACGCTTATCACCCCTGACGCTCAAATCGAACCTGGCCCTGCCCGTTGGCTATGGCGGTGGGTTGCGGGACCGGTTAAAGGCTTCCGGCTATCAGGCCACAATGGTGCGGTCGATCCGTGTGGTGGGTGCGCGGGATGCCGAAGAGGCCTTTGATATGTTCCAGGACGAGCATTGCGCCGCACTGCTCGACAACCAATACGCCGACATCGGCGTCAGCCGCGCCGGGAGCGAGTGGCAAGTGGTGCTGGCGCGGCCGGTGCTCGACGGGCAAATCGGTGACCCACGCAGCGCCGGCCAGGCGTTGCTGGCTCAAGTCAACGCGGCCCGGGCCAGGCCGCGACTTTGCGGTCGCCAGCGTTTTGCCGCTGCACGGCCACTGTCCTGGAGTGCAGCCCTGGGCTCCGCAGCACAAGGCCACAGCAAGGACATGGCCTACGGCAATTATTTCGCGCATCAGGACCCCGACGGTGACATGCCGGCAGACCGCGCCAGAGCCGCCGGTTACCGTGGCCGGCAGATCGGCGAAAACATCGCCGCCGGGCAAGGTTCGCCCGGCAAGGCCATGGCAGGCTGGCTCGCCAGCCCCGGGCATTGCGCCAACCTGATGAACCCGATGTTCACCCAGGTCGGTGCCGCTTACGCCGCCAACCCGCGCAGCGACGAAGGTGTCTACTGGACAATGCTGTTTGGTGCGCCATGAGCCGCTGACCAGACCCACCTTGCGGGCATTAAAAAGCCCGCACTGGGCGGGCTTCGCGGGTGAGTATAAGTAGGTGGCCGGTGCTGGTCTCCGGCTTACAAGGTTTATCAGGCCTCCCACAAAAGAGCCGTAAAACTGTAATGGAACTCTTCTGCTTCACACGGCATAAGGGCTGGATCCCAGCGCGGGGATCTTTCTAACCGTGTACCCTTCGGAACGCGCCCCACGTCTCCTTGCTATCCTTTTGCGCATCAGTCTGCGTCTTCACCTACAAGGTTGAGGATAGCAAAACAGGCACAGTTGCCAACCGGGCTTTTAGACCGATTTCGACCAGCAGAAAACATGGCAGGACGGAAAAATACTATTGATACGCAGATGACTGCGATCTCCATCATCACCGACACAAATTCGCTCTTGTGGGAGCGGGCTTGCTCGCGAAGGCGGTGTGCCAGACAACATTGATGCTACCTGACACACCGCCTTCGCGAGCAAGCCCGCTCCCACAGAAGTGGTCCAATTGCTCTGTGTACGTGCCTCATGAAGGCCGACGCACCACCCTCACCTTGCCGCTATCGCCGCCACCGCAGAACAACCGCTCGCCGCCATCGGACTCCAGCCCCGACACGCCGACGCCTTCCGGCATTTTCAGGCTCTGCAGCACTTCGCCCGATTGCGGATCGATCCGGCGCAGCTCGCTTTCATCGCCTTCCCACGTACCGTGCCACAGCGCGCCGTCCACCCAGGTCACGCCGGTGACGAAACGGTTGGATTCGATGGTACGCAGGATTTTTCCGCTCTCGGGGTCGATCTGGTGAATCTTGCGTTCGCGGTACTGACCCACCCACAACGTCCCTTCAGCCCAGGTCAGGCCCGAATCGGTGCCGGCGCCGGGGGCAGGAATTGTCGAGAGGATGCGGCCGGTGCGGGGATCGATTTTGTGGATGCGATCTTCGGCGATCTGGAACAGATGCTCACCGTCAAACGCGGTGCCGGCATGGGCAGCGACATCGATCGAACTCAGTACCTTGCCACTTTCCGGGTCCAGGGCGTTGATTTTGCTGTTGCTTGCGAACCAGACCTTTTCGCCATCCCAAGTGACGCCGCACACATGGTCGACATCGGCAAACGGACCATACTCACGAATGATTTCAGCAGTTGCGTGTTTCATCTGGCATTCCTCAATGGGGGTTGGTGGCGTTCATCCTAGCCAGCGGGCAGCGGCGCCGGGAGTAACAAGGTCGTCGCGAATCCCGGCACGGGCGGCGTCATCCAGCGCCGCGCGCGACCACGACCAAACCACTGCACCTTGCCCGCTGCCGCCAGCGTATCGAGCGCCCGTTGCACCGTGCGCTGGCTGGTGCCCAGCGCCAGTGCCAGGGCAGAACTCGACCACGACTCACCATCGGCGAGGCAGGCAAACACCGCGGCAAATTTTTCTTCGACGGGTGGCGCCAGTGTCACCACCTCCGTACACACCGGTGATTGCAGGGCATAGCCGCGTGCCGTCGCGATGACGCCGGCCAACGGTTTGAGTGCTTGACGCAGCCTGCCGATTTCAACGCGAAGCCGGACGCGATGGGATTCATCCGAGAGCTTCAAACGGAACGCCCGGGCGATCAGCGTTTCCCGCGGAACGTCGGCGGGCCAGGCTTCGGCCAATGCGCGGACGAGCATGAACAGAATCGGGCGCGTAGCGAGCGACACCGACATGCCGCAGCCACGCACAATGTACCGGCAGGCATCCACCACCAGCGACGTTGAACCGAGCAACACTTCAACTTCATCGAGCAACAGCGTCCGTATTTCACCCTGGGCAATCAGGCGTGCCGCGGGGGCATCGAGCAGACGCGCAGCGTGTTCGACCTCGGCCATCAGCGCGGCAATCCCCGTTTGACGGGCAGCCTGCGTGGCCGTCATCAACGCCATCCGTGCCGCGTTCGATTGCAGGCGTCGAATAGCGATTCCCGCCATGACCAGTTCATGGGTCGCACGCAGTGCCGGCGGCAATGGGCCCGGATCAAGTTCGGTGAGTAACTGCTGCGCCGCGTCGAGCTGACCGATCAGCAGCAACCGGCGGACTTGCAGATACCGCGCATGGGCGGCGTTGACCCGGTCACCGTGGCGTTCAAGCGTGACCCGCGCCGCTTCCAGCGACTTGACCGGCCATCCGAGTTCCCGCGAAGCCAGGGCGATTTCGGCCTCAGCCACCACGCATCGCGCACGGGCCAGCACTTCCCTGGGCGCAAATGCCCGCTGCGCACGCTTGACCAGTGCCCTGGCCCGCACCAGATCGCCCAACTGCGCCATCGCGATACCGCGCAGGGCCAGCGCCGGCGCATCGTCGCGCAATGCCACGCGGTCCAGTGCGCCAAGTGGATTCCCTGCCGCCAGCGCCTGTGCGGCTGCCGTGATCATCGAGTCCATCGAAATCCCGCCACGCTTGTCACTCCCACCGTTCGATACCCGGGTTTAGTCTAATTCTGGACCTTTCACCAGGAGCGTACAGCGATGAACACGCACGAAACCGCGACCCGGGAACAATGGCTGGCGGCACGTTTGCAACTGCTCGAAGCGGAAAAGGCGCTGACCCGACGCAGCGATGAAGTGGCCAGGCAACGCCAGGCCCTGCCATGGGTTCGCCTCGACAAGGCGTACCGATTCGATACCGACAACGGCAGCGCAACCTTGGCCGAGCTGTTTCAAGGGCGCTCGCAACTGCTGGTCTACCACTTCATGTTCGGCCCCGACTACACGGCCGGCTGCCCTTCCTGCTCAGCCATCGCCGATGGCTTTGATCCCGTCGTCATCCACCTGGCGAATCATGACGTGACACTGATGGCGATATCCCGCGCGCCGTTGGCGAAACTGCAGGCTTACAAACGCCGGATGGGCTGGACCTTCCCCTGGGCCTCGGCCGCCGATAGCGACTTCACCGCCGACTTCAACGTTTACTTTACCGAAGCGCAGCAGCGTCAAGGGCTCGTCGAGTACAACTACCAACGCGGCGGGCATGCCATGGACGCCAGCCAGATCCCGGAACCTGTGAAGCAGTTCGCCGCGACCTGTGGCACCGATGCGCCGACCTATACCCGCGACAGGCCGGGGCTGAGCGCGTTTGTGTTGGAAGACGGCGAGATCTACCACACCTATTCCACCTACGCGCGGGGTCTGGACGGGTTGTGGGGCATGTACCAATGGCTCGATCGCGCACCCAAGGGGCGCAATGAAACGGGTCCCTGGTGGCGGCGGCATGACGAGTACCGGTGAGCACGCCATTGCTGCGTTTTTGCCGCCCCGCAGCCGAGGAGCGTGAACCTCGTCGATTCAACCACTCGTCGCAAAGGCACGACGTTGCCTATTGACGGAGCGAGGCTTCTGCCGGATATTATTTACATCGCATACGATACGATCGTATGCGACCACAAATCATCTACTGCAACGTTCGAGGATTCACCCCATGAGCAAGATCGAAAAAGTCCTGGTTACCGGCAAGACCCACACCACCCTCAACAGCGCCGGCAACACGTCGCGCGGCCATAACGGCAACCTGGACATCGAACTGTCGTCCCCTGGCAATCCTGAACCGGCGCATGTTTTCGCTGCAATCCAGCCCCACCCGACCGCCGAGCAATTGTTCTCGGGGGCCTGGTCGGCCTGCTACATCGCGGCGGTCGGGCTGGCGGCCCAGCAACTGAAAGTGACACTGCCACCTGATGTGGCTGTCGACATCGAAGTCGATCTGGGCCAGACCGGTTCGGCCTACTTCATTCAGGCCCGATTGACCCTGCGTGTGCCGGGCCTGTCACACGAAATCGGTACCGAGCTGGCACACCTGGCGGACTCCATCTGCCCGTACTCCAAAGCAACACGCGGCAACATTGACGTGGCCATCAACGTCCTCACTGCGTAACGCGACGTTCGGCCGGATCGCCAGTCTCAACCCCTACGATCCGGCCGGCGCTCTCTGGAGCCTCAAGCACAGCGAAGACGAACGCCGAGCGTTCGAGCACTTCCGATGCTATCGCACACGACGTATAGTCGAATGCCTGCACGCCTTCCGTCTCCGGCCAGAGAGAACGCCAATGAAGTCCACCGACAAGACACTCCCTACTGACCTGAAACTCGCCGACTTCCTGTGTTTTGCGGTCTATTCCACCAACCTCGCGTTCGGCAAGGCCTACAAGCCGATGCTCGAGCAGCTCGGACTGACCTACACGCAATACATCACCATCGTGGCGCTGTGGGAGGAAGACAATCAAACCGTCGGCAGCCTGGGTGAAAAGCTGTTTCTCGAATCCAACACCCTGACGCCGATCCTGAAAAAGCTCGAAGCGATGGGCTATGTGATGCGTCAGCGCGACCCCGAAGATGAGCGTCAGGTGCGAATCAGCCTGACCGGCAACGGCCGGCAACTGCGCAATGAACTGCCGGACAACGGCATGCTAGAAACCGGCCTGGAGCCGGAAGAATTCGTGCAAATGCAGAAGGCCATCGTGAGGCTGCGCAACAATCTCATTCGTTCAACCAACGCCGATAAGTGAGCGCCCGCAACGTCACTGGCTGCAGTTGGCAACATTTCTCTTTCAAACGAGAGGCCTCGAGCCGCGACACCCTTTGTAGCAGCTGCCGAGCCCGCGAGGCTGCGTTCGGC
>NZ_AKJM01000072.1 GCF_000282335.1 Pseudomonas sp. GM48
AACTGAGCTACGCCCACCATATCGCGCTACTTGTGCCAATGCTGCCTAATGGCGCACCCGGCAGGACTCGAACCTGCGACCATCCGCTTAGAAGGCGGATGCTCTATCCAGCTGAGCTACGGGCGCCTTGTTAGCTGTAACCTTGGAGGACTACAAACTAAGTGCTTTCCAGTCTTGCAGAATCGTAATCCTGCTCAACCTTCTTAACCAGTGCTAGGCTGTGCCCGACAAGTGCGACGAATAGTATAGAGCCCCCTTAAGGTCGTCAAATCCTTTTTGAAAAAAATTCATTTAATTAAAGGAGTTAGGGGAATTTGCAGACCAAGCGCCTTTGCCCTCACCGCATGACATGCGAGAATGCGTTCTCTTTTTTTCCCCTCTCGATGGTTAATCACGCGCAATGACTGCACAACTTATCGACGGCAAATCGATCGCCGCCAGCCTGCGCCAGCAGATCGCCCAACGTGTCACCGAGCGTCGCCAGCAAGGCCTGCGCACGCCCGGCCTTGCGGTGATCCTGGTCGGCAGCGATCCTGCCTCTCAGGTTTATGTCTCGCACAAGCGTAAAGACTGTGAAGAGGTCGGCTTTCTATCCCAAGCTTATGACCTGCCTTCCGAAACCACTCAAGAAGCGCTTGCCGACCTGATCGATCGCCTGAACGACGATCCAGCAATCGACGGCGTTCTGCTTCAGCTTCCGCTTCCCGAACACCTGGACGCCTCCAAACTGCTGGAGCGCATTCGTCCGGACAAAGACGTCGACGGTTTCCATCCTTATAACGTCGGTCGCCTGGCCCAGCGTATCCCGCTGCTGCGCCCATGCACCCCCAAAGGCATCATGACCCTGCTGGAAAGCACCGGGGCCGATCTCTACGGGATGAATGCCGTGGTGGTCGGTGCGTCCAATATCGTTGGCCGCCCGATGGCGATGGAATTGCTGCTGGCCGGTTGCACCGTGACAGTCACCCACCGCTTTACCAAGGACCTGGCCGGCCATGTCGGCCGCGCGGACCTGGTCGTCGTTGCCGCCGGCAAGCCGGGCCTGGTCAAGGGCGAATGGATCAAGGAAGGCGCGATCGTGATCGATGTCGGCATCAACCGTCAGGACGACGGCAAGCTGGTCGGTGACGTCATCTACGAAACCGCCCTGCCCCGCGCCGGCTGGATCACTCCGGTACCGGGCGGCGTTGGCCCGATGACCCGTGCCTGCCTGCTGGAAAACACCCTGTACGCCGCTGAAACCCTGCACAGCTGAGTTTCACTGCAGACGCTGACAGCGTGTCAAAGAACCCCGCCTTGGCGGGGTTTTTTTTGCCTGCGAAACAAGCTCGACCACCCGACGGAAAATGACTTTTTTTTCATGTTTCTCAGGACTTTCACCTGTTACTTGAACAACCATCGACAGTTATTCAGCCATACTCCAGAATGTCGCGCTTTTTACGAAATAGCCCGTTACAAAACGGCTTATCAACACTTTACGAGTCTGCCAGCGTGAAAATCCGTCTTTCCATCCTGAGCCTATTTTTTGCAGTTACAGGGGTTTTCCTCACGCCAATCGCCAGTGCTGACGAGACCACCGCAGCGCCGCGAGAGACGAAGACACTCAAGCTCGCTTCCGGCAGTTCCTTACTGCTGGACATACAGACCAACAAAGTCATCTATGCCAGCAACCCTGACGTGGTGGTGCCGATCGCTTCCGTCAGTAAGTTGATGACTGGCCTGGTCGTGGTTGAATCCCGGCAGAACATGGACGAATACATCGATGTCAACATCAGCGACACACCGGAAATGAAAGGCGTGTTCTCCCGGGTCAAGCTGCGCAGCGAACTGCCGCGCCGGGAAATGCTGCTGATTGCCCTGATGTCTTCGGAAAACCGCGCCGCCGCGACTCTGGCGCACCACTATCCGGGCGGCTATGCCGCGTTCATTGCTGCAATGAACGCCAAGGCCCGGGCACTGGGCATGACCAACACGCATTTCGTCGAGCCGACTGGTCTTTCCCCGCGCAACGTGTCGACCGCTCGCGACCTGAGCAAGCTGTTAATCGCCGCGCACAAATACCCGTTGCTGACAGAGCTGAGCACGACCAAGGAAAAAACCGTCTCGTTCCGTAAACCCAACTACAGCCTGGGCTTTCGCAACACCGACCATTTGGTCCGCAAGCCGGACTGGGACATTCAACTGACGAAAACCGGTTTCACCAACGAAGCCGGTCACTGCTTGGTGCTGGTGACCCGGATGAGTAACCGTCCGGTTGCCCTGGTGCTCCTGGACGCTTATGGCAAATACACACACTTTGCCGATGCTGCCCGCATCCGCAATTGGGTCGAAACTGGCAAGAGCGCCAATGTGGCTTCTGCAGCCCTGCAGTACAAATCGGACAAGAACCTCAAGCAGCGCCAGAGTGGTGTAGTTGAAGCTTCGAAGTAACTAAACAGCAACGCACAAAGCCCCGATCGATCGGTAGCTGTTCACTTAAGGACGAACACTGTATCTGTGGCGAGGGAGCTTGCTCCCGCTGGGCTGCGAAGCGGCCCCAAAAGCGGGACTGCTGCGCAGTCAACGGGAGCAAGCTCCCTCGCCACAGGTTGCTTATTGTTCGCTCTATCTTTTAAGTGAACAGCATAACGATCGATCGGGGCCTTTTTTCGCCAGTCATTCAGTCGTTGGACCTAGGGTTTCAGATTACCCAGTGGATCGTAGGGTTTGGCCGGGGCCTTGGGGTTGTCGCCCGGTTTCACATCCCTCGGTGCCTTGGCCGGTCCGACGGGATCAACCTGAGGATCGGAAAGGTCCGGGGAATCCGGGTCGAACCCCAGTTCATCACCGGAGGAATGTTCAGATGAATGCGGGCCGACAGGCGTGGGGGGATGAGCCATGGGCACCTCCTGATCTCGAACCGATGGTTGCAGGCCGTTATAGATCAGAGGCTGGCGACGGGCGATGGTGCCCGTCGGGTGACCAACGGACTTACTGCGCGGCCAAGGCCTTTTTAGCCCTGGTCGCCGCTTGTTCCTGACCGGCCTGAGCCAGATCGTTGGCGGCCTTGAGCCAACGCTGCTGATCGACCTGGGCCGGGATCTGCGTCGGCTTCTGGATCAGCACGGCCCAACCACCGGCGTCCTTGAACGCCGACTCGAAGGAACTGAAGCTCATCAGTTCGCGGCGATTCATCCCGGCGCGCAGCAGGACCGTCTGCTTCTGACGGTTGTAGCCGGCAAGAATGGCGTAACGCGGTTCGGCCCACATGGCCGAGCCTTCAGTGAAGCGCACCATCACCGGATATCCGGCGGCGACTTGCGTCAACAAAGCCGGAAGGTTGCTGTCGACGGGATAAACGACCATCCCGTACTCGCGGGCCAGGTTCTGCATGTTCTGTTGCAACTGGGCTTCGCCCCCCGGCAAATGCAAGGGCTTGTCGAGCAAACCCGGGGTGATCACGATGCCCTGCTGGGACAGCATGCTGGCCAGCACCTGCGGCCCGCTTTGATAGGCATCGCCCCGATAGAATCGGCCGCTGAGTTCGACACGCTCCGGCAAGCGCTTGATCTCGGGCGCAACGCTCCCGGCACAGCCCGCCAGGCTTGCCACGCAACCGGCTATCAGCATGGCCGACAAAATTCGAGAAAATACCCGCACCATCATCTCTCTCTTGTTCAGGTTCAAACGCCAGGCAACCCCACTCCCGGCTTGGTTGTCGATCATAGGTTGCCGCGCCGCTACGGTATAGCTCTAAACGGTAGTTGAGTGCATTCGATAGAGCGAACTGGTTGGTGACAGGCGACTTTCGGTCAATAGCCTGAAATGCAGCAACGGCTAGACTGTTCCCTGAAGCGACAGCAGCAATGCGTGTGTGCCCGTAACAGGGCAAAGAGGAGGCACAGATGAGCCTGACAATGATCATTGTGATGTTGATTTCCGGTTGGCTGGCGGTAGCCGGCGCCATGCTGTGGGGCGTGCTGCGCATTACCCGTCGCCACCATCACCCTGTTCAGCCAGCACCTGCGCCGAAAACGGACAAGACGCCGAGCCAACACGCCAACGCTCACTGACAAAGACTTTTAGCCGATGCAAACAAAAACGGCCGCCAGCACTCCTTGGAGTTCAGGCGGCCGTTCCTTTCAGCGACGATTAAGCTTCAGCGGCAATCCGCTTCTGCCTGGCCCGGCGGGACATCATGTTCAACATCTCGATCGAAGCCGAGAATGCCATGGCCGCATAGACGTAGCCTTTCGGTACATGGGCGCCAAAGCCTTCGGCGATCAGCGTCATACCGATCATGATCAGGAAGCCCAGCGCCAACATCACCACCGTCGGGTTATCGTTGATGAATTTGGCCAGCGGATCAGCCGCAAACAACATCACCAGCACCGACACCACCACCGCGATGATCATGATCGGCAGGTGCTCGGTCATGCCGACTGCGGTGATGATGCTGTCGATGGAAAACACCATGTCCAGCATCAGGATCTGACCGATCGCAGCGGCAAAGCCCAGGGTCACGGTCGACGTCTTCGAGGTCGGATCTTCCGGGGCCGGGTCCATGCTGTGGTGGATCTCGGTGGTCGCCTTCCACAACAGGAACAGGCCACCGCCGATCAGGATCATGTCTTTCCAGGAGAGCGCGTGGCCGAGAATCTCGATCACCGGCGCGGTCAACTGGACGATGAACGCAATGGTGCTCAACAGGCCGAGTCGCAGGATCAGCGCCATGCCGATACCGATGCGTCGCGCCTTCTGCCGGTGCTGCTCGGGCAGTTTGTTGGTCAGGATCGAGATGAAGATCAGGTTATCGATGCCGAGCACGATTTCCATCACTACCAGGGTGGCGAGGGCGACCCAGGCGGTGGGGCTGGCGGCAAGTTGTAAAAGGTAGTCCATGGGTCAGTCCTGACTCGTTGTAATACGGTTTAGATTTCCTGGGAGGAAGATTCGGATTTTTCCGCATCTTTTTCCGGCGATTCTTTTTTGCCGCTCAACCCGCTGGTGGCATCGCTGAGCGCTTGTTCGGCGGCCTTGTGGGTATCGTCAATCGCCTGTTTGGCGCTTTCGGCGGCCTTGCCCATCAACTGTTGCGCGCTTTTCTCAGCCTGGTCGCAACCGGCCAGTACCAGTAAAGACGTGATCAACAGTGCCGTGGTTTTCAGCTTCATGATGCTTTCCTCGATAGAACAAACGGGACCTGAACGATGGCCCGTTGATAGCGACGCATTCTAGGGAAGCAAACACTTCAGGAAAATTCGTATTTTCAGCGGTTATACTTCGGTTTTTACGAACTGTAGACCAACATGCTCAACTATCGGCAGTTACATTACTTCTGGGTGGTGGCCAAGACCGGCAGCATCGTGCGGGCCTGCGAGCAACTGAATCTCACGCCGCAAACCATCAGCGGGCAGATTTCACTGCTGGAACAGACTTTTGGTATCGAGTTGTTTCGGCGGGTCGGACGGCAGCTTGAACTCACTGAAGCCGGACGCCAGGCGCTGCCCTACGCCGAGCAAATGTTTCAGCTGGGCGGCGAACTGGAGCTGATGCTGCGGGCACAACCCAATGAACAGCAGATTCTGTTTCGCGTCGGTGTGGCCGACGTAGTGCCCAAGTCCATCGTCTATCGCCTGATTGCACCGACCATGGAGCTGAGCGAACCACTGCGCATCACTTGCCGCGAGGACAAACTAGAACGCTTGCTGGCCGACCTGGCGATCCAGCGCCTGGACCTGGTGATTTCCGACAGCCCGATGCCGTCGCACCTGGACATCAAGGGCTACAGCCAGAAACTCGGTGAGTGCGGGATCAGCTTCTTTGCCACCCCTGAGCTGGCGGCACGTTACGGTCACGACTTTCCGCGCAATCTGCACGGTGCGCCGCTGCTGATTCCCGGTCCGGAAACCGTGGTGCGCAGCCGTTTGCAGCGCTGGTTCGCCGAGCAGCAGATCCAGCCGCAAATTATCGGCGAGTTTGACGACAGCGCCCTGATGCAGGCCTTCGGCCAATCCGGCAGCGGGATTTTCATCGGCCCGAGCGTGATTGCCGATGAAGTGCAACGCCAATACGGCGTGGAAGTGATCGGCCAGACCGACGCGGTGAGCGAGTCGTTCTATGCCATCTCAGTGGAGCGCAAGGTCAGGCACCCCGGCATTGTTGCCATTACCGAAGGTGCCCGACGTCAGCTGTTTACAGCGCTGTAACCTCTTCGCGTGGCTTGAACGTCATCAAGGCGATGGCCAGCAGGATCGAGGCCAGAATGAACGCGGCGGCGGCGAAGCCAAGGCCTTGCAGGCCGACGCTGTCGATAACCCGCCCACCGATCATCGCGCCCAGGCCAATGCCGAGGTTGGCCCCGGCGATGTTCAGCGACGCGGCGAACGCCGGCGCCTCGGGTGCGGCTTTCATCAGGCGCACATGGCTGACCAGGAACAACGCTGCCTGGGTCACGCCCCAGATGCCCATCGCCGCCGCCAGACCGACCGGCGAATGGATATTCGGCACCAGCGCCACCAGGCCGGCAATCATGAATGCACAAAACATCATCGACGCCATCAGCGGATGACGATCCACCGCCCGGCCGCCCAGAGAGTTGCCGATCAGACCGACCGCGCCGAAGCCCATCAGGCACCAGCCGACCACGGTGCCGTTAAAGCCCGCCAGACGCTCGAGGATATCGGCCAAATAGGTATAGGCCGTGAACATGCCGCTGAACACAATCACCGACAGCAACACATGCCCCAGCATCAGCGGGCTGCGCAGGATCTTGAACTGCGAAATGAAACTCACCTGATGCTGGTGCAAGTTGGTCTTCGGCAGGTAGATAAACAGCAGCAACGCCTTGGCAAAGGCGATGACCGCCAGAATGGCAAAGGCACTGCGCCAGCCGAATGCATCGGAAATCAGCGTGCCCACCGGAATGCCAAATACCGTGGCGCAAACAATGCCGAAGCCGATCTTGGCGATGGCGCGACCGGCGTAATCCGGCCCGACGATGTCCACCGCTGTCTCGCTGGCCAGCGCCCAGAACACCGGCAGCCCCAGCGCCGGGATCAGCCGCGCGAACGCCATCACCCAGATGTTCGGCGCCAGCGCCGCCAGCGTGTTGGCCAGGCCGAACAGGATCAGCACCGAGATGAACAGCTTGCGCCGCTCGAAGCGGGCGAAATAGGCAGTCAGAAACGGCCCGAATGCGGCCACAGTGAAGGCGAACAGAGTCACCAGCAACCCGGCCTGCGGGATGCTGACGTCAAGGTCGCGGGCGATAGCCGGCAACAGGCCGACAATGATGAATTCCGTGGTCAGCACCGTGAAACCGGCGGCAGACAACAGAAGAATGGGCAACAACCGCATGCACAACTCCAGAAAACGACGACACCAGCGATAGCCCGAAGGCCCACTGGCAGACATGAAAATGAGGATGGCGAAGCTTAACAGAGTGTTTCCGCACGCGGTTGCACGAACCTGCCGATCTCGTTGATTGCCCGAGTGGCGGATCGTCACAGGTCTGAAAGATCGTGCCTACGCTGTGATAAAGTCCGCGCCCTGAAAAACGTACACCCTGTGGTTAATGCCGATCGGTTAAGCCGAGACACTGAACCTGTGGCGAGGGAGCTTGCTCCCGCTGGACTGCGCAGCAGGCCCATTTTTTTGGGGCCGCTTCGCTGCCCAACGGGAGCAAGCTCCCTCGCCACAGGAATCAGCGCTGGCATTAGCTCCGTGTTTCCTTCTCGGTTTCCTGCCTGCGGCCTGCCCTGTTTGTTGCTGCACACCTGCGAAACCTTGCACCTAAAAAAATCAGAGATGCCGTTTTATGACTGCTTCATCCCCTTCTCTATTGCAACGCCTCAAACGCCTGAGCCTGGTCACGCAGATTGTGATCGGCCTGATCGCCGGTATTGCCCTGGCCCTGTTTGCCCCTGACGCGGCGAAGTCCACGGCGTTCATCGGCAAAGTGTTTGTCAGCGCATTGAAAGCCGTCGCGCCGATTCTGGTGTTCGTGCTGGTCATGGCATCGATTGCCAACCACAAGCACGGCCAGGAAACCCACATCCGGCCGATTCTGTTCCTGTATCTGCTGGGCACTTTCGCCGCCGCCGTGGTTGCGGTAGTTGCCAGCATGATGTTCCCGTCGAGCCTGGTGCTGTCGACCCAGGACGTCGCGGTCACGGCGCCAGGCGGGATTGGCGAAGTGCTGCAAAGTCTGTTGCTGAGCGTGGTCGATAATCCGGTCAGCGCCCTGATGAACGCCAATTTCATCGGCATTCTGGCGTGGGCCATCGGCATGGGCATCGCCATTCGCCACGCCGGCGACACCACCCGCGAAGTGCTGGGCGACTTGTCCAACGGCGTGACGGTGATCGTGCGCCTGGTGATCAACTTCGCCCCGCTGGGTATCTTCGGCCTGGTGGCCTCGACCCTCGCCACCTCCGGCTTCGGCGCCTTGATCGGCTACGCGCACCTGCTGGCCGTACTGCTCGGCTGCATGTTGTTCGTGGCGCTGGTGATGAACCCGCTCATCGTGTTCTGGAAACTGCGCCGCAACCCGTACCCGCTGGTACTGACCTGCCTGCGCGAGAGCGGCATCACTGCATTCTTCACCCGCAGCTCGGCAGCGAACATTCCGGTCAACCTGGAATTGAGCAAGCGCCTGGGCCTGCACGAAGACACCTACTCGGTATCGATCCCGCTGGGCGCGACCATCAACATGGCCGGCGCGGCGATCACCATCACCGTGCTGACCCTGGCAGCGGTGCACACCCTCGGTATCGCGGTGGACATTCCGACTGCGATCCTGCTGAGCGTCGTCGCGGCGATCTGCGCCTGCGGTGCTTCGGGCGTGGCGGGTGGTTCGCTGTTGCTGATCCCGCTGGCGTGCAGCCTGTTCGGCATCCCGAGCGAGATCGCCATGCAGGTGGTGGCGGTCGGTTTCATCATCGGCGTATTGCAGGACTCGGCGGAAACCGCGCTGAACTCGTCCACCGATGTGCTGTTCACCGCGGCGGCTTGCCTGGGTGAAGAGCAGAAGACAGCACGATTGGCCTGACCCCACCGCCCCATGTGGGAGCGGGCTTGCTCGCGAAGGCGCCATCAGCTTCAACATTAACGTTGGCTGGAACACCGCTTTCGCGAGCAAGCCCGCTCCCACAGGACTTGCGGTGTAGCTGAACAATGCGTACACATGAAAAAGCCCCCGCAACCTGAGGTTGCGGGGGCTTTTTTGTACCTGGACGGTTTAGAACGCGCCCATGTAGTCGCGCTTGCCCACTTCCACGCCATTGTGGCGCAGCAGTGCGTAAGTGGTGGTGACGTGGAAGAAGAACTGCGGCAGGCCGTAGGTCAGCAGGTAGGACTGGCCGCTGAAGCGCTTCTCTTTCGGCGTGCCCGGACGGGTGACGATCTCGATGCCTTCCTTGCCGTTGATCTGCTCCGGTTTGATGCTGCCGATGAAAGCCAGGGCCTTGGCGATCAGCGCCTGCAGTTCGGCGAAGGTGGTTTCGCTGTCGTCGTACTTCGGCAATTCGACTTCGGCCAGGCGACCGGAAACGCCTTTGCTGAAATCAACGGCGATCTGCACCTGGCGCACCAGCGGGAACATGTCCGGGAACAGGCGCGCTTGCAGGAACGCGTTAGGGTCGATGTTTTTTTCGGTGGCGTGAGCCTCGGCCTTTTTCAGTACATCGCTCAGGGCGTTGAGCATTTGCTGGAAAACAGGCACGGAAGCGTCATACAGGGAAATGGTCATGGCAGGTCTCGTGTGGTGACGGGAGGATCGCGGGAAACCTGTGGGAGCGAGCTTGCTCGCGATGGACGTGAACGATAACGCGTTCTGTCTGAATACACGCGTCGCGCTGGAGTCCATCGCGAGCAAGCTCGCTCCCACAGGGGTTCGATTTTGGCCGATTATAGCCGTGCGCCGCCCATCTGAGACCGGTCTTTTTCAGCTGCCGTACACTTTGGCTGCCGGAACGGCCTGAGCCACAAGCTGTGCGACGGCATCGCCCATCTCGCCGACCGCCCAGCGGCCCTGGCGATCCAGTTGCGGGCCACGACGCCAGCCGTCGGCAATCGACAACTTGCCGCCCTCGACTTCGAACATCTGCCCGGTGACGTCAGCGGACGCCTCGGAACCAAGCCACACCACCAGCGGCGCGACGTTTTCCGGGGCGAAGTAATCGAAGCCCTCTTCGGGCTTTTTCATGGTGTCGGCGAACACCTGCTCGGTCATCCCGGTCCGCGCGGCCGGCGCCAGGGCGTTGGCGGTGATCCCGTAGCGACGCAGTTCAGCCGCCTGTACCAGCGTCAGCGAAGCAATACCGCCCTTGGCCGCTGCGTAGTTGGACTGACCAATGGAACCCTGCAAACCGGCGCCAGAACTGGTGTTGATAATCCGCGCATCGACCTTGGCGCCGCCCTTGGCCTGCTCACGCCAGTACTTCACGGCGTGGCTGGAAATGCAGAAGTGGCCCTTCAGGTGCACGGCCACCACGGCGTCCCAGTCGGATTCGCTGAGGCTGGCGAACATGCGGTCGCGGCAGATGCCGGCGTTGTTGACCACCACGTTCAGGTCGCCAAAAGTTTCGATGGCCTGGCGCACGATCAACCCTGCCGAATCGTAGCAGGTGATGTCATCGCTGTTGGCCACGGCGCTGCCACCCTGGCCGAGGATTTCGCCGACCACGGCCAGTGCCGCTTCGCGGTTGATGTCGTTGACCACTACTTTCGCGCCTTCGGCGGCGAAGGCCAGTGCATAGGCGCGGCCCAGACCGCCACCGGCGCCGGTGATGATCACGACGCGGTTTTCACAGATTTTCATCGGTCTATTCCTTCAAATTCTTCACTAATCGACACAATCCCCTGTGGGAGCGGGCTTGCTCGCGAAGGCGGTGGGTCAAACAACATTGATGTAGCTGACACTCCGCCTTCGCGAGCAAGCCCGCTCCCACAGGGATTGGTGGTGTTCTGATTTACAGGCGTTCGATGATGGTCACGTTGGCCTGCCCACCGCCTTCGCACATGGTCTGCATGCCAAAGCGACCGCCGCTGCGTTCGAGTTCATGCAGCAGGCTGCACATCAAGCGGGTGCCGGTGGCGCCCAGCGGATGGCCGAGGGCAATCGCGCCGCCGTTGACGTTGGTCTGTTCGTGGGGATAGCCCGTCTCTTTGAGCCAGGCCATGGCCACCGAAGCGAAGGCTTCGTTGATCTCCACGCGGTCGATATCTTCGAGCTTCATGCCGGCACGCTTGAGCGCGTAGGCGGTGGCCGGGATTGGTGCGGTGAGCATCCAGATCGGGTCTTCGGCGCGCACGCTCAGGTGGTGGATGCGTGCCCGTGGCGTCAGGCCGTAACGCTTGAGCGCCGCCTCCGAGACGATCAGCATCGCGCTGGCGGCGTCGCAGGTCTGGCTCGACACCGCGGCGGTGACCCGGTCGCAGCCGAACAGGAATTCCAGCTCGGCCATTTTTTCCAAGCTGGTGTGGCGCGGGGTTTCGTCATGCAGCACGCCGACCAGGGGCACGATTTCGCGGTTGAAGCGGCCTTGCTCGATGGCCTGCAAGGCCCGTCGATGGGACTCCAGCGAATAGGCTTCAAGCTGCGCCCGGGACAAGTCCCACTTTTCGGCGATCATCTGCGCCGAACGGAACTGCGTCGGCGGTTGCGCGCCGTAGCGCCGCACCCAGCCTTCGGAGCCGCTGAACGGATCGGTGAAACCCAAGGGCTCGGCAGCGATCATCGCCGAGGAAATCGGGATCTGGGTCATGGTCTGCACGCCACCGGCGATGACCACGTCCTGGGTGCCGCTCATCACCGCCTGGGCGGCGAAGTGCACCGCTTGCTGGGACGAACCGCACTGGCGATCGATGGTGGTGCCCGGCACCGATTGCGACAGGCCGGCCGCCAGCCAACTGGTGCGGGCAATATCCCCGGCCAGGGGGCCGATGGTGTCGACGCAGCCGAAGATCACGTCGTCGTAATCCTCGTCGGGAATGTCATTGCGCTCGACCAGCGCACGTAATACGTGGGCGCCAAGGTCGGCGGCGTGAATCTGGCTCAGACCACCCTTGCGCCGCCCGGTGGGCGTGCGCAGGGCGTCGACGATATAAGCTTCAGGCATGGTCTACCTCGGTATAAAAAGTAAAATCAGGCGCCGATAACCTGTGGGAGCGGGCTTGCTCGCGAAGAGGCCGGCACATTCAAAATTGATGTTGCCTGCCATGCCGCCTTCGCGAGCAAGCCCGCTCCCACAGGGTATTCGGCGCTCTTACTGACGGGCATCAACCACAGTCGCCGTTAGAAAGTACTGCCCGCACCCAGCGCGAGTTGCCCGTCAAACAACGCCGCGCGAATCCGCCCTTTGTGACGGCCGCGATCACCCCAGACCTTGTCCAGCGCCCAGGCGCGTTTCATGAACAGATGCAGGTCGACTTCCCAGGTGTACCCCATGGCGCCGTGGGCCTGGATGGTGTTCTTCGCCGCGAGCATCGCCGCTTCCGCCGTTGCCAGCTTGGCGTGGGACACCAGCACGTCCTGCCCCGGCTGCTGTTCGGCCAGCGCATAAGCGGCGCGGTAGAGCGGGCCTTTGGCAAACTCGATCTGCACCGCGACGTTGGCCATCAAGTGCTTGACCGCCTGGAACGAACCCACCGGTTTGCCGAACTGCTTGCGCTCGAAGGTGTAGTCCACCGCCAGGTCGACCATGCGTTTGGCCAGCCCCAGCAACTGCGCAGCACTGGCGAGGGCGCCACGGTTGAAGGCGGCTGCCCACAAGCGCCGTCCTTGTTCGCCGCTGGCCACGCAAGTAGCGGGAGTCGGCGTCCATTCGACCTGGAACAGTTGACGGCTCGGGTCGACCGACTCGTTGCGGGTCAGGCGCACGGCGTCGCGCTCCAGCGCATGCACCTCGTCGCCATTGGCCAGCAACAGCAGATCGGCAACGTGGGCATCGCTGACCAGCGGATTGCCCGGTTCGGAAACTGCGAGACGCGCGCGTCCCTCAGCGACCCGTGACAGCCAAGTCTGCTTTAGTGAAGCGTGTTGCTCATCAAGGGCAGCGAGCAACGGCACGCCGACCAGCATGGTGTCCACCAGCGGTTCAGGCAGGCCGGCGTAACCGCATTCCTGGGCAATCAGCACGAAGTCCAGCTCATTCATGCCCATGCCGTCCTGCGCCTCGGGCACGGTCAGGGCGGTCAGGCCCAGTTCCACCAGTTGCGCCCAGAGTCGCTCGCTGCGCCCGCTGTCGCTCTGCCACAGTTCGCGGATGCGTTCCGGGGTGACTTCGTTGATGAGGAAGCTGCGGACGTTGTCCTGAAACAGCAGTTGGTCGCGGCTGAAACTAAAGTCCATGGTCTATTCCTCAGGCACGCGGCATGCCGAGCATGCGTTCGGCAATGATGTTGCGCTGGATCTCGTTGGTGCCGGCGTAGATCGGCCCGGCCTGGGCAAACAGGAAACCTTCAAGCCAATGACCGACATCACCAGCGGCCGGCGCTTCGGGCAGCAACTCGCCACGCAAACCGAGAATGCTCATGGCGGTGTCGTGCATGCGCTGGTCGAGCTCCGACCAGAAGATTTTGTTGGTCGACGACTCCGGCCCGATCTTGCCGCCCTGCACCAGTTGCGAGGCGGTCATGTAGGTGCCCAGGGTGTAGGCCTCGGCATCGAGCCAGGCGCGCATCACTGCCTCACCGATGGCCGGGTCGCGGTCGGCATGCTCGCGGTTGGCCAGGTACAACTGCACCAGACGCTTGGCGGTTTCCTGGAAGCGTGCCGGCGAACGCAGCAGCAAACCGCGCTCGAATCCGGCGGTGGACATCGCCACATGCCAGCCCATGCCTTCGCCACCGAGGGCGTTTTCCACCGGCACCTTGACGTCGTCGAAGAAGATCTCGGCGAACCCCGGCAAGCCGTTGAGCTGCGGAATCGGCCGCACGGTAATGCCCGGCGTGTCCAGCGGCAGCAGGATGAAGGTCAGGCCGTGATGACGCTGGGACTGCGAGTCGGTACGGAAAATACCGAACGCCCAATCGGCCCACACCGCGCGGGTCGACCAGGTCTTCTGGCCATTGATCACGTAGTGGTCGCCCACCCGTTCCGCCTTGGAGCGGATCGCCGCCATGTCGGAACCGGCACCCGGCTCGGACCAGGCCTGGGCCCAGATGTCCTGGCCGGTGGCCATGCGCGGCAGGAAGCGCGCTTTCTGATCGAAGCTGCCGTACTCCATCAGGGTCGGGCCGAGCAGGAAGATACCGTTCTGGTTGACCCGTGCCGGTGCCCCGGAACGGTAGTATTCCTCTTCGAAAATCAGCCATTCGATCAGGTCGCAGCCGCGCCCGCCGAGTTCGGTCGGCCAGGTGACCATGCCCCAACGGCCTTCGTTGAGTTTGGCTTCCCAGGCGCGGTGCTCGGCAAAGCCCTGTTCGGTGTCGAACGATTGCAGCGGTTCACTCGGTACATTGGCCGCCAGCCAGGTTCGCGCATCAAAGCGAAAGGCCTGCTGGGCCGGGGTATAGATCAGGTCCATGAATATGCCTTCAGCCGTTGAATCGGGCATCGCGTTTCTCGACGAACGAGTCGCGTGCTTCCTGAGAGTCCAGTGAGCGGTAGGCTTCGAGGGTGAAGCCCTGCTCCCAGCGGTATTTGTCTTCCAGATTGCCGTCTTCGATGCCGGTCAGCGCTTCCTTGGCCAGGCTGATCATGCCCGGGCTCTTGACGGCGATGGTGCGGGCGATCTGCAACGCGGCTTCGCGCAAGTCTTCACGCTTGACCACCCGCTCCACTGCGCCCAGGCGGTAAGCCTCGGCGGCGTCGATCGGTTCGCCGGTGAAGTACATGTGGCGGACTTTCTGCACCGGGAACAGCCGCTGCAAATGCGCGCCGCCGCCCATGGCCCCGCGATCCACTTCCGGCACGCCGAAGGTGGCGCACTCGGAAGCCACCAGGATGTCAGCGGCGCCACAGATGCCGATGCCGCCGCCCAGCACGAAGCCGTGCACGGCGACGATCACCGGTTTTGGGTTGCGGTGGATCGCCTTGAAGCTGTCGTAGTTGCCCTTGTTCACCGCGACGATCAGGTTGCCGTCGGCAGCCAGTTCCTTGATATCGACCCCGGCACAGAAGCCGCGACCTTCGGCGCGAATCACGATCACCCGCACATCGCTGTTGCGGCCCAGGCCTTCGATCTCGCTGGCGATATCGGCCCAGCCCTGGCAGTTGAAAGCGTTGACCGGTGGCCGGTTGAACACCAGTTCGGCAATGCCATTTTCGATGCTGACGCTAAATGGTTTCATGGTTTCCTTCCTTCACAATACATGGCCCCTTCACGACACACGGCGGCACAGCTCGCCCAGGCGCGCTTCGGCGTCGCGGACGATCTGTTCAATCAATTGGGCGCAGCTGGGCAAGCTGTCGATGGATGCGGCGATCTGTCCGGCAGGCAACACGCCGGCAGCTGGTTGCCCGTCGACCATGGCTTTCTGGATCACCATCGGCGCGTTGGCGGCCATGATGCTTTGCGCGGCGGTCAGCTCTCCGGCACCGCGCATCTTCAGTGCGCTGGTCAGCAGTTGCGTCAGGCTCATGCCGGTGTGGCGGCGGTAGGCCAAACCACTCTGCAAGGCCAGCAACAGGCGCTTGAGACCGCCGCTGTTTTCCAGCTGGTTGAGCAATTCGTTGCGGATCATCCGTTGCGGCATGCCGTCGATGGCACGGCTGATGATGATCGCCGCCGGGTCTTTCACTGCCAGGTAACGGGCCAGGGTCGCCTGCGGCACCGGGCTGTCGGCGCACATCAAAAAGCGTGTGCCCATGGCGATGCCTTCGGCACCGTAGGCCAGGGCCGACACAAGGCCTTTACCGTCCTTGAAACCGCCGGCCGCCACCACCGGCACCGACACGGCGTTGACCACTTGATCGAGCAGCAGCGAAGTCGGCACAGAGCCGGTATGCCCCCCACCCTCGCCGCCTTGCACCGTCACCGCATCAGCGCCCATTTCCACCGCTTTCTGCGCATGCTTGAGCGCGCCGACCGTGGGAATGCACACCACGCCGGCGTCTTTCAAGCGACTGATCATCTGCTTGCCAGGGGATCGGCTGTAACTGACCGCCCGGACTTTGTGGCGCAAAACCAGCTCGACGATCTCGCCGGCATTGGCCTGGTACATGTGGAAATTCACCCCGAACGGCTGATCGGTCAGGCGCTTGGTTTCGAGGATCGTCGCTTCCATGTGCTGTGGTTCGATGGTCGCCCCGGCGAGAAAACCGAAACCGCCGGCATTGCCCGTGGCCGCCACCAGTTTCGGGTCGGCGACCCAACCCATGGCGGTCTGGATGATTGGGTAGCGGCAACCGAGCAGTTCGGTCAGGCGGGTATTCAACGAAATCGTCATGCTCACGCCCCGCCCGCTTTACGTTGCGAACTGGCCATGGCCTTGGCGTCGTAGCCGCCAAGGCGGTCGCCGGACACCAGTTCGTTGTGGGCGTGGGCGAAGTGATGCAGGCCGAACACCATGTCCATGGTCGCGCGCTTGCCCATCAGGTCTTCGGCGTTGTTCACCGCTTGCTTGCTCAGTTGCAGGCCCAGGCGCGGCATCTGGGCGATGCGCCCGGCGATGTCGAGGGTCTGCTGCTCCAACTCGTCGCGAGCAACCACCCGATTGAGCATGCCCATCTGATAGGCACGCGGTGCCGGCATGCGCTCGCCAAGGAACAGGAACTCCTTGGCGATGCGCGGATTGAGTTCATGCACATGGGCGAAATATTCGACCCCGGGAATGCCCATGCGCACCACCGGATCGGCGAAGTAAGCATCCTCGCTGGCGACGATCAGGTCGCAGACCCAGGCCAGCATCAGCCCACCGGCAATGCACGCGCCCTGGACCATGGCGATGGTCGGCTTGGGCATCTCGCGCCAGCGCCGGCACATGCCCAGATAGACTTCCTGCTCGCGGGCATAGAGAAACTCGCCACCCGGTTTGTTGGTGTGGTCGTACCAAAGGCTCGCCCGATCGAACGTTTTGTCGACGTCACGCCCCGGCGTGCCGATGTCATGCCCGGCGGAGAAATGCTTGCCGGCGCCGCGCAACACGATGACCTTCACTTCATCGTCATCGCAGGCCCGGCGAAACGCCGCGTCCAGCGCATAAGTCATCTGCGAGTTCTGTGCGTTGTGGTACTCGGGGCGGTTCATGGTGACGATTGCCACCGCCTCGCGCACTTCGTACAGGACCACTTCGGCCTCGTTCTTGTCGTTATGTTCAGCCATCACTTGTCTCCGAAAACGCGGGCGCTCAGCGCTGGCCTGGCGGGTTGTCTTTGAGCTGCAGGGCGCGCAGGTTGTGCGGGTCCAGACGCCGGATCAGCTGCAATTGCTCGACGGTCGGGGCTGCGGTGGTCGGGCAATCGTCCGGCACGTGCAACTCGAACCCGGTGTTGTCCTGGACCTGCGCCGCCGTCACGCCGGGGTGCAGCGAGCGAATGCGCATCTGCCGTTGCGGGCCCTGGAAATCCAGGACGCAGAGGTCGGTGATGATCAGGCGGATGTCGATGTCGTCCAGCGACCAGCCCCGCGCCAGGCGGGCCGGGTTGTAGCCGACCGAGGCGACCATATCGACCTCGCATTCGACGAACACCCGACGGTTATGGCTCGGCACGCAAAACGAGTTGGCGTGGCTGATCGAGTTGCCGGGGAAACCGCGCACACCGAGCATCTGCGCCTTGGGCTTGGCGTAGTCGCCGATGCAGGAAATGTTCGCCTGGCCAAAACGATCGATCTGGGTCGGGCCGACCAGTGCATGGCGCTTACCGCCCCAGACGTTGTCGAAAATCCGCGAGAAACCCATCCAGCTGTCGCGCTTGGGCTCGTAGCCCCTGCGCGCGCCCAAAGGAACCGGTTCGGCGACCATGTAGGCTTCGGAGTCGGTCATCAGCAGTTGCGGGTTGCTGCTGAGCATGGCCAAGGATGCCGCCAGGCGCGGGATCACGCCGATGCCGGTGGCCAGCACTTCGCCGTCTTCGCGCCAGGCTTCAGACGCGGCGCAAATCATCAACTCAGCGAGGCTGTAATCAGTAGTGCTCATCGGAAGGCTTCCTTAGAAAATCGGCAACGGCAGTTCACGGATCGCAGCCAGGCCGCCAACCTTGTCCAGATACTGTTCGTGGGTGCAGTCGACGTAGTCGCGCACGTACCCTTCCCAGCCATCGGCGGCCTGCACCGTAGCGTTGTAGGCCTTGAAGTGCGCGACGTCGAAACCGTACAGCGGCGCACAGGACGACGGATGCGCACCGCCCGGCACGTGTGCCACGGCGGTGGTCAGGTTGCGTTCCCAAAACACTTGATGGGCGTGAGCACTGTTCTGGTGGAAATACTCGCTGTCGACCAGTTCATCGCAGGTCACGTAGCTGTGGGTCGCGGCCCGCACGAACAGGTCGTCCATGTAATGATCAGGGCCGCTGATCTGGCACACGCCGCGCTTGTCGGCACGGTCGACATGCAGCAGCGCCGCGTCGAGCTTGAGCGCCGGCATCGCCACCCAGTCCTTGCCATCGGCATAGGGCGAAGCAATCAACTTGATCTGGCGGTTGTGGCGCAGCACATCGGTGCCCAGGCCCACCGCCGTCGGAATGAACGGCACATTCATCGCCGCCGCCCGCAGGCCGAGCAGCAGCATGCCTTCGTCGATTTCCATCACGTCCAGCGCCGCTTCCTGCCGCGCCTTGCGGAAGTACGGCTCCAGCGGAATGAAATCCAGGGAAACGAAGGCGAACACCAGTTTTTTGATCTTGCCGGCGGCGCAGAGCATGCCGACATCGGCCCCGCCGTAGGCGACCACGGTCAGGTCTTTCAGGTCCGAGCGCAGAATCTCCCGCACCAGCGCCATCGGCTTGCGGCGCGGGCCCCAGCCACCGATGCCGATGGTCATGCCGTCACGCAGTTGGCCGACGATCTCGGCGGTGCTCATTTGCTTGTCCATCGTCATGTTCCTCATTGGCGACCGACACTGAAGTCGTGGCCCCAGTGGCTGACCACGGTGCTTTCGAACGGCGTGTGGCGGTCCCAGTCGACCACCAGGCCATCGCAGCCGTACTCCAGGTCAAACCCGGACGGGGTCTTGATATAGAAAGAAATCATCTGGTCGTTGGTGTGCTGGCCGAGGGTGGCCGACAGCTTCACGCCGTTGGCATGGACGCGGTCCAGGGCGCGGCCGACTTCGTCCAGCGCGTTGACCTCGACCATCATGTGCACGCAGCCGTGGGGCATCGGGCACTCGAAAATCGCCAGCGAGTGGTGCCGGCCGTTGTTGCAGTGCAGGAAGTGGATGCGCTTTTGCGGCTCGGCCGGGTCCGGGGTGAAGCGGACTTTCATCAGGTCCGACAGGCCGAAACCCATCACTTGTTCGTAGAAATCGCGGCAGCGCTCGAAGGTCGGTGCCGGCAGCACCACGTGGCCCATGCCGAGGTCGTTGGTGACAAAACCTTTGACGCCGACCGGCGAGACGAATCGGGCGAAGTCCTGCAACGGGCCCCAGAAAATTTCGTGGCGATTGCCATCCGGGTCGCTGAAGTGCACCAGCTCCTGGACCTTGCGCAGCTCGGCCTCGGCCGCGGTGCCACGGGTCACTTGCACGTCGGCCTGTTGCAGCTCGAGGACCGCCTGCTCGAGAGCCGCTTTGCCAGCCACTTCCCAGCCGCAGGCACCGAAGCCGTTGTCGGCATTTTTCTGCACCAGGATGCGGTGGTGACGCTCATCCATCTTCAGGTACAGAAACTCATCGTTGCCGCTGACCATCATGCCCAGCACCTGGCTTGCGTAATGACGCCATTGCGCCAGGTCGCTGGACAGCAGGGTGACGTAACCCAGACCACGGATATCCATGGATGCACTCCTCGTTTTACTCAGGCGGTGCCACCCTTCGGCGACTGCCGGGGGAGACTTTATGTAGGGCCTATTCAAACGGGTTCGGCGAGGGCCAACATCGTCCAATGGGACTAGCGGATTTGATGGGGTTCACGCATCAAAACTGTGGGAGCGGGCTTGCTCGCGAAGGCGGTGTGGCAGTCAACATAGATGTTGAATGTGCCGGCCTCTTCGCGAGCAAGCCCG